>CAYVFU010000118.1:0-13166 GCA_964450495.1 uncultured Saprospiraceae bacterium | reverse complement strand
CTTCTTTTAAAAAGTGATCCCGTCAGGACTCGAACCTGAAACCTGCTCATTAGAAGTGAGCTGCTCTATCCAGTTGAGCTACGGGACCTCTAAAATTGAACGCAAATATATTCAGCTATTTCGGTATATCAAAGAGCTAGTGATATTATTATCTGCTTAAGTAAAGAACATCGGTCAATTTGAGCATTTATTCACTAAACTTTCACTTAGGATGAACACACTAATGATGTAGGAATGAGTGTAAATTATATCTTGTGGATTCTATGGAGTTAAGCTTAATGCTGCATTGTGTGGAATTAATTTACCCTAATGTTCCACAATCCTTCCTACACGTACATCTTTGTAATAAATCAAACTCTCCACTTTCAATGCATTTTCGTAGCTCAAATTTTCACCTACGTAATATTTATACAGGCCTTTCTCTGTATCATGTATTACATACACTGAACCTTGTGGAAGTTTGGTAAATGTATATTCTGGATTATCTAATACTTTTAATAGGATACGATAGGATGGGGAAGTTGGGTTTTGTTTTAGTGTGAATTTTGTATTGCTTTTGATAAAGTTATAAGTGTGCAAAGGCGTCACAGGTATGAGTTCCTCAATCAATTCTCTTGTTCGGTTGACTACATTGATTCTTGCTGGCGAGTAATTGCGTTTTATTTCTGTTTGGTAGGAGTTGGATTCTAGATCGTATTCATAGTTTATAGGGGTATTTTCTATACTCGCAATATCTATTTCTGAGTAACTTTCTTGAGCCTTGTATGTAGTTGTGAAAATATAGTTTGGTTTTTGATCTGCATGAGGATCTTCATATACCTCAGTAAATCCAAAAAGTTCTAAAGTATCTAAAGCTTCTTCTAATTCTTGATCAAAGCGCTGCAGTAAGTGGTGTTGCCAGGTATCTTTTACCCGTGGGAAATAGACCATTTTTCCGCTTCTGATTTTTGAACGCTCATTATAAATACATCTTATCAATTCGGCTTCTGATACACTAAAAATACTATGTCCCTGTAGAGCGTTTTTGATCACATTCGTATAAGGGCCATGTTGGACAGCAATCGACCAAATGACATCTTGGAATACTGGCGAATAATTTGTGACATCTAAATTGATATGGCGTTTCAACCTTTTTGTCAATGGCTCAAAATGTGTCCGTTTGATGAATTTATGTTGTGCCAGATGAAAACCTTCTGGGGCGGAATCCGCTATTGACTTCCATTGTTTATTAAATGGCTTACTTCCTGGATGTAAATCTTTGAATGAATCATGAAATACAGCTCCTTCGTTTTCAAAGAAATCACAGATTGCCCCGTGTTTGATCGAAATTTGATAGGTGCCATAGGATAGTCCACCAGGATCATTTGAAGTAGAGATGGTTCCAGGTCCTCTATCTCCTGATTCCCATTTAGCGGATAATGCACCTATGCTGTATGATTTCTGTTTTAGGTTAACGTTGTTATAATCTCCTTGAGCAACACTGTTTATACTGGACAGCATCGCGACGCTGATTATAAAAATATAGTGTAATATATAAGCTTCTTTGTAGTTCACTTACAATGTTGAAGTCTTAAATTACTAAAGAGAAATCTAACTGTATGCCTGTTTCACGTTAAGATTTTTAATAATATGATAGATTTAACATATTAAAATAATCTTCTATACCTATTCGACTGATGATCATGAAAAAGATGAGGAGACGACCAAATCTTTGGATCCTTTCGTGTATTTGTAAAAACCTTCACCTGATTTCCTGCCTCGCTTTCCTGCTCTTACCATATTGACCAGTAATGGGCAAGGCGCGTATTTGGGTTGTCCGAAACCCTCGTGCAACACATTCAGAATAGCCAAACAAACGTCCAGTCCTATAAAATCAGCCAGTTGCAACGGTCCCATTGGATGAGCCATTCCAAGTTTCATTACGGTATCTATTTCTTCCACACCAGCGACACCTTCGTGTAAGGTATGGATAGCCTCGTTTATCATTGGTAATAAGATTCTATTTGCAACAAAGCCAGGATAGTCATTCACTTCTACTGGCACTTTGCTGATATTTTGCGATAGATCCATTATGGTTGTCGTTACTTCATCTGAAGTGGAATATCCTCGAATCACCTCTACAAGTTTCATTACTGGAACAGGATTCATAAAGTGCATGCCTATCACTTGATCTGGTCTTGAAGTCACAGATGCTATGTGTGTAATGGAAATGCTTGAAGTGTTTGTGGCAAGTATTGCTTGACTTGGAGCATTTTCATCAATGGTTTTGAAAATGGAGAGCTTGAGGTCCAAGTTTTCAGTAGCAGCTTCGATGACTAAGTCGGCCTTTGATACACCTTCCTCTATACTTACGTTAGTTTGAATTCGAGATTTTGTATCTGTGGCATCTGACTCGTTTAGTAAGTCCTTTGATACCATTCTGTTAAGATTTTTATCTATTGTTGCCAATGCAAGTTGCAATGCATCTTCAGAAATATCAATAAGTGTGACTTGATAACCATTCATGGCAAAGACGTGAGCAATTCCATTACCCATCGTGCCTGCTCCTATAACTGCTATGTGATTCATGCTTTATAATTTGCTGTAAATCTAACAGATTTCAGTCTTCTATCGATGTAAAAAGTGTAAAGTTGATGTATCCGCAAAATTGGAAGTGTATTTGCTTAAACGTTAGTATAAATAATCTGAGTTGAGAAGCAAAAAGACACATCACGTTTATGTTGTAGAATTAGATCAATCTGTCTGGACTAAGGATTGGAAATTCAGGGCTGCAAATCCACAATATAAGGGGGTACTCGAATGTCTGTATGTCGGTATGACTTCGCATCATCCTAAAGTCAGGTTCCAAAAACACTTAACCGGTGCCAAAT
This sequence comes from uncultured Saprospiraceae bacterium, assembly GCA_964450495.1. Lineage (GTDB taxonomy): Bacteria > Bacteroidota > Bacteroidia > Chitinophagales > Saprospiraceae > CALFUK01. Next base: position 10,296 of record CAYVFU010000118.1, on the reverse strand, counting down.
CTAAAAAAGGACATAAGTTGTCTTCTTATTATGTAGAACGATATGGCAAAATTTTACGTCCAAGCCTTTATGCGGATTATAATCCTTTAAGTAGAAAAGAAGCACTACTTATGGAAGAACAACTCTCCAAGCGCTTAAAAGCCCAAGGTTATGCAGTCTGGTGGAATTGATTTACTTTTCTTCGTGTATATTTTACTGGCTATTAAAGGCTTCTCTTTGTATCTTACGAGACACATTGTTAATCATTGCGCGCATATATGAAAGAAGTGTATCTTATCAGACATGCAAAGTCATCTTGGGACGACAGTAGCCTAGCTGATCACGACCGTCCATTAAATAAAAGAGGAAGAAGAGATGCACCCAAAATGGCTACGTATCTCAAGGATTCCATAGGCTCTGTGGATGTGATAGTGTCAAGTTCTGCCAAACGGGCACAGCTTACAGCCAAAGAATTTGAGTTGGCGTTTGAAGACAGCTTGGAAGAGTTTGTTACAGAAAGAGACCTTTACCATGCCTCTAGAGAAGAAATATTACGCGTTATTAGCCAAATTGATGACAGATATGATAAAGCATTGGTGTTTGGCCACAATCCAGGTTTTACAACTTTTGCTAATCTTTTTTCTTCCATATATATAGATAATGTACCGACAACAGGTATAGTTGGGTTTAAATTTGCAGTTAATAATTGGAATGAAGTTTCAGAATCAAATGGAAATATTTTCTTATTTACTTATCCGAAGAAATTATATTAAGCTGTTCTTGCTAATTTGTGGCATTAGTGCATGCCAACAGGAGAAGGCATTTTATCCAATCTTAGATGATGAGGATAAGTTAGTAAATGTATTTGTTGATTTATACATAGCTGAATCTACTCTGAATAAGCAACCAGTATGGGTCAGGGATAGTTTACGAACGTCATTTAGAAATAATATTATCTTGATTCATGATTTGTCTGAGGATGAATTTGATACGTTATTTTTTTTGGTGCAGACTGATATGGAGTCATACAAAGAACTTAATGCAAAAGCTGTGGCACGAATAGAAGAGTTAAGTAAGGAACTAGAAAGCAGAGAAGAAGAGTTAGAAGAGGTAGGGAAAATAGATGAAGATAATTTATTGGAGAAAAATTAATTTATGGATTTTAATGCGAAGATACTTTTGGTTGACGACGAAGAAGATATCTTAGAATTTTTGAAGTACAATCTAAAAAAGGATAATTACGAAATTAAAACAGCTACAAATGGAAATGAAGCAATTAAAAAGGCGTATTCCTTTAAACCTGATTTAATTGTACTTGACATTATGATGCCTGATATGGATGGTATCGAAGTGTGCAATAGACTAAGAGAAGATGATGACTTTAATGATACACTAATTGCATTTTTAACCGCAAAGAATGAATCTTTCACGCAAGTAGCAGCTTTTGATAATGGAGGAGATGATTACATTACAAAACCAATAAAACCCAATGTTTTTAAGAGTAGAATAAAAGCACTTTTGCGCCGACATGTTAGTAATCGAAAAACCAATTCTTCCTCTTCAGAAATAGAATTCGGGGATTTGAAAATCGATAAAGAAAAATACCTTGTATACAAAGACAATGAAAAAATCTCTTTGGCCAAAAAAGAATTCAATTTATTGGCATTACTTTCTTCTAAACCAGGTAAAGTATTTAATAGAGAAGAAATATTATCTGAAGTATGGGGTAGAGAAGTCATTGTTGGAGATAGGACAGTAGATGTCCACGTCCGAAAATTGAGGGAGAAAATTGGTAAAGAATATATCCTGACCTATAAAGGAATTGGATATAAGTTTGAGTTTTAGCTAGTCGAATCATTTCTTCTGTAGAGTAAAAAACGTTATGTTTAAAAATCTAACCACTAAACAAGTATCAATTTATATTACTGCATTTATTACAATATTTGCAGCTGTTTTTATGGTGAGCTATGTCTTCTTTTTTAGTGGTAAATCTTCCTTTATTTTTTTAGCTATTTACTTTAGTGTATTTGCGATTATCTGTTTCTATAGTACGAATTACTTTTTACAAAGATTTGTGTTTCGAAAGATCAAACTTATTTATAAGATTATCTCAAATAAAAAATTCTCTGATAACGAAGATTTTGTTGTGGAAGGTAATTTCGATAAAGTAAATACACAGGTAGCTAGGTGGGCTGCAGATACGGAAAAAGAGATTTCAGATCTTAAAAATTTGGAAGACTATCGTCGAAATTTTGTCGGTAATCTTTCGCATGAATTAAAAACACCAATTTTTGCCATTCAAGGCTATTTGCTGACACTTCTGGATGGAGGGCTGTATGATGAGAAGATCAATAAAAAGTACGTTCGAAAAGCAGCAAGTAATGCAGAGAGATTACAAAACATTGTTGATGATCTTGAAATTATACATCAATTAGAATCTGGGAATGTGGTTCTGATGATGAGTACGTTTGATATCAAAGCGCTTACTAAAGAAGTCTTCGATGATCTTAATTTTTTAGCAAAAAAGAAGAGCGTAAAATTGTTGTTTAAGGAGGGAGCAAGTGCGTCTACATTTGTATTGGCGGATAAAGAGAGAATCAGATCAGTTCTAAATAACTTAATCGTAAATTCGATAAAGTATAATGATGAGGAAGGAACAACTCATGTCAGCTTTTATAATCTCGACGAAAAAATTCTGGTAGAAATATCTGATAATGGGATTGGAATCCAAGAAAAGCATTTGAAGCATCTGTTTGACAGGTTCTATAGAGTAGATTCTTCTAGATCTAGAGAGCAAGGAGGTAGTGGGTTAGGGCTAGCCATTGTGAAACACATTGTGGAAAGTCATGGGCAGAATATAAATGTAAGAAGTACGGAGAACATTGGTTCCAGCTTCGGCTTTACTTTACAGAAAGCGAACCAATAGAACTATTCAGTAAGTTATTTCCAGCTAAGTCATCAGAATTATCCTTCTTCACCGGATCAGGAATTGACTTTAAAATATCTAAGATTATTTTCTTTTGCTCAAAGAATTGAGGTAGATCCTCTTGGTCCATCGGTTTTGGTGGTGGAAAATTCATTCGAGTATGATCAACCTGCTTGCCATTTTTCCAAAATCTAAAACAAACATGATTGCCTGTTGCTAAACCTGTTTTCCCAACATATCCAATAGTCTGTCCTTGCTTGACACGTACTCCTCTTTTCATGCCTGAAGCACGTTTATTCATGTGGAGATACTGTGTTTGTATTTTCGAGTCGTGTCTTAATTTTACATAATTACCATTATTCTTCGTATAACTTGCCACTTCTACAACACCATCTGCAACAGCTCTGATAGGCGTGTTTTTGGCAGCTGCATAATCTGTCCCGTAATGAGGCCTTCTGTATTTAAGTACAGGATGCATTCTTCTTAAATTGTATCGAGAAGAAATACGGCTGGATTTTACTGGTGATTTTAAAAAAGCACGTTTTGTCGCTCTTCCTTCTAAATCATAAAATCCAGTATAATTGTCATTTTCAAAATGAAGTGCATAATGTTCTTCATCATTTTTATAATAGGCACCAAGTAGATCACCTACAGCAATAGGTTCTCCATCGATGTATTTCATTTCGTACACCATTTTGAATTCATCTCCTTTCTGGGCTCTAGGAAAATCAACACTCCATCCAAGTGCATCTTCCATATTACTGATGAGAGCATAAGGTGATGCACCTGCACTCATAGCATCCCATAAAGTGGATTCTATAACACCGGATAAGGTTTCTTGACATACGGTATATTCCTTTTCTATTGACTGTACATGAATGGTATCTCTCAGATCATATAGCACGTAGTTAAACGGATCTGGTTCATACACCAAACATTTTGCGGCACCACATTCGTCGTCTTTAACGATTGTAAGTTGTTTGCCAGCTTTTAACTTCCTGACACTGTAGACATCTTTAGATTTAGCTTCTAATTCTGAAATCTGACTATAATCCACACCATTGTATTGCAGTATGTCACCTAGAAATTGATTTGGTTGTAAAATGAGTTCTTCTAAATAAACTTGATCAAGATTGAAACCAAATTTAAATACGGGTTCTTCTATATTGGCTTCGACAACTTTTGCTGGAAGTGTTTTCGGTTTATACAAAGACATGGCGTAAATCAAAATTGATGCTATAGCAACCGTTATGATAACATCTATTACACTAGTTTTTTTGTCTCTGGTTGGTGTATCTCCTGTCGACACGTATTCTTGCTATTGATTATTTTTTAAAAAAAACTTAGGAGGATGGGTCGAAGATAGATTTAATTATCCAATAAAAAGAAACAGAAACAGATAATTAAATCTCTATTTGATTAGTTTAACAGTATCAGTCGAAAAGGTATTATCTAGACTAATAATATGTAGTTTTAACTGTTTAGTTTTGTGTATGAATGTGATAAAAGCGAATGATAAACTGCTCGATCTGAGTATTCCTCAAGTGATGGGGATTGTTAATGTTACACCAGATTCATTCCATAGAGGTAGTCGAATAGAGTCAACAGATCAAGGTTTGTCTGTTATTGCGCAGATGATTGAAGATGGTGCTTCAATTATCGATCTAGGTGGACAGTCATCAAGACCAAGAGCTCCCCGTATTACAGATTCTGAAGAATTGAAGCGTATGTTGCCTATGGTATCATTAGCTAGGAAGGAATTTCCAGCTATTATTCTTTCCATTGATACATTTTATGCCTCTGTAGCTAAAGCTCTTATAGAAGAAGGAGTTGATATGATCAATGATATATCAGCTGGATCCATAGATCCAGATATTTTTGAAGTAGTTGGTAATAGTAATGTGGCATATGTACTGATGCATATGCTTGGTACACCAACTGTAATGCAAGACAATCCGACATATGAAAATGTCGTATTGGATATCCTTAATTTTCTAACGGAGAAAGTAGATAGGTGCATGCAACACGGTATTCATGATATAATCATCGATCCAGGCTTTGGTTTTGGCAAGACAGTAGATCAAAACTATGAGATCTTAAAAAAACTAAGTGTCTTTTCGATCCTTGAAAAGCCAATTTTAGCAGGATTGTCAAGAAAATCAATGATATATAAAACCTTAGACTGCGATTCTTTGCAAGCTTTAAATGGTACGACAGCTTTGCATATGATTGCCCTTCAACATGGAGCTAAAATTCTTCGCGTGCACGATGTGAAAGAAGCTAAAGAAACAATTACCTTGCACCAGAAAGTGTTATAGTATCTAAAAGCCACTTAATTATCTGTTAAACAGTTGAAAAAGCCTATGGTTATGGCATGTTATCTGTGTTATAGATATAGAAAAATCTAGTTATTTGTCTGATAAGCCCAAAGTTGAAATTAAAGTCGAACGTTCTCGCAAGGGACGCTGGATGAAGTATATGCTGTATTTCATTCTTTTCCTCTTTTTACTTTTCTTCTTAGTGTCTTTCCTAATTCAAATTCCCAAAGTTCAAAATTATATTGCAGATAGAGTTACCTCCTCTCTTTCTAAAAAGATAGGTACCAAAGTTGATGTTGGGGAAGTACACTTTTCTTTGATCGAAGGTGCGATCATAAATGATCTATATATCGAAGATCAACAAGGAGATACCTTGATTTATGCTAAACATTTTTCAACGTCTTTTGGCAGTAGCGTAAGATCGATACTGAATAAAGATATTTCTTTCAATAGAATTTACCTGGAAAGAGGAATAGTAAATCTTGTCACCAGAAAAGGAGATTCCATTTCTAATTTAAGTAAGCTGCTGCAGAAAATGAGTAGTGAGGAAGAAACCAATGATAAAGGGAATCCATTGTTGATGTCTTTTGATGGGTTAAATCTTGATGATATAGCAGTTAAAATAGTGAATGAAAATACCGAAAGCATTCAGCACTATGCCATAAAAGCGGGTATTGTCGATGTTGAAAATATAGATATCCCTAATGGCATATTAGATATAAAACGCTTGCATCTAGAAGAACCTGTTATAAAAATTCAATCTGGTAAGCCGCAACCTGCGAATACAGCATCTGAAGATCTTGCTTCAAATGACAAGATGGATAACCGAGAACAGAAAGCAATTAATTTTTACATAGATGATCTCACCATAAAAAAAGGCTATATAGAAAAGACGGTAGTCGGTAAAACAGGAGTAGATGTATCCTTTTTTAATAAAGACCGATTCAAAGTTGAGAATCTGAATATAGACTTGAAAGATTCACAGGTATCAACCTCAGGCACAGTGAATACATCTCTAAAGGGATTTTCTGGTTTGTTAAATGAAACCTTCGCAGTAGACGAATTTAGATGTGATTCTTTGGCTATTTCAGATAATGTGATTGAGATGACTAATTTTGGTTTAGAGACGAATAACTCCTCAATCTCACAGCAGTTTTACTTGTCTTTCAATCAATTTTCAGATTTGAAAGATTCCATAAGTAATGTGTATATAGATGCCAATATTGAAAATGTAGATTTTGCATTACGTGATTTATTATACTTCGTTCCTGGACTTCAAGATGTGGCGTTTATAAAACAAAACATTAATAATGGCTTGAGAATGAAAGGCAAATTAAATGGTAATGTAGAAAATCTTAATGCCTTGGATATCGAACTCAATGTAGGCGAATACACTGTCTTTGAAGGTGCTGTTTCGGCTAAGAACATCGATAAAAAAGGAAAGGAACGCATTCATTTGACCATCAAAAAGTTACAGACAACAGCATCTGATTTAGAATCTATAATTCCGGGTTTGACACTTCCAGAAAATTTTAGCAAGCTTGGCAATATTTCTTTTCAAGGACTTGTTGATGGATTCATCACGGATTTAGTGTTGTATGGATCTATGAATACAAACTTAGGTAGTGTAGATACCGATGTAAGGTTAGACGCAAAGAATGGCATTGAAAATCTTGCGTATTCTGGCCAGCTAGATTTGAGAAATTTTGATCTAGGTACATGGAGCGATAATCCTGATTTCAAATCTGTAGATCTTACTGCAGTTATTAGTGAAGGTAGAGGACTTGTATTAAACGACGCCAACGCCAAATTAGAAACTAAGATCAAATCATTTTGGTACAAGGAGTATGAGTATCAGAATATTGAGTTTAACGGGAATTTGGATAAGAATACAATTAACGGAGATCTGGCTATAAAAGATGAAAACATAGATTTATCTTTCAATGGTGTGATCACAGATCTTGATTCCTTACCTAAGTACAATTTTAAGAGTAATGTCAACTATGTAGACCTACATGCTTTGAATCTATCTAGCGATAGAATGCAGCTCTCAGGCGATGTTAATTTAGATATGGAGGGCAAAGATTTGAAAACCATGATTGGTACAGGAAAGTTTGAAAGACTCTTACTCGTCAAAAATGATTCGGTTTATTCTATTGATTCCATTTTCCTTACATCTAAAACTTTGGGAGGGGAAAATATGCTCTTTAATATTGACTCTGAAGTACTAGAGCTAGAAGCCAGAGGAATTTTCGATTTGACAAAAATCCCGCAAACTTTCTTGCAGATTCTAAAAAAGAACTACCCATACCACACGCGAAATCTTGAATTTTCCAGTGATTTTATAGAGAAAGAATATGATTATGATCTCACAGCTCACATTAAAGATTCGAAAAACCTATTTGAACTAGCATCTATACAAAACCTGAGGCTAGAGAAAACGAGAATCAAAAGCTGGTTAAATTCTTCACAAGAATTATTTGATCTAGAAATAGTGTCTCCATCGCTTACATTTAATGATTTGAGTTTTAAAAATGTCAAGCTCAGTGCGTTTAATGAAAATGACGAAGGGTCTTTCTTGCTGACAATTGATTCATCACAAGTACAATCAATGAGGTTTAATCCTATGCGTCTAGAGAGCAAGACCACTGGGGATATCATAGATTTTGAAATTACGACAGAGCAACAAATAGATTCATTTCAAAATATCTCAATCTCTGGCCAACTTATTCCAAATGACGACATTCCAGTGCCTTATGAAAACGGATATGAAATCAATATTGAAAAGAATGAACTCTTCATGTTAGACAAACAGTGGTTGATAAATCCCCAGAATAAAATTGTATTTGCTAAAAACTATATCGATTTAGACAATTTGATGATTTCTGATAGCTACCGTTCTATCGTCCTAGATGACCTAGATAATAAAGGTTTATCTGTTGATCTATTCAGATTTGATCTTGACCTCTTAAACCCTGCCATAGACTATGATAAAATGATTTTCACAGGTGAGGGTAATATAAATGTGAAGGTGAATAGCCTTTTTGGTGGCGAGCAATTTATTACAGGTTTGGTGGATGTACCAGACTTCAGAGTCAATGATGACGCATTTGGGGATTTGTTATTGAAAATTCAAAAGAGAAATGAAGTCAATGCGCTTGACATTCAATTTGCAATTGCAAAGGATTCGCAAAATGTATTGATTACAGGCGATTATGATTTAGACAAAAAGGAGCTTGATGTTAAGGTAGATATGGATGATTATCCCCTAAGTATTTTTGAGTATATGATACCGGATGGGATTTCTAATACCAAAGGATTGGTAGATATTGATGCGAAAATATATGGTGACTTAAATGATTTGCAATTGCAAGGAGATGCTTATGTTGAAGAAGCAGGTACTAAAGTTGATTACTTAGGAGAGTATTATACTGTAGATAAGCAATGGGTGAAACTTGATCAAAATATTATTGATGCTACTGGGGTAGAATTAGTGGATTCCAAAGGGAATGTTGCAACAATGACAGGAGGATTGAATCACAACTTTTTCGCAGACATAACTATGGATCTCAACATTGCAGCAGACAGGTTTATAGGCTTAAATACGACTAAAAAGGATAATCCTTTATACTACGGTCTTGGAGAAGGTGAGATGTCCGTCGATTTTTCAGGACCTTTTAGTGAGGCCGATATTTATGTAGAAGCTGTGACATCTCCGAATGCAAAATTGTCTTTTCCAATTTCAGATGCTGTCTACGATTTTGATGAAAGTTTTATAAAATTTAGAACAGAAGTAGATTCGACAGATGAAGAATTAGATTTCAAAGAAAAGTATCAATTGCTAGGATTAAATTTTGAAATGAATCTAGAGATTATTGATGAAGCAAGTGTAGAAATTATTTTTGACGAAAGAGTGGGAGAGATATTGAAAGGGAATGGTAATGGGAATGTGTCTTTGTCCATTACCCGCACAGGGATTTTTGAAGTGTTTGGTGATTACAATGTCACCGGTGGAGAATATCTATTTTCCGCATACGGCTTAATTGCCAAACCATTTAGGATCAAAGATGGTGGTACACTCAGATGGACCGGCGATCCTTTCGATGCCTCATTGAATGTAGAAGCTGTGTATACTGGTGTCCGTGCTCCACTAAATGTTTTTCTTACGGAATATTTAAATAGAGGATCGCGACAACTTGAACAAGAAGCCAGAAACAGAACCGATATCAATTTGGAGTTGGTCTTAGATGGTACATTGTATAAGCCTATTGTAAATTTTGATATTGAATTTCCGCAAGTCACAGGAGAATTGAAATCGTATACTGACAGTAAAATGCGGACCTTGCGCGCAACCGAAAATGGAATAAATAACCAAGTGGTTGGGTTGCTAGTATTTAAAAATTTCTTGCCCTATGACAATCCATTATCCAACATATCTGGTACAAGTTCGCTAGTCACATTCTCCAATAACGTAACAGAATTCTTTACAAGTCAACTTGGATTAGTCGTCAATGATTTGATTGCACAAGGTCTCAGTGACGAATCCTTCATAAAAGGTATAGATGTCAATATAGGCTTGAATGAAAACACAAATATTTTTGATGCCCAAACAGGAGAAGCCAATTTCATACCTGATGAATTAGACATTAGTACACGATATTATTTTAAGAATGATGACTTTGTGTTGAATGTTGGTGGTAACTATGTGTGGGAACCGACTTACGGTGTAGAAAGCTATGTGGTAGGTGACGTTATCTTGGATTACTTCATCACAGATGACCGCAAACTAAAACTTCAACTGTACAGTCGTTTTGATTATGACGAAACAGAAGGGTTTGGTAGAAAATACAAAAACGGTTTTGGTATTAATTATCGAAACGAATTTGGCTCAATCTCAGATTTTGTAGAAACAGTTGATGAGTCCATTGAAACTGGAAAACGAGATCAATCTTTGCTTAATCGCAACAACTAATTCAATTCTTTAGAGGTGCTTTTTTTTAAAATTCACAAAGAGGTCTGGAGACCTTTTGTTCGCTTTTTAATACTGTAGCGAGCTAAAGGTTTATTAGTCTC
>CAYVFU010000117.1:0-13305 GCA_964450495.1 uncultured Saprospiraceae bacterium | reverse complement strand
CCTGTAGCTCCTGTTGCACCCGTAGCGCCTGTTTCTCCTTGTGGACCTGCTGGACCAGTTGCGCCAGTAGCACCGGTTGCTCCAACTGCTCCTGTAGCACCTGTTGCGCCTGTATCACCTTGTGGGCCTGCTGGACCTCTAGCTCCTTGTGGACCTTGAGCACCTGTTGCACCTGTAGGTCCATCTTTACCTTGAGGACCAACTGGTCCAACTGGTCCTTGTGAACCTTCAGGGCCTTGAGGGCCTTGAGCACCTACTTGACCTTCTATACATTCCCAAATGGGATCTGAATCAGATCCTTTGTTAACTTCCAAACAGTTGGACTCAGTATTAAATATGATAGCTCCACGCAATGGGGATGGTATTGCGTCTCGTTGAGCGGTAGTCATTCTTGGAGGAATAAACGCTCCGTCAGTAGACTCAAGTTCTAGAATCGAACCATCATCAATGGTTTCTGGATCCCCACCTATCTTGATCTGAGAAAAAGAGGTGTTTGACACCAGCATCGCTCCCAAGAACAAAATAAAAGGAACTATCAACCTGAATCTGGGCTGAAGTGCGTTCGTTTTAGTTTTGAACATTTTTGTAAATTTTAACAACATTTCGGAATATATTATGCAATAATAATTTAGTAATCGTTTTAATGTATAATTTTAGAAGGTATTACACCTAGCAAACTTCATAAAAAATATGCTGTTAGCAAAATAATATATAATATAAAATTCAAATTATTAATTTAACTATATGTAACACCTTACTCTTCTGATACATATAAATAAATGTTTTATTTTGTAAACAACTTTAAATCAACACTTTAAATCAATTTATTTACTCTAACAAGCTCCACTCTTGTATCACTCACTTCTTCGCATATAAATTCAAAATTCTCAATAATTACACGTTCATTTTTATTTGGAATTTTGCCAAAATTTGCGGTTACGAAACCAGAAATAGTTTGATACTCACTATTGTAGATTGGCAGCTCTTTATATTTGGATTTTAACTGATCTAATTCGGTCCTTCCAGACAAAATATAGGCTCCATTTTCGAGTCTGATATCTGTAAAAGTAGAGCTGTCATGTTCATCTTCTATTTCACCAAAAATCTCCTCTACAAGGTCTTCCATTGTGATTAAACCAGACAAGCTACCAAACTCATCAACAACACAAGCAATACTCATTTTATCCTTACGAAACAATGAAATCAAGTCTTTCACATTCATAGATTCTGGAATATACTTTATTGGTAAAATACTGGAATTCAATGTGTTAGATTCTTCTAACAATTGTTGGTGATGTATGTAGCCCAAAACATTCTCTATGCTGTCATTGGTTACCAATACTCTAGAATGTTTATATTTATTAAAAACATTTATCAATTCATTGTGTGGTATTGATTTATCCACATACACAATTTCTGTTCTAGGAATCATGCATTCTTTTACCTTGATTTTGTCTAATCTTAGTACGTTTGTAAATAGGTTCTTGTCAATAGCATCTTCTTGTTTATCGTCCACTGCATCATCTATAAAATATTCTAAATCTGTCTTACCTATAATATGCTCATTATGAGTTTTTTGTTCATTCTTTTTCGACTTTAAAAACCTGTTAGAAAAGAAGCTTGTAAACTGTACAGGTATAAAAAGTAAATTCTTAAATACTAAGAGAGGTATGCTAAAAAAAAACAAAAACTTCTCAGCATGGAGGCTACTTAACAGTTTTGGCAAGTATTCACCAAACAATAAAACGATCACTGTAGATACTAAGGTTGTTACTAAAAGGAATAAAAATCCTTCATTTAAGGAAACGAATACATACTGACTTAAAAACTTTGTCATAAAGAAAGTGAATGCGGCTAGCGCAATGTTGTTCCCTACGAGCATAGTTGTCAAAAAAGAATCTGACTTTGAATAAAAATTGGTTATGATTGAGGATTTTCCTTCAGATTTCTCTTTCAGAAGCTCTAGTTCAAGCTTATTTGCCGATATAAATGCCATCTCCATTCCTGAAAAGAATGCAGATAGTAATAAACAAATAAGAATACCAAAAATAATCACGTGGTTTCGTTTCCGACAATAATGATGACGGAATGATATTTGTAACAGTCACTAAATACCAACTTTTATTTCACAGAATTAACAAGATTATCAAATTTAGACTTTCCAGAGACTTCTTTCAGTTCAAATCTATTGAATTCTTGGTCTGCAGTTAGTCCAAAACCATAAATTGTGTCACCTTTTTCTGGTCTTGTAATTTTGACAAATCTTGGTGTTTCGAGATTTTCATTTGCTTCGTCCCAGGTAAGTTGAGAGGTCTCTAGTTTTTCATTAAGCCTGTTGTAGACAACTACACTGTCTTCTGCAATTACGATTCCTTTACGTTCGTATCTCATAGCATATTTCGCGTCTAGGTAGGAAGAAACTGTTCCATTTTTATTGAGAAACTCTACATGAAGTCCTTTAGGAAACTCTTCAAGAAGCTCACCGTTCTCCTTTTTACGTATTAGCATTGGACTGATAATGCGCACCTGTATTATGGCAGAGTCAGAATATGATAATTCGACATCAAAAAGAGTTTCATCTTTAGAAATGTTCTCAGTTAAATCATCATCAGATTTTACTTTATCTCTATTGCACGACAATAATAGCGTCAGCAAGAAGAATATAAATAGACTATCTCTCATTGATTATCAATGTAACAGTTCCTTTGAATACAATAACATTATCATCAATGAATCTCACTTCAGCTACCCAAGTGAAGACATCAGGATTGAGTGGTACACCATTAAATGTGCCATCCCATCCAATTGCAAAATCTTCTTCTATAGGTAAGTTGGTCCCATTATACATTAAATCTCCCCAACGGTTAAACACTTTTAATTGATCGATACCAGCTACAGCTAAACTTCCATACAGTTTAAAGTAATCGTTAATATTGTCCCCATTGGGTGTAATGGCATTTGGTTGATATACCTGTCCTTCATAATTTGGATCAATCTCAACAAAGACTGAAGCAGGAAAGGTACAGCCAAATTCATTTTCAGCAGTAATGATAAACTCTGTAGGTATAACAGGGCTTGCAACAGTAGTGAGACAATCTTCACAATCAACAAACTGGCTGGGCTCCCATAAAGTAGTCACATTCGTAAGATCTCCATCAATAGTTGCTGTTAATGTCGTTGTTTCTCCCAATCCCAATACGTTCGGACTTGCTTCTGCACTTATTGTTAGCCCTGGACGCTCTGTTATTACTAAATCTATTGGATCCTCGCACCCTTTCTTATCTCGCGCAATGGCTTGATAATCTCCAGCGGCAAGCATGTCAATTGATGATTGTGCATTAAAATTATCGCCCTCATCAAAAGAGAATAAAACTCCACCATGCCCTTCATCAATTTCAACCAATTGAAACACGCCATTCTGGTCTCCTGGACAATCTATCGTAAACGGCTCACTTTCATAATCTAAAGTGGCAAACGCAGGATCGCAGCAAGTGCCGACATCTAAATCTAAAACATCGACACTAACACAACCATCACCACTTGTTACTTGTAAAGAAATGAATTTCTCTCCAAAAGACTCATAAGTAATTGTATGAGGCCCAGGGCTTCTTTCTCTTTCATTCGGAAACGCTCCTTCTCCAAAATTCCATAGGTATGTTAATTGACCGTCAACGCCAGGAAGTGATTGATCTGTAAATGTAATTTCTTGATCACAAAACAATTGTGTTTTATCTGTTGTGAAATCTGCTTCAGGACCAACAAATGTACCTGTCGTTCCGTCAAAATCCAGGGTAAAGCCAAAATTACTTTGACTAAAATTATTCACTACCAAAGCATATGCTGTACCAGTTGTCATGGGGATTGGTGCTAAAAAATTATTATCACCATTTCCGCTACACCCAGCTTCTTCTAGGATATCGGTTTCACCAATGGCAAGTCCTGTTTCACCCAGACAAGGTCTATTGAACTCATCAGATCCTCCTACTGTGATCCCTGATGCCATACAGCGCAGTAATTGTTTATTACTGCAATCATTTGGCCCATTCGAATTAATGCCAGAAGGTAACTCGTACACAATAAAATCAAGATCTTCTTCTGGATTGGAGTCTACTCCTCTATTTAGGTCACGGTTTGAAGTCAATGTAAACACCAAGTCTCCTGGATTACGGCATTCAAACACATACCATATTGAACCTGTTTCCGAAGGGCCAAAACCATTTCCATTTACTCGCGGATCAAGGCATGAGTCTTCAAGTTCATTGTTGTCGTTACCACCTCCAGATAAGAAATTAACAGAAAAGCCCTCAGTGTTACATAATGTACGAGCATCCGAACAATCTTGGAATGGTTGAATCAGCGGGTTGAAAGAATTTAGGCAGAGCTCAAAATTTCCTCTCGCTTCGCTTTTGGAATCTACTCTAATGAAATATTCCTCCCCTATTTCAAGAGTGTTCAAATACAATTCGAATTCATCCAAATTAGTATTACTTATCAGAGGAAAACATTCTAAATCGACGAGTTCCCCACACATTCCTGAAAATACTTGAATGCGTGCACTCCCGAATCCATCGTCTATATCTCTCCCTGCAAATACTCGAATCAACATGCCTTGACGACGAGCTGTAAATCTAAACCAAACATCTTTTATAGGGTCTGTTGTCCAGCATCCATCATCCATCAATCCAGAATCTGTCGCGTTATCATTAGAAAAAATATCACAAAAATCATCCGTATTGCTTACGAGGAGAGCAGAATTGCAGTCGTTATTATTTTGAGCATAGACATTGAATGCAGCAAAACTGAATAGCAAAGAAAGATAAAGGCACTTATATCTAATCATTGAAATGAAAAACGTATTAACTCATTAAATTATGATATGAGCAGGCAACTAAGCAAAATTTTAAATATAGACAGCTGCAAAGAAGACAAAAGTTGGTAGGGAGTAAAAAGGAGATTTATCAATGAGTAATTTTTCACTTGATTACTTTAGACTTGGTTTATCCAATAATCGGGATATTTCATCGCTTCCACTCATAGAATATAATTTTACTCAGCCACTGAAGCGTAAATATCCAAAAGACTTTTATTCACTATTTTTGTATATGCTGTATCTAGTCCCGACACCTATTGGTAATTTGAAGGATATTACTTTGAGAGCTATTGATGTTCTGAGTGAAGTAGATATGATACTTGCGGAAGACACTCGCCAAACAGGTAAACTTCTCAAGCACTTGCAGATTGAGACATCCTTAAGATCTTTTCATTCACACAATGAACATAAAAAAGCTGACGATATTATTCAACAATTATCATTAGGGGTTACTATGGCATTGGTGTCAGATGCTGGATCACCTGGCATCTCTGATCCAGGCTATTTGCTTGTAAAAAAGTCTAGAGAGGCCGGAATAGCAGTCATACCTTTACCTGGGCCTACAGCGTTTGTTCCTGCTCTGACAGCTTCTGGTTTGCCTTGTGAAGCCTTTTATTTTGCTGGATTTTTACCGCACAAAAAAGGACGACAAACAAAATGGAAAATGCTTAAAGAATTAGACACGACGGTAATATTGTATGAATCGCCATTTCGGTTATTGAAATGCCTTAATGAGATTAAAACATACATCGGACCTGAGACAAAAGTATGCGTCGCAAGAGAACTTACAAAGGTCTTTGAAGAGATTGAAACCAAATTAGTAGACGATATGATTGAGCATTACACCTCAAAACCCTCAATTAAAGGCGAAATAGTCGTTATATTCCGAGAAATGGTCTGAGCTTGTTAAACAAATGATAAGAATCTGAAAAGATAGGCGCAGCTTTATATTTTTACAAAAAATTTATTTTCAATGATGCGTCTAATTTTTTCTATTCTGATTTGTTGTTTTGCTTGTCAATCAAATTTATTGTTTTCACAGAATCAACCAAATCGTTCTAATCATGGGAATAAATTTGAACAAATTGATTCTTGGTTACCTTCTCCAAACAGATATAGAAATATAGATGGCAATCAAGGACCTGATTATTGGCAACAGCAAGCCGATTATACAATTGAATGCACGCTTAACACAAAAGAACATAGATTAGATGGTAAGGAAACAATCACGTATCACAACAACTCTCCCACTGCATTAAGTTATCTGTGGATTCAATTAGATGAAAATGAGCACAGTCCAGACGCAGATAAACATTATATGGAACCAAGTAGCATTCAACCCAATATGAGCAAAGACGAATTGGAAGGGTTAAACTATTTTGAAACTATGGATAAATATGGTCACAAAATACAGGCAGTTACCGACGCGAATGGTAAAGCTCTAGATTATACCATAAATAAGACCATGATGAGAATAGATCTTCCGAAAGCGTTGGAATCTGGAGAAAAAGTAACATTCAATATTGACTGGCATTACTACTTGATAGATCGCATTAATTCAAAAAGTTGGGGAAGAGGCGGATACGAATACTTTGAAGATGATGGAAATTATCTGTATACCATCGTACAGTGGTTTCCTAGAATGTGCTCCTATACTGACAATCAAGGCTGGCAAAACAATCAATTTACAGGCAGAGGTGAATTTGCATTAACCTTCGGAGATTATGATGTTAAAATGACTGTACCAGATGATTTTGTGGTTGGCTCCACAGGCGAATGTCAAAATTACGATAGCGTGCTAACCAGGACTCAAAAACAGCGATGGGAAGCAGCAAAAACGTCAAAAGAACCATTAGAGATCGTGACTCTTGATGAGGCAAAGACAATGGAACAAAAAACGCCTTCAACACGTACGCAGACTTGGCATTACAAAGCTGAAAACGTCAGAGACTTTGCATGGACTGCGAGTAGAAAATTTATTTGGGATGCAATGCCTCACATCAACGAACTTGGTGACCGAGTCATGTGCATGAGTTATTATGCAAAAGAAGCCTATCCGATTTACAGTAAATACTCTACTAAAGCGACAGAACACACATTGGATGTGTATAGTCGGTATTCTATTCCGTATCCATACCCAGTGGCTATATCTGTAGAAGCTGCAAATGGAATGGAATATCCGATGATATGTTTTAATCCAGGAAGAGCAGAGAAAGATGGGACTTATACAGAAAGAGCGAAATATGCTGCATTGACAGTAATTATACATGAAGTCGGACACAATTACTACCCGATGATCATCAATAGTGATGAGCGACAGTGGGCCTGGTTTGACGAGGGCTTAAATAGTTTTGTGCAGTTTATAGCTGAAGCTGAATTTGATTCGAATTACAATCACTGGTTTGTCGCTCCGATGGGTATTGCAGATTATATGGCATCGCCGAAAGATAAGTTGGAACCAATCATGACAAACACAGAAAACATCATCGATTATGGTTCAAATGCCTATGACAAACCAGCCGCTGCACTAAACATTTTGCGGGAAACAATTATGGGACGAGAATTATTTGATTATGCCTTTAAGGAATTTGGTAAACGATGGGCATTCAAACATCCCACGCCAGCTGACTTTTTTCGTACCATGGAAGATGCTAGTGGTATAGATCTTGACTGGTTTTGGAGAGGATGGTTTTACAGCATTGATGCAGTAGATATTTCTTTGGATAGTGTGGATTACTTTGTTGCTGATTTGGAGAATGATCCGGAACAGAGCGAAGGCACCTTCGAAAGAAAACTAGAAGAACCCTATAACCACATCAGTAGAAGAAAAAATATTGAAGAAGGTGTGGAGTTCTTAGTTGACAAAGATGAAACACTAAAAGACTTTTACAATACTTACCGACCTTGGGAAACTGAAGACAGTATTGCTCGTGCGACACGCATTAATTTTAGTGAGCGTTTTACAAAAGAAGAAAAAGAAGCCCAGTTCACTGACAAACATTATTATCAGTTACATTTTACAAATAAAGGAGGATTAGTTATGCCTATAATTCTTGAATGGCAATATGAAGATGGATCAACAGAGATACAAAAAATTCCTGTTGAGATTTGGAGAAAAAATGAAGGAGGCTTTAGCAAATCCTTTGTAAAAAATAAGAAAGTTGAGAATATTGTAGTTGATCCCTATTTTGAAACCGCAGATATAGATACAGATAACCATATAGTGAGTCCTCCATCAATTCCTCTTCAGTTTAAGGTCTTTAAGAGCCATAAAATAAAGGATCAATTAAACCCGATGCAGATGGCTAAAAAGAGAGAGCAGGACAAAAAGAAAGGTATTAAACCATAAATTAGATTACGATATGTTTATTCAATTTTTACTTGCATTATTCTTTATTACTCAAGCAGATTCTTTCAATGAAACAAAAAAAATTGACTGGTTAATGCTTGCAGATATGACCATGGAATACCGGTATAATGAAGAATTTGGTTTTGATATTCCTTATCCCGTTTTCGGTGATGACATCAAGGCATATGAAGGTCAAGAAGTGAGTTTGGAAGGATTTGTCTTATTAATAGAAGCAGAAGATGAAGAGATTGTCATACTTTCAAAATATCCATATTCTCAATGCTTTTTCTGTGGTGGTGCAGGACCTGAATCTGTAGTCGATGTTTTACTAGTTGACAAAGACCACGGTTTGCGAATGGACCAACGAGTAACTTTTAAAGGAACGCTTAAACTCAATGTCGAAGATCTTGATCATTTGAATTACATTTTCGAATCTGCTGAACTTATTTTGGATTAGGCTCACAATGCCTTAATTTGGCAATATTCTTGTACTATATAATAAGTTCTGACATACTCAGAATAAAATTCTTGACTTCAAATTTTATCAAATGAATAGATACATTAAATTTTGTTTATTGTTTTTAATAGGAGCCGTTATGTTACCATCTTGCGGCAGTTTAAAGAAACAAATTGCATCGTTAGAATCCGAATTGGATTCAGCTAATGGTACTTTAGACAAGTACGGCAAAACAATTAGTGATTACTCAGAAAAACTAAGTGCCTGCGATCAAGAAAAAGCACGATTGCAAGGCCAATTGAGAAGTGCAGAAAGTAATCTCACTTTAAGACAAGAACAGATCGATGACCTGAAAGATCAAATACAAGATATAAGAGGCCAGCGTGACAAGCAGGTAGAACAAGTAGGAGATTTGACAGTATTGTCCCAATCAGCAAATGAAAACATTAAAGAAACACTCTCTCAACTCGAGGGTAAGGATGAATACATCCAATTATTGCAAAATGCAAAGTCTAAAGCTGACTCCATTAATTTGGCTCTAGCTGTAAATTTAAAAAGTGTTTTGGCAGGAGGTATACAAGACAATGATGTTGAAATAAAAGTTGACAAAACGGTTGTCTTTATTAATTTATCTGATAAAATGTTGTACCAATCTGGAAGCTCTACATTGACTTCTAGAGCGAATGAAGTTTTAGGTAAAATTGCCACTATTGTACAATCAAAGCCAGACTTAGAAGTAATGGTTGAAGGGTATACAGACAATGATCCAATCAGAAGTTCATGCTTTATTGACAACTGGGATTTGAGTGTCAAAAGAGCGACTTCTGTGGTAAGAGCACTTCAAACAAAATATGGCATTGATCCTAACAGGTTGATCGCAGCAGGTAGAGGTGAATGGAATGCGTTGGCTAGCAATGATACACCTGAAGGCAAATCAACAAACAGACGAACAAGAATTATAATCTTGCCAAAAATAGATCAGTTTTATGATCTGTTGAACCCGTCAAATGTTCCAGATTAAAAACGAGAATTAAGTTTAAAAGCAGTTTCCCGAAAGGGAAGCTGCTTTTTTATTTTATAGAATACCCATATTTTTTAAACTAAAAGATCTATTTCTTTTTGAATACTTATTTGTTTAAAGTAATGCTGTCCAACTCGTCGATATTAATTGTAAATCAAAGGGCGTGATATTGCAGTCTACTCATGTTGCTTCAAAGAGCAGTCAATAACTACTATGCTAACTATAAACAAAATCAAAATTACTGCCAGTCACATATTCAAAAAACCTCCTCTGTGATAGCTTCTATCTCTTGTGCTAATTGGTTAGCATCGACTCTTTGAACATCTTGCTTATTTATTGAAAAGTAGAATGTAGTTCCTTTGTTTACTGTTGATTCTAGCCAAATTTTTCCACCGTGTTTTTCTATTATTTTTTTACAAATAGTCAGTCCTAAACCAGTACCTTCAAATTCATCTTCACTGTGTAGTTTATTAAAAATACCGAATATCCTTTCTCGATTTTCCTCATGGATTCCAATTCCATTATCCCGTACTGAAAAAATCCATTCTTCTGGATTCTCTTCACAATTAATTTTGATAATCGGATTAACTCCAGCTCGTCTAAATTTCAAACCATTACGGATTAAATTTTGAAACATCTGCATAAGCTTCACCTCATCTGCTATTATGACAGGAGGTATATTTAAAAATTCCACTTTACCATTGCAATCTGCAATATCTTGATAAAGATTCTCAATACAGTGATCCAAAAACTTCTTAAGCCCAATCCTTTTAATGGTTAATTTATCTTGATTAATTCTAGCAAACTGAAGTAAGTCATGAATCAATACCTGCATACTGGATGAACTTGAAATAATGATATCTAAGTACTTGCGACCTTTTTCATTTAAACCCTCATAAGAAGTCTTTTTTAATAAATAAGCAAAACTAGATACAGTACGCAAAGGTGCTTTTAAATCATGAGATGCGATATAGGCAAAGTTCTCCAACTGCAAATTAGATTCGATGTATTTTTCTAATTCATTTTTCTTTTTATTTATGTCATACAATTGATTAAGAATAATTTTATCCTTCTTCCTTTTTTCTGTGATGTCTAAAAAATTTCTAATTATCAAAGACTTTCCATCTACCTGTACAAGTCTTACATATACATTAAAATCATGTATGCCATCTTCACATTTAAAACTCCAGTCAACATTAATTTTTTTCGTTTCTAAAAGTTCTTTTGCTAGACGGTTGAATGTCGCTGAAGCGGATTGTCTTTCATAAAATTTATCAGGTGTAATTTTTCTCAGACTCTCATAGGTTATGTATTCATTCTTATTGACTGGGTCACTTAAATAGTATGACAAAAGTTTATTTCTGAAAATCAATTTTACATCTCCTTGTTTGGTTTCTTCATTATGTACATATTCGCACACATCAATTCCAGTAAACGAACTATCTACCAAGGCCTCATAAATTGCTTGACGCTCATTCAACTGAGTTTGCATTTCAAGCAATTCTGTTAAATCGATGATATTTAAAATACCAATAGGTTCATTATCATCAAATTGGCCGTCAATTTTTGTCATGCTGACAAGTAATCTTTTTAGCCTACCTCCTGCAATTGCTTTAAGCATAATCTGCTTCTGTGCAACCTTACCATTTGAAAGAGATTTAGCTTCATTTAGAGCATGTTCCAGATCATCAGTATGTAAAAAATTTGATAGTGATTTACCTACAATTTCAGATTCGTCTAACTCTAAAATATTAGCAAGAGATTTATTAACATCCAAGAATCTCCATTGGCTTACAATAGCAATTCCACTTAATGAATTATCAAATATTTCACGGTACTTAGATTCAGATTGAGTCAAGGAATACTCTATTTCTTTTCTTTGAGAAATATCTTGAACGGTACAAATACTTTGCGTAAGTATTTTTTCTTGGTAAACACCTCTGACAGAAATAAGTGTTTGTAATACATTCTCGTCAGCTCTACTGAATTTTATTTCTTGGATAAAGGATTGAATTTCTCCATTCTTAAGGAGTTTAAGCAACTCCGTAATTTCTGTGATCGAATCTTCATGAACAAAATCAATAATTGACTTACCTATTAAATCTTGTTTTGTGAAACCGAGCATCTCACAAAATGAATGATTGGTCTTTATAATTGAAGATTCTCCATCCAATGAGTTAACGCCAAGCAAATTGTTATCAAAAATATTCCTATAATCTTGGCTTGCTTGTTCTAATTGCTCTTTTGCTTCAATTTCCTCTGTTCTGTCCACACAAATTATATAGAAAAAACCTTCCTTTTTCTCTATTGGTACGACTTGAACAATGCACTGTCTTAAGGAATTGTCTTTGTTTTTGAACACACAATTGCAAGTAAATATTTCCTGCTTATCGCTATTATTTTCTGCGACTTTTGCATCTAATTGATTTAGTAAGACTAAGTTTGAATCATTGTCTTCTAAGAGAAAATCAATTAATTCTTTACCAATTAGTTCTTGGTTGGGAAGACCCAATAATTTTGAAACAGAATTATTAACTTCAACAATTCTACGTTTTTTAGAATCATACAATAATATTGGATCAAATGAATTCCCAAATAAGTTAGCATATTGCTCATTTACAATACTTCTCTGTAACAGATTTTGAAGTCTGATTTGATTTGTCCTTATGACAATGTACATTTTAAAACATAGATCAAAAATACCAAAGACAAGTATTGAAAAGTTGCTAAGTAAAGAATTAGGCATACCCAACTGCCTAAGTTGGATAAAGTCTACAATAAATGAAAGAACGGTGAGTACTGCAGCAATACACAAGTACAAAATATTATTGGCCGTATTAAAGGAAAGAGCTATTGCAATCAATGCAATATTAATAAAGAAGATTCCTTCAAATCGCAATTCAGGAATAGCAACGGAAACTATAACCAAAGAAATGGTAGCCATTGTGAAGGCTGTTGCGTGATCGTTGTCATTCCAATTTTTTCTAAATGACAAATAAATCACGACACCTGTTAAGATAAGAACAGGTATACATCTCAAAGGTCTATCTAGACTCAGCGTATCTGACATAAAATAGCAAATCAGCGCTATATATATAGCACCGAATAGGCAGTTAAGCCTAAACAACCTTATCATCAGATCTATATGTTGCTTATTACTGGTATGTGATACCGAATCAATCATACTTGCATTTCATACTAAGATAATTTCTTAGGGGTCTAGCGAAATACAGTTTAAGATGTGAAATGTAGCATTATTAAGGCAAATAACAATACTACAAAATGCTTACAAATACTTATAAGCTATCTACAAATCCCTATTAAACAGGTGATTGCAAAAATATAACTCACCGCATTTGAGAAGTTACTCAAAACAAATAAAATAATAATTGATAAGGTGTAATTAAACTATCTAAAGCCTTGAGGGAATATAAAAGGTCAAACTGTTGGAATTGACTAAATCAGGATTTATCTTTGCGCCTCGCTCGACTATTCTAAAGATGAAAAGTTGCCGCTTCGGTGAGGTGGGTGAGTGGCTGAAACCACCGGTTTGCTAAACCGGCGTGCTTGGAAACAGGTACCGGGGGTTCGAATCCCCCTCTCACCGC
>CAYVFU010000116.1:0-13428 GCA_964450495.1 uncultured Saprospiraceae bacterium | reverse complement strand
GACGAATACAAATTACATCAGAAATTTAAAATGAAGGCTTATAAATAGATTCATATTGCTTCGTTTTCCTTTTTCTTTAAAGACATCAGATGATGGGTTATACTTTAACCATAGTCAACTTTCTGCAACTTTATCCCAATAACTCTCGTCTTAGCTTCATATAATCCTTCACTCAAATGAAACTTGTCATCATCTTTGGTCCTGGAGCCGTTGGCAAAATGACGGTGGGCAAAGAACTTGCCACAATCACTGATTTCAAGCTATTCCATAACCACATGTCCTTAGAATTGGCCAATCAATTTTTTGACTGGAGTACTGATGGATTCAAGAAGATTGATAGACTTATCCGCTTTGGTATTTTTGAAATAGTGGCAAGTAGTGATGCTAAGGGTCTGATATTCACGTTTGTGTGGGTGGTGGATGAACAAAAGGAGGAAGACTATATCGATAGTTTAATAGAACCATTTACAAAGGTAGGAGCGGAGATTCACTATGTGGAATTATATGCTGATTTAGAAGAACGATTGCGGAGAAACAAAACGGAGCTTCGACTTAAAGAAAAGCCATCTAAGCGAGATACGGCCTTTACTGAGCAAATGCTTCTTACTAATAATTCAAAATACAAATTAAATACAACGGATGGTGATTTGCCCAATAAGGACATCCTTAAAATTGATAATACTCACTTAACACCTCAACAAGTGGCGCAACAGATTAAGGAGCACTATCAATTGTAGTATTATTTTATTTTGGAGTTGGGCTAGTCATTATATAAAGGGGTATAACTGGAGTTATTTGAGAATCGGAAATACTGTTCGTTAATCCAAGAATGATGTAATAAATCATATGATGAATAAATCGAATCTGGTGAGCTAGAGATGTATGAGTTTGCACCAAAAATTTTTATAGTTACAGATTCTTCGGTTTTATCAGTGGAGGACAATAAGGCAGTTTCCGCAGGTAGCGCCCAGGTTAATAATAAAGCATCGTTTACATCTTTTGATTTAAAGATATAGCTCTTTTTATATTGTTTTTCTTTGGCAGTATCTACTAAAGTTTGAAGGCTGGAAAGCCTTAATTTAAATTTAGTTGTAGACTTGTTTAATTGTAAAATCTTAAAAATGTAAATCAAAAGAAACAGAATTAATATCATCTTATAGATTCTATTTTCTGTCATCGTCTCCTTAAGGAATGGGTAGCAAACAATAAGGGAAAGACACATCCATTGACTCTCGAAATAAAACAGGTTGCTTTCTGTTATTTTTACAGAATGGGTTAACACTACTAATGAATAATATATGCCAATAAATGAGATTGTCAGTATGGTTAACGTGGTTTTCTTTTTACATAAGAGTGTGACAAGGCCTATAATGCCTACGATTAAAAAGGTCCAATATTTTTTCAAAAGTAATTTGGAAAAAGAAATAGATTGGTCATTGACAAGTGCATTGAAAAAACTTTTCACGCTAATGTGTTTAACGCCTTCCAATTTATATCCATCATATGAACTGTCATGACTTAAATAGTACCTTAAGACAGCAAAGACTACAATTAGTGCGGAGTAGCATAAGAAAAGTTTTAGTTGACGACTATTTCTTTTAATGTCTAAAAAGCTATATAACCACAGATATGAAAATGGTATTAATATGAGGATATGGGAAATAATGGAAAAAAATAATGCACAAATAAGACCTAGATGAATCAGCTTATTTGTTTTCCATTGTTTCTGTTCTGCATAATTCCATACACTTAGAAAAAGAACCATCCAGCCTGCGGATTGATGAATTTCATTATTAGCCCAGAAATAAACGTCTGTGACCATAAAACACAGATAAAACACAAATAGGATTGCAAGTGATTTCTGCTTAAGTATGTGTCCTGAGAATAGGACGACAAACAAAAAAAACAGGTAAAAGCTGGTGGAATAAAGTAGTAAAATAGCATTCAGGGGAGCATTAACTTGGATGCCAAGAAGCGGAAATAGTTGTGTAATAAATGCACCATATCTGTGCTCTGAAATAATAAATGTATTCGTATTTATCATTTCAAAAAGCACATATGAAGAGTCAGAGAAAAACATTCTCTCTTTGTAGAATAACATTGATCCAATCAATAAAAGTAATAGAAAGACTACAGAAATATTATATGGTGTTGAGTTATTCATTTCTAAGTGAACAGCTCCTTTAAGATTGGTGTCGTTGTCGTCCAGTATCGAAAGTTGTGTTGAGGTTTCATTTGCATTTAGTAAATAACTGAAGGTCTAGTCAGAGCAAATTACAATTATTTTGCAAGTTGACAAGATTAGTTATCGTCCATTACTGTTTCTCAAGCTGAGCTTTAGATAATTTAGATAAATATCATAAAAACAAAAAGGAAAGCTTTTCTGAACTTTCCTTTTATAACAGAGATTTTAAACTTTGAGAACAAACGGAATAATGCTGCTTAGTCTGACTATTAATTACATTTTGCCTCTAATTATGATAGACATACATACTAAAATTTTACTGATTAAGTTTGTACGAACTTTTTTATGAAGACTTATTGTACTTTTCGTTAGGCTAATTTAAAAATAAAGGTCCCACCTGAGTGAGACCTTTATTTACATAGAGATTTTAAACGATACTTTTTTTCTTAGTTACATGGACTGATGTATGCATGAAATGTAGCACCACTCATACTTTCGAATCCTGGTAATAAGTTTACTTCTTGTCCCGATCTAAAGTCGGCCACATTCGATGCGGGAACTGTTTTATCTGAAAATACATTTATCGTGGCTTTGTATAAGCCAGATGGAATGGGATCATCTTGGACATATAATGCTGACGGACAACAAGCTCCAAATGGATCATTGATTTCAACCTGAGTCATACATGACGATGCATTATTAGATTGGTCCACTACTTTTAATTCAGCAATAAGTCCTGGTGCATCTGCACAAGTGAGAACCATTGGATCAACACCTAATTGAACAGGACTACATAGGTCAAATGAGCCATTATCTATATCAGACGCATTCAAGACTGCAGTGCCTGATTGGTCTAGATTGATCGTAATGTTTGGTAAACAAATTGCGACTGGTGGAGTGATGTCGGGCATGCACATATTGTTAAATCCACAAAACAAAAGTGGATCGGTCACAATTACTATAGCTGTGCATGAGGACATTAAACCTCCTCCATCTACTACAGTAAATGTCACAGTATTTGGTCCTAAGTCATTACAGGTAAATGTGTCCATGTCTAAAAATGCATCTTGAATTCCACAATCATCAGATGAGCCATTATTGATCTGTTGAGGAGTTATTGTTGCTGTACCAGTCAATCCATTAATTGGCACTGTAATACTTACGACGCAACCAGCAACTGGAGGCATGTTGGGTCCTCCATTACAGCATGCACCAAGTGGGTCATTTACAGTTACATCCGCAGTACATGTGGCTGTGTTGCCAGCTGTATCTTCAACGGTTAAGGTTACTGTCGTAGGATTAGTTGCTGTATTCATACAATCGAAATCCTCGATATCAATAGATATATCTGCTATGCCACAATTGTCTGTAGAACCATTATCTATATCTGATGCTGTTATCATAGCTAC
Source organism: uncultured Saprospiraceae bacterium (assembly GCA_964450495.1). Taxonomy (GTDB): domain Bacteria; phylum Bacteroidota; class Bacteroidia; order Chitinophagales; family Saprospiraceae; genus CALFUK01. The sequence goes on along the minus strand of CAYVFU010000116.1, from coordinate 9,834 downwards.
TCCGGCGGCATTTAGGTTGATACTGATGTCCATGCATTGAGCTATAGGAAAAGTCACGTCAGGATTACAAGTGCCGCAAGACCCAAGTGGATCAGTCACTGTTACAATTGCCATACAGTCATCTATTAGACCTGCCACATCTCTGACAGTTAGTGTCACTGTATTTTGGCCTAATTCCTGACATGTAAACATGGTTTGATCCAGTAACATATTGTTAATTCCGCAGTTGTCTGTTGATCCATTATCTACATCAGCTGGCGCAATCGTGGCCATACCTGCAGCATCCAGATTTATCGTAATATCCATACAAAATGCAGTCGGCGGGGTGGTGTCAGGATTGCAAGTGCCACAAGCACTTAATGGATCATTCACTATCACAGTGGCTGTACACATATCAGTTTGTCCAGCTGTGTCTTCAACGGTTAATGTCACTGTATTCATACCAAGTTCACCACACGTAAAATTGGAAATATCTATGCTCAAGCCTGCTATCCCACAGTCATCTGTCGAACCACCATCTACATCTGCTGCTGTGATTGATGCCATTCCTGTTGCGTCAAGATTAATGCTGATATTCATACAAACCGCTGTAGGTGGCGCATCTGCACTTTCAAAACATGCCATATGAGCGGATATGTCGCCTTCTATTAATGTAAAGTCACCGCCGACATAAATCTTATCAGTTTGTGGATCTAGCTCAATCGCATACACAGTAAGATTAGCACCATTATTGACAGCACTTCCTAAAGGTAACCAAGCTGTTCCATCAAATTTAGCTATACGGTTAGTAGATGTATTTCCTGCCATGGTGAATGAACCACCAGCATATAAATCTCCAGCACCATCAAATAGAATATCGCGAACATCATTATTAAATCCGCTTCCTACTTGAGACCACAGATTCCCATCAAACGAAGCTATGTGTCGCAGAGTCGTTATACCTGAACTTGTAAATGCACCACCTGCGAAAATAGTGCCGCCCGCATCTTCAATGATTTCATATACTGCGGCATTTAGCCCTGACCCTAATGCACTCCAAGAAGCGCCATTCCAAACAGCTATATTACTGACAGGAGAACCTCCAGCAGATGAAAATGAGCCACCAGCATATACACGACCTTGTCCGTCAGAATAAATAGTCCGAACAGAAGTACCAGAATCTATTCCGCTGCCTAAAGCTTGCCAACTAGAGCCATTCCAACGAGCAATTCGATTTAGAGGGGTTAGTCCTGATTGAGTAAATGAACCTCCTGCATATATGTCACCTTGGCTATCAATGTCAATATCATAAACTATATTATTAAATCCATCTCCCATAGGGGACCAACTTGTTCCGTCCCATTTTGCAATACGTTGAGCGCCAACTCCACCAGCTGTCGATAAATTTCCACCAACATAAACATGATTATTTTGATCTACTTCAACTGCCTGTATTATTCCCCCATTAACACCAACTGAGAAAATAGAAGAGCCTAAACCTGACCACGATGTACCATCCCATTCACCAACATAATTGACCAATACGCCACCAGCTTCTTCAAAGGAACCAACCGCATAAACATTCCCATTTGGTGCGATTGCTATATCATTGACTCGATCATTTAAGCCATTGCCCATTCCAGATCCAAGTGGCTCCCACTCAGCTGAATTCCAAAAGGCGATTCTACTTGCAATAACATCTCCAGCTATATCAAATCTGCCTCCTGCAAACGCAATATTACCTAGTGCAGAAATGGTATTTACAGTATCATCCATTCCATTGACAGGTGGATTACCCATGGCACTCCAATTTGACCCATCCCAGATTGCTATATTATTGGCGGCGGTGGGTCCTGCTGTTCCAGAGAAAAATCCTCCCACATAAACACTTAAATTTCCAGTAAAGGTCGCATCAATTGCATTGACTACACCATTGACTCCATTATTAAAAGAGGTGCCTAAAGAAGACCAACTACTGCCGTCCCATGCTGCAATCGCATTTGCAGGGATTCCTCCAGCTTCATTGAATTCACCACCAGCAAATATAATGTCGTTACCGCCGAAACCAACCTGTACAATACTAATAGCATTAACATGGTTATTGACACCAACTGATCCAAGACCAGCTCCAGGAATCGGAAACCAGCTTCCTGCACCATCGTAGATCGCAATGTGGTTAACGACTTGGCCACCTGCTACTTCAAAATCTCCACCTACATAAACTCTTCCTGTAGTGGGACTGACCTCTATTGCTTTAACAACATTATCGGTGCCATTATTAATCCCTATACCAACGGAGGTCCAGCCAAAGCCATTAAAAAAGGCAATATTGTTGGCCGATACGCCACCTGCAATGCTAAATGATCCTCCTGCATATACATTATTAGCTCCATCAATTGCTATTGCAAAGACGGCACTATTATTACCAATTCCATTGCCGACAGGTAACCAATCGCTCCCATTCCATACTGCAATATAGTTAGCTGGATTTCCACCTGCTGTGGTAAATGATCCACCTGCGTAAAGCAATCCATTTTGATCAACAGCCAATGCCCAAACATCGTTGTTCATACCTCCGCCGACATCTGACCAACTGCTACCATCCCATTTGGCGATACGGTTCACGCTAGAACCTCCTGCTACTGTAAATCGCCCCCCGACATAGATGCCGCCAGATGGATCTATAGCACTTGCCAATACTTCAAGTTTGTTGACACCTTGAGGAAGCCCCTTGAAAGTGCTCCAAGTACCACTACCACAAGGCATTGCTGAAGATAAAGCCGAAGGATTAACCGTTGATAATGCTTCTGCTAGCGAAGGCAAATTATTTAAATAGTCGTCAACATTGTTCTCGTCAATTGTATGATTATTGTTAGTTGGCTTATCACCAGTAGCATTGTTTGAAAACACAGAGAAAGTAGAGAGGAATATGAGAGACAGACAAAGAAGAGATTTTTGGAAAGACAGAGAGTGAGTGCAGAAACGTTTCTTCATAGCATTAGTTTTTATTGAGAACTGTATTTTAATACTTCTCGGAAACTTCCTTCAAATCTTACCTTTCGGGAATAACTATTTTATATGAAATTGGAAACTATAAATTTGTTGATTTATCAATATGTACTACTCTATTGTTTATAGGGTGTGCAATAAGTGTTTAGTGATAATTACATATTATTAATTTCTAATGTATTTAAATGATTATATTATCAACTTTAATAATGTGATGTATTATCCTTTATGTTGGTTTGGAATTTCGATTAACTGTCATTCGTAAATTGCTAATTTGATAGAAGAAAATCTCCACTTCGACTGAGAAATTGTGGAACCCACATTTTTTAGACAATAAGAGCGTTTGATAGCTCAATTGGAATGATAAAGATGAGCATCTAGCAGATATGTTCTGTACTGTTATAGTTTTTCTGAAGGTGGATTTCTACACTAATAACAATTCCTCTTTATTGGCTTGTAGAACCTTAATGATAAATTCAATCAAATCACGCAATTCCCATCCGATTAAATCAGCACCTTTTAGTACCTCATCTCTTTCAACCTTTGCTGCGAATGTTTTGGTTTTAAATTTTTTCATTACAGACTTTACCTTGATGCCCTCTATTTTGGTAGGTCTTATTAAGGCGACTGCAACAATGAAGCCAGTCAATTCGTCTGCCGCAACAATGCATTTATCCATCATAGAGACTCTAGGTACATCCCACTTTGTGTAATGGCCAGCAATAGCATGGGCGATGTCGTGATTACCCATTTGATTTAATTTATCGACGATAATATGGGGATGTTGGTCCGGATATTGTTCATAATCAGCATCATGCAATAAACCTGTGATGGCATAAGCTTCTTTATCTTCTCCTATTTTTTCACCTAGTGCTTCCATTACCAGCTCAACTGTACGTGCGTGTCTCCGCAGCGAGTCAGTTTTAGTCATGGAAAATAGTAAATCTCTTGCTTGTTCGCGTGTCATAATCGTAAGTTAGTAAGACTTACAAATATGCCTAGTCTATTGAGCTTAATTCATTGTAAAAAAGCAATCGCTTATGTAGGCATGGTATATGGCTCCTTGAATGACTTCAAACATAGGATCCATTTCTATAAAATTACCTGCCTGCATGTCAACCTGACTTGATTGGACAGTACCATTTGTCATAATCCAGTCAGATGCTTGGTAAATATCCTCTGGGATAGGGACAGAACTTTGTACTAAAGTTGCTGGGCAAGAGCCACAAGTGGTGCATACATAACTGCAACCAGCAGTTGCCGGTAATGGATCCATAAGGCAAATAGAAAGAAAAGTAGAATCTAATCCAGCACCATTCGGAGAAGGTCCATTAAAAAAACCAACACCTAAAAAGCCTTCATCTCCCATTTCTCCATAATTGTCATCTAAGCCATATTGTGAACTAGTTGTGTTGTTTAAATCTTCATCTTGAATCAATAAAGCAAGCCTGTCGCCAAATCTTCTGTATATAAGGTCATACAGAGCTCTTACTTCGATACCAGGAAAGGGATCACCATTGGATTGAGATACAATTTTATATCCTTTTGCTGGAGAAACAAGTGATGGGGTACTTTGTTGATTTGGTGCTAAGAACTCATGGCAACAATCCATTGGTGGCGAGTCATTATTCACACACCCCATTCCTCCTATATTTGTGTCTGCATCAAGGCCAGCGCTGAAACCTTTAACGGTTAATTGGTTTGCTAAATTTTGAGCCACATTGGTAAGATTCGACTCTAGACCAGTCAAAGGAAGACCTTTTACAGGACCACTGCCATAATCAACTCCTCCTCTTGCAGTCCTTTCTTCATTAAGTATGTGAAGTACTTTTTCTCCTGGACCCCATGCATCCCAAATACTTTGAGCCGGCATATTGATGTTGCCAAGGGGGGTTCCATTTAGACTGAACTGTTCTTCTTCTCTACGACGGCCATTGTCAAATGCTTCTGAAATAAAGTCTACATCAACACGATTTGTAGAAAGTGTAATGCTATTGTCAGTTGTATCGCTGTCGTAGGTAATTGCAGTAAATATTTCAGGGGGAGATTGAGCAGCTAGAAAGAAACTACAGCTCAAAAAGAATAAGGGTATGCATGCTATTCTCATTTCGTAATTTGATTTTTTGATCAGAAATCACGGAAACATTCTTTTAAGTACGACTGCAATTTAAGCTTATAATTGCTTAATAGCAAGAGTTATTGGTTTTCTGCTGAGATAATTTTTGATAGTTCTAGACGCATTTTGGATCCATCTATATTTGTATAATCAAGATCGACAAAGCCATATTCTTCATTAAAAGCAGCGGTAAGTAGGCTTTTTCCTAGCTCATTTTTAGCACTTGCCTCTATGATGAAACAGTTTAATTCGCCTAATTTTGTTGGTATCACTTTTTTGTCTACAATTTTATATTGATAGATATTTTTAATGAGACCTTCCCAAGTTATCCATCTCGGGTCACCCCATTCGTTACTTATGTCAAGCTCCCAGTCCCACGATTTACCTACTTCATAAGGTTCTTGTATGAATGGAAATGGATTTAACTCCAATATTTTGAAAAGAGCTTCTCTAGGAGGGTGCATCCACACGTTGCGATAATTTTCTACAACCCCAGATATGGTGTAATCTGTATTAGGTGGACAAGTAAACTTTAAGAGAGTCTGATTGTATTCTGGAATCTGATCTATCATTGGCTTTAAGCCAGACATAACCTCAATTTCAATAGATTTAACTACATAATATCGGTCCGTATTTTTTGGTGCAAAGTTCCAACCATCTCTCCCGCCTTCAAAGTAGAATTCTTCTCCTTGTTTATCTTGATATATGTAGTCATACACAAATGTTCTGCCTACGGTAAAAATCTTATTATCAAAATTATATCTGTTTTCGTCGACAACAGAAGGATCAAATTTTTCAACAAAAATTCCTTCTTCAATTACAGAATAGTTGCCATTACTGTCTTTGGTGTCGATGCTGCTGCTACCAGAATCTTTACAAGAGAATAATGACAGCAGAGCAAAACAAACTAAAATGTAAATTGGTGTACGCATAAAATCAATCATTTATTTTCTATAGTCTAGGGGTGGTTTTCTGTCACCTAATAAAGCTTCATATTTGAATTCATCACCACGTCGTCGATTCAACTCAGCTGAGGCTTCTTCTAGTACAGATGGATTTGCAAAAATATCCAGAGCTGTCATAGTAATCGTTTTTGCAGCATTCATCATTCCTTTTTTACCAATTGACATGCCTCCTGCTGCCACGGCTTGCCATGTGTGTGCAGATGTTCCTGGCACCCAAGTTGCTGTCCGCAAACCTGCAGTCGGTACCATCCAACTGACATCACCCACATCAGTAGATCCGCCTCTTCCTTTTTCAATGACTTGGAATGGAGCTACCAATTTAGCTTTTTCTAAATCTGTTCTAGCAGCTGGGAAGAGCGTCGACTTGATTTTTTCAGCAAACGCCATTTCTTTAGTATCATAATTTACACCACCAACCTTCTGCAAGTTTTTGTGCATGATCTTACTTAATGTTTCATTGGGCAATACATTATATAATCCATGAATGACTTCGTATTCCATTCGTGTATCTGTTCCTAGAGCAGCGGCTTCGGCAGCATTCACTACTCTTTCAAATATATCTTTAACCCACTGCATTTCTGGATGTCGCGTATAGTAAAAGACTTCAGCAAATTCTGGGACCACATTTGGTGCTTCACCACCACTTGTGATGACATAATGAATTCTTGATTCAGCTGGCACGTGTTCTCGCATAAGATTTACCATATAATTCATCGCTTCTACGCCGTCAAGAGCAGATCTTCCATTCCAAGGTGCGCCTGCAGCATGAGAGGCAATGCCATAAAACCTGAATTTTGCAGATTTGTTAGATAGGGAACTTGCCGCATCTGCGCCATTTGCTGAAGATGGATGCCAATGAAGAACGGCATCTACTTCATCAAATAAACCAGCTCTTACCATATAGACTTTTCCAGCCCCACCTTCTTCTGCAGGTGTGCCATATAATCTGATGGTACCTTTCCCCGGATGCGCAGCCAACCAATCTTTAAGTGCTATTGCAGAGGCTACCGACGCAGTCCCAAATAGATGGTGACCACAGGCATGACCAGCACCACCTTCCACTTTGACTTGTCTCATAGGGACATGATCTTGTGAGACTCCTGGTAATGCATCGTATTCCGCCAAAATTCCAATAACAGGAGATCCAGAACCGTAGCTAGCCACAAAAGCTGTTGGAATATCAGCTACTCCCTGTTCTATGGTGAAGCCCGCATTACTCAATTCATTTTTTAATAGAGCAGCAGATTTTTCTTCTTGATAACCTAATTCTGCATGTTCCCATATCTGTTGAGCAATGTCACTGTAGTGTTCGTATTTTTTATCTAGCGAAGCAACTATATCATCAGTTTGAGTCTGTGGAATTGCCGCACACGATAAGCATAGATAGACTAAGCTAAAAAGAATTAATTTTTTCATGTTTAGTTGAAGTTTAGGTATGACTCAGGGATCCAGCCTCTTTGACCATTATAGTCTACGTAAGCAAATCTACAATCCTTCCCATCGAGATTAATTTTATTTTGAGAATATTCTATAATCGTTACTCTTGATCTGTCAGGTACTCGAATTGATAGTGTGGGTCCACCTATTTGAGGATTTTTGCTTAACCCCAGGCTTCCTCCCATAGAATTGGTAACAGCAATCATTTCTGAGGATTGGCTTGAAAATACATGACTATCTGAATTAGTAGCATTCCATTGATCGCTTACATGACCTGTCTCGGTGTTAGCTTCTTGAGCTTGCACCTTTTGTTTGAGCATTTCTATTTCTTTTTGCAAATTTTCGAATACAGAAGGCTCAGCTGTTTCACATTCTTCATCACATTCATTTTCGTACTTCACTTCATCTATATGATTTTTCATTCGCTCAAACATATCAATGTGAGCATCAGTTTCTGCTGGAATGTGCTCTTGTTCAATTCGTTGATTTAATTTATCAAATACAGATGGATCAGCGGTTTTGACTTCCGGGTCTTTGCGATTAGCATTTTGTATGGTTGTTGTTACCCTTCTAAATAAATCAATATAGTTAAGCATGGTGTATTAATTTTCTATTCATTGAAAGTACAAAGATAATTGATATTCATACTTTGTGACAATAGATGATGAAATTGTCATATGTTTTGTTGTTTGCTGTAATAGGAATTAAGCAAATTAGCTAATTTCATACTGTAAAATTATGTGTATCTTCATTACAATATTAATTTACAATACAGAGCACAACCATCAAGTACAATAACATAGTAAAGCGGGTAATATCAAGTGTTGAATCTCGAAATGAGGTGATCAAAGAATTGTATAGTGATCAAGAACTAAGGGGTGTATTTATTGGTACCTTAATCAAGAAAGGATGTTCCGAAAGTAAGGCCAAAGAATTATTTGTAGATGCAATCATGAATTTCATAAAGATGTGTTACAAACCAGATTTTGCAATTAGTAATTTATCTAGTTATATAGTCGGTATTGGGCGAAATTTATTTTTTAGGGCGGTAACAAAGAGAGATTTAGTAACACCATTAGAAGAAAACATATCTCTAGAGGATGAGCGAACACCTGAGATTTTGTTGATCAGAGAAGAACGCAAAGGTGCATTGCATCAACTATTATCACATTTAGATAACACCTGCCGTGAAGTTTTGGTATTGTGGTCTCAAAAGATCAGAATGAGAGAAATTGCGAAGCAATTGGAGTATAAATCGGAAGGCATGGCGAGAAAGAAAAAGCATCAATGCCTCCAACGCTTATATAAAATTGTAGCTGAAAACCCTGAATTGAAAAATGATCTAAGATCAATGTTATGACAGAGTTTTATGAACATATTGGTGATTATATTGGAGGTCGATTAACTGGAGATGATTTAATTTCATTTGAACAGGAGTTAGCTGTTAATAAAGAACTACAAGAGGCTGTAGAAAATCATGATATTGTAGAAGAGCTATTGGATTTGATGTGGGAAGAGGAGGCTAGAAAAGTCCTAGACGAAGCACCTATAGAAGAGACTATCCCTTCAAAGCCATCATTATATAAAAAAGAAACTAAAACAAGATCTTTAAGACGTTTTGTCCCATTAGCTGCTGCTTTACTTGTGCTTTTAGCTGTGGGGTTTCTCTTCAAAGATCACTTTAAGGCTCCTCTTTCGAATGAACAATTATTTGCAAAACATTATTCAGAATATATGGGTCAAACTGTAAGAGGAGAGGAGGCAACTGACTCAGAAATATCTATCTGTGACCAAGGTCATTATTATTTAGATAAAGGAGATATAACTACTGCTAAAAAACTTTTTCTACTTGCTGTAAATCAGAAAGCAAATAGTTGTACACAAAAGTCTTATTGGTATCTATGCCTTATTTATTTGAAAGAAGGGAATGAAAAAGAAAGAGACGGATTGCTCCGAAGCATGGTAAATAATAAACAACACAATTACCATTCAAAAGCAGTTAAGCTGCAAGCCGACTTGAACTAAGTTTCTTTCTGTAAAAAAGAAATATAAAGGCCAATCCAAATAAAGTAATCCCTCCATAATACCATTTTCTCTTTGGGAAAAACAAGGGAGACATATCACCCACGGCAATAAATCCTGCCCAGTAATACGGGTGTTGGTATTCAGGGTCTGCTTGTTCGAGGTAGGAGAGTTTGGCCTTGCGTAAAGCTTCATCTTTACGGTTGCCTTTGAGAAGTTCTTTGTAGAATTCGGTCATAATGATTGAAGTTGATCGGTCGTTTACAGACCAGAGGGTTGAGATTACGGATTTAGCACCGGCATAAA
>CAYVFU010000115.1:0-13481 GCA_964450495.1 uncultured Saprospiraceae bacterium | reverse complement strand
ATGTACAACAATGTGTGATGTAACCATTGTCGAGCCTCCTGTATTAACGTGTTCTATTGTCGGTGTAGATGTCCTATGTAATGGTGAAGCAACTGGGTCTGCTGATGCTACCATCATTGGTGGTACGGCTCCTTATACGTTTGCTTGGAGCAATGGGGCTGCAACTGAAGATTTAACTGGCATCCCTGCTGGTGACTATACACTTAATGTCACCGATGCTAATGGATGTACAACAATGTGTGATGTAACCATTGTCGAGCCTCCTGTATTAGCTTGCACAATTGTTGGTCTGAATACAGGCTGTATGGAAACTGTTGGCTCAGCAGATGCAACTGTTTTAGGTGGCACTGCCCCATACACATATGCATGGAGTACTGGAGAAACCACTGAAGATATTACTTCACTACCTCCAGGAGAATATACACTTACTGTTACAGATAATAATGGATGTACGACTACATGTGATGTGACGATATCAGAAACAGGATACTTCTTTATCTAAAGCAGCCTGGGTATCTGAAACAGCACTAACAAAACAACTCTATTTATCTCTGATGCATAACAAAAAGTCATGGAGTAAACGTGCACATGGCTGGACTAAAATACAAAGGGATATAATGGACCTTTATCCTGACCGGATAAAGGAATATTTTTAAATTAAATTACTGTGGGAACTAACGAGTTATCTCACCATAAATTGATCAAATCCGATAGCAAAAATGTGCCAATTTTGAGAACCCGTCAAGGGTATATAAATGGCCGGCATCCCTCAATTACTGCCCATCAGCCACCCTTGACTGAACCTAAAAATTAACATGTTGGTGGCCTAAGATTTGAAAAAAATAAATCCTATTTGAAATTATTATTAAACCAGACACACTTAAATGAACTATTCCTGACTAAACCATAAAGATTGATATTAATGACCCATAGGCCTTTGCTACATTAAACTAATTCAAACAAATTATGAAGACACTCTTTTGCACGTGTATACTTTTAATTTTTTTTGCTTTACAAATTAACGCTCAGATATTTCAAAATCTTTCTGTTAACGAAGCCAATATGCTTATTCAAAATCGAATTAGCCTGCCAATGTTTACTATACTAGATGTAAGAACCATTACTGAATATAATATTGATCATTTGGAAAATGCAGATACACGTAATTTTTACGATACAGATTTTGCAACTCAATTGGATAGTCTAGACAAACACAGAGCTTATCTTATCTATTGCCAATCTGGGAATAGAAGTGGTCAAGCATTTACGATTATGCAAAATCTAGGATTTCAAGAAGTATACAATATGTTGGGTGGAATTTCTAGCTGGAGAAGCAATGGCTTTCCCACAACAACAATAGTTCCTCAATTTGACAATATATACATGCCACAAATGCGCGTCAACAATAACGAATTAGAAATACTCTCACCAAATTTTAATCCTGCAGAATTTATCGTTACTGGAGATTTTAGTTCATACAATGTGCAGCTACAAGATTATGCTGGAACTGTTCTACAGGATTATTCAGCAGAGATCAGTCCAATAACATTTAATGTATCAAGTCTAACAATTCCACTTCAAGTTGTCATTACGCATCAAAGTGAACCTGGGTTACATATTGCATATATGTTAGAATAAAAGACTTAATCATCAGTCACATTCATGCTTAGATAATCTCTGAAATAATAACGTATGCAACTGCCAAGTTCAATCACACTACTTTTTTTCCTCATTATTATTCTATCTAGTTGCACAAAAACAAATAGCGACCAATTTCAACAAACACAGGAAGTACTGCAGGAGTCTATATTAAAACGTGCAGAAAGAAATCTGAAAGAAAAACCTATTACTGTAACTGCAAATAGCTCAGCAAGAAGTACAGGAGGTATTCATGACTTTTATTCTGAAGGTGATTATTGGTGGCCTGATTCTCTCAATCTTGATGGCCCTTACATTAGACGCGATGGCATGACCAATCCAGATAATTTTGTAGCCCACAGAGAAGCACTCATGCGTTTTAGCGAAATAGTTGGCAACCTAACCTCAGCATTTCTAATCACAGACGAAGACCGTTTTGCAAATGCCGTTGTGGACCATTGTAAAGCTTGGTTTGTGGATACTGATACCAGAATGAACCCTCACCTCCTTTATGCTCAAGCCATAAAAGGCAGAGTTACCGGTCGTGGCATTGGAATCATTGATGCCATACACTTTATGGAGGTCGTACAATCATTGATCCGATTAGAACAACATCGAAAGATTAATGATACTGATATAAATGAAATAAGAAATTGGTTTAAAGAATTCCTTCAATGGCTAACTGAACACCCATACGGTGTAAAAGAAATGAATACCAAAAATAACCATGCCATGTGTTGGAATATGCAAGTAGGTATCTATGCTGTATTTACGGAAAATGAAAAAATACAAAACTTATGTAGAGAGAACTTTAGACAAACGCTTTTACCGAATCAGATGGCAGAAGATGGTAGCTTTCCTCTTGAACTCGCACGGACAAAACCTTATGGTTACGCTTTGTTTAACTTAGATGCCCTGGTGATGAATGCTGTTGTTCTATCGGATGACAAACATGATTTATTCTATTTTGAGACTAATGATGGTAAATCAATTCACAAAGGTTTGGCCTATATGGCACCTTATGTGAAGGATAAATCAACGTGGACCTTAGAGCCAGATGTATTATATTGGGATGAATGGCCAGTAGCCCATCCCTCCTTCTTATTTGGCTCATTTATTTATGACAATCCAGATTATTTTGAATTGTGGGAGAGTAATGAACATTTTCCTGAAGTGTTTGAAGTAAAGCGGAATATGCCAATTAAAAGCCCACTAATTTGGATTGATAAATCAAACTAGAATACGAGGTGGTCAAATACTACATATAACCACCCCGTCCGCCTCATGGCGTCCACCTCTCCGCGGAGGAAAATTTTGTCTGCTTGTTAGCAAAAAGTGTATTCATTTTACGAAGTAGTTAATTCTGCTCCTTTGGAGAAGTGGCAAGCATCGAAGATGACTGACGAGGTGTTCAAATACAAAAACATGCTCTTATATACATACTGCATTTTTATTTTTGTTGAGAGTTTGATCGAGGAAAGTAGGTATATTACCTCATATGGAATCTGTAAAAAGAACGAAAGATTGGTTAGAAAAAATTGTCATAGATCTTGGACTGTGTCCCTTTGCAGCCAAAGTATTTTATGAAAAAAAGATTTTATTCGTCACAACTCAATTTAATACTATCCAAAAGAGTTTCGATGTAATAACTAATTCGGCAGATTCCATTTTAAGCATTGACAATAATTTTTCTACAAGTCTGATCATCTTCGAAACCGGATTAGAATCCTTTAATGACTACTTAGATTTATATTATACACTAGAAGATCATATCAGCCACTCCTATTTAGAGAGTCACATCCAACTCGCCAGCTTTCATCCAAGGTATCAATTTGATGGAACTGATGTTTCTGATTTGGGAAATTATACGAATAGAAGTCCCTACCCTATCATACATTTACTTAGAACTGATGATGTTACCGAAGCGATTAAGTCTTATCCTAATATAACGGAAATACCAAATCAAAATATTGCAAAAATGACCAAACTGGGATATGAAGGTTTAAAGATTTTGTTTGGAGACATGTAATGAAGATAAAGTAATACTGCACAAAATTTACTTGATCCCGTAAAATAAAAGAGAGAAGCTATTATTAGCTTCTCCCTTTTATTTCTTTGTTCAAAAACCAGAATATCTACATCTGAATAATATTAAAAACTATAGCTCTGATGAGATCAAATCAGTTTGTCTTTGACGGATAGAAACAACACCAAAGATCATAACTAACAATCCTAAAGCCATCAATCCCCATTGTCCCATGGTAGGAATAACTTCAACTTCATCAGGCACAACTGTTAATGCAAGCTGCCCTCTCAGTTCTCCACCCGGATTATTTGGCGTATGAAGATTAATGTAAACATCTCCAGCTATGAGGCCTGCTTCGTCAGTAGCCATCACTGGGAAAGTTCCACTAATTGTGCCACTAGTTGCTCCTGTTGTTGGTGCAAGATTTACTATAACAGGTCCATTTGAACCAGCAGCTCCGGCATGTAAATGTGCTGCAGCCAAACCTGAACTAAGCCCACTGTAGCTGACAGATATTGTTATCATACTTGTTGCCGTATCATAAGTCCCAGTTACTGATGCTGTACCAGTAGAGACAACTGGAGGCACCTCATTTGCTCCAAGAGCCGTTGAATTCACATCATACATCTGACCAAAAGACAAAGAAGCCAAGATCATAAATGTGAATAACAAAATTGAATTTTTCATTCTTGTTTGAATTTTATTTATCAAGGAAAGATTAAGATGAAATTATATGCTGAATGTAGATTAAGTTCATTAGAATTCAAATCTACTTACAATCTAAGATACCTTAAATTTTTAGTTATTTAACCATTAACTAAAATCAATACTATTTCATCAATATTATTCCAGCACACTTCATTACATATTACTCATAATATTGGCTAGCCTAAGAAACAAAAAAGGCGACCCAAATGGATCGCCTTATATATTCTAGTATAAAAACTATTCTACTTATACAGCAACTTCACCTTTTGATTTAGCAATCACTTCTTCAGCGATTCCTTTTGGTGCTGGTGCGTAACGTGAAAACTCCATCGTACTACTTGCACGACCTGAAGTTATCGTTCTAAGGTCTGTTACATAACCGAACATTTCTGATAATGGAACGTCAGCTGAAATAGAAACCGCTCCACCAGTTCTTTGCTCTTGACCTTTCGGTAATCCTCTTCTTCTATTTAAATCACCAATAACTGAACCTGTAAATTCTTCTGGTGTCACAACTTCCAACTTCATGATTGGCTCAAGAAGTACTGGCTTACAACCTTTGGCTGCAGCTCTAAATCCTTCTTTAGCACATAGCTCAAAAGCAATTGGTTTACTATCTACTGCGTGAGTAGCACCATCATACAATTTTACCTTCATGCTATCGATGTTGTATCCTGCAAGAATACCATTGTCCATCATTTGCTTGAAACCTTTCACGATTGATGGGAAATATTCCTTTGGTACAGATCCACCGTGAATCTTATTTTCAAATTGTAGTTTGACTTTACCCGCTTTGAAATCGTCAGAGTCCAAAAACTCTTGATCTGCTGGTCCTAACTCAAATTGCATCTGAGCAAATAAACCTGAACCACCTGACTGCTTTTTCAATCTTTCTGTGTGATCAACAGTTTCTGTTAACGCTTCTTTATAGCTTACTTGAGGAGCACCCTGGTTACATTCTACCTTGAACTCTCTTCTTAATCTGTCTACAATTATTTCTAAGTGAAGCTCTCCCATACCAGAGATAATCGTCTGGTTCGTGTCTTCATCGTATCTTACCTTGAAGGTCGGATCTTCTTCAGAAAGTTTAGCAAGACCCATACCCAACTTATCCATATCCTTTTGAGATTTTGGCTCAACAGCTACACCGATAACTGGATCAGGGAATACCATTGATTCAAATTCAATTGGTGATCCTTCAGCTGAAAGAGTATCACCTGTACGGATATCTTTAAATCCTACACCTGCAGCAATATCTCCAGCTTCTACAACATCAATTGGGTTCTGCTTATTAGAGTGCATTTGGTAAAGACGAGAAATTCTCTCCTTCTTACCAGTTCTGTTATTTAGAATATAGGAACCTGCTTCTAATTTACCAGAATAGACTCTAAAGAATGCCAAACGTCCAACATAAGGATCAGTAGCAATTTTAAATGCCAGAGCAGAGAAAGGCTCATCTACTGATGGTTGTCTTTGTACTTCTTTGTCTGTATCTGGAATAGTACCTGAAACTGCGCCCTTATCTATAGGAGAAGGACAGTAAGCACACACAGCATCCAATACAGCTTGTACACCTTTATTTTTGAAAGCAGAACCACACATCATCGGAACAAACTTCAAGTCAAGTACAGCATCTCTTACTGCAGCTCTCATTTCGTCCTCTGTAATAGAATCTGGATCGTCAAAAAACTTCTCCATTAAAGAATCATCGTATTCAGCGACTGCTTCTAACAATTTTTCTCTCCACTCTGCTACGATATCAGTCAAATCTTCTGGAATCGGAATCTCTTCATAGGTCATACCCATGTCGTTATCATTCCAGACGATTGCTTTACCTGTGATCAAGTCAACAACTCCTTTAAACGTTTCTTCGGCGCCAATCGGTATTTGTAATGGAATGGCCTCACTGCCTAGTTTTTCCTTTACGTCTTTGACTACGTTTAAAAAGTCTGCACCTGATCTGTCCATTTTATTAACAAATCCAATACGTGGTACATTATAATTGTCAGCAAGTCTCCAGTTTGTTTCAGATTGTGGCTCAACACCACTTACTGCACAAAACAAGAATACAAGACCATCCAATACACGTAACGATCGATTCACCTCAACGGTAAAATCCACGTGACCCGGAGTATCAATAATATTCATTGCATACTCTTGATCTTTCCATTTCCATGAAGTCTTCGTAGCAGCAGAAGTAATGGTAATACCTCTTTCTTGCTCTTGCTCCATCCAATCCATCGTAGCGGCACCATCATGCACCTCTCCGATTTTGTGAGAAAGACCAGTATAGTAGAGTACTCTTTCTGTTGTTGTGGTTTTACCGGCATCAATGTGCGCAGCAATACCAATGTTTCTGGTAAACTTAAGATCCTTTGCCATTTGTTTAAATCTAAATTCTAAGTGATATGATTATGCTCTAAAGTGTGCGAACGCTCTGTTAGATTCCGCCATTCTGTGCGTATCTTCTTTTTTCTTAACAGCAGCGCCTTCACCTTTACTTGCTGCAATTACCTCTGCTGATAATTTATCTGCCATACCCTTTCCGCTTCTTAGTCTAGCGTATTTGATAAGCCATTTCATGGCGACAGACATTTTTCTTTCTCCTCTTAATTCTACTGGTATTTGGAATGTGGCACCACCTACACGTTTACTTCTAACTTCAACTTGTGGCATTACAGCATCAATTGCTGCTTTCCAAACTTCATGAGGATTTTCTCCAGTTTTCTCTTTTACAATATCCATTGCATCATAGAAAATCTTGTAAGAAATGTTTTTCTTCCCAGCTAACATCATGTTATTGACGAATTGGCTAACGAGTGTATCACCAAATCTTGGATCAGGCTGGATTATCCTCTTTTTAGGCTTTCTTTTCCTCATACTATATTATTTAGGCCTTTTCGTGCCGTATTTTGATCTTGATTGTAATCTATCATTTACACCAGCTGTATCCAGTGCACCTCTTACTATTGTGTAACGTACGCCAGGTAAATCTTTCACTCTACCTCCTCTGATCAACACGATTGAGTGCTCTTGGAGATTGTGACCTTCACCTGGTATGTATGCAATGACTTCAACACCATTGGTTAAACGCACCTTGGCTACTTTACGCAATGCTGAATTCGGTTTTTTTGGTGTCGTCGTATACACACGAGTGCAAACGCCACGTTTTTGCGGGCAAGAATCCAAAGCTCTTGATTTGCTTTTCTGGATAATTTGCTTTCTGCCTTTGCGTACCAGCTGATTTATCGTTGGCATATAGTTATAAATTTTATAATAATTCTACTCTAAAAAAGAGGTGCAAAGGTACTAACTGTTTTTCGATTGTCCAATAGTAGTTTTGAAATAGTTTGGTGTTCTTTTCTCAATCAGTGCAATACTAGTTTTTCCTAGCTCTAATCGGTATAAAAACCATCATTTTCATTGAATCTGACTGGTTTTACAACATTTTAAAGGGGAATAAATTCTAATATTTCATAAAATTTAACGTAAGAATCTCAGAATATTACCCAAGAACTGACCTTACACTGCTTTGACTCTAAATCCAAGTATGGGCTACCCGCAAACTGTATTCACCTTTTATCTATCTTAGAATTATGAGAATTACAATCATATTAATACTATTTCTACTATCAATTCCACTATTTGCACAAAAATCGCAACAACGAGTTCTATTTGTAGGCAACAGCTACACTTATTTCTGGAATTTACCCAAACATGTGGAGTTAATGGCTCAATCAAAGGATATTGATTTAGAAGTTAGACAAAGTACAGCTGGCGGTGTCAACTGGGGCCAGCATTGGAGGGGTGAAAAAGGATTGCGAACAAAGGAACTTATAAAATCGGGAGATTTTGATTTTGTCATTTTACAAAATCATAGCCTAAGTACGATTAATCGTCTTGACAGTATGATGATCTTTGGGGCGAAACTGGCAGAACTCATAAAAGAGTCTGGTGCTAAGCCAATATTGTATCAAACTTGGGCGCGAGAATGGAATCCGTTGATGTTGGATCAAATAAGAGATGGCTATCGAAAAGTTGGCGAATCAATTGGAGCTGAGGTCGTCCCCATAGGCGAGCTTTGGCAAAAAGTCAACATGTACAGGCCAGATTTAAATCTCTACGATGAAGACGGCAGTCACCCAAATGCACTTGGCACCTATTTAACAGCTTGTGGTTTTTTCAAAGCGTTAACAGGCCAGAAAAGCGAAGGTGCCCCAAGGCGATTGTCAGAGAAAAACAAATATGAAGAAACGATTTATTACAATTTTGTTTCGGAACAAACGGCACTCTTTTTACAGGATTTAGTCGACCAGTCAAGTAAGGTTTCTAATCTTATCAGTGAATAAAAGACGGACTAACCTACTCGCATTTTATTTCATAAATCTGTGACATAGCATCTAGTAATATGTGTCCGTTGTAAGGAAAAAGAGTTGGCATGTTATAGAAGGCTTCAACAATCAAATATGACATCTCACTATCCGCGGTAAAATCGAAGACGTATTCCTTCCAGATATCTTCTTCAACTGGACTTGATTGAGACAAAAATTGATCGTATTAGTATGGATAAATCATCTATACCTAAAGTATTCATCGTTTTTTAGTCAAAGGTCCAATGACAAGCAAATGATCAGCTTGAAATTTCATAAGGGCATTCCATAATTCATCACCTAAGTCGCTATTCAAAGTCCCAGGTGTAGTAGTTTATTGCTGCTAGTTGTTCTGCTACTTTACGATTCAATCCTCTAGTGTTTATAAAGGCACAAGAGACTTTTACTGTTTTAGTTTTATATTCTGCATCAACCAAATACTATACTTTTCTAAATCTTTTTTCTTGTAAGGTATATGTTACAATCGATACGTTTTTTTGATTTAATTCGATTTACTTCTCCCTTTTTATGAATAGTAGTGACAAATCCACTTGAGGACCTTGATTTAAGTTTTGAACGTTTAAAATAACTCAATGGGTGTTCAGTGATTATTTCAACTTCTTTTGTAAAGGATGACGCTTCATTTCCTGTGTACAAAAAGTATTCGTGGAAGTTGGCATTTTTATAGCCTTCTTCTTTACAATTTTCATAAAGATGTATGGGTTGTAAAAACCCGAAAAGTACCAACGTACAGATTAGTAAAGTGGCGCGTAAAGAGTACCTTAACATTTTAAATTATTTTCCAATAAAGATATTAAATGGATATTAAAATTAGAAAAGCAAACATGGAAGATATTTCTGCCGTAAGAGACTTGGTCTATGAACTTGCAGTTTATGAAAATGAACCAGATGCTTTAAAGGCCGATCTAGACCATTACTTACAGCAATATAAAGAAGGGCTATACAATTGTACTGTTGCAGAATTGGATGGTCAAATCGTAGGCATGATCATTTATTATTTGCGCTTTTCTACTTGGCGAGGAAAAATGATGCACCTAGAGGATTTTTATATTCAAGAACAACATAGACGTAAAGGAATTGGTGAAAAATTATTCGAGGCCTTCATCATAGATTCAAAAGCTCAGCAATGCAAGATGGTTATCTGGCAAGTCTTAGATTGGAATGAATTGGCAATAGGGTTTTACGATAAATACAATGCTATTTACGACAAAGACTGGTGGAATTGTAAGCTATATTTTGATTCATAAAATTCTCCTATTAATTTATTGCTTGCCAGCTACTACCTCTTGTGCAAATACAAGCACCATCCGAATTTATATCATAGTAGATCAAACCAATTTCAGTTACAGTTATACATGTACACAGTTGTGCCATCGGTGTTAATTGCACAGATTCCCTTACATGTAAAGTACCGTGTATAGTAAGATGATTTTCTATAAAATCTATATAAATCAAAAAACGGGATGTGTCAAAATTATCTATAATAATGGTATAATACTCAATAATAGTTGGTAAAATATTCATAAGCAATTGATTATCAAACAGGTACAATGAGTTTTATTTAAAGCAGTTTGATAACTTATCTATACGTTTTTCTGCCCTTCTGCTAAAAATTGGCAGCTTGCGAACCTAATGTGACATTTAAGTTTCCAGATTCTAAAGACCTTGCAGCAGAGTCTTGAATCAAGGTGTTACTAAATCCATTTAGGTTATTAAACTCTGCTTCTTTACCGATTAAAACATTTTCATTACCACTTGTATTATTAAAACCAGCTTGGCTCCCCAAAAAAACATTATTTAAACCTGTCAAATTATCTGTACCTGCTCTTTGTCCAATAAAAATATTACGAAAGCCATTGATATTATTTGAACCGGACATTGACCAACAAATACATTACTGCTACAGTCTACATTTTCACGCTCAGATTCATCGCCTATAAAGGTATTTCGATTAAAACTACTGTCATCATTTATCCCCGCATTAAGGCCAATAATCGTTGTACTCCGTGGAGAGTACAAATTTAGTTTTCTATTAATTCTTACATTTTGTTTTAGAACTTCAAAACCATACTCATATTGTGCCAAGGCAACAGCAGAACATGAAATTAATATTAATAGCAGTACTTGCTACATAGATATGTGCTTTGGTTAAATCACTAATTTTATTCAAAATAAATCACAGAGTGCATCGATATAAAAGGTCGTGTACTTATTTAAGGATTGAATCTTTAAAACCGTTGACACAGAATTGAAAAAAATTAGAGTATGAATAAGGATAAACACCTCAAAAGGAAAATATGGTAATTAGTAAATATGAGATGCTGTGATTTATAGATTACTTATCCTTCAGTGCTGCTTTACTAAAGTTTTTCTTAACAAAAGCCATTAAAGTAGGAAACGATATACTCTTGCCTTCTTCTAATCGCATTTCTATTAATCCAGTATCGCCTGATGTCCAAATAATAGATCTAGCACCTCTGTTGAAATAAATATTGGAAAATTTCTTATTCTTAAATTTCCTATAATTTTTATTTTTGACAAGTAATTTTGTTGTAAGCTTTAATCGCATATCTGTTGATGCCGTAATAGTTGCTCGCTGAGCTTCATCATTTTCTGAATTCCAAAAAAAGTCACATGTGCATTTGTTCCTTCTTGCATTAGCAGTGACAGTCCTAAACAATTCATTGTTATCACCAATCAACTCAGAAAATAATTCTTTGGTATAGAGTTTACACTGTTGACGCACCTCTATAGTTCTCTCATCTTTACGTTCTTCAACATAGCCAGCAACTGGAAGATTTGTACTTACAACATCTTCCGAATTTTTAAACTCATTATACTCAACACCTGCATACGCCTCAACTTTTTCTCTAAAATAATTATGCAAAGTTTCGCCGAAGTACAAGGTATCTGCACTATTTCTACTGAGATTGTTTATAATAATCAGTTCATCACCAGAATTTTGATCTACCAGATACTTATTAATTAGATTATTCTCTATCGATATAACTCCTATGTGAGGCTCCTCAAAACCGTGAGGTGTTTGCTCATGAAAGGTCATTCTGCTTTTCTGCCTTTTTGTTAAATCCTTGCCTTGCCAAATATCTGGAACTGGTAATCCTAGTCGACTAATAATTGTGGGTGCAATATCAATATGACTAGCATAAATATCCTCTTTGTATGAAGACATATCATCATTAAGGAATAAAATAGGAACATTGATATACTCATCAGTTAATGCATTGCCATGTCCCAGATAAGTAGAATTTTCACCTAAAGATTCTCCATGATCTCCGGCAATCGCAACAATTGCATTCTCTAAATATCCTTTTTCGCGTAATATATCTAGAATTGCTTTTATGTATTGATCCGATTGATATATGCCATTGTCATAATTGTTTGTGTACAATGCTTTTAAATTGTCGTCATTATAACCTCCAATTCTAAGTCTATTAACGAGACCTCTTTCGATTATTGGTTTAAATATTTCATATTCATCATCTTTGTGACCAAGCATGTGTGGGCCCATAAAATGGAAAAAGAAAAAATTTGGTTCATCTGAGTAAGCCGGTATATTCATGACCTCATCAACAATCAATGCATCATCATGAGTATTAAATTCGGATTTATCTTTCCCCTCAATATAATAATCAATACTAGACCCATAATGCTTTCTCAAATTATACCACCCTTCATGAACACCAGATAAAATAAAATTTGTTCTGTAGCCTTGTTTTTTTAAATAGTCATGAATACCGTATTTGAAATATGATAGTCCTCTTAAATTTTTAGAATTAAGCATTGACATGATTCCACAAAAAGAGGACGAACAGGTTGATGTTGATAATTTATACTTCTTCAATTTGCCATCATTATACAAAGAATCAAGAAAAGGTGATGTATTCCGAGAATATCCATTAAACGTCAAATGATCTTCTCTCAGACAATCTATTGAAAATAGAATGACATTTTTTTTATCAAAATTATTAATTACGGGATATGATTTGATTCTATTCTCAATTCCTAAATCCAACTTATGAATTCTTTGAATATCATCTGATTTGCCAAAAAAAGATGAGTATACTTCCTGTTTAAGTACTTCTTTCTCTGTCATACCCACTTTTGGGTAACTAAAAACAAAGCCAAGAATCATTAATAAAGTACCGAGTAAATATACATTTCTTTTAAGAAGGTTATACTTTTCTTTTTGAACTGGAAATAATCTATTTGAATTCCTATAATAACTATAGTAAAGGACTAACAATACAATTACAAACACAATCGACAATCCAATTTTTTGAAAAGCTAATGTCATAACGCCGCTAATGTCACTAAGACCCGCTATGACTAAATTTAAATTTACTGGTGAACCCCAATTCTTGACTCCAACATAAAAGCCAACATTCAATCCAAGAATAATCAATGAACTCATTAACATAAGGACATTAACTACAGTTTTGTTCTTTATACACATTTGGCATAATTGAAAAACTAAAAAATGTAACAATAAAGAAATACTCGTACTGTATAAAATTTGGACAGCATATGATGAGATTTCATTAAAGCCAGAATAAGCTAATACACTACTTATGAGCAGTACAATTAAGAAGAGCCAAGCGTATTTAATATATGGAAGTATCATTAAAAATATTTTAATCAAGAATCTCTTTTAATAAATAACTCTAGGTATTCTTTCAATTTATTGAGTGCTTGTGCAT
>CAYVFU010000114.1:0-13682 GCA_964450495.1 uncultured Saprospiraceae bacterium | reverse complement strand
CGAACAGATCTTTTTTTTGTCAGCTCGCAGGCTCACTCTTTCAGTTTAGCGCGAACTCACCTCAGTTACGACAATTCAAACTTTACAAGGTATTCATAAGACATAGTTAGCATCCCGATGAGCAAAGTGTTCAAGAAAGAATTTGCATCCCAATAACTAGTAGTCGTCTGAACCGCATAACATCCGCGAAGGTACAAACCCTTAGTCTCCTACCCTGTCAAATTGAAAAACTAGCGCACTTAGTTTACTAACATATGTTGATAATTTCATGTTGAAATTTGCGTAATGTTTGGTACCTATGTGACAACTAAGGGGTAGTTAAAAAGCGTTGATGGACCACAACAGGCTTATCTTCGTATTTTAACATAAACAAGGTCCCAAATGGAGCTCAGCTCTATTCACATACAAGCCCTTCAGAGTCAAATCTGAAGGGTTTTTTAGTCTTAGGTTTATCAGATAATTGATCGATGGATATTGTAAAATGTAATACTGGATCAGTTATTTGAATTTAATAGTCACCATTCACAGCGAAGCTGGTGTGGACTTGTAAGCAATTCAATTGAAGCATTTGATAGTCCCACTCTAGGTCATTTATAAAGTAATCTGAATCTAAACTATCAGAATCTTTGGATAGATTATTAGCTAATCACAAATAGCAATTTCAGCAGTAAAAGTAGCTCCAAGTTCTATTTCAAAATTGTTTTGAAATTCAATCGAGTTTTCAGCAGTATGGTAATCTATGCCACTTCGAATCATTAAGCCAGCTGACGAAAAAATAGATGAAGGTAATCCATTTCCTGCCCTATTTGTTACCGTTACTTCTGTAGTTAATACAAAATTTTGATTGATGTTTTTATATAATAAAGTTCCTTTGTAATCTTCATACCAACTGCTGGTATAAGGCATCATGTATAATTCATCATCTGTGCTTGTATTTATATCATGAACTTCTAATTGCTCGGATCTGCCTGCCAGTAGAGATGAGGTACAAGTAAAGAAGAAGAACCAAAAGAAATTAATCCTCTGTAATCTCAACCACCAAATCATCCTGAGACACCAATGTCCGTTCAGATAAGTATATCTTTTTAACAATACCAGATACTGGCGCAGTGATGGTACTTTCCATTTTCATCGCTTCAATTACAAATAACGGATCACCTGTTTTGACGGCTTGGCCTTCTACAACTAGGATTTTTGATAAGCTTCCTTGCAATGGAGAACCAACTTCATTTGGCTTGACTGCTTTTAATGCTTTGGTTAATGTTTCGCTAACGGACTTATCGTGTACTTCGACTGATCTAACATCTCCATTGATACGGAAGGTTACCATACGATTACCTTCGCTATTTGCTTCTCCAGTATATAGGTACTCTATATATATGGTTTTACCAGGAGCTATTGTTACTTCAATTTCTTCTCCTTTTTCAAGTCCAAAAAAGAATGCTTTGGTCGGAATCTTACTGACATCCCCATAGTTCAACCAGTGGTGGTAGAAATTATCAAACACTTTTGGATACAACACTGACGATAGAAAATCGGAAAAATTATCAAATCCATCATGTTCACTTTTATATACTTCAAAAGATTTTTGAAGATCCATTACCTCCAATTGTTGATTAGGTCTCGATGTATATGGTTGCTCCGTTTTTAGCACTGTTTGTTGCAAGCCATCAGGCCATCCTGAGGACCATTGCCCAAGGTCGCCACGCATTAAAGATTTAAAGCTATCAGGAAAATCTATTTTGTCCCCACTAGATAAAATATCTTCCACAGTTAGATTGTTAGATGTTAAAAACATAGCCATATCACCAACAACTTTCGATGAAGGTGTCACCTTTACAATACCACCAAGCATTTCATTAACCGCTTGGTAATTTTTCTTAATAGTATCAAATTGATCTTCGAGCCCAAGACCTCTTGCTTGTGGTCGCAAATTAGAATATTGACCACCAGGAATTTCGTGTTCATACACTTCGGCAGTTCCAGCTCTTAATTCAGTCTCAAAAGGATAATAGTATGACCGAACATCTTCCCAGTAAGAAGAGAACTCATTCAATGATTGTAGATTGACTTGATTCTCTCTTTCGTGGCCCTCCATCATGGCAACCACACTATTAAAATTTGGTTGAGATGTCAAGCCAGACATAGAGCTTATCGCCACATCCACAACATCCACACCTGCTTCAATTGCTTTTAAGTACGTTGTGGATTGTATAGAAGACGTATCATGAGTATGCAAATGAATTGGCAAATCTATAGCCTCCTTCAATCCTGCAACTAAGACTGCTGCTGCTTGCGGCTTTAAAAGGCCAGCCATGTCTTTTATAGCTATCATATGCGCACCTGCATCTTCCAGTTGTTTTGCGAGATCTGTATAATATGTCAAGTTGAAACGGTTGTTTCCTTTGGCAAGAACATCTCCAGTATAACAAACACACGCCTCAGCTATTGAGTTGGTTTCCTTATTTATGGTCTCGATGGACATGCGCATTCCTTCAATCCAGTTGAGAGAATCAAAAACCCTAAATACGTCAATCCCCGTTTCTGCTGCTTCTAATATGAATGCTTTTATGACATTATCCGGATAAGCTTTATATCCAACACCATTAGAACCTCTTAGCAACATTTGTAATAAGACATTTGGTAAAGCTTCTCTCAACTTTTTCAGTCTATTCCATGGAGACTCTTTCAAAAATCGCATACACACATCAAAGGTCGCTCCTCCCCAGACCTCCATACTAAACAAGTCATGTCCATGTCTTTTACCGAAGGACTGTGCGACATTCAACAAATCATAGGTACGCATTCTAGTGGCTAATAATGATTGGTGTGCATCTCTAAAAGTTGTGTCTGTATATAAGATATGATCTGCAGATTTAACCCACTCCAATAGCATGTCTCTACCCTCTTCTTCCAGCAAATTTTTTGAGCCATAAGGAAATCCATCATAGCTAATTTTTGGTACTGTCGGCTGTCTCAACACTGCAGCAGGATCAACTTTTTTGACATCTGCATTTCCATTCACAATGACATCACCTAAGTAGCCTAAAATTCTAGTCCCTCTATTTTTCCAACTTGCTGCTTTTAACAATTCAGGATGATCACCTATGTAGTTAACCGTGATATTACCATTTCTAAAATTATCATCCCTCAATAAATTCAGCAAGAAAGGTATGTTACTCTTTACACCTCTGATTCTAAACTCACGCAATGCTCTATGCAGCCTATCTGCCGATTCTGAAATTTTATGTCCCCAAGCAGTTACTTTTACAAGCATGCTGTCAAAAAAAGGAGAAATGGTAGCTCCTGCGTATGCATTCCCAGCATCCAATCGAATACCAAATCCACTTGCACTTCTGTATGCCACCAGTCGTCCATAGTCAGGTTTGAAACCATTCGTTGGGTCTTCTGTCGTAATCCTACATTGAATGGCATAGCCTCTGATCTGAATAGACTCTTGGTTGAATATACCAATTGTTTCATCAGTTATAGGTGTACCACCAGCAATTAAAATTTGTGCCCTGACTAAATCTATTCCGGTAACAACTTCTGTAATCGTGTGTTCGACTTGAATTCGTGTATTGACTTCAATGAAGTATATTTCTTCGTTTTTATCTACTAGAAATTCGACTGTTCCTGCATTGAGATAATTGACTTCTCCGCAAATGGCTAAACCATAAGCATGTAATTTCTCTCGTGTCTCTTGTTTCAAACCAACACTTGGAGCAACTTCAACTACTTTCTGAAATCGTCGTTGCACAGAACAATCACGTTCATAAAGGTGGACCAAATTACCGTGTTTATCCCCTAGTATTTGGACTTCAATGTGTTTAGGATCATCGATGTACTTCTCGATAAAAACACGTTCATCTCCGAAGGCAGTTTTTGCCTCTCTAGTTGCTTCAATAAATGCCTTTTGTAATTCACTTTCGGCTCTTACCACACGCATACCACGTCCACCACCGCCAGTAGCGGCTTTAATCATAACTGGCAAACCTATCTCTTTAACTAATCCAGCTACCTCATCAAAATTTGAAACTGGTTCTTTGCTCGCTTGTACAATTGGTACGTTGGCTATCTTCGCTATTTCTTTAGATTTTAGCTTATCACCAAGTGCTTCCATCATCTCCGGTTCAGGACCAATCCAAATAATTCCAGCCTTCTGGCAAGCTCTCGCAAATTCTGGGTTTTCTGATAAAAACCCGTAGCCAGGGTGTATGGCGTCAACATTGTTTTGCCTTGCAACTCTTATGATTTCTTTGATGTCCAAGTATGGTTTTAACGGATCATCATTCTCCCCTATTTGAAAAGCTTGATCTGCTTTATATCTGTGAAGCGAAAACCTATCTTCATAAGTATAGATTGCTACAGTCTGAATGTTCAATTCTGACGCAGCTCTGAATACGCGAATAGCAATCTCTCCTCTATTAGCAACAAGTAATTTGTTGATTTTTCTATTTTCCACTGTGTTTGTATTTTAGAATTGCCTGGTAAGGGCATTCAAAGGTATCAATTATTCAACTAAATATTTATCTTCTGTCAAAATACAGCTTGCAATTCTTTGGAATTTAGAAGTTAACACATGTAGGATTAAATGTATCTTGATTTATATGCGGAAAACTAGTCTAATACTCTTCGCTATTGCCGGGATTGTTATGCCTATTTTTATTGGTCTTTTGCACACTTATGTTCATTTCACAGATCTTGTAACATCTGAAGTCTTTGACATTATGCAGTCTGAAGTGATTGTAATGGAAAAAGAACAACCCGCTTGGAATTCGTGGGGCATGATGAGTTTTATGATGGGCATGTCCTTTATTGTTATTGGCATAATCAATATTTCCGTGCTCAAAACAGCACAGAAATACAAATCTAGGATTTCTAATATTGCTTACATGGCTATGATCATCTATTTACTCTGTGTCATTTATGTTGGAAAGACATTTGAAGCAGACCCACAATTTTATGGTGGTATTGTTGGCATATTCATGATACTAGTCTCCATGTATTTCAATTATAAGGGCAATGCTAAAAGAAGCTAGATTAGGTATTAGAAATATGATAGATACTTGGACGCCTCACGTTTTGCCAAATTACTAAGTTCAGGCAATTGAGTAAGAATCTGCTCAACGGCTTTTGGATTGTATTTACTGTACTGCCTCAAAGACCAAACAATCACTTTTTGAATAAAGAATTGCTTATCGGATTTCTTACGATTTATTAAATTGACCAACATAGCTGCGTCAGTTTTCTTCTTGTACTTGTAAATGATAAGTATCATGTCACCCAAAATATCCTCAACTGACAAATCATAACATTAATGTGTATTGTCGATTAGCTTAGTTAATTTTGACTATAAGAAAAAAACTATGCGACCATTAGCGGAGCGAGTCAGGCCCAAAACACTACAAGAGTACATCGGCCAAGAACACCTTGTCGGTCCAGACGCAGTCTTGACAAAATCTGTTGAGTCCGGCCACATCCCATCTATGATCTTTTGGGGACCACCTGGCGTTGGCAAAACCACATTGGCTAATATTATATCCACCACGTTAACTCGTCCTTTTTTTACATTATCTGCCATTAATTCCGGAGTCAAAGACATCAGAGAAACAATTGCAAAGGCAGAAAAACAGTTGTTCTTTGATCGTCCAAATCCCATTCTCTTTATTGATGAGATTCACAGATTCAGCAAATCACAACAAGACTCATTGTTGGGTGCTGTAGAAAAGGGGATCATTACCTTAATTGGTGCGACAACTGAAAACCCATCCTTTGAAGTCATATCAGCATTGTTGTCTAGGTGCCAAGTCTACATCTTGGAACAATTGACTAAAGAACATCTGGAAAAAGCGATTGGTAGGGCGATTGAAAAAGATGACATACTCAGTAAAAAGAAGATCAGCTTAGTCGAAACAGATGCCCTACTCCGCTATTCGGGAGGTGACGTCAGAAAATTATTAAATGGATTAGAATTGGTATTTACACAACAACAAGAATCTGATGAAGTGATTGTCAACGATGAATTGGTTAAAAATGCTATCCAGGCTAATATGGCCATTTATGATAAGTCTGGAGAAATGCACTATGACATCATTTCCGCATTCATAAAATCCATAAGAGGAAGTGATCCAAATGCCGCAGTCTATTATCTGGCTCGTATGATAGAAGGTGGAGAAGATCCAAAATTTATTTGTCGTCGGATGATCATCTCTGCTGCAGAAGACATTGGCCTTGCAAATCCAAATGCCTTACTATTAGCCACTAGTTGTTTTGATGCCGTTACCAAAATAGGTTTGCCAGAAGGACGAATCCCAATGTCAGAGACAGCAATTTACCTGGCTACATCTCCTAAAAGTAATTCAGCTTATTTGGCTATTAAAGCTGCTCAGTCGGAAGTAAGGCAAAGCGGCAATCTGTCTATTCCATTACATTTACGAAACGCACCTACTAAATTAATGCAATCACTTGATTATGGAAAAGACTATAAGTATGCTCACGATCATAAGGGTGCTTTTGTCAATCTTGAATATTTACCAGAGGAATTAAGTGGTAATGCATTCTACCAACCAAAACAAGAAGGTGGCGAAAAGAAAATTTCAGAACAACTAAAATCGTTATGGAAAGAAAAATATGGTTATTAAATGTTTACCCCTCTTCTATTTAAGTACAAGTTTATCTTAGTGGATCAACTACTTTTAACATCATTGATTTTTCTATCTCATGATCTGCTTTAAATTCAAGACGATAATTTCCGCCAATCAGTTTTCCTTTAATTAAATCTAAATTAGTGATGACCTTTTGGATAATACTTATTATCAATAATGGTATACTGTTGTTTATTCAAAATATTTAAAGACAAATTATTAAGCGAAAACTCTTTATAAGTAAATCCCTTTACCTCAGGCAATTACGTTATCATAAGACATAAATTAAAGAACATTTGACAGCCTAATGTCACGTTATTATAAATTTATTTGTATTTTCGTTGGCAATGTAACCCGTGATTCTTTTAGGACGTTCGTCCACTTTTATAAAAAAAATCACATCTAAATTTTTTGATAATGTTTAAACATCATTATTGCGCGTTATTGTGCACAATTTTGTGTCTTCAACTTCACGCACAGACCTATACTGACTTTTTAGGAAATGGACATCAGATAGGTATAAATATTTCTTCAAGTAATGAATCAGGCAACTCTCTTGATGATCATGTTATTTCAGGTAACGGCAGATTTACAGATGAAGTTGGTGCTTCTAGATTTTTAGCACAGGCATCAATGGGCGCGAATTACGAAGACATTCAAGAGGTAGCAGGTATGGGCATTGATGATTGGCTAGACTTTCAATTTTCCATGACTCCAAATTCTTTCGAAAGTGAATACACTAGGATATACAATGACGCCATCGCATTAACGCCTAATAACATAACTCATAAAAATGAATATATGAGTTATACCTTTTATGAGACACTCATGAAACATCCGGATGTGCTAAGGCAGAAGGTGGCATTTGCGTTATCTCAAATATTTGTCATTAGCCCTACTAACAGCATACTTACCAACAGAGGTTATGCAAATGCACACTATTATGACATGCTTTATTTAGGTGCCTTTGGCAATTTTCATGACCTCTTATACAATGTCACATTGCATCCGTGTATGGGTATCTACTTAAGTCATTTACAAAACCAAAAGCCTGACATTATACAAGGAACCTCTCCTGATGAAAATTATGCGAGAGAAATTATGCAACTTTTTAGCATTGGTTTATTCGAATTAAATACTGATGGCACACCAAAGCTTGATGCAAATGGAGATATAATTCCAACTTATGACATTGAAGACATCCAAGAATTATCTAAGGTTTTCACTGGTCTTTCTGGTAGCGCTCGACTTAATGGAGCTGCAACATTGTTTGCGACTGGAATAGGTGCATTAGACTTGCGAGAACCAATGACAATGTACTATGACTATCATTCTAAACGGGAAAAGGTTTTAATAGATGGCACAGTCATTCCTGAAAATCAATTAGGCCTAGACGATGTTGACGATGCAATTGACGTCCTATTTAATCATGACAATGTAGGACCTTTTATTGGAAAGAGACTCATACAGCAACTAGTGAAGTCCAATCCATCTCCTCAATACGTTCACCGTGTCTCAACTGTTTTTAATAATGATGGAAATGGCGTGAGAGGTAATATGGAAGCTGTCATTAGGCAAATTTTAATTGATCCAGAAGCAAGAGATTGTACCTGGTTTTCAGATCCAACATCTGGTAAATTAATTCAACCTTTACAGCGGTTAACAAATTTATTTTTAGCATTTGATGTTTCCACACCATCGAACAAATTTTACTTCAGAGACGAACTTGAATTGTTTGATAAACTGGAACAATCCTTTTTGGCTGCTCCTACTGTATTTAATTTCTTTACGCCTTTTTATGCTGAGAAAGATTTTGTAGAACCAAACGAACTGGTCTCACCAGAATTCCAAATATTGAATTCAACTACTGGAATGTATTATTTAAATGAGACCGAGGACAAACTTAAGGTCCGACCATTTCTTAATAGGACCTTGCCCAATGCTGCGCAAACAGCTTTAAACAATAACAACGCTGATAGACCAGTTTTTGATTTCACAGATGAAATTGCCATCTATCAAAACCAAGGACTTAGAGCACTGATCGACAGATTGAACCTCCTAATATGTAGAGGACAACTTCATCCAAATATTGAAAATATGATTGTGGGTACCATTCAAAATAATATTGCGAACGTCGCTACCTATGATGTCAATGACATTATCAACGACGCAATCTACTACATCATGATCACCCCTAACTATACAATTTTAAAGTAAGCATATGTCTAAAAAACATCATCATACGAGAAGAGCATTCTTAGGAAATACAGCCTATGGATGTGCATCAATTGGCGTTACAACCCTACTATCGGGTTGGACTAATATGGGATTGATAAATGCAGCAGCAGCCGCAAATCGACCAACCTATGCCAAT
This sequence comes from uncultured Saprospiraceae bacterium, assembly GCA_964450495.1. GTDB lineage: Bacteria > Bacteroidota > Bacteroidia > Chitinophagales > Saprospiraceae > CALFUK01. Next base: position 4,661 of record CAYVFU010000114.1, on the reverse strand, counting down.
TCTGATTATAGAGCATTAGTCTGTATCCTTCTTGCAGGAGGTAATGACAGCTACAATATGCTTATGCCAAAGGGGAATGACGAATATGCAGAATATGCATCAGTCAGAACAAACCTTGCCATACCTCAAAGTTCATTGCTGTCTTTAAACCCACTTAACCCTGATGGGAAAGAATATGGTTTACACCCAAATTTAAGTAATGTGCAAAATCTGTTTAATACAGAGGAATTAGCATTTATTGCTAATATCGGTACGTTGGCAGAACCCACATCCTTATCTACATACAATCTAGCAAATAATCTACCACTAGGGCTATATTCCCATAGAGATCAAGCACAACAATGGCAAACATCCTTGCCGCAGGATAGAAATGCAAATGGTTGGGGTGGTAGACTAGCAGATATTCTACAGACCAACAACCAAAATCAGGACATCTCTATGAATATTTCATTAGATGGTTTGAATGTTTTTCAAAGAGGACAAAATGTGTCCACGTATTCTATCAATACAACTGGTAATGGCAGTGTACTGATCAACAATGCTGAGGATACAGGATTCTACGAAAATTTAAAAAGACAGACTGTAGATAATCTTCTAGAATATAACTATCAAAATATCCTTGAGAAAGCATATGCAAATTCTATCATAGGATCAAAAAACAATTCAATTGAATTTGATACAGCAATAGCAAATGGCGAACCATTTGGTGCAACGTTTGGAACAGGCGCATTGTCGCAGAGACTAAACATGGTCGCTCGGACAATTGCAGCTAGAGATCTTTTAGGTGTAACCAACCAAACATTTTTTGTACAACTTGGTGGTTTTGATAATCATGATGATAATCTTATCAGACATGGTCTTTTGATGACTGAGCTAGATGCAGCTTTAAATTCCTTTAATCAAGCAATGAAAGATTTGCAGCTACACGATCAAGTTACCACGTTTACGATATCTGATTTTGCGAGAAAATTAATATCAAATGGAGATGGATCAGATCACGCTTGGGGAGGTCATACTTTAGTCATGGGAGGTGCAGTTCAGGGTAAACATATTTATGGTCAATTTCCTGAATTGTATTTCGGTAACGGTCTAGATACAGGAGAAGGCCGGATAATTCCTACAACGTCATGTGACGAATATTTTGCAGAACTCGCGCTTTGGTTTGGTGCATCTGCAGGTGATCTTAATCAGATTCTTCCCAACATAAATAATTTTTGGACTCCTACCACGCAAGGCCATCCAATAGGCTTTCTCAACTATTAATCTACTTATTCATGAAAATATCAATTAAATCATATATATACTTTTTCCTAATTGGTTGCCTCTTTCCACTAAACGTATCTGCACAGATTCAATGTGATAACGAAGGTAATGTATGGGATAAAAGTTGGGTCTCTTGTAGTAAAACTGCAAACCCAAATCCTGCCAGAGCAAATTCTCATTGGTTACTCTTTGAATTTGACATTGCGGAAAGTATTTCTACAACAAAATTATGGAATGCGAATAGACCTGGAGAAAGCACAAGAGGTGTTAGAGATATGTATGTAGATTATTCTATTGATGGAACAACCTGGGTGTCTCTCGGAACTTTTCGTGTCAATAGAACCACTGAAAGTCAGTATTATGTTGGTACTGATGGCCCTGACTTTGGAGGTATCTTTGTAAAGAAAATTCTTTTTACAGTCCAAACAACTTATGGTGATCCAAATTGTGCTTCGCTATCTGAGGTTCAATTCAATATAGATGAAACTGCTTGTTATGGCACTCTCGATGAATGTAATGTTTGCGACGGGCCTGGTAAAACGTTTTGGTTTAGAGATAATGACAATGATGGTCTAGGTGACCCTCTGAGTGCAAGGTATGCATGCAATCCTCCTACTGGTTTTGTGGGCAATAAAGATGACTTATGCGATACAGGTATTTTAGGATGGGCTGATATAGGTCCTTTATTTGAAAACAATGGGTGTACAGGCTGTCACGGCAGTAATGGTTCATCCGGTGGCTTGGACTTGACTAGTTATGATGCATTCGCTCAAGGTGGGAATAAATGCTCGACAAATTTACTTACAGGTAGCACTCTTGTTAATATCATTTCTATTGATGGTTACGATGGATGTAGTGCACCAATAAGTCCACCTTCAATGAATACAAGAGTGGGAGATCAAGTGGACGATGCAGAATTGGCAACACTACAAGCTTGGATAGATAGTGGGGCTCCAGAATTCTGTCAATGCCCTCCATCGGCTCCAGATTCAGATAATGATGGTGTTTGCGACAATATGGACACATGCCCTGGTTTTGACAATGCTTTAATTGGTACAAGTTGTGATGATGGTATCGCCTGCACAGTAGACGATGTTATAGATATATTTTGCAATTGCACAGGTATGCCTGCCCAGGATTCAGATGACGACGGGGTTTGTGATGCATTGGATGTCTCACCTAACAATCCATGTACAGCTGATGGCACTGTTGATGGAATAGAGCCAAGCGATTGGACAGGATCTGTCAACAATGATTGTGACCAAGATGGTATTGTATTAGGCCAAGGTGATATAGACGACTTTTCAGAATGTATAGATCAATATGGTTTGAAACAAAATGCAGATTGTGTCTGTGGAGATCTCAAACAAGTAGGAGGTGGTAAATATGCTGGTCATACTGGTGTAGGACTATTCCCATCAATGGCTGAGGGGGTTCCTGATGGTGCAAACTCTGGCTATATAGGTTTTCTAGATAGATTATTGCTAACATACCCTGCCCTACCTTTAGGAACAGAGATATGTTTTACCTTAGGATTTGACAATGTTAATGGTGTAGCTGGTATTGAATTAAATGATATCGGTACATACACATTTGAAAACACACTAGACTCGATCAATTTCTTTATGCAAGAATTTTGTATTACGACTATCGAACCAGGACCTCAAACAATTGCTATCCTAGATTTAGGTGGTGGTGGTGTAAGAGTTGACGGCTCCGAGTATGAATATTGTCCATGTACATCAACAGATCAGGATGAGTTTTCTCCTGATTGTCAGTGTCCAGGAAATCAAGTTACTGAAACCGCCTCTTTTGTATCAGAAGTAGGTTTTACAAATGGAATAAATGCAGAAGGAGAAGCTGATGGAGTATTTACGGGTGTGCTTGGTTATCAAGACACCTTGACATTACAGTATCCTAATATGGCAGCTAATACAAAAATATGTGTTACTGCAGGATTCAATAATGCAGGAGGAGTTCTGGAGATGATCCAAAGTGGTTCTGTCTATACATTCAGGAATGAATCTAATGCAGAGGGATACGCATCACAAGAATACTGCTTTGTCACTTCTGGTATTATTACTGATAATTTACTACAGTTTACAGATGTAGGTGCAGGAGCTATTCAAATAGATGGTACGCGGACTGTAGCTTGTGACTCCTGCTCTTTAAATGATCCAGATTCTGATGGCGACGGTATTTGTGACGCTAACGATCCATGCCCTAATAGTGCGACCAACGATTCAGATTATGATGGCATTTGTGACGATATGGATATATGTATTGGATTTGATGACACTTATGATACAGATGGTGATGGCGTCCCGAACGGCTGCGATGTTTGCACAGGATTCAATGATGCAGCAGATAGCGACAATGATGGTGTTCCTAATGGGTGCGATACTTGCCCTGGAGGAGATGACAGTGTTGATTCAGACAATGACGGTATTCCAGATGCATGTGATACTAATCCTTGTGAGAATTTTGTTTTGGAGTTGACTACGCCTGTCATAGCTTCAAGTAAAAAGGTCGCTATCCAAATTCAAACAAACGGAACTGTATATTCACCAGAATCTATATTTTACAAAGCTGGTCAAGAAATAAATCTGATGAGAGAATTTGAGGTAAAACGCGGTGCTACATTCTTGGCAGAAATTGAAAATTGTAACTAGGCAAAGTGAATTAACTTTAAGATTGAATTATAAAATAATAAATGTTGAAAGAGGCTGTCTTGTCCAGACAGCCTCTTTTTATTATTCGTCTAGCACAACTGATCTTATCAAGCTTTTAAAATGATGATCATATAAAATCTTGTAGTGCATTGCTTTATCACATGCTCCTTCACAATTAAGAGCATTCATATCAAGTCTAATACGCAAATCCACTTCAGTAAAATACATTTGTTTTGTACTTCCAGACTTGTATAAAGGTGTTGTAAAAAATTGGAGGAGACAGTCTTATTAAAGAAATAGTCTTCGTCTTTACAAGTACTATTTTCCACTTTTCTAAGATGCCTTTGTTTAGCCAATCACATAGGTTCAAAGGGTTAATTACTTATAAGATTAGATTAATCTAAAAAGTGACGGCTTAAGCATGGATATAATCCAATTTTAACATTTAGATATCTTTATTTTCCAGTAGGCGATATAATCCAAAAGCAGATTACACTTTCGTAATAATCATAAAAGGAACATTTTCAATAAACAGTCTCTAAGATTTAAGTGGTGTTCATTAAGTTAATCTTTGCAGTCTCTACTAATCGAAGTGTCATGAAGGAAAGGAATCTATTCTCTATAGTGGATGTCTATTTTATTTATTAATCAAATGTGCTCTTTTGAAAATTAAAAAGGAGGCTGCCTTGAGCAGGCAGCCTCCACGCTATGAACAGTTTAGCAAAA
>CAYVFU010000113.1:0-13716 GCA_964450495.1 uncultured Saprospiraceae bacterium | reverse complement strand
TGTTATCAAAGTGATGTAATATTCTCCAAATCAATCCGCGACAACTCCTTCAACTCGCCTTTTACAAACGCTTGATCAAGATCATGTACAGGGGTCATTTTATCCTCATGCTTATAATTGATATAGTCCTGAAAACGAATACCTCCAACTTCCCTTGGATTGTATGCTTCTCTAAATCGGACTCCTCCCCCATTGACCTGAAAGGAATAGGCTAGATAATCCAAAGTGAATGTCTCATCTTGTATCCAATACACATAAACATCTTCATGATCGACGCCGCCACCTTCCTGATCAAATGTCACTTGTATTTCATGATATTTTTTCCCTTTAATATCAACTAACCCTAAGTACTTTTTATTTACGGCACCATCATTTAAAAAGTAAGGCAAGAAGGCAAAATAGTGCACAGAATTGACAGCTTCTCGATACTTAAATTCATTCTTTGGATCCAAGTCTTTTTTGTGTACACCATTTACGAAGTGAGAATAAGCATCATTAGTCAATACATCTTTCAATTGATTGCCTTGCTTGTCTGTATATGTTCGGGAATATGTGTAATCACCATTTTTACGTTTATACGCATAAGCTTTATCTCGAAAGTCGTAGCTATAATGAGCTTTCTTATACTTTTTACCACCATGGACTTTGATGCATTCATCTATGACTTTTTGACTAAAATCAAAAACGGATTTTTTCTGCTGGGCAAAAGTTGTGATAAATAAAAACACACCGATAAGGGCAAATGCGACGTAAGATAATTTCATAGTTTGTAAATCAACTTAATTTCTATTTGTTTAGGCATTTAGCTTGAAAATGGAAATAAATTTTCCTTTGAAGTTTAAGACATACAACTTATTCTCGTGTACCAATACATCTGTAGGCCTTAAAAATCCTTCATCCATCAAATCTACTAACTCTCCTTCTTGAGTAAATGTCAACACGCGGTCATTTTCGAAATCTGTTACTATAATATATTCTGGTGTCACATAGATGCCTGTTGCAGCATTCATGCCTTGGTCTCCACCAATGGTTTGTAAATGATCACCACTCTTATCAAAGACTTGGACTCTGTGGTTATAGGCATCTGCAACATATAATTTACCATTAAGAAATTGGACATCCGTCGGATAATGAAATTCTCCAGGACCATCTCCCTTTTTTCCAATATGCATCTCCTTCCCACTATCTTCCAAAATCACACGATGGTTATAAAAATCTGCAACAGCAATTTTATTGCCACTCATATCTGCACTTGCAGGTGCGTCTGGCTCTGCTTGCAACTTTATCGTATCACGATTTCTACCATCCAAAAAGCTTATTATGTCAGATCCGTATTCTGATATTAATGGCTTACCTTCTACTTGTGTGATATGCATAGGTCGCTCTACTTCTTCAATCTCATCCTTAATATTCCCTGCATCATCGATTACCACCAATCGATTATTATCTGTATCTGCAATCCAAATATCGTCACCGATAATGGCAATCCCATTCGGAGACACATCCGCCAATTCTATGTCCCTCTCAAATTCCCAAAGTACATTTGGGCCACATGACGTTAGTGTTATAAGTAATACAACGATCATCATCCAACCAACAATTCTTTTAGTAGACGGCAGCGGTTTTTCAATAAATAGATTCATTTTATTTAATCTTATATACCTGCTTTTCGACAGGTACATTCAACATTTCTAATGTGTGCCTTTTTTAATGTCATCTCTATCGTATAAACAACAAGCGGGCAAATCATCATACTTTTCATCTACTGCTTTTACTTCCTCCGTATCATGCCCTGCAGCAGCAAGGGCTTGTTTTACTGAGTCAACAGACGTTAATTCTGAATCGTAATCAATCTTTAACATTTTAGTTTTCTTATCCCACTTGGCAAAACCGATGCCTTCTACTTTCTGTGCAGTTCTTTCAATGCGAGATTTACACATATCACAAATACCCCACACTAAAAATTCATCTGATTTATTGGTTGCTACGTCTTGCAATTCAAAACTTGATTCCTCAACTTCACCCGTAAAACGCGTGATCTTTACAGCCATAGGTGTATATCCAGCATCCACGACCCTTTGATCAATTTCTTCCAAGGTAATTTCGTTTTCTGTCGGAACAGTAAAACTAAATAACCCTTCTTCAATATCGATTTTTACATTTTTAATGCCTTTGACTTTTTTGAATTTCTTCTCTAAGCCATATGCACAAAATGGGCATCCAAGACCTTCAACAACTGTCTCTACCAAATCGCGTTGTTTGTTCTTTTTTTGGGCATCAAGATTTGTTGTTAATCCGATGCTGAGTATCATTAATAAAATTAAATGTTTCATAGTTAAATATTTAAAAACATGCCTCAGCCTTTTACCAAGGCATGTTGATTTTCAAAAGTAATCACCAGATGTATCTGGCTCCAATTAGTAATTTATAATTCCGTTGGATTAATAATTCTTCTGACTGAACCAATGGAACTTGTATTCCTAAATCAAGTGTCAATTGATCCCTTGCATATTGAATGCCTTGCGAATAATTAATTAAAGTTCTACCGTCGTTAAACAATTCGCTGTTGTATTCAAAATACAAATTCAGTTGATTCACTGGATAGGTTGGTTTTAATAATGGTAAACCGAATCCGACATTTGCGATCCAATAATCACCATTATCTCCACCAACATATTTATAACCAAATTCGGCTCCAATACCATGTTTCAGTGTTTCATATCCACTGATCACTGTCAGAGCAGTTTGATATTCACCGTTGCCATAATCCTCCAATACAGTGTTAACTCCTGTTGGAATCCAATGGACTGACTTTAACGCAAGTCGATGCGTTCTTGCTTTCATGTCATTGCGATAAAACTGATACTTTCCTCTAACAACAATATCAGCTAAGCCCGATTCCGTTGGTGTTGACACATATGGTATATGGACAGCAGCTAAAAAATTAGAAGAAGGCAAATAGTGTATCATCAGAGGCGCATAAAAATAATTGCCATTATCAGTGTTTAGAGATTCCGTCAACGTTTTGACGACGAATGTTCCTTCACTGAGCATAATCGCCTTATCACCGGTAATTGGTGGACCTTGCGCAAACGTGTACGCAGCAATGAATTGAAAAAATAGAAGTTTTAAAAATTTCATATTGTGTTTAATACAATTTCAATTGAATAATAAGCAGTTATATGCTTGATTCAATTGGATGCTAACACAAATAGACTTGGAATAAAGTGGTGAGGTCTTCCACCAGAGGCGGTGGTCGGTACAATACTAAGTTGTTGACCTTTTCAGCAACTGGCTCTTCAAGATCTATGTGAGTAACAAGTGCGATCGGTTCATCAAGGTCAACGTCTGTATAATCAAATATTTTAGCAAGCTGCTGATCTAAGTCAATTTTGAAAAACTTAGAATCTGAAGTACAACACTTCTTTTTGTCTTCTGCTTTTGCACAACATGCTTTAGTGGTGCTGCTACACTCTTTTGGTGCTAAAAGGCTGAGACCGCTGAGATTATCTTTACAGAAATACGCCGTTACAGTCACTCCTGAAGTGCTCAAGAGTAAGGTAAGTGCGATAATGATATGGAATGATCTTAATATCATCAAAAGTAAAACACAAATCTACTATCTATTCGATTCATTTGCTTGAAAATTAACAAAAATTTACGAGTTGGACAGTATTGAAAATTACGCCAATATGTCATTCACCACAGTCCCAAATTGATCTGTCAATCGATATCGTCTACCTTGAAATTTATAAGTCAACTTCTCGTGATTGATCCCCATCAAATGCAATAGGGTTGCTTGAAAATCATGGACATGAACAGGGTCCTTAACAATGTTATAGCCCAAATCATCAGTCTGTCCTATTGAAAATCCCTTTTTCACACCAGCACCTGCCATGAAGATGGTATAGCATCTTGGATGGTGATCACGACCATAATTGTCTGGTGTCAACTTACCTTGCGTGTAACTCGTCCGACCAAATTCGCCACCCCACACAACGAGTGTATCCTCTAATAATCCCCTCTGTTTTAAATCCGTAATTAAGGCTGCTGTAGCTTGATCCGTTTCTTTGCATTGAGCCTTAATGGCATTTGGCAAATTGCCGTGCTGGTCCCAGCCTTGATGATACAATTGCACACTTTTCACCCCACGTTCTATTAAACGTCTAGCCAATAAGGCATTCGCTGCATACGTGCCAGGCGTCTTGGCATCTTCGCCATACATCTCATAAATATAGTCAGGCTCATTTTCGACACTCATCACTTCTGGCACCGAACTCTGCATGCGATAGGCCATTTCATATTGACTTATACGAGCTTCGATCTCTGGATCATTTTCTGCTTCTAAATTGATGTTTTCTAACTGTTGCAGATAATCCAACTGGACCCGACGATCTGAGTTACTAACTCCAGGTGGATTATGTAAATACAAGACGGGATGTTTACCTGCTCTAAACTGCACTCCCTGATATTGTGAAGGTAAAAAGCCATTGCCCCACAATCTAGAATACAAAGGTTGCCCATATTTATTTTTGGTGACTAACACCACATACGAAGGTAGATTTTCATTATCACTTCCAAGGCCATAACTCAACCATGCACCTAATGACGGTCTGCCAGGCAATTGGGATCCTGTCTGGATAAATGTAGCCGCTGGGTCGTGATTAATCGCATCTGTATGCATCGATTTTATAAAACACAATTCATCTACGATTTTGGCAGTGTGAGGCATAAGGTTACTCACCCACTGCCCGCTTTGACCATACTGCGCAAAATCGAAATGCGATCCAGCAATTGGAAATAGTCCTTGACCCGCAGACATTCCAGTCAATCGCTGTTCGCCTCTGATACTTGGCGGCAATTCCTCTCCATTCATCTTTTGCAGCATAGGCTTGTAATCAAACAAGTCCAACTGTGATGGTCCTCCACTTTGAAACAAATAAATAATTCGTTTTGCTTTAGGAGAAAAGTGTGGACCTAATCCCGGCAAATTTTCTGTGAGCGATCTTGCCATCATACCAGGATCAAGCATTGACGCCACAGAAAAAGCACCTAGACCCAGAGATGTTTTCGTCAGAAAATCTCTTCTGGTAAATTGCTTTTCATAATTTCCACAATGACACATTTATTAATGTTTGATGTTTAATGTTTAATGTTTAATGTTTGAAGCCTGAAGCCTCATGATTTTCGTTGACAACAGAGTTTAAACTTGAAACATCAGTGTTGACAACTTTTCAAAGTTGAATGGAGTGTATAATTACATTCAACGCTAAAAGTTAATTGATAAAATGCTTCTTGCTTTTCAGTCGATTACTAATACTTATTGAATGAGTACTCTGATCTTACCATCAATTAAACACTCAACACTAAACATTCAACATTTTCACCTTTTAGTGTAACTCTCATCGTGATTAAAAATCGCATTAGCTACCATGGCCAATGACGCTGTCGCAATTGGCTCTAATTCGTTTGCTATTTTCATCTCTCCTACGGAGAGCAATTCTTCGGCTTCTTTTCTCTTTTTAGAAAATCGATTGTATTGTTCTTGATACAATTCATTGAGTAAAACTAATTCATCAGGCTTGGGATATCTGCTTGTTGCCGTTCTAAACGCAAATTTCAATTGCTCATCTAAAGAGTCGCCACCTTCTAATTGCATTCGCTGAGACAGTGCTTTTGCTGCTTCTACAAATTGTGGGTCATTCATTAAGACAAGGGACTGCAATGGTGTATTTGTTTGCTCTCTGACGACAATACAGACTTCCCGATTTGGTGCGTCGAAGGTTGTCATCATGGGATGAGGAGATGTTCGCTTGATGAATGTATACATGCTTCTGCGATACAGACTGTCTCCTTTTGTCTCTTTATAATTCAGCAATTTATGAGAAAAAGAATTCTTTTCTATCCACAGTCCTTCTGGTTGATACGGGCGGACGCTTTCTCCGCCGACAGCTTCATTCATCAAGCCACTTGCAAATAATGCATTGTCCCTGATCATTTCTGCCTGCAAGCGATAACTTGGTCCGCGGGCTAGTAATATATTCTCCGGATCAATGTCATAGTGCTCCGTTTCTCCTTTGGAATTTTGTCTATAGGTGGCCGACATAACCATTTTTTTCAACAGCCATTTTAGGTCCCATTCATTAACTATGAATTCTAAGGCCAAATAATCAAGCAATTCCGGATGACTTGGCTTTGCCCCTTGGAGTCCAAAATCTTGAGGGGTTTTGACAAGGCCTCTACCAAAAATCATTTGCCAATATCTGTTGACTGTAACTCTTGCTGTCAATGGATTATTTTCTAAAAATAACCAATGTGCTAAGCCAAGTCTGTCTTTTGGTAAGTGCTCTGGAAAATCATTTATGGCAGTCGGTGTGTCTGCTTCCACTTCATGTAGTGCTTGTGTGTATTCTCCACGATGATAGACAAAGGTTTTTCTTTTCATGTCACTTTCTTCCATGACCATGAGCTCTTTCAAAGTATCTCTTAATGATAATTGTTTCTCTCTTAATGTTCGTATATCGTTGAGTGTACCTTGATATTTAGGATTATGAATTCTTGCCAATTCGCTTAATTCAGCTTCTGTATAATTGGCTTCAAGGCGGGCACTTACTTTCATTTCCAGTGGGGTTAATTCTCGTTCAAAGAATTTGACATCGTCAATGGCACCAACAAAAAGGCCATTCTCCCCAGTAAATTGGCGACCACTCTTACCCAATCGCAGTGGAGCATTTCTTTTGGCGTGTGCCCCTCCAGCTATGGTATGTGTAGATTTATATAAATTGTCAAAAACGATGGATGATTCTGCTTGCACACCATTGATGTATATCGTCATCCCTTCTGCTTTTGAAGAGCCATCATAGGTCAATCCAACGTGTGTCCACTCATTTAACAGAATTTCTTGTTCTGATTTTACATGAATTAGATTATGAGGTTTGGAGTGGATAAGTTGTGCAGATACTTTATTCTCCCCATCAAGTTCAATTTCCCATCCTCTCCAAAATGTATTTTTTTCTGATGAATTGCCGACGATATATTGTGTCTTCTTTTTATCCTTTTGATGAGTATTAATCCATACGCTAAAACTAAATGGATCCATAGCTTCTACGACACCTAAATCTTGTATATACAACTCACTGTAGTCTGTATCAAATTTGACAGCTTGCCCATATTTGCCAGTTACGATTTCGGCATTGCCTCGCGTTGTGATTTTAGTATTGCCATCAAACGTATACTGAGTTCTACCATCTTTATCTTTCGTTTCTTGTTTTGTATCTAAAGGAAAGTGTCCAACCAATCCTTCAGGATCGTCCCCAGTTTTTAATGATGCAATGTACTTTTCTATGCTTGCGACATCCCCTTCAACAGTACTCAATTCTTCTTCTTTGGCTACAATTTTTTCTTCTAAGTTTTGCAACAACTCATCAGTAGCATCATCCGTCAATAAGATTGTTGGTCCATAGTTGCCGTCATCCCCAGTCATCCCAATTTCTCTGACATTATTAAAAAATGCAGTCAACTGATAATACTCATCGTGAGAAATCGGATCATATTTATGGTCATGGCATTTTGCACAATTCATCGTCAGTCCGAGAAACGCAGTTGAAAATGTTTCTGCTCGATCAAAGACGTAGCTCAGTCGCCACTCCTCATCTATCGCTCCACCTTCTGCGGTCATGGTATGGTTTCGATTAAATGCAGTAGCGATAATCTGTTCCTTTGTAGGATTTTCTAATAAATCTCCTGCGATTTGTTCTGTTACAAATTCATCATAGGGTTTGTTGTTTTTAAACGCATCAATTACCCAATCACGCCAAGGCCACATCGACCTCCAACCATCCGCATGAAGTCCATGTGAGTCAGCATAGCGAGAGACATCTAACCACTCCATTGTCAATCGTTCTGCATTTGCATTTGTGGAAAGTAAAAAATCCACGACCTGCTCATAGGCATCTTCCGAGTCATCGGCTAAAAATTCATCAAGCTGTTGGACAGTTGGTGGTAAGCCCGTTAAATCTAGATAAACCCTCCTTAGTAATCGTTCTTTATTCGCTGGGTCGGAAGCTATCAATCCTGATTGTTTTATTTTTTGAAAAATAAAATAGTCAATCTCATTTGGACGAGTCCACTGATCAGTCATGTCAAGTGGAATAGCTGGTTTGACAGGTTTTGAAAATGCCCAGTGATCTTTCCATTTTGCACCTTGATCAATCCATTTGGAGATCATGGCAATTTCGTCTTGCGACATTGACAAATTGGATTCTGGTGGAGGCATGATTTCATCTGGATCTGTCGACAGCATTCGTTTGATACTAATACTTCCCATGGCATGACCTTTCTTAAATGCTTTGCCGTCTCCACTGTCTAGAGCATTAAAAGCCTCATCTTGTAAGTCAAGTCTGAGGTCCGCTTTTCTGGCTTCCTCATCTGGACCGTGACAAACAAAGCATTTGTCTGACAAAATAGGTTTGACATGAAAATCAAAATCTACAGTTTCTGGTAAATTATCATAAAGTACTCCAATCTCATCTGGTACATCAGATTGACAAGCATTACCAATTATTAAAAAAATGAATGCTATAGATAGTAGATGATATTCTTTAGAATAGATTTTCATTTAATCATGTGATGAATTCTGTAGTCATTTTTAATAAGTAATTTCAATGATTAAATTAGTGAATTTTTATAAGGAATTATAATTAAACGACTTCTGCTAACTCTCTTTCCTCTTATCCAATGCAGCACGAGTCGCATTCGCCTTCTCTTCCGTAATGTCATAACCTCTCATAACCAATATTGCAATAATCGTCCCAGCCAAAGGAAAGAAACAAAAGAATGCATGCAATCCGTCAACAGCACCTTGTTGATCGACAGTCGCCAATTCTGGATTGAATCCTACGAAAGCAATGATGAGACCGCTAAGCCCTCCGGCAATAGCAAATCCAACCTTTACCATCCACCAATAGATAGCACCAAATACGCCTTCCCTTCTTAAACCTGTATTTAATTCATCCATGTCAAGAATATCACCAGTCATTGACATCATGATGGTAAACAGACTACCGATTCCAAATGAGAAAAATGGTAAAGCAATGATGTACATCCATGGTTTGCCAGGAACGAATAAAAAGTAAAGCATAATGTAACCGACAACGGATATGCTTTGAGCAATCATAAAGGCTTTTTTCTTACCTAGCACGATGGCCATCTTTGCTATAATGGGAATGACGATAAATGTTGTCCCTAAAGCTCCAAGACAACCAAATAAAGTGACCCAGACTCCAGATGCAGCAGCATCACCATTGAATAACTTATACACAATGACAAAAAAAGTCAATCCGGCAACCGTGTTAAATGCGTTGAAAATGAGAAAGGTAGCGATGCATAATTTTCTAAATGGTTTTAATTTAAACGCTTCCACAAATCCTTGTCCAATCTTTTGTAAACTTCCACCGATATTGGCGGCATTGAGTGGTGCATAGTTTTCTTTGTCTAATGTAGATTCACTTTTTATAAAAATGGCTGGTACGATAGCACAAAGCGCACAAGAAATACCAACCCAAATGGCCAACTCCCTTGTTGCCACCTCTGCTGAAGGAAACCAATCGGGATCATACATGATCACCCAAAACCAAGGCGCAATTACCCATGCCCATTGACCGATCCATTGAGCAGTAGCCATCACTTTCGTACGCTCGTGAAAGTCATCAGTCATCTCATATCCCATCGCCACATAAGGAACACTAAAAATGGTGAGTCCCAAATAAAAGACAAGTGACCACAAAAAGAAATACCAGAAATTATATTCTAGTGAGTTTTCTTTATACAATTTCCACATAAAAATGTAAGCGATACCCATAATTATCCCACCGATAAACACATACTGACGGCGTCTGCCCCACTTTGACCTTGTATTATCTGATATGAACCCCATGATAGGATCAGTAACGGAATCAAAGATTCTAGGAGCAAAAAATATCAGTCCCCACATCCAACCTGGAAATCCTAAATCTTGGACTAGCACAACCATGAAAATGCCAAGTATTGCTGGAAACATTTGATTGGCAAACATGCCTATACCAAAGGCTATTTTTTGGCTCATCGGTACTGTCGATCGGGTTGTGCTCATAGTAATATTTTTTCGTGCAAGGTTTACATGTTTAGAATAAGATTAACTCTTATTGCTTTAATTTACTAAATATTACTCAGGTGTTGTTTTCTGCTTTACCGCTGGAATCAATACACTTCTCAAAAGCGCATCTTCAATACCGTCATATGTTTTAGTGATTTTATTTTTCCCTCTCATCAACTCTTCAAATACACCTTCATCAACTTTATCCCATAATGCATATTTAGCTTTACCATCTACCGTAAATAATCCAAAATGATTTTCGGAACCACCAGGATTTCCAGCATCTTTCCAAGGCTCATCAAATGCCTCAAAATAAAAACAAGCAATATTATTTTTATCAGTCCAATCACGAATCAGATTATGGTATATAGCTTCCTTATACTCATCAGTAGCCCTTGACCCATCTTTTCCGTAAAATCCATTTGATGCGCTTGCCCAACCTGTTTCTCCAATATGTATTGGTTTATTAATACCAATACTTTCCATATACTTTTTGGTGTCATCGTATTGATTTATGGCATAGTCCAATGCTCGTTGCATTGCTGCATCAATTTGTTGCTTTTTAGGATTAAGCGTTTCCGTTTCCGTTACTCCCCAAAACTCTGGATTGTAATGCGTATCGTGCATTGGATAGGTATGTAAAGAAATGTAATCTACAGACTTATATAATTTTTCTAAATCTTCAACATGATATATTGGATCGCCACCACCCCAGGAAGCAAAATTATCAGAACTGGTAATCCAAATATCTTTTGGTAAGCCACCTGCTTTTTTTAACTCTTGCAATTGATCTACGTATTTGAGAATAACTCGCGGCTGAACAAAATAACTTGCTGCCCATTTTACCATCGCTTCGTTGCCAACTGCTATTACCGGAATTATGATATGCGGCGTGCGAAGTGTAACGAGCATGATCGTCATATCATGTGTTACCCTCCGTATATTTTTTAAAACTTACCTGACATCAATAAACAAATGAAAAACATTATGGCCTTGCCGTATTTTATTGTGAGGACAGATATGGAAAAGTAAATTTAAATGTAAAACCAATATTTTTTCTAATATCTTCCCAAATTTCACCTCCTTAATGATTTACAATATTTTTGCAAGTAGCCAGTCCTATGCCATTTTCTATATTCTTATTAGACAAAGAAAAAAAGCATCTATGTTAATAGACTTTCGGTTAATGGAAGGTTTTTGTCTAGAGAAAATATGAATGTGACACCATAATCGTCATTACTTTCAATCGCAATGGTACCATTATGATTCTTGACGTATTTGGCACAAATAGAAAGACCTAATCCACTTCCTTCGAATTCATCCTGAGTATTTAATCTTGTAAATTTTTCAAATACATGTTTGGCATCTTCTTTTGCTATACCTATTCCATTATCCTTTATGGATATATAGAGATGTTCTCGTTCCTCTCTCGATGATATGATTATAACTGGTGACCGATCTTCAGATATGAACTTAAGCGCATTACTAATTATATTCTGCAGTATTTGTTTTAACTTTATATAATCTGCTATAATGTACCTGTCGCAATTCTCAACGATAACATTTGCATTAGATTTTGTAATACTGAAATGTAGATTTTGTAATACTTCATTAACCGTATCCTTAAGGGATAATTTTTCTGTACTCAACAGTTGGTTATTAGACTGAGCGTAGTTGAGCAAATCATCAATTAATAAATTTAGATTTTTTATGCTTTTTTGGATGAAATCAAAAAACATTTTTTCACTATCTCCTGCTGCTTCATAGAATTTCCGCCGTAGAAGTCCACTATAACTTACAATCGTCCTGAGGGGAGCTTTGATATCATGGGAAGCTATATATGCAAACTGCTCAAGTTCTTTGTTAAGCTTTATGTAACTTTGCAAATCAGTATTACTTTTTGTAAGCCGTTCTTCAGTTTTTAAAAGTGCTGCATTATTTATTTGTAATTGCTTCTTTATACGTAATGTGTTTTTATATACATAAAAAAGTAAGCATGCTCCAAAAGCGAAAAGACTTACTAAACCAATTAAAAGTTTATTGATCTTAGATGCTGATACTATTTCTGATTTCAATAAAGCTTCCTTTTTATCTACAGCAAACCTTTTTTCAAGATCTATTGATCGTAATTCTAGTAACAACTCATTATTAGTAATACTTTCTTGAAGAGCCAATATTATGGTTGCTTGTTCATGAGCCTTGGAGTAATTTCCAAACTCTTGATAAAATTGATCCAAACCTTTACAAGCTAATAATTGGAGATCCTCATAACCTTCTTCTTTACCTATGATGTAAGAATCTATTAAATCATTTTCTACATTAGTTGTGTCACCTCTTGATAATCTTATTTGTGCCAAGTAAGCTTGGCAATAGGCAGCTTCCAAATCTTTACCATAATCTAAAGAAATTGTATATGATTTTATGAAGCTATTTTCTGCTTCATTTATTCGTCCTAGCTTGTAATTACATTCTGCTTTTCCGTAATATAAATGTTCATAAAGCCAATCATCCTCAACTGGGACTATTTCAATTGCTTTATCAATATACTCTAAAGCCTCGGTATATTTTTTTTGATTTATGAAGTTCTCGCTGACATTTTGATAAGCATCTCCTAATGCTCTTGTATTATTGCTTTTTTTTAATTCTGCTATCGCCCTTTGTTGATATTCCAAGCCCAGTTCATAGTCACCTAGCTCTGCAAGTAGAACTCCTGTCCTCTCTAAAAATTTAGCTGCCTCTATATTTAATCCATACCTGATGCAGTCGTCGTAGGCCTTTTTACCAAAAATGAAGCAATTATAATATTGACCAGTATAAAAAAGAACTCGTTCCTTCTTTACTAAGAATTGTATATATTCTGCTAGTATTTCAGGATTATCCTTTAACGATGTTAGTAGATGTTCATCAATCAACGTTTGCACTTTATCTAAAGCTACTAAAGCTGCCTCATCTTTCCTTTGGGTATATAGTATATTAGATTTAGAATTAAGAGCTGAAACCGCCATAGCATACATATCATTATCAAGTGCTATCTGAAGGGAGCTATCTGCATACGCTATACCTAATTCATTATTTACACCTAAATGCAACTTTGATAGCTCAATGTATAGTTTACAACTATTAGATGTATTTGTGGATAATGGTAGTAATGATTTAAGACTATCTATTTGTTGGCTAATATCTTGTGATACAGATGTGACAGGAATTGTTAAAAACCATAAGATTATAAAAGTTGATAATATGTTATGTAACGGTTTATTCATAATCTATTTTACCAAAATTGGATTTTTGACAAATAACTCGAATGTCTTTTGCTCAGATAGTTTCTAATTATTTATTATGTTAATAGCTGAGATCAACCAATAAGTGCAATTTAAATAGCTTCTTAGTTAAAAAAGATAGCCTGAGAATCAGAACTTTAAATTGCGATGAAAAATTACCAACAACTCAGCCTTGATCAAAGATACGCAATTGAACGGATGCTTAATCAAGGTTACAAACAAAACTTGTTAACTTGCCGTTATAGCATACTATTTTCATGAATCTTATTTTGAATTGATGGATTCAGACATATGGAGGGTAAC
>CAYVFU010000112.1:0-13903 GCA_964450495.1 uncultured Saprospiraceae bacterium | reverse complement strand
TTTTATCGATCCTGAACATCCTGAGTATCTTTTAAATCCTATTCAGCCCCTTCACCATCAAAGGCATATGATCACTATACTTTAACCAATCTTCAATTCTACCAACTTCAATTGTTGTTTTAGCTGTAATAAGTTCATTGCTTGCAAAACAATAATCCAAATGATAAGGCTTTGACTTTTGTTTCAATAAATAAATGGTTGGTTCTTTCTCTTGGCCAGGTGCCTCATTTTTTAATTCATGATATAAGCTTCTAATGTTATACTTATCCAAAAAAGAAACAACATCACTATGGTTGCCATGTTTGTGTTCTTTGTCCCAGATAGCATTACTATTAAAATCACCTATAAGAATACTATTGGATTCAAAAGCTTCTTTATAGTAATTTACGGCTCCCCAAATTTGACCAACATATCTTTTTCGTCGTTCCAATTTATGTGGCATCGCCCATATGGCAAATAATTTTAAATGTTGTTTTTTAATGATAAGGTCTATGGGTAAAATATATTCAAACTCCTGATTGAAGTGTTCACTTAAAGCAATGTGGACATCGTTAAACGAAATGATAGCGATGCCTTTGTGGATATTATTGCCGTACCAAATGATCTCATTGTGAGGTGTGTCAGCTAATCCAATTTTGAGTTTTTCTATGTGTTCACATTCTTGGATAACAGCAATATCAATAGAAGGATTTAGGACGTGCATGAACTTCTTCCTGAATGCCATATTGCAATTCCATGTGAGTAAATTCATTGGTATGGAATCCTATATGTTTTTCTCTTCTACTCGCTTTGCCTTTTCTAGCACAGCTTCTTTTAAGGAGTCTTTATAGTCACTGACTTTATTAAAAATTGCTTTGTCACCAGCACCTAAAATTGATGCTGCTAAGATCCCTGCATTTTTCGCTCCATTAAGCGCTACTGTCGCAACTGGTATCCCGTTTGGCATCTGCAGAATGGACAACACTGAATCCCATCCGTCGATGGAGTTTGAAGATTTAATGGGGACGCCAATAACAGGTAATGCTGTCAATGATGCGACCATGCCTGGTAAATGAGCTGCTCCTCCTGCACCAGCAATGATGACCTTTATGCCTCTTCCTGCTGCTCCTTGGGCAAAATTAACCATTCGATCTGGAGTACGGTGAGCAGACACAACAGTGCATTCAAAAGGTATGTCAAACTCTTTGAGCATCTCGACAGCTGCCTCCATTATTGGATAATCTGAATCGGATCCCATGATGACACTGACAATTGGATTACTCATGACTGATGACTTTTAATGTTGATTTGATGTAACGATAGATTTCTTTTGCTTCTTCTAAATTAGTATTGACAATATTGATATGGCCCATCTTTCGCATTGGCTTTGTGACCGTCTTGCCGTAAAGATGTGGATGGACACCTTTCTTATCTAAGCATTGTTCCAAACCTTGATAAATAGCAACTCCAGTATGGTCTGGTTCACCCAATATATTCATCAAAAGCGATGGACTTAATAGAGCTGTGCTACCTAGCGGCAATCCAAGGATGCAACGCAGCTGTTGCTCATACTGAGAGGTTTGACATGCTTCGATAGTGTGGTGCCCGCTGTTGTGTGCTCTTGGAGCCAATTCGTTAATCCACAAGTCATCATTCTTATCCAAGAATAATTCTACAGCAAGCAGGCCAACAATCTCCAATTTAGTAGCGGTCTCAATGGCAAGCTGTTGTGCTTCTTCGCTTTTATGTGCGGTAATCGCAGCAGGAGCCATTTGATAATCCAACAAATTGGCTTCTGGATTTACCACCATTTCGACTGGGTCATACACAGCAATTTCACCAGACTGACTTCTTGCCACAATGACAGATATCTCTTTAGAGATGTCTACCAAATCTTCAATGACACAAGGGGCATCAAAGGCATCAGCCATCCCTTGCTTATCTTTAATCACACAAACACCTCTGCCATCATAGCCGTCTCGTCTTAATTTTTGTACAAATGGAAATGTTATACTGCTGCTATCAATTTTTATTTGAAGATCTTGTTTTGTTTCCACCAATTGAAAAGGAGGACTCACCAATCCATTTGACTCGAAAAACTGTTTCTGTGTGCCTTTGTCTTGAATCAACCGAACGACAGATGGTTGAGGAAATACTTGTTTACCATCTTTCTCCAACTGTTGTAATGCATCCACATTAACTGCTTCTATCTCGATGCTGATCACATCCTTGTCTGCACCAAAGGCAATGACATCATCATACTCCTTAAAATTGCCAATATGTACTCTGTCTGAAATTCGCCCAACTGGCACTTCCGCACTCGAATCTAAAAAACGGATGTCAAGATTTAGCTTTGTCGAAGCCTGAAACAACATTTTTCCAAGTTGCCCTGCTCCCAAGATTCCAATCTTTTTATCTAATGGATTTTTACTCATCTGACTACAAAATTAGCTAATTCATTTACCTTCGTTATACATATGCATGGATAATGTAGATTGATTTTGAATAAACCTAACAAGCAATATATTAATAAGCACAGATATGAGTAGATTAATAATAAAAAATGCAACCATCGTTAATGAAGGTAAAACCATCGAAGGCGACTTATCTATAAAGGATGGTATCATAGAACAACTAGGGGGAGTAATAGACTCATCTGGCGCAAAAGAACTAGATGCAGAAGGTAAATATCTATTACCAGGTGTGATTGATGATCAAGTACATTTCAGACAACCAGGCCTGACACATAAAGCTGACATACGTACAGAGTCAAAAGCTGCAGCCGCAGGAGGTGTCACAAGCTTTATGGAAATGCCAAATACAAAGCCAACTGCCACAACTCAAAAGAAGCTGCAAGACAAATACGATATCGCAGCTCAAACGGCATATACAAATTACTCCTTTTACATGGGTGCAACTAATGACAATTTAGAAGATGTTTTACAAACGAATAAATCTACTGTCTGTGGTGTAAAAGTATTTATGGGTAGCAGCACGGGCAACATGTTGGTAGATGAGCGAACAACTTTGGAAGGCTTATTTTCAAAAGTAGATATGCTAATTGCAACACACTGTGAAGATGAAGCTACTATCAGAAGAAATAAAGAGTTATGGAAAGATAGGTCGCCTGAACCCAAACATCATCCAATCATCAGATCAGTCGAAGGCTGTTATCTGTCTTCTTCATTGGCTGTAGAATTGGCAAAGCAATACAACACCCGCTTACACATATTACACATTTCGACACAAGACGAAATTGCATTATTTGATAATACCATACCATTAGCTGACAAGCGAATCACTTCTGAAGTCTGCGTACATCACTTGTACTTCAATGCTGATGATTATGAGCGATTAGGCACAAAGATTCAATGCAATCCTGCCATCAAAGCGAAGGAACACCAAGAGGCTTTATTTCAAGCATTACTCGATGATCACTTTGATGTGATTGCTACTGACCATGCACCGCACACAGTTGAAGAAAAAGCAAAGCCTTATGGTCAAGCACCATCTGGTCTTCCACTTATACAGCACCCATTATTGATTATGCTCGAGTATTGGAAAAATGGGAAAATTTCATTAGAAAAAGTTGTTCATAAAATGAGTCATGCTGTGGCAGAATGCTTTAAGCTTGACAATAGAGGATACATTCGTGAAGGCTATGCAGCAGATCTTGTACTCGCTGATGCGAATAAACCGTATACAGTAACCAAAGAAAACCTCTTGTTTAAATGTGGATGGTCACCTTTGGAAGGACACACCTTTCCTTGCACAATAGATAAAACAATCATAAACGGACAAATTGTTTTTGATGGAAAAGAAGTTCATGATTTGAAAGCAGGGGAGAGGTTACTATTTAAACACTAAATATCCTTCTTCATAAAATGCCAATAGGCAAGACCTATAAATATCAAAATATAAATACTGCTGGTGATGCTTGCCTGAGTTGGTGTCAATAAAAGGGCAAAGTCAATATCTTTAACAGGGGCATTTTCAATTTTTTTCCACATAGGAATAGGAAGTGGAGTCAAATCTTCAACAGCATTCATAGGCCAATAATTGATCGTAGATGAATCTTTAAATACTCTAGCATGAACCATCCATTTGAGCATTAATTCTATAAATAAGATATAACAAGTGTATGTAAATATCGCTACTCCTGATCTTCTAATGACAAACCCTATCAATAATGCAAAGCTCATATAGCCCATACACATGAGGAAAAATCGACCGACCCAAGATGGTTCTGCAAAAGCATTTTCCAAGGAGTATGGATCATTGTGGAAGAAACCAATGACTAAGGTACAGAGCATATAATATAAGGTAGCTCCCACACTCAAGGCTATTGCTATATATAATTTACTTAGGAAGTAGTCATTACGAGTCATCCCAGTTATTATATTCTGACGTAAGGTTTTAAAGCCAATCTCAGATGTCACCATATTCATCATGATAAAACCTAAGAAGAAAAACACCAGCCAATTACCAGCATATGCCATCCATTCCCAATTGGTTGGAAAGGTAAAAAAGTCACTTGAATTGAAAACCATGGCCGGTAATTCAATTTCTTTTCCAATGAAAATAGCTGTTGGGAAAGTGATGAGAAACATGATCCCAAATAAATTGAAAACAGAATTGTTTCTAAATTTTTTCCACTCTAGTGTTAGTAATTGTGCAACATTCATTTGTCTTCTTTCTATTTGGTGATTTCTAGGAATTCCTCTTCTAAGCGTTGTTTTCTCGCAACAAGATGTGTCAGAGTGACACCTTTATCGAAAGCAAGTTTATTGATTTCTGCTACTGAATGGCTTTTCTCCATTTGTGCTTCTAGTCGATCAGCTATTATTTTGCTCTTGCTCATCCAAGGAATAGCATCGATTAATGTGTGCAATGCATTCATATCTTCTGCTTGTAATTCGATGGTGACATCTTCTGACAAGATAGACCCAACTGAACCAGTTGCTAGCAAATTCCCATTCTTAATGATGGCAACATGCGAACAAATTTTCTCGACTTCATCAAGGATGTGACTCGCCATAATAACTGTCTTTCCTGACGCTGCAATTTCTGTTAATGTCTGTCTTACTTCAGCAATCCCTTGTGGGTCCAATCCATTTGTTGGTTCGTCAAATATGATCACATCAGGGTCACCGATCATCGTTGCAGCAATGGCTAACCGCTGTTTCATACCTAAAGAATAAGTCCTAAAAGCAGATTTTTTTCGATGAGCTAAGTTGACCATTTCAAGTAATTCATCGTAATTATCGGTTTTTACACCTTTAATGTGGCTTATGATAGACAGATTATCTTCTGCAGTTTTGTAGGGATAAAAATTCGGTGTTTCTAAAATAGCTCCTATTCGTTTTCGATGCCCTTTCCCATATCGGCCATCAAACCATTGATATGAACCAGAATCGGCATGCAAAATCCCAAGTATAACACCTAGTGTTGTTGTTTTACCACTGCCATTTGGACCAAGAATCCCATAGACTTCACCTTCGTTAATCTCTAGGGATAAGTTATTAAGAGCCTGAATTTTACCATAACTCTTTGACAAGTTGTTAATAGAAAGAACTGACATAAGTTGATTTTACATCTGAAAGATAAAACAACAATAACAGTATTGGAGTAAAAATAGATGAATGTTGAGCGATCACAGACAAATAAGACACTTAAAGAAGTTGAATGCTCTTGTTAACTGGATAATATGAGTCATAATTTATTAAAACGTCATAGTACAATTTTGTTTTCCAAAAAGAAGAACATACTTTTGCGTTACTATGATTAATAACATTCACAGACATCACCATCATTTCCCTGCGTAAGCGGAATGATAGATGTATTTGAGTGAAAAAATATATTTACGAGCCCGCTTTTCCTTGAAGAGCGGGTTTTTTATTTAGATAAATTTTAGGTTGACAATGCTGAAAATAGCGATTCAAAAATCAGGTCGATTACACGATGACACCATTGCTCTATTGAAACAATGCGGTCTTAAAGTGAATAAAGGTCTGGATCAATTAAAGGCTGAAGTGTCGGGTTTCCCAGCTGAAGTACTTTTTCTCCGAAACTCTGATATTCCTCAGTATGTTGCTGACGGTGTTGCAGATATTGCAGTACTTGGAGAGAATACAGTCATTGAGAAAGGAAAGGAATTAACTACTCATGAACACCTCGGTTTCTCAAAATGTCGCTTGTCTATTGCTGTTCCAAAAGGAAATTCAAACTACAAGACCATCAAAAGTTTGGAAGGAAAGAAAATTGCAACTTCATACCCAAATACCCTTCGACAATATTTAGAAAAAGAAAGAGTAAACGCCGAGATACACCAAATTTCTGGTTCTGTAGAAATAGCTCCAAATATTGGTTTGTCTGATGCAATTTGTGATCTGGTGAGCAGCGGTAGTACATTATTCAAAAATAACCTCATCGAAAAGGACATCATTCTAAAGTCCGAAGCAGTATTGGTAAGCCGATCTTCTTTGGGAGAAGAAAACGAAGCATTGTTAGAGCAGTTACTTTTTAGAATCAGGTCAGTGTTAGGTGCAAGAAAATTCAAGTACATATTGATGAATGTACCCAATGATAAATTAGATGAGGTGTCATCTATATTGCCAGTATTGAAAAGTCCGACAGTATTGCCATTAATGGAGGAGGGATGGAGTTCCTTGCATTCGGTCATTGCTTCTGAAGATTTTTGGGGTGTCATTAATCAATTGAAAGCCTGCGGAGCAGAAGGTATCTTAGTTTGTCCAATTGAAAAAATGGTCGTCTGATGAATGTGTATGAAAACCCTTCCCAAGAGATTATTCAACAATTGATAAAGCGACCTGCACTAGAAGTCGATGACCTAAGAGCAATTATAAGTGATGTATTTGAAGAAGTAAAGGTGAATGGAGATGATGCTCTTAAAAGTTATACTCAGAAGTTTGATAAGGTATTACTTGATGATGTAAAGGTATCTGAAGCAGAAATAAATGGAGCAAAGAATAGCTTGCCATTAGCACTCCAACAAGCGATTAAAGATGCCTATCAAAACATAAAACGATTTCATCAATCACAATGTAGTGAAGTCATAAAAGTCGAAACGCAACCAGGGGTGACTTGTTGGCAAAAAGCTGTCCCTATAGAAAAAGTAGGGTTGTATATTCCTGGAGGAACGGCACCTTTATTTTCGACAGTATTAATGCTAACCATTCCAGCGCAATTAGCAGGCTGCGAACAAATTGTTCTTTGCACACCACCGGATGCCTATGGTAATATTCATCCTGCTATTTTGTTTACTGCTCAACTCTGTGGTGTTGATACGATATTTAAAGTTGGTGGTTCACAAGCCATTGCTGCATTAAGCCAAGGCACAGAAAGCATTCCTAAAGTCTATAAAATATTTGGGCCTGGTAATCAATATGTCACTGCGGCAAAGCAAAAAGCGGTTGAGTTAGGCACAGCTATAGATATGCCTGCAGGACCATCAGAAGTATTAGTTTTTGCCGATGATACTGGGAAGGCCAATTACATTGCCTCGGATTTATTAGCTCAGGCGGAGCATGGTGTTGACTCGCAAGTAGTCTTTGTCACTACAGATCAAAGCTTAATTCCTTTGGTGAAAGAAGAAGTTGTTAAACAATTAAACACATTACCAAGAAAGGAAATTGCAGAAATAGCTTTGTCACAAAGTCACGCTGTATTTATTTCTGATGACCTACATGCATTTGATTTTATTAATGAATATGCACCTGAACATTTTATCATTAGTTCAGATCGAGCCAGTGAGTATATTTCAATGATTAAAAATGCTGGCTCTGTTTTTATAGGTAATTTCACTCCTGAAAGCGCAGGTGATTATGCGTCAGGAACAAATCATACACTACCGACAAATGGACATGCTAAAGCTTTTTCAGGTGTGAACTTAGATGCGTTTATGAAGAAAATAACCTTTCAAGAAATTAATAGGG
Source organism: uncultured Saprospiraceae bacterium (assembly GCA_964450495.1). Taxonomy (GTDB): domain Bacteria; phylum Bacteroidota; class Bacteroidia; order Chitinophagales; family Saprospiraceae; genus CALFUK01. The sequence continues at coordinate 5,969 of CAYVFU010000112.1, read as the reverse complement.
AAGGGTTAAAGGGGCTTGGGCAGACCATCATTGCTATGGCAGAGGCAGAGCAATTAAAAGCGCATGCCAATGCAGTAAGAATAAGACTTGAAGACATATGAGAGAATTAGTAAGAGAGCATATTAAAGCATTGGTCCCATATCAATCAGCTAGATCCGAATTTGATGGAGAAGCTGACGTCTACTTAGATGCCAATGAAAATCCATATGATTTTACATTCAATCGTTACCCTGACCCTTATCAGCGAAAGTTGAAAAAGAGATTAGCGGATATACGTGGTTGGGAAGTAGAACAGTTGTTTTTAGGTAATGGCTCAGATGAAATTATCGATCTGCTCATACGTACGTATTGTGAACCACATAAAGACGCGATCTTGACTTGCAAACCTGGATTTAGCATGTATCAAGTATCTGCAGGAATTTGTCAAGTCCGTCATGACGAATTTGAACTAACTGCTGATTTTGAAATAAACATAGAGTCTTTTATAAAAGCAATAAAGCCAGAACACAAAATCATATTTATCTGCTCGCCCAATAATCCTACGGGTAATGCGATTCCCAATAAAACAATTGCACAGATTGTAGACGCAGCACCTGGTCTTGTCGTCGTAGATGAAGCCTATGTTGATTTCACGGAAAATGGTTCATGCTTAAAAGAGATAAATAACAGAAAATTAGTAGTGTTACAGACCTTCTCAAAATCATTTGGTTCAGCCGGTATTCGCTTAGGAGTAGGAATTATGGATAAGGAAATTGTCTCATTCCTAAATGTTGTAAAATTACCTTACAATGTAAGTGAAAGCACACAAGCTCATGCGACTCAATTATTGAACAATTATAATAAAGTGATTGATTCTGTTTTAACGATAAAAAAAGAAAGAGATAAAGTAGTTGAACAATTAAAGAATCTGGACTCTGTATTACATGTGTACCCTTCAGATGCCAATTTTTTGTTGGTCAAATTTGATGATGCAAAGAAGGTGTATGATTATTTAAAGAATAATGGTGTCATCGTCAGAGACCGTTCAACATTATTGCATTGTGAAGGATGTCTCCGAATTACCATTGGCTTACCTAAAGAAAATGATCGTTTATTGACACTGCTAAAAACTTTTGGTAAATGAAAAAAATATTGATTTTAGACAGAGACGGTACAATCATTAAAGAGGCTGAAGATCAGATGTTAAATGAGATTCACAAAATCAGATTTTTACCTAAAGCAATTTCAGTGTTATCAAAAATAGCACAACAATTTGATTATGGATTTGTGATGATTACCAATCAAGACGATTTAGGTGGTTCCACATTTCCTGAAAAAGATTTCTGGCCTTGTCATGAATTGATTTTGGATACACTAGCTGGAGAAGGTGTACATTTTGATGGTGTGTATATTGACAAGCATTTTGCTTCGGATAATTCGCCATACAGAAAGCCTGGAACAGCGATGTTAAAAAAATACATTACAGGAGATTATGATTTAGAAAGATCCATTGTTATTGGCGATAGATGGTCTGATATCGGACTTGCTAAAAATCTTGGAAGTAAAGGTATATTAATACAATCAGAGTATAGCGATGAGCCGGCGGAAGCAGAAGAGTGGAAAGAGTCCGTCGTACTGCAAACAACAAATTGGGATGCGATTTATAGTTATTTGTTGCAGTTGGACAGAGAAGCGACTATTTCTCAAGTAACAAAAGAAACATCCATTCAGGCTAAGTTAAATTTGGATGGCAAAGGCTATTCTAATTGTAAAACTGGTTTAGAATTTTTTGATCATATGTTGGATCAACTGGCTAAACATGGTGGGGTTGATTTGATCGTACAAACGAAAGGAGATCTTGAAGTAGATGAACACCACACTATTGAAGATACGGGTATCGCTTTAGGTAAATTATATAAAGATGCGTTAGGGAAAAAGGCAGGCATCAACCGATATGGCTTTAATTTGCCTATGGATGATTGTCTAGCTGAAGTCGCTATTGATTTTGGTGGACGTCCGTGGATTGTCTGGGATGCAAAATTTAATCGTGAGAAAGTAGGCGATTTGCCAACGGAGATGGTGTATCATTTTTTCAAATCATTTTCTGACCACGCGATGTGTAATTTAAATATGAAGGTGACGGGTGATAATGAGCACCATAAGATAGAATCATTATTTAAAGCGTTTGCTCGCGCGATTAAAGAAGCGAAAAAGCGTGATGTTAGTGATATGAGTTTGCCTACGACTAAAGGCGTTCTATAATTTTTGCTAGTGCAAAAATAGTTATGAAATTTCACTGTTGTGAAGTGGTTATGAAATTTTCCTAGCGGAAAATAATGTGATTTATGCCTCGGCATGTTTTTAAATATTGAAGAATTTAGATGGTTGCAATAATTGATTATGATGCTGGAAATACGTGTAGTGTGATGAATGCACTTCGTAGACTTAATGCAGAATTTGTTTTGACTGATGATAAGGAGACTATACTTGCTGCGGATAAAGTCTTGTTTCCAGGGGTGGGACATGCAACGCAAGCGATGAATGCGTTGAAATCAAAGGGTTTGGACGAGGTAATTACTGCGGTTAAAAATCCTTTATTAGGCATTTGTATTGGAATGCAATTGATGTGTGATTTTTCTGTGGAAGGAAATACAAGGTGTCTAGGTATTTTGGATGCTATAGTTCAGAAATTTGTACCATTAAAGCATGATGATTTTCAAAAAGTCCCTCATATGGGTTGGAATGGAATCCAGCATTCAGGTGATGCTTTATTTGAAAATGTTGAAGAGTCTGCATATGTGTACTATGTGCACAGCTATTTTGTGGAAAGTAATGACCATACAATAGCGGAAACAGACTACAATCATCCCTATTCTGCAGCCATTAAAAAAGATAATTTTTATGGTGTGCAATTTCACGCCGAGAAAAGTGGAAAAGTTGGCGAACAAATTTTACAAAATTTCTTAAATCTATGATTCGAATATTACCAGCTATAGACATCATTGATGGAAAGTGTGTTCGACTGACCAAAGGCGATTACAATACAAAAAAAGTGTACGATACAGAGCCCTTAGAAATGGCAAAACAATACGAAGATTGTGGTATCGAACAAATTCATATAGTAGATCTTGATGGCGCAAAGTCAGCTCACCCTGTAAATTTAAAGATTGTAGAATCAATTAAAAATAAAACATCTGTAAAGGTTGAATTTGGTGGCGGGATAAAAACAGATCAAGCAATTAGTGACTGCAATAATGCTGGTGTCGATCAGTTTATAATCGGTAGTTTAGCAGTCAAAGATCCTGATAAGGTAAAGAAATGGATTAGCCATAAAGGTGCTGATCGGTTTGTAATTGGCGCTGATGTCAGTGAAGGGCATATAGCGATTAATGGGTGGCAAGAAGCAAGCGAGGTTAAGTTAGATGCTTTTATATATGACTATAAGGAAGCAGGTGCCATTTATTTTCTATGTACAGACATTAGCAAAGACGGTATGTTGCAAGGGTCATCAAAAGAATTGTACAAAGAATTAATCACCAATTCACCCACAATTAAATTAATAGCTAGTGGAGGTGTCACTAGTTTGGAAGAAGTAGAAGAATTGCATAGCATTGGTTGTGATGCCGCGATTATTGGAAAAGCGATTTACGAGAATAGAATCTCATTAGAAGAGATGCAGCAATTTATTTCACAATCCTAAACCGAAATATTATTTAAATGCTAGCAAAACGAATCATCCCTTGTCTCGACATCAAAAATGGCAGAACTGTCAAGGGAATTAATTTTGAAAATTTACGAGATGCTGGAGATCCTGTGGAATTAGCAAAACGCTATGCTGATGAGGGAGCCGATGAATTGGTATTATTAGACATTTCAGCAAGCTTAGAAGCAAGAGAAACTATTTATGATCTTGTTCGAAAAGTAGGTGAACAGATTAATATCCCATATGCTGTTGGAGGTGGTATTACAAGCGTAGAACAGACATACAAACTACTGAGGAATGGTGCAGAAAAAGTATCCGTAAATTCAGCTGCAGTACGAAACCCGCGATTGGTCAATGATATTGCGAATGAATATGGTACTCAATGTATAGTAGTTGCCATTGATGCGCGTAAAGTAGGTGATGAATGGATTGTCCACACACACGGCGGAACAAAACCAACAGAATTAAAATTATTTAGCTGGGCTAAGCAAGTGCAAGAATTGGGGGCTGGAGAAATATTATTTACTTCCATGGATCACGATGGTACGAAAAATGGTTTTGCAGTAGAAGCATTGCGGAAAATGAATCAAGAACTAAGCATACCAGTAATAGCTTCGGGTGGTGCAGGTACTAAAGAGCATTTTAAAGATGTTTTTAAACAAGGTAAAGCCGATGCTGCATTAGCTGCGAGCGTATTTCATTTTGGAGAAATTCCAGTACCAGATTTAAAAGAGTATCTTTCTAATAACGATATTAATGTTAGACAAACATAATGGAAGTAAAGTATAATGACCAAGGCTTAGTGCCTGCAATAATCCAGGATGCAAATACAGACAAAGTGTTGATGCTAGGTTATATGAACGCAGAATCTTTAAAGAAAACACAGGACACAGGTCTGGTAACATTTTACAGTAGATCTAAACAAAGACTTTGGACCAAAGGTGAAGTGAGTGGTAATCATTTAGAGCTGGTGTCCATATCTAATGACTGTGACAAGGATACATTGTTAATTAAAGCCAAACCGAATGGGCCTACTTGTCACAAAGGGACTGATACCTGCTGGGGAGACTCTAATGATTCTTCATTGGTATTTTTGAATACATTAGAAAGTGTCATTAAAAGTCGAAAGGAAAATCCGAATGATGAATCCTATACCTCATCCTTATTTAAAAAGGGCATTAATAAGATTGCCCAAAAAGTAGGAGAGGAAGCAGTAGAGGTGGTGATCGAAGCAAAAGACTCTAATGACGATTTGTTTAAAAATGAAGCAGCTGATTTACTGTATCATTACTTAATTCTATTGCAGCAAAAAGGGATGATGTTGGAAGATATTGTTTCTGTTTTGAAAGGTCGTCATAAATAAAATATACACTTTGGCAGAAACATACGATATACCCGATAAGGATCAAGCTTTTCCATTTGATCACTATGATCGCTTGTGTTTCTTGAAGAATATTATTACTAATCCCAATATCATTGTTGGAGATTATACTTATTATGATGACTTTGAAGATGTTCACAATTTTGAAAAGAATGTTAAGTATTTATTTGATTTTACTGGCGATAAACTCATCATCGGTAAGTTCTGTATGATCGCTTCTGATGTGACGTTTATAATGAACGGTGGAAACCATTTGACAGATTCTATCAGTACTTACCCATTTGCGATATTTGGAAAAGATTGGTCAAAAGCGATGGATGATAAGTCTTATCCTGTCAAGCCAAATACAGTAATTGGCAATGATGTTTGGATTGGGTTTGGATCAACCATTATGCCGGGAGTCACGATAGGAGATGGTGCTATCATCGCGACTAAAAGTGTGGTGACTAAAGATGTCGCACCATATGCGATTGTTGGTGGTAACCCAGCAAAAGAAATCAAACGCAGATTTTCAGATATTGAAATAGAACAGTTGTTAGCAGCCAGTTGGTGGAATTGGCCAATTGAAAAAATCACTAAACACGTTAAACTGTTGACATCCATGGATGTTGAGGCGATTTCGGCTTTGGATCGTTAAATCATTTTTTATACGACTCGTCTATTTATCCAATTCGTCTGTTTGTAATAAGATTTTCATAAAGCTACTTTGCTGATAATAGAAATACTTATTGTACTAGTAAGCTGATTCTCCTGCATTGAAAAACTGGTAGACGTTGGAGACGAGACGACTGAGGAAGTGGTCTAATTCGGTAATCTCATAAATGACACTTTCAAAGATTAATTGACAAAATTTATTATCCTGTTTGTCAATGATATTTTCAAGAAGCCGGCTTTGAAAAAAAAAAT
>CAYVFU010000111.1:0-14004 GCA_964450495.1 uncultured Saprospiraceae bacterium | reverse complement strand
TGGTTAATGGGCCATCTTCTACTGTTTCATCAAAATCGCAGTCGCATGTTGTTTGCTCCACACAGTTTAATTCGAATACTTCGAAGGTGGTACTGCATGTACTTAGACTTGTATCTTCTACTGTGATCGTTTCTTTTCCTTGATTGCCTCCACTGTATATTTGGCCAGGAAAAGTAAGTTGGCTTCCTGTGTAAATCTGGGTTGTCGTGTTTACTGTGACTGCAAAGCTTCCTGAACCTGTGCCTCCTGTTATTTCATCTACTACAACCGTGTAGGTCCCATCAGCTGCGCATACTGTAGTTGCATCAACGATGATGTCGGTACACACTCCGCATTCACAAATGAATGATGCCGGGTCTGCGGAGGTGTAGCAATAGTCATTCAGTAAGGCATTTTCATCTAGCGCGATAGAGATATCATTTCCATTAATATCATTTATAAAACCAGTTAAATCTGCATCATCGACATTAAATGCGTACACATCAAAATTAGTGTTGCTCGCTAATGAAGGGAAAACACCAGTTTGATTAACAGCAATAACATTCCCCGTAAGGTCAACTAAAGCATAAGCCATGCTAAATCCATTGCCATTGCCACTTGCTTGGACGCTAATGGATAGTGGATCAACTAGATTACAATCACAAATTGTTTGTTCTGAACAGTTGAGCTGTAATACATCGTAAGTGAACATACAATTTGTAGACTCATCCGTAAAAGTGAGTGTAACTTTATCGTTTTGATTGACATAAGTAAGACCTGAAATTGCACCATTCAAAGGTTGCATATTTTGAGTAGTCCCGCCTAAAGATTCTGTTATAGTAAAAGGTCCTGTCGCATTTGAAATAGTATAATTAACATCAAATATGCTGCCTACCCCATTACACGCGGGCGAAGCATCAATCGTGATGTCATCACATGTTCCTTGAGCTGTGGTTAAACCAATGCAAAGAAGGTAAAATAATGGGATGTATAGGATCTCCAGTTTCAATGGCGTACTAATTTATATTCAGATTATATTAGTTACCGTTAGCTGGAAAAGTAGTAATAGCTGCGTTGCAACCTGGATCAACAACTTGATCACAGCCGAAACCAAATGTTGATTCTCCTGCTTGCCACATCCCATCACAAAACATGAGGCTCATATCGCAGGTTGTGGCTCCAGTTTGGCTGATCCCAATATCTGTACTCATCATTCCGTCGGCAGATCCGCCATCAGCAGTCAATACGCCTTCATAACTCAAGAATTCACAGGTTGTTCCTTGGAATACTAGAGCAATTCCTTCTGGACCTTGTTGTATTGAATTAGAACCACCTATGTAAGAATAATATGTGTTTGTTCCATCATCTGCTCCCACTGTAAAATCTTGATCTAGAGCTAAGGTCCCGTAAACCATATTGTTGCCACCATTATAAAGCTCCACTGTAATATCTGATAACAATCCAGTAAAAGAATTTGGGACGCACACTTCAATACCTTCATTTGGATCACCTGCTTCATCACAATCATATGCAAATTCACTAATAAATGCACCTGGGCACGTTGCCATCATCACTGGGCAGGCTGGAATAGCAACAGCAACAGGAGAACCTCCTATACATGTGGGATCAGACGCATCTACAACATCTAAATTTAGAGAGGAAGCGGTTGTAGGACCTGATATTGTCACTGTAAAACATATGGGTCCATCAGGTTGAGTTGTCAAAGAAGCTAATACAGCATTTCCATTGTCTGTATCAACCAGATCATAATTGCCAGATCCAGCTGCAACATCTGCACAAACGGTATAAGTAGCATCATCTCCATTACAAACGCCATCTGACATGACAGCTACATTCGATATCGTGCAAACTGTAATTGGGCAAGCAGGAACCGTTACGGCAACTGGAGAACCACTAATACATGTCGCGTCTGCATTATCGACAACATCTACATTTAAATTAGATGCGGATGTAGGACCCGTAATTGAAACAGTAAAACAAATTTGACCATCTGATTGACTTGTAAGTGATGATAAAATTGCATTTCCATTATCGATATCAACCAAATCATAATCTCCTGAACCTCCTGCAACATCCGCACATACTTCGTAACTAGCGTTATCTCCAGTACAAGTTCCATCAGCCATGAGAATGATATTAGTTATAGAGCAGCCAGCACTTGGACATGATTGCATGGTGATAGGAAAACCTGCCGATGCTGTTGCATTTGTACTTTCTCCATCTAGAACATTTATACCACTTATGGTCCAATTTGCGGGGTCATATGTACTGGAAGGTACCATATCGTTTGCAGCCACCCAACCATCTGTGTATTCCCACGAAGGCGTTGTTAGACAGCCCGTACTACTGGCATCATTAGGATCACAATCAACTTCACCTAAAATATCTATCAAGGTGCCATTGCAAAATAATTCGATCGCATCATCACCACTGACACTAGCAACATTTGAGGTAAAACAAGGATCGAAACCAAACCACATATTAAATGAAGACGTTTCGCTGGCCACCCAAAAACAATCTCCAGAATTAATTGATTGAGCTGGGAATATAAATTCTATGCCATCCGTACCACCACCGTTGTTTGCGGAACCAAACCCATAAATACTGAGGTCTGCGATATTAGCATTGGCGCAAAATAAAACTCCTTTTGGTGTACCACCAGTAAGAGGACCATCAATTACACCAGCAATATAGAGATCTGAACACTGTCCAAATGCTGATTGATTATTGAATGATAGAAATAACAAAATTGTTGGAAGTAAGGCTAGAAGGTTTTTTCGGTTACTCATATACAGTTAATAATTCATGCATTAAAAATGGGAAGTGCCTTTCTAGTTATAAATCTAACAATTAAGAATGGCTTTTCAATAGATAATCAACTGATAATCAGTATTATATAAACAATAATTTATATATGTTAATTATTTAAACTGTAGTTTCCTGAATATTAATGGTTTGAAAATGAATGTTAACTATAATATCCCAGAATGAATTTACCTGTCCCTTGTTTCATTCTGTTTTTGAAGTAAATTTCTAGATTGAAGATGATTACGCTACCAGTAATTCAACTATGATAAATACTACCAGCTTGTTCTTAAGAGTTTTTTCCATTGTTTACGATTAAGAGAAATTGAATTTTGTAAGACCTTCAAATATTCCTTGCTAGAATATAATGGGTAATCACTACCGTATAAAATATGCTCATACCCGATGTAATTTATCAACTCTGTTAATTGACCATATGACGCTAAGTCCTCATTGTAAAAATTTGGATGAATTATGCCAGATATATCAAATTTGATTTGAATATGAGGGTTATCATCAGCAAGTGATTTTAAGAGTTTGGCATTATCTAAGTCATTTTGTTTGAGCCATCCAGCACTACCCAGATGTGCAAAAATTAATTTGTGTTTATACTGACTTGGAATAATAGAACTGAAGAAGAATTGGATATCTGTATTGGTGATACCATTTTTATGATTTTGAAAATGCAGTATCACAGGAATTTTATGTTGACCTGTATATGCAAATAATTCTTTCAATCGATTGACGTGAGTTTTATTTCTAAATTCAATCTGTGCTGATTGAAAATGTAATTTTATTCCTTGAAAAATCAAATGCTTATGCGCCCTTTTTATTAATTGAAGTGCATATGGCTTCAAGGGATTAATCCCATAAAACGGTTTTATCTTCTGTGGGAATTTTAAAGCTGCATTATGGAGGTGCTGATGCTCATTTAATTGAAAATTAATCTCCTCCTCAAGAATTTGGCTTTTAATAAATGCATAACCAGTTGAGATTAACCAAATATTTTCAGCATCTGTTTGTCGAAGTATTAGATTTATATTAGTGTAATGCTCATCTTCTTTGTCAAAAGAATTACCTAACAATCGTTGGCTCTTTAAATACTTTACTAATTCTTTTGAGAAGATGTGTACATGATGATCAGTCTTCACCTTTTGCTGAGCAATTACAATTGTGCAAAACAATAACAACAAAAGAATCACATTAAATAGCTTAATCATCTCACAGTTCTTACCACGAAGTTATGAAACTATACCAATGCTGTTTTAGTAACAGATAACTTAATACTTGAAAAAAGTAGCTTGCCTTTAAAAAACATTCACTGACCACTGCAAGCTGATATCTTTTAAAAGATTTATCTCTAATTAAAAGCTAGCTGTGAGCCTAATCCCAGATCTGAAAACTTGACGACCTATTGAAAAATTAGAGTCACTATAGATGTCATTAATAGGAACAGCATAGTTGACATGGAAACCTACATTAAAAATACTATTTAGGTTATATTGAAATTCTGTACCAGGTCCTAAATAAATATTATAAATACGGAATGGATTGACCTCTGTTTCATTACCGGAGAACTCACGAAGTTCGATATTCTCTAGTGGATCTACCGCCCTGATTGAATTTATACCAGTATCAATAGCCAATAGTCGCTTTGAAAAATCAGCGCGAACTGACATAGACCAACTGAATTTTGCGTTATCTAAAAATGTGTAGCCAATTGATACAGGAACATATATGGTTTTATAATCATGAGCCAGATTTAGAGAATAGGAATTCGATCGAATATTTTGAAATGAGTTTACTTCAAATACGCTTGTCAAATTACCTGCTAACGAAGGAATTTGTTTTCTGATACTCGTGATGGACTGGCCATTTTGCTGAGAAGAATTTAACAGTTCGTCTTCAGAAAATTCAAAATTGTAATCAGCATCAAAATGAGAATGATCTACACCAAAACCTGCAGAGATAAAAATACGATCTGTCAAATACTTTTCAATCTCTATCACATAACCTCTGCTAATGTTCGGCTTTAAATCAAATTCCAATGTTCCAAAACCAGAGAAATCATTTATACTGTAATCACTCATTGACGCAAACCCAAGGATAGAAACTCCAAATGATTTCTTACGACGTCTTTGATTTTCTATGATAAGCATTTTGTTACTTAAATCTAGAAAAGTACTATTTATAGAAAGCACATTGAATGTCGTACTCAAACCATCCACCAAATCAACTGTCTTTAATGCCTCCTGTAAATTTATTGGCGTTTGTGAATTATATTCTACTTGAGCAGAACCCATTGCTTCATTTTCATACACATCATCACCGTATGCATTTGACGACCTATTTATAATACCGATTCTACTATCAATATTACTATCCCAGTTATCTGAAAAAGTCAACTCATTACCATAATCATTTAATGTTACTAGAGTAATGTCATCATTTGATATAGCATTAAAGAAAGCCTTATCGATTGTAGTATTAGTATCTAAGCTTGTTTTTTGTACATCTAAGTTATCCTGTTCAAGGTGGCTAATTCCTTTAACTCCATTGAAGACAACACCCTTTCCTACTTTACTGTCTTTTTTCTCATTTACAATTTCTACTTTTATCTGGGTCTCAGCGTTTATCTCAGGCTTATTGATTAGTTCATTATTAACCAAAGAACTTTGACTAGAATGCTCGTCACCTGTTTGTATTCCCTGTTGATTATCTGTGTGATTATCTATTTGCGTATTTGAATATTGTAATTCCTTAAGACTGTTGATCGCTGCATCATTACTGTAGCTAAAAAACAAATAACTACTTAGCATAAACAATAGAAACAATCCGAATATCAATATCCAATTTCTATTGCTCTCATTATCATGTAATTCAGAATCAATACGTCCCCAAACATCTTCGCCAGGGATAAAGAAATCATCTTCAGAGTTATTCGAATTAATTTTACTGTGTAAATCCTCCCATCCCATACTACTGTGCAGTTTTTGCATATTTAGAATACTCGTTAGGAAAATTTTCAGCAATTAATTGTTGTACTTTCTTTTTTGATTTGAACAATTGAGATTTAGATGTATTTTCTGTTATGCCTAGATGTTCTGCTATTTCTGTATGACTCAGCCCTTCAACAAAGTACATGATAAAGATCGATCTATAGCCATCCGGCAATTGATGTAAAAGATTGTGGATTTGTTTTAGACTTAAGTTCACAAATTTTGACTCATCGAAAGACTGATTCAATACATTAATCACTGTATTCAATTCGACTGTTTGAGATATTATACGCTTAGATTTTCGCAAGTGTGACAGACAAGTATTTGTAAAAATTTTGCGCATCCATTTCTCAAGCTCTCCTTTCTCTACATCGAATGTGTCAATGGATTTGAATATTTTGACGAAACCTTCTTGGAGAGCATCTTCAGCAGAATGTCTGTCTTTAATATACATTCTGCACAATTTAAACATTTGAATTTTGTATTGCTCGTAGAATCTTTTCTGAGCAGCCCTATTTTGCTTTAATAATGTAGATAGTTGAGGCATAATTAGATGTTGCAATAAATAATACAACAAGAAAAAAATAAAAAAGTTGAGCAGCCTAAGCCGCTCAACATGCCAAACGCATATTTAAAATTCCGGCACGAGAACTTTATCTATAACATGGACGACTCCATTTATACCTTGAACATCAGCTGCTCTTACATTTACCTCACCATTTAGTACAACTCCATTATCTATATTTACATCTATCATGTTCGTTTCATTGAGCGTAGGGACTGAGCCATTTACTAAATCACTCGAGAGTACATTACCACTAACAACATGATGCAACAGTACACTAGTTAATGTCTCTACAGGAATTTCTTCGACTGAAGAAACACCAAGATTTGTTAATAATTCGGCGAAAGCATCATTAGTAGGAGCGAATACAGTGAAAGGACCTTCTGCAGTTAATGCCTCAACTAGATCTGCTGCGACAACTGCACTTACTAATGAACTAAACATTGAATTGTTTATTGCAATATCAACAACAGTTGGTGGTACTAATACTTGATCGACAACATGTATTATACCATTGTCTGCGTTAAGATCAGCAGTCGTCACACTTGTTGTACCGTTTAAGGTAACCCCGGAATCCACATTCACTAATAAACTTACTGCATTACCATCTGGACCGCTTGTATTTACTGTCGACACATAACCATTTGACAATTCAGGGCTCTCAACAATATCACCTAAAACGTGATACAGTAAAATGTTAGCAACAGCGTCATCAGCTAAATCATCAAGACTGCCTACACCGAGATCAGTTAGTAAAGCAGAAAACGCATCGTTTGTGGGTGCAAAGACTGTGAACGCACCTTCACCACTCAATGTCTCAACTAATCCTGCTTTTTGTACTGCTGCTACCAGTGTAGAAAATTGAGCATCTCCACTTGCTATATCAACAATGGTATTTGATAGTTCTTCTTCTTGTTGTTCTTCTCCTTCTTCAGGGAAGATTGTAATGCCGTCATCGTCACCGCAAGACATTACAAATAAGGATAAAAGTAAAATTGATAATAAATTAAATTTTAAAAATGTCATATTAAGTATTTTATTACTCTCTATTACGTAAGATTGTTCAGAAGGTTGCCTGCTAGGGACATTAATTTTTTTAAAGACTTTTGTACTACAAATGATCCAAATATGTGCTTTATTAGGTGTAACCCTGTAGGAATTGGGATCACTAATTTTTACAGTTGCAAAGATTTATTTATCAGATATGATTGTAAAATGGCCTTTCGCTTTCATTGTGTTCTTATTTCAATAAAAATTTATATTCTTAATGAAAAAATGCCCGAAGTTTTCACTTCGAGCATTTAAACAAACATATTAATATAGATCTTAAGCAGGCACAGCTTGTTGCTTGCCTCTTACTTCAAAATCATGGATAGATTTATCAGCTGCAGCCATCTCTCTAAGTGATTGCGGCACTTCCCATCTAGGCCCGAATCGAGCTTTAAAATCATCACAATCTGCTACAAATTGCTGAATGCCCACAAAATCAATGTACGATAAAGCACCACCAGCATAAATTGGGAATCCCCATCCGGTGACAGAACCTATGTCACCATCAACAACAGAATTTAAAACCCCTTCGTCTAAACATCTGAATGCCTCCAAAGACTGTCTGTGCATCAATCGTTTTGCAACAGTTTCTTTATCAAGAGTCTCTACATTGCTGTTAAATATCTCTGTTAATTTAGGCCATATAACTTTCTTACCTCCTTCTGGGTAGTCATAAAATCCAGCTCCCTCTTTCTTGCCTTTACGACCATGCTCTTCAACAAGCATTTTTGTAATCTTAAAATTTCTCAACATGTCAGGATACTTCTCTAAATCTGGGTTACTCTCCATAACATGTAAGCCTAGTGTTAGCGACACCTCATCAGATACAGCTAACGGACCTACAGGCATACCTTTAGTCTTTGCAATGTTTTCTATCATAACAGGTGGGACACCTTCATCAAGTAAGAAAAGGCCTTCTGATGTGAACGTACCAAAACATCTTGATGTATAAAACCCTCTAGAATCATTTACAACGATTGGGATTTTACGAATCATCATCACGTAGTCAACAGCTGCTGCAATTGCTTTATCCTCCGTTTTTTCACCAACGATGATTTCAACCAATGGCATTTTATCAACCGGTGAGAAAAAGTGAATTCCAATAAAGTTTTCAGGTCTATCTGAAGCCTTTGCTAATAGAGTAATTGGAATGGTAGATGTGTTAGACGCGTACACTTTGTCCGCAGCTAAAACAGCTTCTGTTTCCTTTGTTACTTTTGCTTTTAACTCTGGATTTTCAAATACTGCTTCGATGATGAGATCACAACCTTCCATTGCATTTGGATCGTCTGTTGTATGAATTCTACTTAATAAAGTATCGCCCATTTCCTGTGTCATCTTGCCTCGCCCTACTCTCTTTTTGACCAATTCTCTTGAATAGTCTTTACCTTTTTCGGCACCTTCCTTAGTGACATCTTTAAGGACGCACTCCATTCCTGCGTAAGCAGAAACGTAAGCGATACCTGCTCCCATCATACCAGCACCAAGAATACCTAACTTTTTAATTTCATACTTTGGTTGATCCTTTGGTCTAGCAATGCCTTTCTTAGCTGCACCTATACCCAAGAAGCCTGTACGTATCATATTCTTTGCTTCAGGCGAAGTAATGGTATCCGCAAAATATCTAGCTTCAATTTCTAGCGCTCTGTCAAATGGTACTTGAAGGCCTTTGTACATGACAGTCATTGCATTTGTAGCAGCAGGATAATTGCCATGAGTTAATTTTCTCAAATTACCTATACCGCCCATCATCACTTGTGCACCTGTAGGACTCATCAAACCACCACCTGGGATTTTATACTTTTTATTATCCCAAGGCTGCACTGGCTTAGGATTAGCAGCTATCCACTCTTTAGCAGCTGGTATTAAATCTTCTGCAGAGTCAACCACATGATTTATCAAACCAGCCTTTAGTGCTTTCTCTGGTGAATGATCCTTCCCTTGTAGCACTGCCATCATTCCATTTTGAATCCCCATGAGGTATGGCGCCTTTAATGTTCCACCTCCACCTGGGAATAAGCCAACTTTAATTTCTGGAAAACCGATTTTAGTTTTTGGATTATTGACCGCTATTCTGTGATGACAGACACAAGCCAATTCTAATCCACCACCTAAAGCATGTCCATTAATAAGAGCAACAAAAGGTTTACCTCCTTTTTCGATTTCTCTGAACGAACGGTGCATCTGAAGAGAATTGTTTACAAATTCTTCTTTGTCTGTAATCGGCTTTTCCAATTGCTTGAGATCTGCCCCTGCCATAAACATGGATTTTGCAGATTGTAGAATGACACCTTTTACAGAATCATCACCGATTAATTTATTAGATACTTCTATAAAGCTTTGGATGAATTCGAAACTAAATAAGTTAGTTGATTCATTTTTATTATCCATGGTGATGATAGCTACATCACCATCCATTTCATACGTTAGAATATTATTATCTATTGCCATTGTTTTTTCGTTTGGTTATTTAAACTCTTTCAATTACAGTTGCGATACCCATACCGCCACCAATACATAATGTCACAAGACCTGTTTGCTTGTCTTGTCTTTCCAATTCGTCAATCAATGTTCCCATAAGGATACAACCTGTTGCCCCTAGTGGATGACCAAGAGCGATAGCTCCTCCGTTTACATTGATCTTATCCATTGGTATATTCATTTTATCTCTCATCAACATAGGCACAACAGCAAATGCTTCGTTGATTTCGTATAGATCAATATCAGAAGCCTGCATGCCGACTTGTTTCAATACTTTCTCACTAGCAGGAGCTGGTCCTGTCAACATGATGGTTGGATCCGTGCCATAAACAGCTGCACCTTTAACGATAGCCCTAGGCTTCAACCCTAGTTTTTCTCCAATTTCCTTATTTCCTATCAAGGCGATTGCTGCACCATCCACAATGGCAGATGAATTACCTGCATGATGTACATGGTTTATTTCTGCAATCTCAGGATATCTATCAATGGCAACGGCATCAAAGCCACCCATCTCTCCCATCATTGCAAAAGAAGGCTGAAGACCACTAAGCGCTTCCACGGTAGTTTGAGCTCTTACATTTTCGTCTCTATTTAATAAGGTTAAACCGTTAACGTCTTTGACATCGATTCGAGATTTGAAACGACCATCCTTTTCAGCAGCAGTCGCTTTCATCTGAGAATCATAAGCAAACTCATCTACATCTTGTCTGCTGTAGCCATACTTAGATGCGATTAAATCAGCTGATATACCTTGAGGGATGGCGTGACCAGGCATTGCTACAGAAGGATCCATCAACATTGCTCCTCCATCTGTTCCCATTTTCACTCTCGACATACTCTCGACACCTCCTGCTACTAATAATTGAGAAAACCCAGATTTGACATATGCAGATGCTTGATTGATTGCTTCTAATCCCGATCCGCAAAAACGATTAAGTGTTACACCACAAAGGTGATCTCCGTAGCCAGATTGTTGCGCTGCAGTTTTTGCAATGTTAGCACCTTGATCCATTACTTGTGTAACACAACCAAGAATGACATCTTCAACTTCAGCTGAGACTCCCTCGTGTTTACTTTTAAGTTCTTTCAAGCATTGTGTTGCTAACTCCGTAGGAGTGACACCGACAAGTGCTCCTTTTTTATTTCCTTTTCCACGGACTGTTCTTACCGTGTCATAGATATATGCTTCCATGATGATTGTTTTTTAATGTTTACATTCAAAATTAAGTGACTAACGAAGTGCAAATATGAATTATTTGACACTCTTGTCAAAATATTAAATACATTTGTCTATAAATTGTTTAATTCTTAATGTCAATCAAGTCAAATAAACGTGTCGGTCGCCCTGTAGGTACTATAGATTTAAACATGGACAGTGTTTATCGTGCTGCGCTAACTGTCTTTGCCGACAAAGGCTTTGATGCGACGACAATGACAGAAATAGCACTTGCGGCTGGCATCACCAGGTCCTCCATCAACTATCATTTTGGCAATAAAATGGAGCTGTGGAAAAAGACCATTGATTATTTGACACGACGGTTCATTAAAGATTTCGAACAGACTAAAAAATTAAATACTGACTTGGATGACATCAGCTTCATGAAGGTCGTCATTCGTCAAATGGTAAATTTCTGGGCCCAAGAAGAAGGTTTTAGCAGATTGGCAATGAAAGAGCTCGATCAAAAAAATGAACGATCGGATTATTTGATTGATCACCTCATGTATCCACTCGTCAATCTCACTAAAGATGTCTTTGGTAAACTACGCAAACAAGGGAAGATCAAAAAGTTTGATAAGCAACATCAATTGTCCATCATCTTAGGTATGATCAGTTATCTATTTACTAATCGCTATATGTTTCAGAAGTTGCATGGTATAGATGTTTCCAATCAGGAGATTGTAGATCAGCATACGGATGCGGTGATTGAGATATTTTTTGATGGGATTAGGGTTTAGCCTGCGGTATTGTTGAATATTTATCACTTACTATTAAAAATCAAACAATGAAATATCTACCAATCATATCCGTAACATTAACTGCTTTTCTAGCTACTGCATTTACCATTAACGAGGTTACACAGTGGAAAGTTAAAGAGGATTATACGATCACCTTTGAAACAAAAAAAGCTAAAGGGTCATTTGATTCATTCACGGGTCTTATATTCTTTGATGAAAATAATCTTGACAATTCTAGTTGCAATCTGAAAATCGAAGTTGCGTCTATTAAGACTGGAAACTTTTTAAAAAATAAACATGCCAGAGGGACCAGTTGGTTTGATGCTGAAAACCATCCAATGATTCAATTTATTTCTTCGTCTATCAATAAAACTAGTTTCGGATTTGAAGCTGTTGGTGTGCTTGAGATGCGTGGTATTAAACAAGAAATTACAATTCCTTTCAGCTTTACAAATGATGTATTCGAGAGTAGCTTTGTTGTAGACCGAACTGACTATAGTGTGGGAGGTATCAGAGGGTTACAAGGAAAAGTTGGGCGGGAAGTTATCCTTGAAATTAGTATTCCTGTCATTAAATAAAACTATTAATTCCAATAAATTAGTACTGTAGAATAATGTCTTCTTAGAGTAAAGAAACATACATTTAAGCCGTACAAGCAATACCCAAAACCAGACAACTTAAATCAGATACAAAAGATGGAAGTAATGTTAAATTCTCAAAGCATTTCCAACCTTCTTCTCCTAAACTGTGTCTATGCTAATATGAAAGGCAAACTAATAGTTACTTGTCTCCTAATGGCCCTACTGTTACCTGCATGCGAAAAAGACAGTGCAATTGAAATACTTTCGGATTGTCCAGCGCTGGCGGAAATGCAAATCATTGAAGAAGGGGCACAAGCTTGCCACTTCAATTTAGTATACTTATACAGAGGGGATACTTATTACACCTGTGAGTGTTGCGACTGCGGTAAAATTAACATGGCGTTTGATTGCAATATGCGACCACTTTGTGAATTTGATGAAAATTGTATGAACGACTTCGATCAGAATGCCTTATTTTTATTTTTAGCACAATGATTATGAACACAATCTATTATAAATGTGGCTTTATCCTTTTAGTTAGTATTTTCTTTATGTCGTGTAAAAAAAACACACCAACAGATGAGTTGTTAGATCAGTGTTTTGCTTTAGAAGATATGGAACGAATAGATGAAGCTGATCTAGACTGCATTTACAATATGGTATTTTTATACAAAGACAATATTTACTTTGTATGTGAGTGTTGTGTTTGCGATAAGTGGGTTATGGCTTATGATTGCAACTCTGATATGCTGTGCGATTTTGGCGAAAACTGTATGGTAGATTTTTTTCAAAAAGCAGAATTTCTATTCTATACCACACCAGATAAGTAAATGTCACTCGACGCAGTATTGTTACCAAAAAGAATTATTGCCTTCTATAGTAGGTAGTCTTTTGAAGTCCCTTATCTTTCATCTATCAATTTCTGTTTAACATAAGCAGCTTCCTTATGATTAATGTTATGATCGTTGATGATCACGAAATGATTTTAGAGAGCCTTAGTCTACTCTTTGATTTAGCAGAAGGCATACAAGTGGTCAAAACGGAATCTGATAGTAGACTTGTTTTAAACCACCTTGATACGCTAGATATCAATGTCATCATTATGGACTACAGAATGCCTTACCTTGACGGATTACAGCTCACACGATTGATAAGAGAGAAAGATAATAATGTAAAAATATTGATATTGACGGTTAATGAAGATAGCATCGATATTCAAAACGCATTTAATGCAGGTGTCAATGGATATATTATGAAAAAAGCGAGTCGGTCAGATCTAGAACATGCCGTCAATACAGTCTACAATGGCAAGCGATATTTGAGTGGAGATGCAGCAGATGCATTGCTTAAGATATCTAATTCAGATGAACCCACTGATGTGCAGATGCATAAAAAGATAGACGCTTTAACATCTCGAGAAATAGAAATTGTAAAGCTACTAGCTCAAGAGATGACATCTAATGAAATTGCTGCAAAGCTGCATATAAGCAATGGGACTGTCGAAACACATAGGCACAATATTTTGAAAAAACTGAATGTCAAATCAACAGTCGGAGTTGTAAAATTT
>CAYVFU010000110.1:0-14202 GCA_964450495.1 uncultured Saprospiraceae bacterium | reverse complement strand
TCCTGTAAATTTCTAAACTACTTTGTTGAAAATCAAATGAGGAATTGACTATTCATACTACTTTACTACTAAAAAAATGATTCCTGCTTTTAATCAATCTTTATAGCGTCAAAGAACAATGATTTTCTTCGAGACAATTTCAAGACTAATTATTAAAAAGAATTTATTTTCAACTGGATTGTGTGCTGCCCTGGCTCAAGACGAATTAAGTCAAATGCAACAGGCACTTTACGCCCATTGTGTATTAAGTCTTTCCCATCAAGATCATTCAGTGAAAACTCAGCTACCATGTTTGCAGGTATTTCGATTTTATAGGTTTGTTGTCTCGGACCATTATGGATATATTCTCCTCTTATGCTTCCTCTTACTGTAGGCACTTCAATCGTGCTTGACTCGAGCTTGCTCATCTGTGGTTTGATACTTGCTATCCCAAAACCTGGTGTCTTAGGTTTTATTCCCCATAGACCTCTTGGGATCACATTGGCAGGTACGGCGCCCCAGGCATGGTTCCAATCCAAGTTTATTTTGTACTCGTAGCCCCATGCTTCCAAGCTAATCGTAGAGCCTTCCCTGATCATATTATACCAGCTTCTTTTTGCCGTACTAGCTAATAATTCTAAGGCATAATCTTCTTCACCAGCATTATACAATCCGTCCATTAAAAATTGAGCACCATAAACGCTACATGCCATACCGCGTGACTTAACGTAATCCACTACTGATTCAAAATATTCATCTGGAACCAAACCGAATGCAAGGGGCATCATATTGGCATGTAAGGATGCATGGTCGGTTCCTATACCATCGACATAGATTCCCCTTTTCTTGTCAAACATCTGTTCGTTTACTGCTTTTTTAGCTTTGGCTGCTCTTAATTCAAAGTCTAATACTTCTTGAGTTTTCCCTAATACTTTAGCAAACTCAGCCATGATCTTCATGTTCTCATAGAAAAATGAATTAATCACAGTACTGTAAGGTTTAAAGACGAAACCATCACGCGCTCCCTTAATCCCACTATTCATAAAGTTAGCACTTGGCCAATCTACGATGTCTGTAAGTGGTTTGCGATAACCTGGTTCAAAACCAAGTTTATACATAAATTCTTCTGTGACTTTAGAAGAAGTAATAAGTCCGTCTTCATTAGACAATTCATACAATGTCTTGTGCTTCAATGGCTCATAATAACGTTCTATCAGCTCTTTATTACCTGTGTACATGTAGTCTGCATATATGAGTAAGGCTACATGCTGTTGCCATTCAGTAGGCCATGTCGGGTTTTTCATGAAATACTCAATGGTTCGCCTTCCGATAGCAAATTCCCTATCCGTGGTATAATGGCTAAGTTGATTTAGATACGCATCAGCTTCGTAAGGAATACGCTCACGATCACCGTCAACATATAACCCACAAAAAGTGGTAGCCTCGATAGAGTACTTACACATATCCCAAATTTGATTTAAAGTATCGTTGTTACTACTAAAGCTACTTGCCTTATCATCCCAGTAACTGGTAAACCTAAGTTGATCAAAATCTTCTGCCTTTAGAGTGGTTTTAGCACCTTCAACTTCAGCATATCTGAAAGGTAGTATAACGGGAAAACCTTCAGGCAATGGAATGGCTTTGCTTGGCCCCTTAAAACGTGGATCGGGAACCGGATCAATTTCAATCTGGTACTTAGTCTTATCGGGTTTAACATCAACTTTAATTTCTTGATACCGAATATTACTTTTCTCTGGGGGAATTCGATTCACATTCCCTTTGTTATCGATCATCTCGCCAATTCTGAAAGTCAATGTATGTGGTGCTTTAGCTTTATAGTTGAAATCTATAGTAGCAAAAGCAGCTTTACCAAAATCCATAAAGTAGAAATCGTCTCGATATTCAAATCTTTCCGGCTTGATCTTAGTGATTATATATTTATTTTCAGTAGAGATCATATAGTCATCACTCTGGCCAACCGTGAATTGCTGCGGTTTTGAATAGTCAACTAATCTGTTTTCATCATCCCAAATTCGGACTTTCCAGAAGTAGGTTTTCCCAATTTTTAGAGCATCGCCGCCATACTCTACATCTGTGGAAGACGAGGAGCGTACTTGTCCACTATCCCAGACATCGCCATTATTAGCCGCAATGATCTCTTTGGAAGAAGCTACTAGGATCTGATATGCAGACTGAAATTTTGACTCAATGGGGACCGTCCAACCGAATTCTGGTTTGGTATCTAAAACTTCTACTTTTGTATCGGGTTCTCTGATCAATTCTACTGTTAACTCGGTTGGTGGTGTCCTGTAGCTGTTACTATTTTGCTCAATCAATTCATCACACTTTTTTCTCAACTTTTGTGCGGTCCCAGCAAATTGTGGATCATTGATCAGGTTGTTTATTTCCTGCGGGTCTTCTTTCAAGTAATACAATTCCTCTATCGATTTATCATTCACGTATCTGAAGTATTTCCACTCATTAGTTCGTACTCCTTCACTTGGAGGGATCTCACTAAAATCCCAAATATGCTCTATTAGCACTGTGTCTCGACCGACAGAATTGACCTCTTTTCTTACCACTGGCATCAGGCTTTTACCTTGCCAAGTAGTCGGACTACTCAAACCAGCCAGATCAAGTATTGTAGACGGTACATCGACATTCAAAGCCATATCAGAAATATCTTGATGTTGCTCTACTCTTGGATCATAGATGATGAGTGGCACACGGATGGAGTTTTCATACATCAACCATTTCCCTGCTAACTGTCGCTCACCAAGAAAATATCCATTATCCCCCATAAGGATGATGACTGTATTCTTATCAAGATTCTGCTCTGCCAGTTTTTTCCGAATTTTAGCAATTTCCAAATCAATCCCTGAAATCATTCGGTAGTATCCTTTCAGGCTGTGTTGATATTTTTCTGGATTGTCATATCTCCAAGTCCATCTAAATCTATTAAATCCATCTCTGACAATTTTAGGCTGAGCTTCAAAATACTTGTCAGCTCCTAGATTGGGATCAGGAATGGTCGTACTCGACAACATGTTATCCAACTCGCTTTGCCAATAGTATTGGTCCTTAGCTGGATCATGCGCATGCGGTGCACTAAAGCTCAGTGACAAACAAAACGGTTTATCATCAGGTGCTTCTTCTATAAAGTCTAAAGCTTTCTGGCCTGTATATCTTGTCAGGTGTACAGAATCCTTTCCAATGGTTTTATAAAAATATCCGCGTCTATCTTTGTATTGATTATCACGATCATAGGATTCGTAGGCATCAAATTGTTTATCCAAATCATTGTACCTAACTCCGTACTTTCCATAAAATCCAGTATAGTATCCATTATCCTTTAGTTTTGTCGGATAAGAATTAGTCATGTATTCTTCTCTCACATTACCTGTCTGAAAATTGAAGTTGTGTGACCGCTCATACAGGCCTGTTAAGATACTAGCTCGACTTGCTGCACAAATAGGTGTAGTGACAAGGGCATTGTGAAAGTAGCTTCCAGATTTTGCTAATTGATCCATTTCTGGAGTTTCTACATACTCATTGCCTACATATCCGATCGCATCAAAACGCTGATCATCGGTGAGTATAAAAATGATATTCGGTTTATCTGGACCAAGAGAGTTATCCGAATCATCCGTTTCTCCATCCATTCTATTGGCAGGTTCTTCCTGTCCATATTTAGTGCTTATGCAAGAATTGATGCTTATCAGCAAGAGTAAAATTGCAGTTACGCGTACAAAAGCATTTTTTTTTATTTGGCGCATTGATATCTAACTTGGTAATCTTTAAACTTATTGATTTGACAGAAGAGTACTGTCCTGTCCTGTCCTGAACATGTAATATATTTATCAGAAAGGGAAATTCTAGCGATACGCTGGTGTAATCTGCATTTTTAGAGTAAAGAATTCAGTTCTTTAACAGCTGAGCCTCTATTGCGACTCTTTTTATCGGCCCTTTATCTCCAAGCAAATACATTTTCCGAAAGTCTGTTCCAGCTTGATGCTCAGCAATTATAAGTTGCGCATCAGGGTGCGGGTTCTCGATTAACGCTGATATAGAAAATCCAGTTCCGTCACTGATCAAAAAGGACTTGGATTTCATAAAAGATTCGCCATCTGAAGTAGCATCCCATCGGGCTACTTCTCTTTGACCATTTTTACCTTTATCAGCTATATAAAATCGAACTTCATCTTTCGAATTCACTTTGAGATCTCCATTCCCAAGAGGCAAGCCAGCATTATGCTCATATATCCAATCCGCTCCATCCCATCTGTAATAATGCATGCTTTTAGGAGCGCTTCTTCGTGCTCCTTCAATCTCTGCTCCTACTGTCATGCCTATATGGGGAAACCCTTTAGAATCTACATCGATCACGCCTTGAAAAGTCCATTGACCTTTTGTTTCGGCTACCAAGCATTTAGCTTCTGCCTGCTGTCGTGTAATCGGTCGTTCAAGTGCTTCGCCTAATACATTTTTCCACACGCCTGTTTTGACATTAAATGTCATATAGTAAATGTTATATCTTTTTGGCAGATGCATATTTCTTTTCTCTCCTACATGATTATCACTGCAATAATGATAGTCAAATACGACGTGCAGTTTGTCACCTTTTCCCTTTGTTATCCAAGGGTACCAAGAGTCTACCGCTGGGAGGTCATTCCTACGTTTATGTTTGAGAAAAGAAGTTGGCTCAGAAAATGTTCGCCCATGATCTGTTGATACCTGATATACCCAATCGCTACGATGTGCCCCGTGCCGATAAAAGAGATATATGTCTCCATTATCCATTTTTATAAATTGATTGTAGGTACCAAATGCTGGTATGTTATCCAGCGTTTCCCAGCTTGAGATATCTAGTGGTTTGTTGGATACGGCGTGTAGATTCTTACCGTAGTGATAATTTCCCAAAAGATTATGACCATGTTTTTCCATACCACCATGACCTCCAAATGTAATATGAATGTAACCTTCATCATCAATGAGCATGGAGGGCTTCCCATGATTATCTATCTTCTTTTTGAGAGTAGAATCTTTTCCCATCTCACTAACGCCCGCCTTAAATGGTCCTTGCCAATGTTCCGTCTTATGATTATAAGATGCGACGTATGGGTCTTCTTTGGGTCCTTGATAACATACATAGGTGACGCCATTATGATAGATCCCAGCTGGATGCTGAACAACAGCGACTGCATTTCCAAATCCATTGTCTGCGAAAAAGTTGACTTCAATATCGTTTTTGAAAACTTTAGCAACAGGATGCTTACTTATATTACATGCCACTACAACACACAAAATCACAGTATTGAAAACTAATTTCTTCAGCATAATCTATAGTTATGATTTTTTAAACATTCTAATTTTAATGGGACTTAATAAACCAGACAGAAGTAAAGGATCATTTTTTCTCCAATGTTTCCATGAAGAAAAAGCAATTCTTTGAGTCGGGCGCCGAGTGTCATCCAGTAATCAATTGGGACATCTAACTATTTTATCGTTTCTATTTTTAATGGAATATAAATCATGAACTCTTTGATACCATACTGTACAATCCTGCTTAGAAGCAACAAGTTTAGATCAATAACTATTAACGTGAATGATAAGGCTCTTTGAAAATTGAATTTTAATCGCTAATTCTAGTTCTTGTAAGTATACATCTGAAGAGTGGATGGACTTTGAATCTTGATTTCAAAATTTAACTTGGTGAGAGTCCCTGAATTAGGATCACGTTTATAGACCACAACAGTATTTGAAAACTGATTGGCAACCAATAAAAAATTTCCAGACGGGTCAATAACAAAATTTCTTGGGTGCTCACCATATGTAGATTCGTAACCAACCAAATCGAGTTCGCCACTTCGTATATCTATCGAAAAAATAACTATCGAGTGTTCTACGGGGCCTCTATTTGATGCATATAAAAATCTACCATCAGGAGAAATATGAATGTCAGCAGATCGATATAAAGATTCTCTATTCTCATAAGCATGATAGTCAGCCATCCATTTTAATCCATAACCATTATAGCTGTATGCTGTGACGGTGCCGCCCAATTCGTTTATGCCGTAAGCTAATTCACCATTCGGATGAAATGTAAAATGTCTTGGACCACTACCTGAGGAGGTACTTAGTGAACTATCTATCTCAAGTCTTAATAAACTACTTTTGTCATTGCGTATTTTTAATGATCTTATTTTATCAGATCCTAAGTCATGAGTAAATAAGTATTCATTATCAGGCGAGAAATTACTTGAGTGGATATGTGCCTGATCTTGTCTTCCTTCAACAATACTGCTTCCTTTGAAAGGTATTAATTGAAGATAGTCGGTCAAACTTCCATCAGACTCAATCTTAAAAAGACTTAAACTCGGATCGGTATAATTTGAGTTTACCAGATAAGTTCCTGCTTTATTAATCTCCAAATGAACTGGATTTCTCCCTCCGCAATCTTGCATATTAATCAGTGACAATTCACCAGTTACGTGATTTATTGAGAAAGCAGCTACTTTGCCATTCTCAGGCATTTGACTTTCTAATACTGAGTAAAGATATTGGCCATCTGGAGATATTCGGATAAATGAGGGGTTTATGAGACTGTCTGCTTCAAATAGTAAATTAGCTTCACCACTTTGTAAATTGAAGTCATAAACCTTCAGACCTTTATCAGGTTTTTTATTAGTATAACTTCCTACGAAAAGAAGCGTTCTTTCTTTTTTTTGATTGCACCCCATAATGATGACCATCAGGAAAAAATATAACAATCGCTGCCTCATCATTTGAGATATTGAAAATTAGTAGTAACCACTCCGTACTTACTTATCTATAAAGTTTGTCAATATTTCCTTCACGTCATTTACAGTTCCCATTTTTAAACCATTTTCAGTAGCGCCTGTCAACCAGTAAAGGACCATACCTGCATCAGAACAATCCCATTTTCCTTTTTGGAACTTAACCACATTATCCACTTCTGCTATTTTACCTACCAACCACAGCCATTCTATTCTAGGATCTGGGTGATCTTTTGCCCAATCCCATTTGTCAATATTTACTTTTAAATTCACATTCTGATCAGGAATGCGAACTTCTTCGACTCCAAAATCTAGTATCTGTTGCCAAGTATAAAAATCCCCAGCGTCATCATTGGCAGAATGATGTGTAATTACTTTTACAAATTTGTGTTTTGACTCATGAGAAGCTTCCAGCGCAAACCCAATTATATCAGGTTCTCCTGCTTCAATAATCCAAAGCGGATCTTGAGCAGTAGACGCATTGATAGCTGCAGCTAAGTCCTTTATCGTTTCGTCCAATTGCCATTTTGCATCATAAAAAGTAAGGCCGTCAAATCCGCCCCAACGTCTTGCCGTGACATCGCAGGCTGTCTGCATTAATGCATGCCTCTCTCTTTCAGCTGCCTCAGATATTCGAGTGACTCTTACTAGATCACAGCTATGAGAATAGTGCACTAACCTACCCTCTAAATCTGTCGCTATGAGCAAAGCTAAGGAAACAGCAGTAGCCCCAAGATCGTCAGGATCCGGAGAATTCCCATCAGCTACAATAGCAATACGACCTTGTGGTGGATTAATACTAAAGCCCAAGTTGGATTGCTTATGCAACTCCGCATCCATTACAGATTTACCTTGACCAACAGCAGTAAAAATAAGACCAGACCATCTTGCGCGCGCCCATTCTTTACCATCGGCACTTCCAATTTTTCCTACTACCGATATCGCATCTCCTTTTTCTAGGTCAACATTTTCCCAAAGCTTGTTGTAGGCTTTCCCTTCTGCAAACATTTTATGGGTGACAGCAGGTAAATAGGCACCAAGTTCTGACTCATTAATAGAGACAGTAAAAGACGATTGACCATCATTTTCACCAACGCCTACAAATACAACATCATAAGAACCACTTTTGAAATTGAATGTAGTGGTGGTTTTAGCTTCTTTCCTTTCATTTGGTTTTATAGCAAACCATCGTCCACCAGCATCTTTATAGAATCCAGTATTAGCAACTGGAAAATCTGCTACTGGAATCGTCTTACTATCGATGACCGTAGTACTGATCATTTCATAATATGATGGTTCAGTCCATTTGAATCGTGCACCTTGCCCAGCCCCATCAGGTCGATAATTTGGATCATTTGTTAAAATAAATTTATCAAACCTAAAACCATCTTCCCTCATGCTAAACTGGATATCATATGTACCACTTTCAGTAATATCTAAATATATTTCTCCAGCTACACCACAGTGAATTTCTTTGGTTCTTTGCTTGCTTTCCCAAGTCCATTCATTTTTTCCATCACACCATTGCATACGTTTTCCATGCTCTGGCCAAGTACCGTTTACTCCTACATGCACTCCATTATCCTCTGTGCCTGTACTATAAGCACGAACCCATACAAAGTATCGACCTGGATTATTGATTTTGACTTTATAATGAACGATGCCCATCTTTCCTGGCTCATTAGAAAAGTTTTCGGCATGTACAAGTTCATCATCATGAGTTACTCTTGTATCTGGCAGGATTTCTATAAATCCTTTATTACTTGCAGAATGGCTGTATTTTGTAGCCTTCGATGATTCTCTTCTGTCTTTGATATACCATTTTCTTTTCTCGCTTTTTGATTGTTTATAAAAATATTCTGCTTCGATAGCCACTTGACCATTATTCTCTTCGAAGTAGATATAGTCATCGATTATAGCTTCACTAAAATCTAGGTTTTGGGCTTTTATAGAAGAGATTATCCCAAAACATAGCATCACAAAGGCTAAGCATTTACATGTCAAAAATTGAATTCGAATTGTTTTTCCCATTAGTCTACTTTGATTTTGATATAGTTTATCGAGCGCCTTTTGCAGACTCATCACAAGCTATTAATTTTCAACTCCTTCAACTCATAAAAGCATAGGATCTCCCAAAATGATCAGATATGTTTATAATACGATATTGCTTGTCTGGGGTTGTTTTAATAGTCTTGACCCAAATGAGTAATCAACTCTTCTCCTGCTATATATCTTATCGTATTTTCCAATTTGATTTGCTGTTTAAAAATATCATTAATAGGTATAATTCCATCTGGAGATTGAGGTGCCTTTAGGTAAAAAGACAACCATTCCTGTATCCCACTCATTCCTGCTCGTTTGGCCAAGTCTAAAAATAAAACTAAATCCAGTGCCAAAGGAGCAGCCAATATGGAGTCTTTACATAAGAAGTCTACTTTAATTTGCATTGGATAATTGAGCCATCCGAAAATATCTATATTATCCCAGCCTTCTTTGTCATCTCCTCTCGGTGGATAATAATTGATCCTAACTTTATGATAGAGATCTTTGTATAATTCTGGATATAATTCTGGTTCTAATATTTCTTCTAAGACACCAAGTTTTGAAACCTCCTTAGTTTTAAAATTATCTGGATCATCAAGAACTTCGCCATCCCTATTTCCTAATATATTAGTTGAAAACCATCCTTTGATTCCTAAAGCTCGACATTTAAGCCCGGGAGCAAGAATAGTCTTCATTAGCGTCTGTCCAGTCTTAAAATCTTTGCCAGCAAATGGTGCTCCGGTTTGTTCAGCTAATTGAACAATTGCAGGTATATCGCAAGATAAATTTGGAGCGCCATTAGCATAAGGCACACCCATTTTTATGGCTGCGTATGCATATATCATACTAGGTGGAATGTCCTCATGATTTGCTCTTAAACCTTCTTCTAGACTTTCAATGCTTTTATGCACTGCTCCTTCTTGTGTATAAACTTCTGTTGATCCACACCATATCATTACGAGTCTATCGCAATTATTTTGCTCTTTGAAGCTATTAATATCTTGCATTAACGCTTCAGCAAGCTCCATCTTAGTTGAACCAGATTTTATGTAAGTACCATTTAGTCTTTTAGCATAACGTTTGTCAAAAACAGCTTTCATTGGTTTGATCGCTTCAAGCTCTGGACGCAGATTATCCAATAACTTTTTATCTATAACATTAGCATGGCAAGCAGATTCATAAACATTATCTTCAAATATATCCCAACCACCAAATACAATATTTTCGATAGGTTGAAGATCAACGACATCCTTAATCAATGGCTTATTTATTTCAGTTCTTTTACCCAATCTGATTCTTCCCATTTGAGTTAGTGAACCGATAGGTGACCCCATACCTTTTTTTATAGCAATTGCCCCTGCTACCAGTGTTGTCCCTACAGCTCCTAATCCAGGAATCAGAATTCCTAATTTACCTTTTGTTTTTTCAACATTCATACTTATATCAGTTTCAAATTGATGTCTGCACTTAAATATTTTAGCAATCAATTGCCTAAGTAACTTCTTACTTAGTCTTGATTCCAACAATTCTACAGCTTATTGAAAGTTTGTCCGTCCTGTACTTACACGCATCTAACAAAAGTTAATCCAAAGCTTTTATTCAATGATTTTACTCTCAAAAGCGTCTTCCTGAATTCACTATGATTAAATACGAGTGACTTTTATTGGTGTTCTCATTTTTAAAACAAAATCATTCAAATACGCCTCCCATTCCTTCTGACTTTTGAATTGATCGCTTTTTTTCCAACCAAATCCTGCATAGTAAACAAGCTTGTTGTTCTCAACATTGAGATTTGCATACGCATGAGATAAGTCTCTCTCGTCAGTGATATATTCCTCAGCGTCTATAAATTGATCTTGAGATGCTACAATAGCAGTCCCAAGTTCAGAATCTCCATGGGGTTGCCAATAGCTCACCCATCCATTTTCACTATCATGCGTTACAGAACCATCTTTTTCATGTAATGTTAATCCTACTGAGACTACATCGCTTCCTTTTAAGTCTGTTTCAAATTTTGAAAGATTATTACCATAGTCTAAACTGATAGTCTTAGTTTCTTTGATCAAAACATCTCCAGCATTCCAATCTTCGTATTCCAATGTAAAGCTCGTTCGAATTGGACCTGTTGTTATCGTTTTCCATTTTGTGAAGTTTTTGGAAACATAGTAAAGGCTATCTTTTTTAATAGCAACTCCTCCCACGCCTCTACTAACTCCGACATGGAAATTATCAACACCTTCTCCGGTGTCTTCATGATACGATCCTGTTCCTTCAGTTGTCTTTTTATACCATTTATTTATTATTGGGTAATCAACTCTTTTAAGCCACAGATCAACGCCGCTTGTCAGCGTACCACCTTGGATATTATCTTCTTTCATTTGTTGGGCTGTAGGGCCAAACATCCTAAATGCAACTCTGTCATTCTCCCAAGCATAATCATCGGTTCGTTCGGGTACGAACCTAGAATAGCAATAATTTATTTTTTCTTCGGCATTTGATTCGGCTTTAGGAATAACTTCGAAAACCACTTTATCATGAGGCCCTAGAGCCGGTTGAAATAACAATTCATCAAAAACACCATCTCCGTCATTGTCAACTGCTTGCGAAACCTCCCATTCGTTTGACTTCATATTGCGGATTGCAATTGTTGCCAGATCACTTGTTCCTAATTGCTTTTTGGTTAAAGTAATTGTTTCGAAAGACCTCTTTGCATTTAGCGTATTTTCTACTGAGAATTTGATTGTTTGTTCCTGATTATTACAAGCAACCATCATTACAATTATTGCACTTGTATAAAATAATTTCAATGTTTTCATACCACTAAGATTCGTTTGACGGTTTACCAATTGTTGCTAGAATACCTCCATCTACGTAAACAACATGCCCATTAACAAAGTCACTAGCTTTGGAGCTTAAATAAATCGCAGTACCTGCCAAGTCATCAGGGTCTCCCCATTTTGCAGCAGGCGTCCTATTAATAATAAAATCATTAAATGGGTGACCATCTACCCGAATAGGGGCTGTCTGTGATGTAGCGAAATACCCTGGTCCAATCCCATTAACTTGGATGTTATATTTTGCCCATTCTGTCGCCATATTTTGGGTTAACATTTTCAGTCCTCCCTTTGCCGCAGCATAAGCACCGACAGAGTTTCTTCCTAATTCGCTCATCATCGAGCAGATATTGATGACCTTTCCATGTTTTCTAGTAATCATGTTTTTCACAACATGTTTTGCCACAATAAACGGACTTACTAAATCAATATCAACTACCTCTCTAAAGTCAGATACTTCCATTTCAAGAAGTGGCGTACGTTTTATAATCCCAGCATTATTTATAAGAATGTCTATCGGACCAACTTCTTTTTCTATTCTATCAATTGCAAGCTGAACTTCTTCTTCTACCGAAACATTGAATCTAAAGCCATGAGCTTGTATTCCGTTCTCTTTATATGCCAACAAAGCACGATCAATTTTTTCTTGCGAGGAATTTCCATTGACAATAATTATTGCTCCTGCCTTACCTAAACCTTTCGCCATTGCCATGCCTAACCCATGTGTACTACCAGTGACTAAGGCTATCTTACCCTTTAGATCAAATAAGCTTATAGACATTTAATTATATTTTATATTATGTAGATTCTGTGCACGTTATTTACATCAAAGATTTCTTTGTTTACCGGATTACTTGAGTTCGTTTATTTTACAATGATCCATATCTCCATAGTCTAAATTTTCACCAGCCATGCCCCAGATAAATGTGTAGCTAGTAGTGCCAGAACCAGAGTGGATTGACCATGGTGGAGAAATGACCGCCTCTTCATTTGCCATCCAGATATGACGGGTTTCTTGTGGTTGACCCATGAAATGACAGACTGCATGATCATCCGGCACTTCAAAGTAAAAGTAGACTTCCATCCTGCGGTCATGTACATGTGCAGGCATAGTGTTCCAAACACTGCCAGATTTTAATTCGGTCATACCCATTTGCACCTGACATGTGTCGACAATGCTATTGACTATTAATTTACGGATGGTCCTTGCATTAGCAGTCTCCATTGAACCCATTTCAACTATCTCAGCTTCATTGTGACCAATTTTTCGAGTTGGAAATGTTTTGTGTGCAGGAGTCGAGTTTAAGTAGAATTTTGCGGGAGCAGCTTTATCATTACTACTAAAAATGACTTCTCTACTTTCTTTACCGATATATAATGCTTCTTTAAAGCTTAATGGATAAGACTTACCATCAACACTTATTTTTCCATCGCCTCCTACATTAATGATTCCCATTTCTCTTCTCTCAAGAAAAAAATCAGCTTTTAAAGGATCTATATTACTTAAAGTCAGAGGTTCTACAGTCGGAACAGCACCTCCAGTTATATACCTATCGTAATGACTATAAACGAATTTAATAGCATCTGTCTTCATCAAATTTTTGATCAAAAATTCTTCGCGTAGTCCTTCCGTATCTAATGATTTCACCTCTTTTGGTGAAGCTGCATATCGTACTTGATAATGTGTTTTCATATTGATTCATTTAAGTGTTTTAGTAAAAAACTTTGGCTAAAATAACAATTCATAAATAACACCATCTTCGTCATTGTCAACTGCTTGCGAAACCTTCCATTCGTTTGACTTCATATTTTGGTTTGCAATTGTTGTTAAATCACTTTCTCCTATATTCCTTTTTGGTTATTGCAATTATTTCGAAAGACCTCTATGCATTCAGTGTATTCTCTACTAAGAATTTGATTGTTTGTTCGAGATTATTGCAAGCAAACATTATTGCAATAATAGTAATCGCATACATTAATTTCAACGTTTTCATATTACTAAGATTCGTTTGACGGTTTACCAATTGCTGACAATTTGACAATACGACTAAAAAATAGGAGATTCAAAACTAACAAGAAATCTATGCAAATATTAAAAGAAGAAGGCGCAAGTGAAAATGATGGTAACGGTATAAACTTTGGAACAAAACCTAAAATAAAATAAAGATTTCATCAAATGATACTGATCAAAAATCATACTTAGCATAATTCCAATTCATAGCCGGAATGATTTTATACCAAATGAGTACAAAAGACTTGGAGTCAGCTTTACGGCTCAAGACCCAGAACAGGAAGCTCCCAATACGATTAATCTAGCTTTGCGCGTGCGGATTCGACTCCCGCCTTCGGTACGACTGAAAGAAGTCGCAACAAGCGACCAGAGCAACTAAATGTTGCTCTGTTGAAGGAGCCAGTGAGTCCTCGAACTGGCTGAGACACCAATTTTTCTAAGCATAATGCCAATTCCAAAATAAGACGCAACTTGAAACTCTGAAAGAAGTCGCAACAAGCGACCAGAGCAACTAAATGTTGCTCTGTTGAAGGAGCCA
>CAYVFU010000109.1:0-14249 GCA_964450495.1 uncultured Saprospiraceae bacterium | reverse complement strand
AAATGGAAAATAATATGCGTCAATTAGGAATCAGCTCCATGAATGAAATAAAAAAACTTAATGCAATTATAGATTCAGAAAACTCTTGAATTATTTTTTTGCATCAGCTCTTTGTAACATCTCATCCATGACTTCGTCCAATTGCTCAGCACCAATTCCCTTCATAATGATTTTATTATCTCTATCGATAAAGAAAAATCGAGGAGTTTGAACGGCATTATATTTTTTCAGAATTTTTGAGCGCTGATATTGATCGCCAAGGTTTACAAATTCCCCCATTTCGTGCTCTACTATACCATCCCAACAAAGATTATAGTCTTTACCTAGCTTGGTGCAAATAGAAATGATTTCTACGCCTTTATCCTTGTAATTCTTATAGAACTCTTTTACCACTGGAATTGCTTTTGTACAATGGCCACAATCTGGTTTCCAGAAGAATAATACTCTGTAATCAGCATCAATATCATCAAGTCCTACCAAGTCTCCATCAAAATTATAAACTTTAAAATCAGGAGCTTTTTTGCCTATCAATGTTGGTTTTAGTTTTATCGCATCATCGACTATCTTTTTGGCATTTTCTTCATCTACCCATGGTGCCTTTCCTTTGCCATAGAAGTTTTCTGCTAAATGTACGTATACAGCATCATGGCCTACTACATTGGAACCAGCATAGTCATTTATGAATTGACTAAGGTAGTATTGATATGTTTTTTCTGCAGGCTCTATCTCCCTCAGTATATAATCTAGCGTCTTATTAATGGAGTCTGGTACTTGATAAGTTAATTTGTCTTTATAATAATTTATACGATCATTAAAGAATGGAGTTCTAATCGTTAAGGGGTTTTTCATTTCAATATTATCGAAATAGTGTGCTCGATAGTATTGGTACTTTTGATTATGGATCTCTTCATCAGTCCCCTCAAATTCAGGCAAATCCAAAGGTTGGTTTGCTTTAATCATCAAGGCTGTAATTGTGTTGGGATGATCAGCCATTATAGCCAATTGCCGATCAGTCACTTCCTTATCAAGGACTTCGATTTGAGCATTTAATTTTTCTAATTCTGCTTCGGATATATTTTCTTCCTGCTTCTTCTCAACTAAAGGTTCACGCATTTTTCTTCGTTCGCCAAGAAATTGAATATAGTCATTGAACAGTTGATTTTCTTTCGAGCCTTTGTATTCGATGACAGACTGATCTTTTGCATCAAAAGCAATACTGAAATGCTGTTCATCATAATCTACCAGAAATTGTACAATCTGATTATCTGGTTTTAATAATAGAAGGTATACGCCAGCCTCAAGCGATTCTTCTCCAGTCAAAATGAAATCACCTTTTGGTCGCTTTAAAAGAGTGTCTTGTACCAATGTCTGTTTACCAAAGTAATAACCAACGATAAGAGTATCTTGCTCGTAGTTGTCAATATTGATTATAATCTCATGATCATTAGCAGCTTGTGCCGTTTGTATTAAAAACAACGACACGAGGAGAATGTAAATATGTTTAAACATAAGGCTTAGTTAATCTAATCTTGTAACACCAAAGGTATTGAAGGAATTGATGTTATTTGTTGATTTAATAATAGTTTAACGTGATTTGTGTATATCTAGGCTAATTTGACATATTGCCGGCTAAAAGATACAAAATAGCCATGCGAACAGCGACTCCATTTTCTACTTGTTCGAGTATAATGGACTGATCTGAATCTGCTACATCACTGCTTATTTCTACACCTCTATTGATTGGGCCTGGATGCATAATCACTATTTCTTCCTTTAGAGAATCCAATAACTGCTTATTGATACCAAAGTAACGTGAATATTCTCTTAAAGACGGAATGTACTTTATGTCTTGTCTTTCTAATTGAATTCTGAGTACATTGGCTACGTCACACCATTCTAAAGCATCTTTAACATCGTAAAAGACCTTTACACCAAGTGTATCGATATTTTTTGGAATAAGTGTAGGAGGCCCACATACAGCGACCTTACCACCTAACTTATTTAAGCACATAATATTACTCAACGCAACCCTAGAATGCTTTATGTCGCCAACAATTACAATCTTTTTCCCTCTGATATTACCTACCCTTTCTTGTATAGAGTATGCATCTAATAAAGCTTGAGTCGGATGCTCGTGAGTACCATCGCCAGCATTTATTATACTTGCATCGATATGATTGGATAGATAATGAGCAGAGCCAGGTGCTGGATGTCTCATAACAATCATATCTACTTTCATCGATAGAATATTATTGACAGTATCTAATAGAGTCTCCCCTTTCTTCACTGAAGATGAAGAGGCAGAAAAATTTATTACATCAGCGGACAACCTTTTTTCTGCTAATTCAAAAGACATCTTTGTCCGAGTCGAATTTTCAAAAAATAAATTTGCAATTGTGACGTCTCTAAGTGATGGTACTTTCTTTACAGGCCGACTTAAAACTTCTTTGAAATTGTTAGCAGTTTGAAAAATTGTCTCTATATCTTCTACTGTAATGTACTTGATCCCAAGTAAATGTTTTGTGGATAATGAGGAGACTATCGCCATTAACTTTGCTTTGTTGGAAATAAAATAATTTGATCTTTGCCATCTTGCTCTTCCCACTCTACTTTCACATAGGCTTCATCTATAGCATCAATTGTTATACCTGTATAATTTGGTTGAATCGGTAAATGTCTATTGAATCGTCTGTCTACTAAATTTAATAGCTCAACGCGTTTTGGTCTTCCATAATGTCCAAGTGCAATCAATCCCGCTTGTATGGTGCGACCTGAATACAACACATCATCAATCAGTACGACTTCTTTATCTTCCACATTGAAGTCCATCTCTGTATTACTGGCCATCAAAGGTGTTTCTCGTCTCCTATAATCATCTCTATAGAATGTGATGTCTATTTTACCATATGCAAAAGTGAGCTTGGGATTTATCTCCTTGAGTTGCTTTACTATCCTATCTGATAGTTGTACGCCTCTTTCTTGAATACCTATAATGCAAGTGTCTTCAAAGTCTTGATATTCTTCGATGAGTTGATGACACAAGCGCTCGATTGTCAACTTGAATTGTGAACTGTCTAATATGATTCTAGACTCAGCCATTAAGATTTCTTCGCTTGTTTTTTGGCCCAGCTGTCTTTAAGACTTACTGTGCGGTTAAATACCAAGTTTTCTGGAGTTGAAGATTCATCAACAACAAAGTAACCTGTTCGCATAAATTGAAAAACACTACCTGGCGTCGCCGAAGCTAATGATGATTCAGCTAGAGCTCCAGAGACTATTTTTAAAGACTCTGGATTTAAAAACTCTAAGTAATCTTTATCCTCATGTCCATCGGGTGTTGGGTCTGTAAACAGATTATCGTATAGGTTAACCTTAGCGGGAATTGATCCTTCTGCAGCTACCCAGTGCAATGTGCCTTTTGCCTTTATTCCTGAATTATCTTCACCACTCTTAGTGTTCGGATAATAACTGCAGTGGACTTCAGTCACAGTACCATGATCATCAGTAATGTACTTCTCACAATTCAATATATACGCATATTTCAACCTGACATTCCGCTCTGGTGCCATTCTAAAATATTTCTTAGGCGGATCAATCATGAAATCTTTCCTATCAATGTAGATTTCTTTTCCAAACGTCAGTTCTCGATATGAAGGGGTTTCCTCTTCTGGATTATTGAGTGCTTTCAATGTTTCTGTTTGACCTTCTGGGTAATTGGTGATGACTACTTTCAACGGATCAAGAACGACATTAACTCTATCTGCTATCTTATTTAATTCTTCGCGAACGCAAAACTCAAGAAGGCTCAGATCAATCAGATTTTCTCTTTTTGTCATACCTACTTTCTCAATAAAATTTCTGATCGCAGCAGGTGGATAGCCTTTCTTACGCAAACCAGATAGTGTAGGCATTCTTGGATCATCCCAACCACTGACATGACCCTCTGTAACGAGCTTGAGTAACTTTCGCTTACTCGTAATCATATACTCCACATTCATTCTGCTAAACTCTCGTTGCATTGATGGGAATATCTCTAAACTTTGGATTAACCAATCGTATAAATCCCTGTGATGTCTGAATTCTAATGAGCAAAGAGAATGAGTGATTTCTTCTATTGAATCTGACTGTCCGTGTGCAAAATCATACATCGGATAGATACACCAATCATCTCCTGTACGATGATGAGTCTCTCGTTTAATACGATATAAAATAGGGTCTCTCATTAACATGTTTGGCGAAGCCATATCAATTTTAGCTCTCAATACCAATGATCCATCTGCATGCTTACCCTCTTTCATTTCCGTGAACAATTGCTTGTTTTCTTCTACAGATCTGTCTCTATTTGGGCTGTTGACGCCGGCAGAAGTTGGGGTGCCTTTTTGATCTGCCATTTGTTCTGGTGTCAAGTCATCGACATAAGCTAAATCTTTGTCAATCAAAGTGTGTGCAAATGCGTATAGCTTAGGGAAGTAGTCTGAAGCAAAATATTCTCGGTCTTCCCAATCATAACCTAACCACTTGATGTCCTGTTTTATCGCTTCTACATACTCGGTTTCTTCTGTTGCAGGATTGGTGTCGTCAAATCGCAAATTTGTTTTACCATTGTACTTTTCAGCTAAGCCAAAATTAAGGCAGATTGCTTTTGCATGACCAATGTGTAAATAACCATTTGGCTCCGGAGGAAACCTTGTGTGTACACGCCCCCCATGTTTACCAGACTTTAAGTCCTCTTCAATTATTTCTTCTATAAAATTCTTTGATTCGTATTCTTTGTTTTCCATACTACATTCGTTCTGGCATCTCTATACCTAATAAATTTAATGAAGATTCTAGGACATTACCAACAGTCTTACTCAGTCTTAATCTAAACGCCATAGCTTCCTCGCTTTCAGCACTTAAGATTCTAACATCGTGATACATTTTATGGAATTGTTTAGCTAATACATAACTGTAATTGGCAATTAATGATGGATCATAATTATTAGCAGCCTGTTCGATCGTTTGTGGATATTGCAAAAGTGACTTGACCAATTCTTTTTCAGCGGGTTCTAATGCGTAGCCACTAAAATTAACATCTGGCAGTTCTGTCAATTTTCTAAAAATAGAACTGATGCGTACAAATGCATTTTGAATGTAAGGTCCAGTTTGTCCCTGCATGTCCACTGATTCTTGTGGATTAAACATCATTCTCTTTTTAGGATTCACCTTAAGGATAAAGAATTTTAGTGCACCTAAACCGATTCGCTCAAAAACTTCTTCTTGTTTGTTTGCTTCTAATTGACTAACCTCTCCCCTTTCTTGGGCACCTTTTCTTGCTTCTCCTATCACTTCATTGACCAAATCGTCAGCATCAACTACTGTACCTTCACGAGATTTCATTTTGC
Organism: uncultured Saprospiraceae bacterium; assembly: GCA_964450495.1. Taxonomy (GTDB): domain Bacteria; phylum Bacteroidota; class Bacteroidia; order Chitinophagales; family Saprospiraceae; genus CALFUK01. The sequence goes on along the minus strand of CAYVFU010000109.1, from coordinate 8,865 downwards.
CAGTAGGCAGGTCAATCATTCCATAAGACAAGTGATAAAGCCCATTTGCATAAGATCGACCAAGTTTTTTCATAATCTCAAATAATACTTTGAAATGATAATCTTGCTCATCACCGACTACATAAACCATTTTTTCTGCACCATGCTCTTCATATCTAACGTCCGCTGTACCAAGATCTTGGGTGAGATAGACACTTGTGCCATCTGACCGCAAGATTATCTTTTTATCTAATCCTACATTTTCTAAATCAACCCAAATACTTCCATCCTTTTCTTTGTAGAAAGTGTTGTCCTTGAGACCTTCTAACACTACATCTTTGCCTTTTAAGTAGGTTTCTGATTCGTAATAAATTTGATCAAAATGAACACCTAGATTCTTATAGGTAGAATTATGGCCATCATAGACCCAGTTATTCATCTGGTTCCATAAAGCTTTTGTCTCTTCGTCTCCGTCTTCCCATTTCAGTAACATCTCTTTGACTTGCTTGCCAATAGCACTGTGCTCATTAAAATAGCTATTCTTATACCCTTTGAAGAAGCTTTCACTCGTCTGCTTCTCTTTTGCCATTTTTTGAAAAAGCTCGCTTGCGATATTCGTCCCTTGCCATTCTTGATATTCTTTAGTCAACTGCTTGTCGAATTCTACATAGTATTTACCTACAAGGAAATCACCTTTCATACCAGTCGACTCAGGTGTTTCACCATTGCCATAATTTTTCCAGGATGTCATACTTTTGCAAATGGCAATTCCTCTGTCATTAGCGATGCACGTCTTGATCACATCATATCCTGCCTTTTCATAAATTTTAGACATTGACCATCCAAGCAATATTGTACGGATGTGTCCAAGGTGGAGTGGCTTATTTGTATTAGGAGATGAAAATTCTACCATTACCTTCTCCGACCGTTTTGGGAAGTCTCCGTAATTTTCAATTTGGCTAATGGCATCAACTTGTTTGACTAGATACTCATCGCTTAAACTCACATTGAGAAATCCTTTGACGATGTTAAAGTCAGAAATGTCAGCAATTCGTTCTTTTAGGTGCTTACCTATGGTGTCCCCCAATTCATCAGGAGAGCGCTTCACCTTTTTGATGTAAGGGAAAAGTACAACTGTATAGTCACCATCAAAATCAGCACGTGTCTGATTGATCAAAACAGTATCTGAGTCAGCATCACATTCATAATGCACTAGAAGCGCCTTGGCAACTTCTTCTTGTATATTAGCTAATATGTCCATGTTTATTTCAAGCGAATGCAAAGGTAGATAATATAAGATGAAGAAATCAGTTTATCTATCAAGATATTTAGTGTCGATGAAGTCTTTATTTAGGATTATAGTACTGCTTTTCGTGTCTGTTTTGTCGGTGAGTTCTCAAGAATCTATTGGACTGCATTCAGATGTATATTCTGGTACAGATTTGATGATATGGAATCCTGCTAATTCAGTTAATTCGGCTTACCATTGGGACATAACTTTAGGTTCTGCGCACTTTTTTGGGTTTACGGACTATGCAACCATCAGCAACACCTCGTTGTCCAATTTGAATAATAGTGCTAGGAATGCAGCTACTATTGATGGTAGATCATTTATACCTGAAAATCCTGGTGATCAGCCATTGGTTATTTTTGATACAGATTTTGGTGATAAGCGGGCTTCCAGTAACATACAACTCTCAGGTCCAGCCGTCTTATTTACTGTTGCAGACAAATGGAAAGTTGGTTTGTTTACAAAAATGCGTGCGCACATAACAGCTCAATCAATTCCAGAATCTCTTGGTATTTATGAATTGAATGATGCACGTTTTTTTGATTTTGCACTTGAATTAGAGCCCTTTGATCTTGCAGGAATGTTCTGGACTGAGATAGGCGGTCATTTTTCAAGAAAGATAAATGGGAATTTATCAGTTGGAATCAATGTAAAATACTTACTTGGGTCTGAAGGTTTCTTTTTGAACAACAATACAAGTGGTACAGTTGATATTGACGCTGAAAGTATAAATTCTGCTGGTGTGTTCATCAATACCACATTTGGGTTTACCAACAATTCGATTAATACCGAAAGTTTTATGCCGTTTGAAACCATTGATTCAGGTAGAGGAGTTGGTACAGATATAGGTGTTTCGTATTCCATTGATAATTGGAGCGCAGGAGTTTCAATTATTGATATAGGTTCTGTCAAGTTTACACAAAGCCACGAACTGTACAGAATTATGAGCTCGAATATTGATATTGACATTGCTAATTACGAATCGATTACTACCCCCAGAGGTTTATTGGATCAAATTACATCTGACTTTAGTGTTCCAGATCCAAGCTTAAATAATGATTTCTCCATTGGACTTCCTACAGCACTAGTCCTTCAAGGTACTTATCAGTTTGATAGAGAACTAGCTGTATCAGGACAACTTGTGCAAAGGGTTCCTTTGAGTGAACATTCTCTGAAAAGAGAAAACTCAATAGCGATAACTCCTCAATATTCTACTAAGTGGATCAGTGTATTTACACCTGTGACAATTTATGAATACAGTAAATTGCGATTGGGATTAGCAGCAAGATTTGGCATTTTGACAATTGGTTCTGATCATCTTGGTACCTTGTTTAGAAAACATAACTTTAGAGGAAGTGACGTGTATATCAAGCTATCGTTTGCACCTATTTTTTCTAGTGATGAAAAACGTGCTAGTCGGAGAAGTCGAAATAAAGGTGTTGAGTGTTATACCTTTTAATTATAGATATACTAGTTGATGAATAATAGAAGATGTAAGTATTTACCTTATTGCTCACTCATTGCAAGGCAAAGATTTTTCTAGGTTGTCTCATCAAGCTTGTGTTTAAAAAAACTAAACTTGGTCTGGCCATAACTCCGAATTGATTCAAAGTTAGGATGTGCTTCAAAGTTGTGTTTTGGATTGTGTTCAAGAACGAATAGCCCGTTATCGGCTAACAGCTTATGGTCAAATACTAAGTCTGGAATTTGGTCTAGCCAAGGTAAGGGATATGGCGGCCCGGCAAATATGTAATCCCATGCTTTGTTATTAATTTTAATGAATCGTTTGACATCCATACTAACGACATTAATTTGGTCAGCGACATCAAATTCAACTGCAGTTTTTTTTACGAATCGAACTGCAGGTCTAAATTTATCAACATATGTCACATCAGGACAACCTCTTGAGATTGCTTCAAAACTTTGGTTGCCAGTGCCACCGAACAAGTCAAGCATCCTCGTCTCCTCAAAATCAATTCTATTAAGCAAAATGTTATATAAACCTTCTTTGGAATAATCGGTGGTTGGTCTTGTAGGCCATTTATCTGCTGGAGGATAAAATTTGCGGCCTTTTAATTTACCACCTACGATACGCATTCTTGAAGTCTCTGGATTTGATAAAGTTGAGATTGATTAAGTTCAGTTTTGCTTACAACATCAAGCTTGTGATCCAACAACTCTACATTAGCTACGTAATTCTCAAGATGATCGTGTAATTCTTGAGAATGTTTTATTGTGTACAAAGGCAATTGCTTCAAATCACGACTGAGCATATGATACGGCAATAAACTATAATACAGGCCAGAAAGCACACTCGAACTTGGTGTTAAATTTTGATATTGCAGTTGTCCTTCTTCTACCATTCCTACTAATTGAAAACCATCAATACGATACGACAAGATACCATCAGAGGGCAATCCATGCTGTAAGTTGGTTTCTACAATATGATGAAACTCAAAAGTGTTAAATAAAGGACCTAATTCAGATAGTAATAGCTTAGGTACTGGGAATGTAATCTGTGTATGATTAAAGTCGTTTGTGATCAATTTGTAAGAATCATCAACTTCTCTTCCTAACCATAATGCCAGATCTTCAATTTCGATTGCTTTTGGGACAATAGTGTAATCTGGCCCAGCAAATGAAAAATACGCTCGACTGATATTGAAATTGTGAAGCGTGCGTTTTAAAAATTGAATAATTACTTCAGGAGACTCAAATAAGGTGAAGCCATTATTTAGTTTTACTTGATCTGATTTTACCAGTTTGTTTCCTGAAAGAATACCAAAGTAGAACAATTGCTTTTCTACAACGCAATATAGACTTGAAGATTCAACAGATCGTTCATTCATAAGTGTATAACCAGGAAGTATTTATTCCCAGTTACCAGATAAATTTGGAGAATTTTGATCACCAAACTTTATCATAGCTTCAGGCTCATACCTATCATCATATCTTTGGTATTTAACATCGCCATATTTACCCATGAAGGTTTTCCATCTGGTTCCTACTTCTGTTATAGAGACCAATGTTTTTTGATATGTCATTGTGTCTGCAAAAAAGTCAAATTTCTTATTATTTGCAAACGGAACATATGGCAGAGAATCTAATTCTATCCCCAATGAATTGATTGAATCCATTGCATTTGTATAGATGGTCTTATAGATGTATTTATCTTCATTAGTAGGATCCTCAGGATCTTCAAATACCTGAATGAAAGGAATTGAATCGTTTTTCATACTCATTATGAGAGTATCAAAGTTTGGGGCAAAATTCCCATGAATATTTCTATATATTTCTTGACAGTCTCTGATGTTAGACAATCTCTCCGCAACTACATTTTTTCTTCTTTCTTGTTCAGCTTTAAAGGCAATAGGTTCGTTAATTCCATTGACAAGAAGGTAAGCTATACCGACTACAGCAAGTAAAAGAAGTAAATTGATCAAATATTTCATTTCGTATAAAAGTTTTCGAACTGCTACAATAATACTAATTTAAAACGAAATCCTACATTAGTGGTAGATTTTTCAATATAAAGTAACCCCAATTTGTTACCAATAATTTTAGCAATCGAGTCTTCATGCGATGATACATCTATAGCTATCTTAAAAGATGATGCAATTTTAGCCAATTTGGTTGCATCTCAGAAGATTCATGAAGAATATGGCGGCATAGTACCTGAAGTAGCTTCTCGACAACATTTGAAGAATATTATTCCAACTATAGCACTAGCTGTAAAAAAAGCAGGTATACAATTAACTGATTTACAGGCAATTGCAGTGACTAAAGGGCCTGGTCTTCTTGGTAGTTTGGTTGTAGGGGTAAATGTTGCTAAAGCCATTGCCTTAAGTTTAAATTTGCCATTAATTGAAGTGAATCATATGAAAGCACACGTTTTGGCTCATTTTATTGATGATCCTAAACCATCGTTTCCGTTTTTATGTCTAACAGTTTCTGGTGGCCACACTCAGATAGTACTTGTTAAAGATTTTCTTGAATTGGAGGTAATTGGGCAAACAAGAGATGATGCTGCAGGTGAAGCCTATGACAAATCCGGTAAATTACTAGGTCTTCCCTATCCTGCTGGGCCGTTAATCGACAAATATGCAGCTCTAGGAAAGGTAAAATACAGCTTTACAGAGCCGAAAATAGATGGGTTGGACTTTAGTTTTAGCGGTATGAAGACAGCAATTCGTTACTTTTTAAGAGATTCACTGAAGCAAAATGATCAGTTTATTGTTGAAAATATGAACGATATATGTGCTTCCATTCAATTCAGCATCAATTCCTTTTTGAGAAACAAATTAATCAAAGCCGCATCTGAAACTGGTATAGCTGAAATAGCCATTGCTGGTGGTGTTTCTGCAAATAAAGGATTAAGGAAAATGTTGACAGAGGAGGCAGAGAAGCAGAATTGGAATTTCTATATTCCTCAATTCCAATATTGCACGGATAATGCAGCAATGATTGCTAAAGCTTCTTCTTACTATTTTGAAAAAGGCATTTTCTCAGACCTTACAATGAAGCCTTCTGCTAGAATGCCAATCTCATAGATTGTATTGTTTCTTCGCAGCCTGTATCTGTCTGAACTCAGTCGTTTCATCAGGATAAAAGACATAAGACGGAGCTAAAATTTGCTTTGTCTCTCGTACTTGAATTGAAATGATGTTTTTAATCGGAAAAAGCCCTTGAGTCATTTTCTCCAATTCATCATTTAATTCTGCAAACTTCTCATGTGTTTGTTCTATAACTTCAGCTTGACCTTTTATTTGATACCCTTTTTGTATTAATATATCTACAAAGGAGACACACACCGAAGGGTTACTATGCACATTCTGTTCTGAAACAGGAGACATAATATTTGCTATAATAAACTTGTTATTGCAAAAGGTGAATATCTCTTTAGGAGAGACATTTGGCATTCCGGACGCACTTACTGTGGCGAGCCAACAGAGTACACTTTGGTCAGCTGCTTCACGGATGTTTTTTGAAATCATCTACATGCTTTTGCACAATCACATTTTCTTTCTTTGCATTATCTTTTTCTTACCTGCCGGTTTTGTAGGTACCAATCTAAAAACATGGCCAGGTTCTTCCACTCCCACATAAAGGTATCCATCAGGCCCCATTTCGACCACACGCAATCTTCCTATTCCAAGAAATAATTTTTCTTGGTGGACTATTTTATCCTCTTCTATTACCGCTCTCTCAAGATATTGGAACCGCAAAGAACCAGAAAGTAAATTATTTTCCCAGCCAGGATATTTATCTGACTTGACGAAGGTCATACCGCATACACCTATAGAAGGTAGCCAATACATTAGAGGTTGTTCCATATTTGCTTGGTGTGTTTTTTCCGTAAAAACTGTACCATTATAATTTATGCCATATGAAATAACTGGCCATCCATAATTGATTCCTTTATTGATGATGTTAATTTCGTCACCACCTCGAGGTCCATGCTCGTGTTCCCAAATTTTACCGTCCAAAGGATTCATGGCTATTCCTTGTGAGTTTCTATTGCCATATGTATAAATACTCGGCATCGCTCCTTCAGTGTTTACAAACGGATTGTCTTCAGGAATAGACCCATCATCATGTATACGATGAGTTTTGCCACAATGATTGTCCAAGTTTTGAGGATTCACATCTCTGTTGCCCCTGTCTCCTACTGTCAAAAATAAAAAGCCATCACGATCAAATTCGAGTCTGCTACCAAAGTGATGTTTACGTGAAGAGTATGGCAGTGCTTCAAAAATCTCTTCTTTATCAATCAGTCTATTTAATTGCAATCTCGCCCGCATCACAGCTGTTGTATATTCCCCACTATTTGTAACAGAAGGTTTTGTATAAGAAAAGTATATCCAGCCATTTTCGGCATAGTTTGGGTGAGTTTCAAGATCCATTAAACCACCCTGGCCTACTTCAACTATATCAGGCAAGCCAGTAACCTCGATCTTTTTACCTTCTGGAGTATAAATGTACATTTCGCCTTTTTGATCGCCGATTAAAATGTTTCCTTCAGATAAAAATGTAATGCCCCATGGATGATCTAAACCTGTGGCAATGGTGTCGAGTTTGATGTGTAATTTTTCTGTTTTGTAAACACCACTGGTATTCATTTTCTTCTTAAATGCGTATTTATCTACATTCAATATGCCTTCTTGTATGTAATTGACTAAATCGTCTATTTCAGTATCTGTAAAGGTCTCTGCATAGGCCGGCATGCCATCATCGATGTATCCTTCTTTAATCGCCTTGAATAAATTTTCATGTGTATTGCCAAATTTCCATTTCCGATCAACAAAGGCATCCATCTTAGCACCATGGCATGAGGCACAATACTCTACATAATTTGCTTCCGCACTAGACATCGTTTCTTCGGGTATTGTAGAATCTGACGCAGCCAACTCTTTAGCTGTTTCTTCAACTGTTTCAACAATCTCTGAAGAGGTGTTCTCCATAACTTTACTTTCCGTCATGACATCCGTAGTATCAACTGGTGAAGACTTTCTACTACAATGACTATGAAGGAGAAAGGAGGAAATGGTCAAGAATAAAATCGCATACTTCATCTTATAAAAATACATCAAATAGATTGATTATATTCAATTTAAATGACTGCTATGGAATTTTTAAGACTTAGTATTTTGGGACTGTTAACACTTTTAATGACAACAGTTGTCTGTGCCCAAGGGATAGACAAGACCAAATTAGAGATAAAAAAGTTGCTCTATCAACAACAGAATGACTGGAATACTGGTGATATAGATGCGTTTATGGAAGTCTACTGGAAATCAGATGAGCTGCAATTTGGAGGAGCTACTGGCATTACAAAAGGATGGCAGAATACACTGGATAATTACAAAAAGAGATATCCCGATAAAGCAACTATGGGTAAGTTGACATTTGATGTAATAGACATCACTAAGCACAGCAGAAAAGTAATTAGCCTTACTGGTAGTTGGGACCTTAAAAGAGAGATGGGAGATATCGGAGGTCACTTTTTATTGATATGGCGGAAAATAAAAGGTGACTGGAAGATAGTAGTTGACCATACGAGTGCCAGGAATTAGTATTATAGATGAAAGTTGTCAGGAATTTTGTTGTTTTCTAAAAGTACCAAATCTTCAAAAGTCAAAGTTGGCGATTTGCGTGCCACATTGTAATCGCGTCCTGCAAGATTACAGTTTGTTAAGTGAGTTGTGCAACTGAAGGAATATGAAATAGCCAAACCTATATTTGCATCTTTGCCGTAATCAAAATACTCTCGCGCATAATAGAAATTCTCAATTGCTGCATCAATATTACCTTTATCAAAATGTTGTTTACCAATATCTACATAATGGTTATAACTCTGAATGTGGTCTTGTGTTATCTCTCTGTTTTGTTCTTTAGCTCTCGGCACTTGATAATCAATTATCGATTTCTTATAGTTTCTAGAGTATTGTATAAGTTGTCTTTCTAGTAATTTGAGAAGGACAGGCGTAAGAAAAACAGTAAGCGTCATCAAATAAATAAGAGATTTGAGCACAGCAAGTCTTCTTTGTTTATTTGCTTTTTCGAGGCTACTTTTTTCTAGTGATGTTTTTCGACTT
>CAYVFU010000108.1:0-14318 GCA_964450495.1 uncultured Saprospiraceae bacterium | reverse complement strand
TGGTGATAATGAAAAAGCAAATGCTTTAATCAAGGCGAATTATCACAATGGGTGGGAAGTACCTAGTTCTTGAATTAAGACTTGAGCCCCCTGCAAGAGCGAAGCGAGAAGATTTCTTAATGCCTTGAGACGGGACGCCTACAAGGTCATTATTTATAAGCTCTAACATTCATCCAGAAGCCTTTTTGCCAATAAATATCTACACGTGAAAAACCTGCTTCTAAAAAACAAGCTTTGTGATCTTCAAATCGACTAGGTCTATCAAAGGCTTCGTAGTGCTCCATCAACCACATCCACTTATCTTCTCCTGCATTTTGACGAACGAAATCTTCCCACTCCTGCAACAATTCAGGATGCTCAGGGTCTGTCTTATTTATACACAAGTCTGAAAAGGACATAACACCATTTTCTTTCAAGGATCTATATAGTTTGGGATACAAAGTTCTTTTTTCAGATAGATCACAATGGTGTAGACTAAACCCAGCAATGATGTAATCAAAGATGGATTCGCCATAATCATGCTCACTAAAATAGGATTGCACGCAAGTAGTATTGTAATTTTTAAATCTGCTTTCTGAAATTGACAACATTTCAGGAGATGCATCCAACATTGTATAATGAGCATCAGGAAACAGAGAAATTACTTGTGCCGTAGAATTACCATTTCCTGCACCAAGGTCTAGTACATGTAGTGGCCTAAAGCCAACAGGCAAATCGGTGCCGAAGCAGGACATGAGCTTCAAATAATGAGGCACGACATTGATCATATCCTCTGTGTAATTAGAGGAAAACGCGTCGAATTCTTTAGAAATGTTGTCTTGAACGTGTGATGCCATATTCCTAATTTACGGAACTTGTATCAATTGGTATTGGAATAGGAACTGGACTTTGTTGATTCTTTTGCTTTTTACTGTATGTCTCTTCAATCAGTGCTTTCAATGCGTCTTCTTGCTTTTGGGTTTCGTCTTCAATTTTCCAATTGAAAAAGTGAAACATCGATCGGAGAAAAGTTGTATTCCCTTTATAGTTATTAGCGGTACTGATTATAGTAGCTGTATCTCCTTGATTTTGGAATTCGACCTCAGTAGTACCAGTAAGCATAGAATTAGAGTAATCCATAGACAAACCTTCCATTGCCTCAAAATCTGTTACTGTCTCGTACATTTTAGTCTCTTTACCGTTCAGTGACTCTATGGTCAATTCATACTTAGCACCAACAGTATTTTTTTGACCAGAGACTACTTCAAACTTCTTAAGGCCTGGCATCCACTGATCCATTAAATTCTCATCATGATATACATTCCAACTGTGTGTGAGTGGAGCATTTATTTGAATTTTAGAAGAAGATTGCTGTCCAGGACTAATCACGCCGATTAAGTAGAACAAAATGGCAGAAATGACAAGTATCCCAATGACTATATACAAAGTTTTCATATTCACAAATGATGATCAAAAGTATGAAAAAGTCAGTCAATTTGGGGGATTTGTGGGACTCTGTTAGAGATCAATCCATAAAGTTGGTAGTCTTATCGAAAGTAAGGAGCACAGTATCTACAAAATTGTACCTTTGCGCGGATTTTCAGATCTGAAATATATGGATAAGAACCAAATTGTTGGCTTTGTACTCATCTTAATGATTGTGATTGGATGGTCGGTCATAACTGCACCAAGCCAAGAAGAGTTAGAACGCCAGAAATACCTTCAAGACTCAATAAAGCAAGCAGAGTTGGCTTTAGAACAAACCCAACTCAATCAAGGGGCAGCAGCAGCTATAGCGAATGATGATCAGGTTTTGTCTGACTCTATGCTAATTCAACAGAGAGGACAAGATTATGGTATTTTTGCTTCATCTAGTGTGGGAGAAGAACAGTTCTACACCCTTGAAAATGAGCTACTTAAACTAAAATTTTCCAATAAAGGTGGAATCATAAAAGAAGCAGTATTAAAAGAACACAAAAAGATAATCAAGGCAGAAGATGGCACTGAGGTTAAAGTAGATCTCAAACTACTCGAGGACGAGAAAAATAGGTTTGAATACATATTGCCAATTGGCGGTAAGCAAGTCAGTACCATGGATCTCTTTTTTAAAGGAACTGAGTCAGGAGGCAATTCAATTTCATTTGTAGCGAATGCTGGAAACGGCTCTATCGTTCAAACGTATACAGTTGAACCGAATTCCTACCATATTGACTATGATGTCCAATTTTCAGGATTGCAAAACAGTGTAGAACGAAATACTGATAAGATCCAATTAAAATGGTTGAATTACTTAGATAAGCTGGAGCTGAATGAAACATTTGAGAAATTCTACACAACAACCTATTACAAAGAAGTAGGAGAAGATTCTGACTATTGCAGCTGCAGAGGTGATGATGAGGAGGAAGAAGATGACAAATCACTTAAGTGGGTTTCTGGCGTTAATCAATTCTTTAATACATCCATAATTTCGAAAGATGTTCCTTTTGATGGCGGTAATTTTGAGGTAAAGATGATGGATGAAGATAGCGAGGATATTAAGTTATTAAGTACGACATTGGGGATTCCATTCCAGCACAACTCTACTGAAAAATTTGGGATGGCTCTTTTCATTGGTCCTAATGATTTTGAGAGGCTAAAAAGCTATGACAATGGACTTGAAGAAATCATCCCTTACGGTAGAAGTATATTTGGAACAATCAACAGATATTTAATTCGTCCATTTTTTAATTGGTTGAATAAATTTATTTCTTCAAAAGGTATAGTCATCATTGTGCTTATTTTCATTATCAAAATGTTGCTGTATCCGTTGATGTACAAGATGCTTCATTCACAAGCGAAGATGAGTGCCTTAAAACCTGACATCGCAAAAATGACCGCGAAGTTTAAGGATGATCCGCAGAAAAAGCAGATGGAGACGATGAAGCTGTACCGAGAATTTGGCGTCAGTCCTTTAGGTGGTTGTCTACCTATGGCTATGCAAATGCCTATTTGGTATGCGCTATTTAGGTTTTTTCCGGCAGATATTACATTTAGGCAAGAGCCATTCCTATGGGCTTCTGATTTATCTTCCTATGATGTGTTTTTCAATTTACCATTTACTGTACCGGCATTAGGCTCTCACATCAGTCTCTTTACAATACTTTGGGCAGTGAGCACCGTATTGTATACGTATTACAACACAAAACATATGGATATGTCTGCTAATCCAGCAATGAAATATGTCCAGTATTTCATGCCACTTATGTTTGTTGTGTTCTTCAATAACTATGCATCTGGGCTAACTTGCTATATGTTCTTCTCTACCCTGTTTAACATCATTCAAACTGTGGTAACCAAGAAGTTTGTATTTGATGAAGACAAGATCAGGAAGGAACTGCAAAAAGAAAAAGAAAAGCCCAAAAAGAAAGGTGGCTTTCAAGCTAAATTAGAGGAAGCAATGAAACAACAGCAGAAAGCAGCAGAACAGAAGGCTAATTCTACGAGTAAGAATACTAAGAATAAAGGCAAAAGAAAATAAGGCTTATGCGTCCTTCAAAGGTCGGTATTATTGGTGCTGGTAGCTTTGGAATCACCATTGCATCATTGGTGAGTAAAAACGCAGATGTGATTCTACAAACAAGAAATCAATCAACTCTAGAATTCATCAATAAAGAGCACAGAATTGGGACTATCGAACTTGATGAAAATATAGTTGCGATTTCTGACCTCGAACACCTGGCAAGGGAATGCACAGTAATACTCCCTATGGTGCCATCTGCTTCTTTCAGAGATATGATGAAGGATATTTCCCCTTATTTGCGCCCAGAACACATCATGATTCACGGTACAAAAGGTTTGGATATAGTCGGGCAATCTCATCAACTGGATTTTCCCGAAGGATTTCAAGTGGACGATGTCAGAACAATGAGCCAGGTCATACAAGAAGAAAGCTCTGTGGTAAGAGTTGGGTGTTTGTCTGGCCCTAACATTTCAAAAGAAATACTTGAAGGTCAACCGACGGCAACTGTTGTTGCCAGCGAATACAATGAAGTAATCAATCTAGGTAAGGAGATATTAGCAAGCAATCAATTTTTTGTTTTTGGAAGTAACTCTATAATCGGTGCAGAATTAGCAGGTGCACTAAAAAACTACATCGCCTTGGGAGCAGGGATCCTGGAAGGGCATGGTATGGGGCGAAACATGCAGGCCTTACTTATCACAAGAGGACTTCGAGAGATAATCCATATTTCTAAATTATACAATACTGAAGTGGACTCTTTTTTAGGCACTGCTGGAATAGGAGACCTGTTTGCAACAGCTACTAGTAAAGACAGTCGGAATTTTCAAATAGGTATGAAAATAGCTAATGGGCTAACAATTGATGATATTATATCTAATCCCAAATTTACAGCAGAGGGTATACGGACTCTTGCTATTGCAAATCAACTCGCACAAATGATTAACACGACGGCACCAATCACAAAACTATTGTATGCCATCGTTTTTAAGGGTTTCAACTTTGAAAAAGCCATTCAGTCTATTATGAGATATCCGTTTACTAAGGATGTTGATTTTTTGGAATAGGTATTGACTGTTTGAAAATTGATGACTATTTTTTCGAACTAAGGTGAGCCTCTTTGGCTATCATTAGCTTCTCAAATTTCTTGTAAATGTCTTCTAGATAATAACTTTCCACGCTAAAATGGTAACAATTAAAACTCTAGAGCGTTAATTTATTGTGCGAAAGCTAAATTCATATAAGTACATTTTTCTTTGTGGAATGTTGTCTATGCTCTCTTCTTGTGATGACACAATGGATGTCACATTCAAGTTTACCTTAAGCTATGGAGAAGAGCCATTAGTGATGTTAGAAGAATATGAGTATCCATCAGGTGAAACACTCAAGTTTACCAGATTAAGTTTTTATGTCTCCGAACTAGAAGGCATTTCAAATTCAGGCACATCAACGCTTTTAAAGGATATTGATCTCATTAATTTAAGTTCTAGTCACGCCACGATTGAAGGAGCAGATGAGGGTTTGACGTACACAATTAAAGATATTCCGTCAGAAGAATTCGAATCTTATGCCTTTTTATTAGGAGTCGCTAGTGATCTAAATAGCAAAGTGCCAGCAGATTACGCAAGCGATCATCCACTTGCAAATAGTGGTGAATATTGGATTGCGTGGGACAGTTACATTTTCTTAAAGATAGAAGGGATAATGGATACTGATGGAGATGGTGAATTTGAAACGAATGTCGCTCTGCACATTGGATCTGATGAAGCCTCTCGTCAAATCAAGATGTCTTCAGTTGATCCATCGAATGAGCAAATCAACATAGACGTTAAGTCAATTTTTGAATCAAATGGGACCTTGTATGACTTACAAGAAAACCCACAAATACACAGTTTATTTCAATTAGATCAAGCTAGTTTTCTTGTAGAAAATTTAGCCCAACAATTAAGAAGATGAAGAATTATTTAGCAGGAGTTGTTGTATTATTTGCCTTTATAATGGCGTGTGGAGATAATGATGAAGCTCTGGTAACTGATGTAACGTTCAATTTTCAATTTGTAACAGCAGATGGTCCAATACAATTGGATGAGCCTTTTGAACTCAATGGATCGACGGTTCAATTTGAAACTGCAAATTATTATTTTCATGGCTTTCAAATGGGAGGAAATGGAATAGGACTATTTTACGATGATACAGATGCTCACGTCCTTGCGAGAATGGATTTAACCAAAACTTTTTCGGATATAAATGTTGCCCCAGTTGACTTGACTGCCGTCGAAATCACCATTGGTGTTGAAGAAACAATAAACGGTCAAGGAGAAACTGATTTTACTGACAGGACATCAGATGACCCATTAGCCATACAAGATCCCTCAATGCACTGGAATTGGAATTCTGGATATAAATTTGTTCGATTTGATGGCGAAGTGGATACGGATGATGATGGAATTGTTGATACGCCAATTGCCTACCATTTAGGATCTGATGCGCTTAGGACGGATTTACAGATTGCACATGATAATATTCCTTTAAGTGCCAAAGGCAACAGGCTTACTATGGTATTCGATTTGGAGCAATTTTTCAGTGGCGTAGATTTCCAACTAGAGAGCAATTGGGATACACACACAGGTAATAATCTACCACTTGCTGAACAATTAAGAGATAATTTAAGCTCAACTTTCACGATTACTCAATAAATTGGTTCCATGCGTCAAACATGGTGCTTAGTCTTAGTTGGTTTTATATTGATTTTCATTTTGGCTCAAAGTTGTCTATTTGATGAAGAGTCTTTGAAACTGCCTGTTGACTTCCCACAAATAATCGTCGCTGAAAATAATCCATACAGTACTGCTAAAGCTGGACTTGGGAAAAGACTATTCTTCGATAAAAACATATCAGTAGACAGTACAGTGGCTTGCAATAATTGCCATTTACCTGATTACGCATTTTCTGATACAATCGCATTAAGCAATGGTGTTAATGGTGGCATTACAGAAAGAAACAGTCCAAGTCTGATTTACTCTGGCTTTTCTCCACTGATCAACAAAGATGGTGGTGTAGTAAAACTAGACATACAAGCACTGATTCCAATTGAAGATCAGAGTGAAATGGGAATCCATATTCTTTCCTTGGCAGAACGATTACAATCAGATAAATCATACAATAAAGCATTTATCAATGCCTTTGACAGAGAACCAGATGCCTTTACAATTCCAAGAGCATTGGCGCATTTTATTCGGTCACTCCCCTCTCCTTCTTCTTCTTACGATAAGTTCATTCACGGTGACACAATTGCTTTATCAGCCATGGAAAAGAACGGTATGCATTTGTTTATGAGCCAACGCTTACAATGTGGTACTTGTCATGAGCCACCATTATTTACTACGTTTGAATTTGCTAATAATGGATTGTATGATACGTACAAAGATTTAGGGAGAGCCTTAATTACACAAGACAGCAAGGATGTCGGAAAATTTAGAGTACCTAGTCTTAGAAATGTTTCGTTGACAGGTCCATTTATGCATGACGGTTCTTTAAAATCACTTGAAGA
The DNA here is from genome assembly GCA_964450495.1 of uncultured Saprospiraceae bacterium. Lineage (GTDB taxonomy): Bacteria > Bacteroidota > Bacteroidia > Chitinophagales > Saprospiraceae > CALFUK01. The sequence goes on along the minus strand of CAYVFU010000108.1, from coordinate 7,293 downwards.
TGTTATTCAACATTATGCATCCGGAGGTAGCCAACATATCAATAAAGATGTCCGCATAAGTAGCTTTGCTCTTTCTGAAAAAGAAAAACAAGAATTATTGGCTTTTCTAAATACACTGACTGATTTACAGCCTAAATTTAAATCTGAGACACCACTGTGATCATATAAATCACTGATTCAACAAAAAAGAATAGGCTTAAAAAACTTCCGTGCAGATACAGTACACAGAACATATGGTAATAGTTCACATATTATTTATCTTTACAGTATGGAAAAAATCACTTGCCCAAACTGCACGCACAAATTCGATATCGAAGGAGCTTTGGCAAAAGATATTGATGCGAAATACAAAGAGCAACTTATAAAAGAGCGCAAGGAGTTGAAAGAAAGCTATGAAGCAAAACAAAAATCGCTTGAGGAACAACAACTAGCATTCGAAACAAAAAAGAAGCAAGAAAATGAAATTTTCCAACAACGGTTAGATAAAGCTGTAATCGCAGAACAAGAAAAAATCAAAGAAAAAATACAGACTAATTTCCAGCAACAACTTGCTAGTCAACAACAAGAACTTGAAGAAAAATCCAATAAAATAAAATCACTTCAAGAAAAGGAATTAGAGCTAGTAAAAATGGAACGCAGTATGATCGAAATGCAAAAAGACATGGAGATCAAAATGCAACGAAAACTGATAGACGAGCAGACTAAAATAGAAGAGAATGTGGCTAAGCGTATAAACGAAGAAAACGAATTGCGCATAAAAGAAATGACAAAGCAAATGGAAGATCAACACAAGTTGATTCAAGAGATGAAGCGTAAGTCCGAGCAAGGGTCAATGCAATTGCAAGGTGAGATTCAAGAATTAGCGATTGAAGAAGTGTTGCGCAATAACTTTCCACACGACATTGTACAAGAAATACCGAAAGGTGCTCGCGGCGCAGATACAATTCAAGTCGTCATGGATGATCATCACGACGATTGTGGCAAAATCATTTATGAAAGCAAGCGGACGAAGACTTTCTCCAACGAATGGATTGCTAAACTGAAACAAGATCAGCGATCTTTACAAGCAGAGATTGCGGTTATCGTCACTGAGGTATTACCAAAAGATATGGATCGTTTTGGAATAAAAAATGGTGTATACATCTGCACATTTCAAGAATTTAAAAGTCTTGTATTTGTTCTTCGTCAAATCCTTTTAAAATCAAAAGAAGTTCGTTCGTCTGAAGTTAACAAAACAGACAAAATGGAAATGCTGTATAATTTTCTTACCAGTGAGGAATTCAAACTTCAAATGAGCGGAATCGTCGAAGGCTTCCAAGGCATGAAAGAAGATATAGATCGCGAAAAAAGATCCATGCAATCGATGTGGAAGCGAAGAGAAAAACAGTTAGAATTAGTCATTAGCAATACCATTGATATGCACGGTTCGATAAAAGGGATAGCGGGCAAAGCAATACCATCTATCACCCAATTAGAACTACCTGAATAAGCAAAGGCAATATTGACTCTTGTCGCCTTCCAAAGTTTGAGTATCTTGATCTGAATTCACCCTAGAGATCAAATGCCATCAGATACTGCGAATCGATTTTCCAAAACTCTTGCCCTCTTTCTTCCTGGGATATTTCTTTTAGGCTTTAATATTGGTACTGGCAGCGTCACAACTATGGCTAAGGCAGGAGCTACCTATGGTATGTCCTTACTTTGGACGGTATTGGTCTCATGCTTAGCGACGTATTTTATGATCGTTATTTACGGCAGATATACTTTAGTTACTGGAGAAACAGCATTACAAGCATTTCGAAAACATCTACATCCTGCAGTGGGTTTATTCTTTATTATTGCACTTACGGCTGGAGTAAGCGGCAGTGTGATGGGTGTGATGGGTATAGTCGCAGAAATGAGTTTTGAATGGTCAAAAACATTTATTGATGGAGGTATAGAACCAATTTATTTTGCAGCCTTTTTTATTGCAGTTGTTTATTTTATTTTTTGGAATGGTAAAACCGAGTTCTTTGAGCGAGCATTAGCCGTCATTGTAGCCGTAATGGCAGCCTGCTTTATATTAAATTTTTTCATTTTGATGCCATCTGCATCAGACATGGCTAAAGGACTCCTTCCCAATATTCCAGAAATGGCTCCAGGAGAATCTAAGGGTCCATTTCTCTTAATCGCATCTATGGTCGGTACGACATTATTTTCAGGATTATTCATCATACGAACCACCTTAGTCAAAGCATCAGGTTGGACGTTAGATGATGACAAACAACAAAAAAGAGATGCACTATTTGCGACCACACTTATGTTTGTTATTAGTGGAGCGATTATGGCCGCGGCGGCAGGTTCTCTCCACGCTGAAGGTATCGTGATGGATAAAGCTTCACAAATGATTGGCTTACTAGAACCATTGGCTGGGGCATTTGCAGCATCTATATTTGCTATTGGAATAATAGCTGCGGGCGTCTCCTCCCAATTTCCAAATACCATAATGTTGCCATGGTTGATTTGCGATTATACCAATTCAGAACTCGAAATGACACTACCACGATATCGCATTATGGTTTTGCTTATTTCATTATTAGGCTTAGTTGTTCCAATTTTTAATGCTCGACCATTGTTCGTCATGATTGCATCACAGGCATTTAATTCAGTACTGCTGCCAGCGACTGTAGCTTGCATTTTCATATTGGGAAATAAAGAAAGTGTGATGGGCAAATACACGCATTCTACTATAACTAATATTATTTTAATCGCCATTTTCTTGTTTTCGTTAGTGACCAGTTACATGGGGATACAAGGCGTTCTAGGCCTGCTCAGTTGATAAATAACTAGAATCCAAAATAAATTATTCATAGTTGACAGAACCTTCTCTTTCGCTCTACTTCCCTCAGAATTATTTATAGCAATTCGTTTCTGCTCTCCATATCCTTTTGCCATATATCGACAGAACCTCGCCTTTCATAGTCATAAATTTTACTGTCATACTGGAATTTAAACCCTAACTGTCTTGCTGGGATTTTTATAATAAGCTCCTTAAATGGAATAAATGTTGGATCAGATTGTCCAAAACAATGTAAACTAATGCAAATATGGAGTAAAATCGTTCAGTTTAGTTGTGTCATAAATCTCTTAAACGTATATGAGTTGAAAGTATTATTTATGCTTCGTTTGTATAAGAAATTCAATTCTTGATCTATTAAACAATAGACTTTCATTTTATAGTGTTAAATCGTAGATTTAGGACCAATAAGAAACCAATGGCAATAGATTTAAAAAAGTTATTCCTTTCAGATACGACAATCAATGATAAATTCAGTATTGCTCTTGTTAAAGCCCTGAAGGGATCTGCCCAACCCGGCTTTGATTACATCAAGTTTAAGCAGTCAGTAAAAGCGTTATCAGATATGCATATGGATACTGAAACATCTTTTAAATCTGCATTTGCAACAGCTTCAACTATGGGATTAACAAAAACAAAACTGTCCCAGTCTGTTAAATTTTATAAAAAAGTACTCGAAAAGGAGAGGTCTAAGTTTGCTGAAGCGTTAGAGAATCAGATGGATACTCGAGTGTCAAAGAAAAAAGAAGAAGCATTGAAGCTTCAAGACAGAATCCAAGACTACAAACAGAAGATTGCTAAAATGCAACAAGAAATGGAAGCATATCAGCATAAAATTGATAATGTTGACTCAGAAATGGCTCAAGCCAAAGAAAAAATAGACAAAACTAAAAATGAATTCTTAACCGCTTATGATCAACTGACTTCGATATTAAATGAAGACATTGAGCAAATCACAAGCCATCTTTAAACCAGCATTATGACAGATTTTTCATCCATCGACAATATGAGTACTAAGCCGAAAAGCTTTTGGAAGAGACCAGAAGGTGTTACGGGAACTGTGTTTTTGCTAGGATTATTAGGACTTGGAGGTTTTTTAATAGCCACTAATCTTGCTGCTATTATCGGTTTTGCAAGTTCCCTGCTTGGGCTGGCAGTCACCTTACTTGTTTTAGGAGCCATCATCTTTATGGTACTTGATCCTAAAATGAGAAACTTAATAAGCTATATGTATAAGAGTGTCATGAGAAAGATCACAGGCATTTTTATCACTATAGATCCTATAGGAATCTTGAAGAGTTACGTGGAAGACCTCGAAGACAATCTTAAAAAAATGGGCAAGCAGATCGGAGAACTTCGTGGCCAAAGCAGAAAGCTTAAAACCATGATTACCGAGAACACCAAAGAGATTGAACAAAATTTGCTTATTGCGCGCAAAGCTAAAGAACAAGGCAATCAGAAAGCAATGCTTTTGTCTAGCAGAAAAGCAGCTAGATTAAAAGACACAAATGCCAAGTATGCTGCACTACATAGCAAAATTGGTGTATTGTATAAGGTCTTGACTAAAATGTATTCTAATTCTGAAATACTTATTGAAGACACCAAGGATCAAGTGCGAGTGAAAGAACAGGAACGAAAAGCGATTAGAGCATCACACTCAGCAATGAAATCAGCTATGAGCGTCATCAATGGTGATGCTGATAAAAGAGCAATGTTTGATGCATCACTTGAGCACATAGCAGATGATGTTGCCAATAAAGTTGGCGAAATGGAGCAGTTCATGGAAATGTCATCCAATTTCATGCAAAGTGTGGATCTACAAAATGGTGTGTTTGAAGAGCAGGGCATTAAAATGCTAGAGGAATACGAAAAGAAGAGCACGCTATTGTTACTTGGTGGAGCTGAAACACAAGACGACGTTTTGGATTTGGACATGCCTGAAAAAGATGTACAATATAGATCAGGCAGTGGAGGCTCAGAATCTTACGACAATCTATTTGAATAAAAATTTTACATATGAATAAGTTTATTGGTTTTGTTTTTATCTGTGTAATGGCAATCTCAATGTCTTCGTGCGGAAGCGATAGTGAGGAAGTCATATTGAATTATGACGGAGATAATGTTACAGGCCCATTTTTCAATCAAGGCGCTTATGTGACGGCAGCTCGATTTCCCTCTGGTACGACATCATTATTTAATGGACAGGTTTTAGAAGCTGTTGATCTTTATATTCTCGAACAACCAACAAATGCTCGATTAGTTATTTTAGAAGGTAGTGCTAATTCTGCAGAGCCATTAGGAGAGATAACTGGTCAATCATTGAATGTACTAACAACCAACAGCTGGAATCGGATCACACTTAATAATCCATTGACAATTGATGGGTCAGAAATTTGGATAGGCATTGATTTTAGCGTGTCTGGTTCAGCTCAAATTATTGGTTGTGATGCAGGTCCAGCAAATAGAAATGGAGACTATTTATTTCAAGATAGCGACAATGTTTGGACTACCTTTAGAGACTTGACAACTACAGAGAGTATCAATTGGAATATAAGAGGCGTGTTGTCAGGCAGTTAATTATATATGTATAACTAATTTATTTAACCACCAAATCGTATCAAACACATTGAATTTGTGTTTAACTATTTAATCAATTTTTGTCCTCAACCAACAGGTCTCAGGAATGTCAAAACATCTACTTAGCTTAAAGAACCAAATTGAGAAGGCTTCTCTCCTTCCTGATTCGGTTAAAACTGATTGGGTCAAAATATTGGCATCCGTTCAAGAAGAATTGTCGATTTCAGAAGCAAATCTTAAAACATCTGAAGACGATCGTATACTAGCTATAAATTACTTGAATGAGACTATAGCTGATCTAGAGGAAAATCATAAACAACTTAAAAAAGCCAATAAATTCCTCGCTCACCAGAATGAAATTATTGACAGTAACTTACAGAAACTGATATCTGCTTACGAAGAGCTTGAACAATTCACCTATATTGCTTCTCATGATCTGAAAAGTCCATTGCGCACCATTTCTTCTTATGCGCAGTTATTGAAATCTAGGTACTCAGAAAATTTAGATTCGAAAGCAAATGACTATATCGATATCATTATAAAGAGTATGCAAAATATGACTGAGGTTATTAATGAATCTCTTGCATATTCACGAATTGGTAAAGAAGGAGTAAGGCGCACACAACCTATCTCCTTGCAGCAAGTCATCGAAATTGTAAAGTCAAATCTCGATACTGAAATTAAAGAAACGTCGGCAATTATTGAATATGATGAACTTCCGACAATTATAGGTCGCAAGACTAATTTTATCCAGCTATTTCAAAATTTGATTTCGAATTCCATTAAATATAAATCAAAAGAACATCCTGTAATAAATATTAAAAGCAAAGTATTAGAAGATGCTTGGCAAATAGAACTTACAGACAATGGATTAGGAATAGATGAGAAGTATCACAAAACAATATTCCAGCCATTCAAGCGTCTCAACCATGAATCACTTGGCGGTGCAGGCTTAGGTCTAGCTATTAGCAAAAAGATATGCAAGATGTATAATGGAAGCATACAAATCAATTCCAAATTAAATAAAGGGACGACATTCATACTACAATTAAAAGACCTGATACACAAAGAAATATAAAACAGATATGGATATCGAACAGTTAAAATACCCAATAGGCAGATTTACATTTGTAGATGCCCCAAGTAGCAATGAAGTTTCTGGATGGATTTCCGATATAGATGCCTTACCTGGGAAACTTAGATTCCTCTGTAATGAATTATCTGAAGAAGATCTGAAAAAGCAATACAGACCAGACGGATGGAACATAAAACAAGTCGTCCATCATATTGCAGATAGCCATGTAAACAGTTTTGTCAGATTTAAATGGACTCTTACTGAGGACAATCCAATTATAAAAGCATATGACGAAAATGCTTGGTCTGACTTGGCAGATTACCAATCCTCTATAGACCTATCACTAACATTGATTGAATCATTACACAGGAGATGGGTATATCTATTGAAGTCCTTGACAGATGAACAATTTAAGCGAACATTCATTCATCCCTCGACAAATAAAACTATAAGTCTCTCCCAACTTACAGGCTTATACTCTTGGCACAGTAGACACCACACCAAACATATAGAAATAGCTCTTGAAAAATAGTTATTAAACTAAGGTATCTTCTCTTACAGAAGTATGTTTTCCTTTCGCTATAAAATAGTATGCTGCCGCTGCTATTAAGCCGAAAAATAAGGCTAATACGGTCCATAATATTTTTCCACCAGTACTCATTCCTTTATTAACAGCCCATACATCATAAATTACCCATATGGTTGTGATCAAAGAAAGTGTACTTAAAACTCCCATCATTGTTGTTGACATAATTCTTTTTTTATTTACAATATAAAACAAACATAATAGATTCCGAAATATTCA
>CAYVFU010000107.1:0-14685 GCA_964450495.1 uncultured Saprospiraceae bacterium | reverse complement strand
ACAGACTCAGATGGTGTATGTGATGCAGATGACGTCTGTCCAATGTTGCCTAATTCTTGGATTGGTTTAGCTTGTAGTGATGGTGACATATGTACATCAGGCGATGTTTATTTAGCATCGACTTGTGAATGTACAGGTACATTTCAAGATGCAGATAACGATACAGTCTGTGATTTTGATGATGTTTGTCCAATGTTCGATGATACTTTAATTGGAACATCCTGTGACGATAATGATCCGTGTACGGCTGGAGATGTATTTACCTCATCTTGTGTTTGTGCAGGAACATTTGAAGATACAGATGGCGATGGTATATGCAATAATGACGACGTCTGTGAAGGCATAGATGATGCACTTTTAGGATCTGCGTGTGATGATGGAGATGCATGTACATCTGGTGATATTTATGATCCAGTGGCTTGTGCGTGTATAGGGACATTTGATGATGCTGATGGCGATACAGTCTGTGATGCTGATGATGTTTGTCCAATGTTTGATGATTTATTAATAGGAACCAGCTGCAACGATGGAGATCCATGTACCATTAATGATGTTTATCAAAGTAATTGCGAATGTGCAGGTGTATATTCTGATTTGGATAATGATACGGTTTGCGATGCAAATGATCAATGTCCTGGCTTTGATGATTTAATAATTGGTACGAGTTGTGATGATAATGATTTTTGTACAGTCAATGACATTTGGACTACCAATTGCGAATGTGCTGGTACATATAATGATGCTGATAATGATAATATTTGTGATCCACTAGATGTGTGTGTTGGTCCAGAATCAAGTTGTATCGGCTACGATGTTTCTTCATTCGTTTCATGTTCGACGTTGAGTTTTTCGGCGATTCCTGATGATTTCTCAGGAATAACATACAATGCTGGAAGAAATAGATTTATGGCAGTTGCCAATGGCACTCCTACTGCATATGAATTTAGCATTACAGGAACTTTAATCCGTGAGATTTCACTAAGTGGCTTTGAGGATACTGAAGGAATTGCGCATATATCTGGTAATTTATATGCGATTACTGAAGAAAGAAGACGAAGAATTGTATTTGTAAATATTCCACTAAGTAACAATAATAGCACGATTGTCTATCCAGGTTCAGCAAGCAGAATTCAATTAAATAACACTGGTGACGGTAATGATGGTTTAGAAGGGATTGCTTATGATGCTGCAAATGACATTCTGCATGTAGCAAGAGAATTAAACTCCCCAGATGTCTATGTGATAGATGATCCAGTAAGTCAAATGGGGTCAAATTTTAATCCGACAGAGTTCTTTAATTTCACTTCTGTTGATCATACGTATCCTAATGGTTTTACTGATTTAGCTGGTTTAGCTTATACTACGAGTAATTCTCTCTTGATGTTAACCCAAGAAGGTCAATATATAGTTGAAGTAAATTCCTATACAGGAGAACTAATAAGCAGTTTGGATTTAACATCCTTAGGTATGAATCAGCCTGAAGGTATAACAGTCATTAACCAAGATGAATTTATCATCATTGGTGAGCCAAATGAATATGTGCACATGAAGAGAGTAGGTGGAGCATGTGATGATAATGATATTTGTACCATAAATGATATGATGGATTCAAATTGTGATTGTGTCGGTACATATTCAGATGAGGATGGTGATGGAATTTGTGATGGTCTTGACCCATGTCTTGGATTTAATAACGGACTTATCGGTCAGCTTTGTAGTGATGGAGATCCATGTACTACAGGTGATGTCTATACATCAGATTGTGAGTGTGTTGGTGTCTATATGGATTCTGATTCTGATGGTGTCTGTAATTTCTTTGACGCTTGTGAAGGCATAGATGATGCAACGATAGGTGACCCTTGTGATGATAATGATCCATGTACGTCAAATGATATCATTGATCCAACGACTTGTCAATGTCAAGGAACTGTAGATGATGCTGACAATGATGGTGTGTGTGACAATGATGATATGTGTCCTGGATTTAATGATGCGCTAATTGGCACTGTGTGTGATGACAATGATCCATGCACTACTGGAGATGTTTACACTACTTCATGCAATTGTGAAGGCACATACACTGACACAGATATGGATGGAATATGTGACGCTAATGATTCGTGCCCAACTTTAGATGATTCGCTAATAGGTACACCATGTGATGATGGTATGTCTTGTTCTATAAATGATGTTTACGATGCAGCAACGTGTTCGTGTACAGGTTCATTTACTGATACTGATAGCGACGGCACTTGTGATAGTCTCGATGGCTGTCCGAATGACCCTCTGAAAACATCACCAATGGCCTGTGGTTGTGGAGTTGTTGAAAATGATTCTGACAATGATGGTATTTGTGATGATGTTGACGATTGTATCAATGTCTTAGATATAAACAATACAATTACTGGGACTCAATTGCATGAGGCAATTATTCTAATTGAATCTGATGCGATTATTGATGCACCTGCTGATATTGAATATTCTGCTGGTGATGAAATTCTGTTAAAGCCTGGATTTGAGGTTACACCAAATGCTTTATTCCACGCTTACATTCAAGGGTGCTCTAATTAGAGAATACTATACTTACGACAATATAAATTGTGAATAAAGAAAGGGACCAAAATACTATTGATAAAGTGGTTTGGTTTCTTTTTATTTTGAAATTTTTAGTGTCAAATTCTCACTCTTTCCTTTAACGAAATCTTGATTATAAACTTTTCTATCCTGTACTTTGAGATTCAATGTTGACTTGTTTGATTTGGGTCCTAATAATCTGTTTTGCTTCCTTAGCTTAGCATTAGATTTTATTGACAATGCTTCATTAATTGAAAATCCCATATCATTTCAATTTGATGAATCAATACAAGTAAGTTGTAGCTCATGCATGAAAGTTCCCATATTTGGAAATTTAATCAAATGTTCCTATTTTTGGAACAAATGAGGATAATAGCTAAAAGTACACTTAGAGATTTCTGGGAAAAACATACTGACTGTAAACAGGCTCTTTTAAGTTGGTACAAAGTAGCTAAACAAGCTAAGTGGGAAAATTTTAATGAAGTTAAGGCACAATTTGGGACATGCAAAATCTTAGGAGTTGATCGAATTGTATTTAGGATTAAAGGAAATAACTATAGACTAGTGGTCAAGATAACATTCACAAATCAAATCATTTGGATTAGGTTCATTGGAACTCACGCTGAATATGATTCAATTGATGCAAAGGAAATTTGAAAATGAAACTGAAGCTTATAAAAACTGAAAAGGACTATCAAAAAGCTCTCGATAGATTAGAGCAAATATTTCATGCGAAGAAAGGGACTAAAGAACAAGAGGAACTTGAAATACTGGTGCTACTAATAGAAAAGTACGAAACAGAAAAAGTGGGTGAGTTTCCTGATCCTGATCCAATTGAAGCGATAAAGTTTAAAATGGATCAAATGGATATGACCCAAAAGGATTTAGCAGAGGTGATAGGCTTAAAAAGTAGAGCTTCTGAAATACTATCAAGAAAAAGACCAATGAGTATAAACATAATTAGGAAACTAAGTAAAGCTCTTTCTATACCAGCAGATATCTTAATCCAACCTTATGAGACAATTTAAACAAGCACGAGCTATAACAAGTTTCATGGTGTCATACAGCAAAACACAAAAGCCAATGCAATGCACGCCACATACACCCATCACGGTCTAACAGAAAAAGCATTTCTCCTACAATTCACCTCGATAAAGGCATCAGGAAACAAGACTTGTAAATGTCTAAATCTTAATAGCGATTGAATATTTGCTGTCGTGATAGACTTGAACGGACTTAAGTGTAGATTACCTATTATTACTCCTACTTAGATTAGATCTGAAGTGAGACGTTATTCATCACCAGCCTTTCTTTATGAATGGTATCAACCTATCCAGCTAAACTTATATTCGTGCTCTGGAATTTTTAGACGAGAAATAACTCGAGACATTCGAGCAGGCAAAGCCATAAGGTAGTCTCTCGCTTTTTTAGCTTCATCATTAAGGCCTTCTATTTCACCAACTTTCCAGAAATCAAGGAGACGCTCTAAAATTTTAATATAGTCCTCAGAAGTATATACACCAATGCGTTGGGCAGCATTAGAAAAATGGACAAAACTTTCACCAATGTTTACACCAATTTCTCTCAAATTGTGTGCGGGCATGACAATTTTTTTTCTCATCATATCCTCTAAAGCCAACATCATTTCACTAGGATCAACCTCAAATATTTTGGTAATAAAAGTCATATATGCATTTGCATGCCTCGCTTCATCAGAGGCAATAAAAGCACACATTTTAGCTAGACTTTGGCAATCTGCTTCTTTGGCTAACTTGGCTACTCTTGCATGAGAAACATTGGTAGCTAATTCTTGAAAGCTTGTGTAGACAAATACTTTGTAAGGATCATCTCCGGTTTGAATATCCATGCCATCGGCAAGTAGATAGTTGACTGATGTCTCCATCGCACGCATATCTATTTTACCAGATAAGTATAGAAATTTATTGAGAGTGTCTCCGTGTCTATTTTCTTCGGCAGTCCAAGCTCTTGTCCATCTACCCCAGCCTGTATTGCCCATGATGTCAATATCATGCAATCCAGCTAACCAAGATTCATAAGTAGGTAATGCTTCTTCGGTGATAGTATCACCAATCAACACAGCCCAAAAATCATAAGACAAGCCTTCAGTACTTTGCTGCAATTCCTTTACATCATTACAAAAAGTATTAAAGTCATTAGAATTTGGGAGGAAGTCAGATGGCTGCCAGGACGTTTCTATTTGAAGTAAATTATCGTCGGCGATTTTATTTACATATTCGGATTCAATATGCAACATGACTTCTCTCTTGGAACCACAAAGATTTTCCATTTTATTTTGATTACAAACCAGAACCAGTTAGTTAAGAAAGGTCGATTTATACTCTAAACTAACTTAAATATTGAGTTTAACACGCATAACGCCGCGATTTCTTAAATACTCCATCATCTAGAAGTTATGCAATACTTCAAAAGAGAGGCTAAAGTATTCTTTATAGGATTGATGTGTAGTGAAATTTGAGTCTTGTCTATGGTGGTCAAAACATATATTTTCCTTAAAATTTTTTGCTAGGGGATGGTTATGTTTAATATTGAGGTATATTGCTATTATATCTGCATGGATGAATGAGCGCGTATCAAATCAAGATGACAGCCATGAAATTGATAAGTATAAAACTTATCTAAATAAACGTACGATACGTAGAGGGATAGTCTTATTCGTTACCATATCTGTCATCGCTTTCATTGCCGTTTTTCTGTATAATAATACTGGTAAAACTGTAGAGGTTCTGACTTCTGTGAAATGGTATTGGATAGTTATTGGCTTAGTGTTTACAAGCAATGATCTCATTTTAGGAGGTCTCAGAAATCACATCTTCATTCGAGAATTCAAACCTGGTATATCTTTTTGGGTTAGTGTCAAAGCCAATCTAGCTAACATTTTTATGGGCGCAGTAACCCCTTCACAAAGTGGTGGAGGACCTGGTCAGATCTACATTTTTTATAGACACGGTGTTTCCATACCTGATAATATTTCCAATAGTTTTTTTAACTGGATATCGACCATTATTTTTTTTCCACTAAGTGGGTGGTTTGCGATAAATTTACTTCAAGACAAAGTCCCTGAAGGCTTAGTTACAAACCTAAGTAAGTTTGGAATGTCAGTATTCACTACACTTTTTTTTGTTATTCTTATTGGTCTTCTCGCTCCAAGTGTGTTGGGTAAATTTATCACCTTTCTAGGTAAATTAGTATCAGTAATCTCAACAAGGTTAGGTGAAAAATTAGTGTCCTTCGGTAAGAAAGCAGAGGTGAGTTTGACTGATTATAGAAATAAATGTGTGAAGCTGATTTCTACTAAACCACAACTGATGTTGATGAGTTTTGTGCTAACAATTATTCTATACGGCAATAAGTATTTGCTCGCGTATATCATATTATTATCATTTGGTTTGGAAACTGATTTTTGGACAGTTATTGCTATACAAGCTGTGTTGTATTTACTTCTCTATTTTTCACCTAGTCCAGGAGGTAGTGGTATTGCAGAGTTAAGTATAAGTGGTTTGATGGCAAGTGTCATTAGCCAAGACTACATAACATCCTTTACACTATTGTACCGAACATTCCTGATTTTCATTCCAGCAATACTGGGCTCAATCGTTGTGTTAGACTATCTAAAAAGGGAGTAATGTATCAGGGCGATTCATTAAGCCTATTATGAATGTACCAATCACAAAAATCCAGATAGCAACATAAAATGGAACGAACTTCTTTCTAAATGTCTCCATTTCGGGATGTGTAATTGGCTTTCCTTGGAATTTGCCTCTCGGTCGATCTAAAAAGAAAAATGTCTTATAAGTCTCAATACTTGCAATTGTGAAACCAATGCTACACATGGTTATGATGAGCAAATGAGATGTGAATATACTTGCGACAAAGGCATAGAAATAAGCGACACCAGGTGATCTAAAGAATTTGAATGTTTCAAACCCTTCTAAAGGCGCATCTTTCCATGCACCTCCAAATGCTGAGACCCATCCAAATACAGAGCAAGGTAATAACAATAAAAATGCATTTGCTTTAAAAGCTCCTGTTTGAAATTTATTATTGAGTATATACATACCATATGTAATGAGCAATAGGATTGCCACATACAAAAACCCGAAAAACAATCTTGCTCCATAACTCTCTACGGGCTTCCCAAATACAGATAATTGCATTGGAATAAAATACTTACTCTGATCTTCTACTCTGATGAATGTTTTATACACCTCCATAGTGATACGCTCCAAACTATATGCTGCTCCAAATAACAAAAACATGTTAGCCGCAAAGGACATATCTAAATTGAATATGTAGGCAACTAAGGGGCCATAGATTAAGCCTGCAATGACACTTCTGAAGTAAGTAGACCAAGTAAAACCCTCGTGAGGAGCATCTTTATACATGCCCCAAGTGGCATTATGGACACCTACAAAAAGTCCGACGATCGTTGCTATCATTAGGTTACCCATATTCATTTTGTTTTAAAAGCGTGCGAATTTAAAGTTTAATTACTTAAATATCTAGATAGATGTAGAATAAGTGGTTTCAACAGCCAATAAATCTTGCTGTGCCATTCGCCAAGTGTATGCAGCTGGAGCAGCATTTTTTATTGAAGACAGAAAGTCTTTCCACATAGCTTTTGATCCACCAATATCTGTAAAACCTGGCCAAATAACCCTTTTCTTATTTCCTCTAACCACAACAAAAACACCATTTGTTTCAAAAGTGATGGATCCTTCAGTGCCGTGGATTTTAGACAATCGAAGACCTTTGAATATGGTGTCAACTTCCCAGCTATACAGCAGATTTATAATCAATCCTTCTTTGGTTTTTGCAGTCATCTGCATACTTCGTTCTAGTTCTTGCTCCTTCCTCGGATTGAAACCATCATAGCTTTCAACACTAAATCCAAGATTATTTATGATACTCATCCAGTGTATCCCACCTTCATATAAAGCACCATATTTTACAATGCTTTTATCTTCTCGCCAATCATTGCTGTTTTCTTGTTTTTTAGTTGCGTTAATGTTCATGAATAAAGGAATACCAATTACTTTATTCTCAAAAAGGGATTGCAATGTTTTACGTAGTGGTCTATAGAAGTAATTTTCAGCAACCAGTAACTGCAGTCCTTTCTGATCAGCTTTAGGCCCCAATACATCAAAATCCTTAGAAGAATAAAAAGGTGGTTTTTCTACGATAACATGTTTACCATTTTCGATTGCTTTTGAAGCCAAATCAAAATGGCTGTCAGGTGGCGTATTTATCATGATGATGTCAACATCTTCTGCTGTCAAGGCGTCATCATATGAGCCGAATGACTTATCACCATTGTACTTGGAAGAAAATTCTTCTGCTTTAGTTAAAGTTCTGCTGGCAAATGACAATGAAATATCCTTTGATGTAGCTCGAGCCAATTTTGCATGTTTGCTAGTAATATTGCCACAGCCTAAAAAGCAGATTCTCAATGTATCTGGATTTTTCACGCTTCTAAATTAGTGTAGTTATGTGATTTGGCGATAACTTCTCCGACTCGTAGTGCATTGGCACTGATCGTCAATGAAGGATTGACAGCAGCAGAACTAGGCATAAAACAGGCATCTACGACATAAAGATTATCTACACCCCTAAACCTACAGTTTTCATCTAACGGTGAAGTTGCAGAATCAAAGCCCATCCGTACAGTTCCAGCACTATGAGAAAATGTTTTAATGTGGTGAACATAGTTGATGAGTGCTCCAGATTTTTTCATGATTTTTTTGGCTTGCTCTGTTAATGCACGAACTGCTTTTTGATCTCGCTCAGTATATTCATGAGAGACTATAGGTTTTGCCAATCCATATTCTTGCTGACTGCTTTTATCAATCTTGATTTGATTATTGTATTGTGGCTGATCTTCTGCAATCGCGAGTAATCCAGTCAATAATTTTACGCCTCCTGCTGCTATTGGACCCAGTGGTTTGGGCGCTTCATTCCGCACAAGACCAGAAGGTGGAGTTGGGACTTGTTGCAAACTTCCAATTTTATGTTTTGGATATTCAATGTCTTCATGTCCAAAGTAATAATCGAGTATAGCGAGTTCTTTATGAAAACGCTTTTGTTTATCTGGTGGAGTAGCAAAAATACCAAAGACAATAGCATTCACATGTCTCATTAAATAGCGACCGATTACATCACCAGCTGGATTAACTTTATTTAATTCACTATTCAACAAAATATGTGGTGAAGCAAGAGCTCCTGCACTTAACACGCAAGCCTTTGCACTTACAGATTTAAATTGACCATCCTTTTTATCAAAATAGGAGAGAGATGTGAACGATCCATTAGATTGATTGATGTTAGTCACTACGGCATTAGGGATGATGTCTACTTGGCTTTCAGACATACCTCG
Source organism: uncultured Saprospiraceae bacterium (assembly GCA_964450495.1). Lineage (GTDB taxonomy): Bacteria > Bacteroidota > Bacteroidia > Chitinophagales > Saprospiraceae > CALFUK01. The sequence goes on along the minus strand of CAYVFU010000107.1, from coordinate 5,699 downwards.
GAGGATCATCATCTCCAAATCATTTTTTGCACCTATGGCACAAGTAAACGTATCGCAAGTCGTACAAAGCTGACATACTGGTCTTGATCTATCTTGATAATTGATGGCTAATGGCAAATGAAATGGATGGCAGCCAAGCGCTTCTGCTGATGTTTTTATCTTCTTGCTTATATCCGCATAGTCTGCAGGTTGTTGGGGGTAGGGCGCAGATCTCGGTGGAGCAGTAGGATCTGCTCCATCATTTCCAGCTATATTTAATAATGTTTCGGCTTCTGTATAATAAGGCTCTAAGTCTTTATACTTGATTGGCCATTCTGCGCCTGAGTCTGCCACAATATCAGCTGGTGGATTGAAGTCATCTTCTCTAAATCTAAACGAGACTCCACCATAAAATAATGAGGGACCTCCAATGGCCGAATACACGCCCATTTTGGGTTTGTTACCACCTTTGACAACGTTATAAGGTACTGTTTTGTCGTATTGAGGTGTCAAGTCAATAGAACCTTCTGTAGCCCAATTTTGAGGACCTCTTTTTACCCAATCTCCTCTCTCTAATATAGCGACTCTCAATCCGGCATCAATCAGTTTCTTTGCAGTCATCGTGCCACCAAAGCCACTTCCAATTATAACAACATCGTAATCTTTACTCATTCATTACTTGATTGGCTTTAAAGGTATTAAAATGCTCTTGGATCTACGGTACTTTGGAAGTTATACTGAAAAGGAAATACTTAGTCAATAAGACTTACTCTAACCTTTTTCTTCTTCAGTCTCGAATTATTTATTTTTTGAATAAGTTTTTTTGCTACATGTGCATGTACACCAACGTAAGTGCAATTCTGTTTTAATTCAATTGTTCCGAGTTGCTCTTTTTTTAATTCACCTTGTTTGTAAAATAATCCCGCGACATCTCCTTTGGATATCTTATCTCGTCTGCCTCCTGTTATATATAATGTTTCCCATTTTACGGGAAGAGACAATGTTGATTTTTCTAAATCGTCTACGTTTAATTTCTCTGGAGCAATATCTTGTATAAAATCAGGGAATGGCTCATTTGTCCAGTGAAGGATATAAGCAACGCCATCACGATTCATACGAGCAGTCCGCCCATTCCTGTGGGTAAATTCTTTTTCTCTATAGGGTAAATGATAATGGACGATAAATTTAATTTCTGGGATATCGAGTCCTCTGGCAGCCAAGTCTGTGGCAAGGAGAATTTGATTTGTCCCATTTCTAAATTTAATGAGTGATCGCTCTCTATCGATTTGTTCCATTCCACCATGGAAACATACATGATCCACATCATTGTCGTCTAAGAAGTCACTGACTCGATGAAGTGCTTCTTTGACATTACAAAAAATAATACCCGGTTGGTGACCAATAAAGGCAAGCGTTTTCACTAAAGTATGCAGCTTGTCTTTTTCAGGTGAAAGAATGGCTTTTATCTTCAACTGAGTATTACCTTCCTTAAGATAATTAATGGACTGCGGATCTTGTAACCCAACAAATGTAGGTATATCTGCGTCAGTAGTAGCTGAAGTAAGGATACGTTGTGTGATGTTGGGAAGTGTGTCTACAATTTCTTCCATTTCTTCTTGAAAACCTATTTCCAGTGATTTATCAAATTCATCTAGCACCAAGGTTTTAATGTGGTCAAGCGAATAGTTGTCTCGTCTAAATCTATCTGCAATTCTTCCAGGTGTGCCAATAAGTATGGTTGGCGTATGCTTGAGATCGATTTTATCGTACATGCCAGCTCTGCCTCCATAGACAGCATTGACCTTATATCCAGAACCCATTTTACGGATGACCTGTTCTATTTGTTGAGCTAACTCTCTAGAGGGCACGACGATTAACAATTGAATTTCAGAAGAATCAGGATTGAGTTTTTCAATCAAAGGCAATACAAATGCCAAGGTCTTTCCTGTACCAGTAGGGGAAAGTAAAATAACATCAGTTCCTTTTTGGATGGAAGTGTATGCTTCTTCCTGCATGGGGTTTAACGCTTCAATGTCAAATTTTTTTAGTATTGAAGAGATGTCTTTTTTAATTGGCATTAATCAAAGATACTTTTATTCAATAATTTATAAATGGACTAAAGCTATTTGAAAGGAACGAACTCATTTTTACATGAATACTAAACCAATTTAATTCCCACACCCATCTATAAACATATGAAGAATAGCTCCCGATTGTACTTCAAATGGAGCCTGTAATTCGACACATTCGCCTGCGTCATAATTAACGACTGCAGGACTTGCAACCGTCTGATATGATCGAATTAAGCCATCTGTTTCGATCGTTCTATTCGTTGTTTGAACACCAGTAATAGGTAGAATTCCTGAATATCCTTGTTCTTCATAATGGAATTGATGAGAATATGTCACACCTTGATAATCTGCTTCAACTGTCCAGACACCGAAAGGTCCGTTTGAGGGTAAGTCCCAATACCAATACCACCAAGAGCCAGTAAAATAATTAGGAGATGTAAAATCCCAATTTGCATATAAAGTTTGATTAGGTGGCATGAGTAATCTCATATCATGTACAGAACCAGCTAGTTGATCCCTAAAGTAAAATCCAATGAAAACTCTTTCTCCAGATTGAAAACAGTCAGAAAAATGTGGCAATTCGTTTGGACTTGGGCATCCAACTTCTGGTGGAGAAGAATGGGTTTTAATGGCATTGATCCTTGGTGTCAGATAATCAGGTTGGGATTGCCACCAACTTTGACTGTTAAAATTATTACATGCACCAGCATAAGGGTCAATTAATTGATTTGAGGTATCATATACTTCAAAGTGCAGATGTGGGTCAGTAGAGCAACCTGAGCTTGCCATGTAACCGATAAATTCCCCAGCTGTCACCGTCGCTCCAATCGGTTTTGCTGTTAAACCATTGTTTTTGAGATGACCATACCAGGCAATTGATCCATCAGCATGCTCTACATAGACAGCATTCCAATTAAAGTTAGTACAACCGCAATTGGTATCTGCATTGCCGTCTTGCTTATTGACAATCACACCATCAGCAGCTGCGATGACTTCAACATAGTCATTTTCATACATATACCAGGGAAAAGGCCAAGTGGATATATCTACGCCACTGTGATTGTATCCGCCTGTCGTATCATATGTCCGATTCCCACAATTATAATCCAGATTTGAATCACCAAATTGACTTCCAGTAAACAAAGGATCATGATCAACATAATTTGTAACGATTAGCGAGTGAAAGAATGGAGATTCTGCACTTACCTTAACTGGCCAAATGAACTGTGGAACAGTAGTTACATTTTTCTGAGATTCAATTGCAATTTTTACTTCACTCCTTTGTCTATTTTGTTTTATTTGATTTTGTATAATGTATCGTTGTTCATCTGATAGGCAAGGCTCCGCAAGTTTTCGTTGAAACTCGCCTCCACCCATGGGCTGTAATTGCTGAGCGTGGATTGAATTGTTGCAAAAAATCAATAAGACAATGGCGACGACATTCTTTAAAGATTGATTCAGGCAAAAGAGCAAAAGACTAGAGTTAAGTGTTGTTTCAAACATCGGAAGAATTTCTTTATTCCAAAATATAAAGAATTATTCATCCAAGTAAAGCCTTACTGAATATTGTAGCATCAAATCCAGCATATTGAGCAATAAGGACGATCAACTATTAGTATGATTCTTTGAGACAGTCGGGCATTCTTTGAGACAGTCGAGCATTTAATAATAAAAGTAGCATATGCTATTACTGTTTGATTATTTTATCGAGGCTGTTTGTAAATAGCAAGTAATGAAATTTTTGCCTAAGGATTTTTCAAGACTAAATAATACAAGAATAGTTCTAAGTTTTTCAGGACTTACAAGTTGTGTTTTCTTTGTATTCGTCTATAAGGTCAACTTCTATTTAGGTATTTACACCTTTGTACAGTTAAAACAAATCTACATTTAACGGGTTATCATGGTTACCATGCTGACATTTGACATGCAAATTCTATCAGATTAATACTAATAATGATAAGTTCTCTACTTTCATTTAACTGTTGTTAGACATTAAATCAATGAATTGATTGTTAAGCACACAAATATCATCTTGCTTATAGCAACTCTTGTCATACTTGTACTAAGTGTTGACTCACTTCTTTCATTGTCTTCTATTAAAAATCAAATGATGGAAGATTGCACTAATGCCATAGATGATGATGGTGATGGACTGATCGATCTCAATGATCCTGATTGTGTTTGCGAAATATTGGTTCCTGAATCACTGATCCCAAACCCATCATTTGAGGAATCAACTTGTTGTCCTGTACAAAGGAGTATGCTCAATTGTGCAGTAGGATGGGTACAAGCTTCAGAGCCAACTACAGACCTTATTCATCCATGTGGATGGACGGGTTGGGATGTTCATTTTCCACCAACTCCTTTTCCTGATGGTGAAGCAATTATGGGCTTTGCCAATGGACGTGTAGTCGGGGCATTTGCTGAGTATAATTGGAAGGAATATGCCGGCGCTTGTTTGACAGGCCCACTGAAGGCCAATACTGAATATCGTTTTGAATTCTACATTGGCTTTACAAGTGAAGCCTTTTCTCCAACGCTTGATGTTACATTTTTTGGGACGACCGATTGTGACAACCTTCCTTTTGGAACTGGAAATCCTGACTTAGGGTGTCCCACTAATGGGCCAAATTGGCAAAAATTAGGTTCAAGAACTGTAGGCGGAGGAGGTGGTTCGGCATGGGTTCAGACAGAGATTACAATTACGCCACCTGTAGATATTAATGCAATTGCTATAGGACCTCCATGTGAGAGGTCTGAGGCAAATCGAACGACTTATTACTTCTTTGACAATTTAGTTCTAGCAGATTTACGTTCTTTTGAATTTCAAATTTCAGAAGTAAATCATCCTTGTGCTACCGACTTCACATTGAGTGTACCTGAAGAAGCAAACATAGAATATCAATGGTATAAAGATGGCATCGCTTTAGTAGGCGAGATCGCGCCTGTGCTTTCTCAAAACTATGGAGAAGGAGAGTATCAAGTAAGATTGATTAGTGATGGGTCCTGCTTACTCACCCAGGTATATGATTATCGCATACCAGTATTCGAAAATATTACAAATATAAGCCTATGTCATGATGAGACTTTTCAATTAGGAACAACCACCATTTCAGAATCTGGGAATTATGTAGAGACGCTTCAGACCAGCAATAACTGTGACAGTATCGTAGACATAACTGTAACTGTTCTACCTGAATTAATGGATACTGTCGTCGCAAAAATTTTTGAAGGTGAAACCTTTGAAGGAGTCGAAAACAATAGTTTCGATGCTGCTGGCACATACAATGTCAATCTAATGAATGCCTTAGGATGTGATAGTCTCGTGCAAGTAGAATTGGATTTCTACACTGTTTATATCCCTAACGTCTTTACACCTAACGGAGATGGAAGTAATGATCAGTTTATCATATTAGGAGGTTCTGATCTTGTTGAGATCAAAACGCTTAATATCTATGATAGATGGGGACAACAAGTATACAGCGGCTCTTATGAAAACATCAACAACAACGTTGGCTGGGATGGTACACTCAATGGAACAGGGGTCGAGCAAGGTATCTACTCCTACATCACTACCTTAGAAATGGATGATGGTATTGTTAGAAAGTTTGTTGGCTCTGTGCTTGTACAGAGGTGATGCGGTAATGC
>CAYVFU010000106.1:0-14712 GCA_964450495.1 uncultured Saprospiraceae bacterium | reverse complement strand
CGAGCATTGGTATTGGATCAGGTATTCTTTTTACTCTGAATAACTTTGAATCACTCAAACCCGGTGCCGTCACGTTGACTTTAGCAAATTGACCTTTTGCTGTCGGTCTCGTCACTTTAACATTATAGCCACCACCTTGTCTGTTGATACTACCACCGCCATCGCCTCCCATAGAGACTTTGACTTGATCGGACGGCACACCTGCTGCTGATACTTCAATAGGATTGTCCACACCAATGTAAAAAACATTCATCGCAGAAGCCGATACAGATACTGAACGCTCTCCTACTTCGTATTCGAATGTTTGTGAAACAGGCGTTTTTTCACCAGTTGCTGGATTAGTGATAACTGCATTTGCAGTATACTTTTTAACCCCAGTACTAGATGTATTAACAGAATATTTGGCAATACCGTCACCACTTAATGGCAAATTCCTACCATCAACACTTATATTTATTTCAGTATTAGAATCTTCTCCAGCAAATGCACCTAAAAATATATCAGCCTCATATTTTTCTCCCTTAATGATATAGGACTTTTTAGGTGCCGATACAACTGCAAAATTATTTAAGACTACATCCTTTGCACCACCGACCGTTTTCGCTAGATAATTCAAAAATGTATTTTCGGTACTTTTGACGTCATTCTGAAACTTTCTAAGAATAGGAATAGTTGCTTGAACTGGCATTTGTTTAAAGTTAAACTCAGACCAATCATTGACACCTACTTTCTTCTGCCATGTTTCATCATCTACAATTACAGGAAAATTTTTATCATATTCTTCTCTCTTATCCTCATCTACAAGTTCTAACATTTTCGCTCTGTATTCGATAAGCTTAGTTTTTAGCTCTTCTCCTTTTCCAGCTTTAACAAGCATTCTTGTTGTTACATCTTTATTCTTCTCGCCTTTTAATTTTCTGACGCCGTTACTTGTTTCTATATAATCGCCTTCACCTATAGATCCATCACCATCACCAGCAGCATCAATTAATGAATTAATCAAATCTTCTATCTCATCATCTAACTCTTTAGTAAGGTTATTAGCTGGATCAATTAGCTCTGCGTATTTTTCTAATGAAGGTTTCTTTTTGGCACCATCTCTAATTATCTGTGGTAAGGCCTTATTAGAATCTTCAATAGCCTTATTAGACTTTACTAATCCTCCATCGACAATCTTGAATGCATTGAATATCTCAGCGGAAACATTTAGCGCAAGTAATGCAGTCAATACCAAATACATGACATTGATCATTAGTTGACGCGGTTCCTTAGGAATTGACATATATTAGATTTTAAAGGTTAGTTAGGATTTTTGAAAAGCACTTAAGACATTACCATAGACACCATTCAATGAATTCAAGTTTTGATTCAGTGAATCGATATTAGCTGTCATCGTCTGCATGCGTTCTTTGTATACTTTAGTTTCGGCAACAGAAGCATCAAGATCCAACATTGCAGCGTTGAGTTTTTCTGAGAAATTACTCATTGCTCTAACGTTTTCAGCAGTTTGCGAGAAATCAACTTCTTGCAACGCTTTCAACGAGCCCAAACTTTTTGACATTCCTCTCAGTTCGTCAAGCATGCCACCAAGCTGACCTTCAACAACTTCACCATTAAGAGGTGCTACATTAGCAAAATTATTAGCATTACCTGGGCCAGCACTAAGCGGGCTCAAGTTTGCACCATGTTGATCTAAACCTGGATATAATTTTTCCCAGTAATAATCTTTTTCAGGTCCGATAAGTCCCAGAAATAAAAAGATAAATGCTTCAACTAGCAATCCAATTGTTAAAAAGTCAAATTTGACTCCACCGAATACTGGCATTTCCCAAGACTGTAACTTGTATAGTGCACCAATCATTACTAGTGCCGCACCAACACCAATGATCAAATTCTTTAGGTATTTAAAAGATTTAGTTTTTAGAAAACTCATTTTGTATTATCGTTTTACTGTAAGTGTTATGATTAATAAATGTCAAACGTAGATAGATACAGTTCTATTTTATCAAAGTAAATAGAACTCCGAAGACAGATAGTGTTTTTTATTGCTTTAATCGGCTTATTCGTTTTTGATATCTAGAAGCTTACTTGAAATCGTTAAGAGATCTTCCTAAGAAAGTAAGTGCACATCTGAATCCAATATATGATTTAGATGTATCCTGATACTCCCAATGTCTTGTTCCTGTTTGAAGGAAATAAGAAATATCTTTCCAAGAACCGCCTCTTATCACTTTTCGTTTTAAAGCTTTGGGATCATCTTCAGCCGCATCATATTTAATGTCTGGATTGCTATCGTGCACATGAGAATATGCTTGAGGATAGTAAGCTGTTTCTGTCCATTCTGCAACATTTCCAGACATATTGTATAGACCGTAGTCGTTAGGGAAATAAGCTGTTACTGGAACAGTAGTCTCTCCTCCATCTTCTACGTAATTTCCTCTACCAGGCTTAAAGTTCGCCAACAGGCATCCTTTTGCATTTCTGACATAATAGCCACCCCATGGATATGGAGCTAGATCGTGTCCGCCTCTAGCAGCATATTCCCATTCTGCTTCTGTAGGCAACCTGAATACTTCTGTATTTTGCTCTCCACCTCCAGAATTCCAAAGGTTAGTTCTCCAATCACAAAATGCTCTAGCTTGTTTCCAAGTAATACCAACAACTGGATAATCATCAAAAGCTGAGTGCCAGTAATAGTTTCTTGCAAATGGCTCATTATAGGAATAGGAAAAATCTCTAATCCAAGTCAAGGTATCTGGGAAAACATTCACTTCCTCCTTATTGATCAAATCAGATCTAACACCTTGAAATGATTTTGAGGCTGCTTTTTTCCAATCAACCCAATGCCATGAATAGTTCAACTGTCTCGTATCAAGTTCTCTTTTTGTACCGATTGCCATATCTCCTTGATAAAATAATTCATCGAGCGTCTCATCCTGCCAATCAATATCATAATCCCAATCAACCGATTCATTACCAAAATCATCCTCTAAAATATCACCCAATACTACGTGAGCAACGCTATCTTTTACATAGTTGACAAATTGTCTGTACTCATTGTTAGATATTTCAGTATCGTCAATGAAAAATCCTCGAATGGATATAGCCTTTGGTCTTTGTGTATATGTGCTAAAGATATCTTGATCGCTTTGACCTATATGCGTAGTTCCAGAAGGAACATAAACCATTCCGTATGGATTTATTTGCTTTTTCCATCCTGGTCTATTGTCTACTCCAACTAGTTGCCCACCATTACTTTTCCCACAAGAAGATAAACCCGCAATTAGGAGAAGAGCTAAAAAAGAATATGCTATTTGCTTCATTATAGATGATATGTTAAACTTCTGACGATGCAATCCTTAAAAAGTTGCAAATTTAATTTTAGTTAAATAATACATGGTCTGATTGCGATAATTTCTAATGCTGATTCGGCTAATTGTCTGGTCAGACGCTTTACAAACGGAGATATTGTCGCATTATTTTATAAAAACACAAAAAATAAGCGCCTTTTTTGAAGTTTGTCCGCCGTTATAAAAATCTAGGATTATAGATCACCTTCGGAGGTAATCCTAAACCAATGATTTTTTGCAGATTATAATTCAAAACAAACTCATGTGTACCTTCGTGAAAACGCTGTAATCCATTGATTCCCAGATCGTAACTGTATGTCAGTTTATATTTTTTATTAAATCTAAATCCTGCATAAACTATCACTGCATCGAGTGAATTAGCATTATATCCTCGCATTCCAACTCCACCAAAATATTGGTCTCTGTAATTAGCAATGCCAGCTATCTCTAATTGGGTTTGCACAAAATCTGATTTAACGAAAACGGAAGGAGTAATCTCAATAGCATAATTGATAGGTAAATTAGCTTCTGCAAACCAATTTACGACCGTACTTCTTCCCAGATCAACATCTCCAATGGCTGTTGTATGCGTAGGAAGATCACTTATACTCAAACCTGTTTCAAATAAATCACTGATGTAGTATCCTGCGAAACTCCATATGGGTGCGCTACCAGATATATTTTGATTTGCTAATACACCATCATTATGTTGGATAATATCAGCTTCATAAGTCCCATCAGGTGTGGTTAATCTACTGGCATTCAATCGATTCTGCAAAACACCAACCCGAATACCCGCTGAGAAAAGTCCAATTGGTGATTCATACACATAATTGTACGACATGGAAACACTCGTAGAAGAGAATTCTCCAATCTTATCATTTTCTAAACTGATGCCGATACCTCCATTCCAAATGTAAAAAGGTAAGTGCGCATTTAAATTTTGAGTCGTAGGAGCGCCGTCAAAAGTTGCCCATTGAGATCTGCTACTTCCAGTTATGCTGAGGGACCGATCAAATCCAGCATAAGCAGCATTAAACTGGTATTTATTGAACATCTGTTGGCTAAACTGCGGAGTCTGTTGCCCCAATAGACTGGAAGCAAACAAAAAGATGGATGTAGTTATGATAAATACTATTCTCAATGTATACAACTGAGTTTCTTCAATATATAAAAATAACGGCAGCAATGGCGATTACGCTGATTCAATTTCTAAAGAAAGTCCGTCAACTGCCGAAAAGACACCTTCAGGTAATTTGGACTCCCAGTCTTCAAGTTTACCCATATGATGGCTTATATGTGTAATGTAAGTCTGGTCTACAGCAAGCTCTTTTGCAAGTGTTACAGCTTCTTCAACACTGAAATGAGAATGATGTTCTTGGAATCTCAATGCATTTATAACAAAAATCTTAGTTCCTCTTATCAACTGACGTGCAGTCTCATCCACATAATTAGCATCAGTAATGTAAGTAAAGTCTCCAATCCTAAAGCCTTGTACGGGCAACTTGCCGTGTTTCACTTGTATAGGCTGGATTGTTATTCCATTGATTTTGAACGCTTTATTTGGTGTAATTACATTTGTCAACACTCTAGGAATTCCTGGATAATTATTATCTCCAAAAACATAGTTGAATCGTTGTTTAAGTTCTTTAATCACTCTATCTGTAGCAAACAGAGGCATATCTTTTCTCTGAAGAAAATTGAACGAACGGATATCATCAAGTCCTATAATGTGATCATTGTGCTCATGAGTAATCAAGACTGCATCGAGGGTTTTAATCTTAGCTCTTAGCATTTGATATCTGAAATCCGGACCCGTATCGATAACAATTGATGTATCGTCAACTTGAATGTGGACAGAACACCTTAGCCTAGTATCCCTTTTATCTATGGACGCACATGTGTCACAAGGGCATCCAATAACGGGAACACCTTGTGAAGTACCTGTACCAAGAAATGTAACTTTTACTTTCAACCGATGTACGCTTTAGTCATCTAAAGCTACACTTTTATGCTACTTTAAGCGTAGTCATTTCGAGCTGAGATTGATCAACGTCGTTCTGATCTTGAACGATATGTAATTCTTTTATGATGTCTTCGAGGCAATCGATTCTTGCTTTGAGCCTGAAAAATTTATTGATAATAATAATTTTCTTCTCATTGACAATGCAATGACCGGACTCAAAACTGCCTCTTTCATATCGAATTGTAAAGCCGCTTTCTTTGACTAATGACTCCAATTTCACTAACTCTGACTTCTTATACGCCATTTGGGATATATTACGGTTAATTTGAATATGAGCAAATATATTATAATTTATTTAATATGATAATGAATTATGAAAAATCTCTATATGAAGTTTTCAAACATTCTCCTATCGAGTGACATTTGATCAAAAAGCTTACATAAAAGCCATACTTTTGGGACTATGAAAACTGTAGTTTTCTTATTAGCTGTTTTCTTAGGTACTCCGATTTTTGCACAAGGATTTGATGCTACCCTATTGGCTGGATTCAATGCTGCTCAAATTGACGGAGATGATTTGGCTGGGTTTAATAAGTTTGGGCTCCATGGAGGAGTAAAAGTAGGTTATCTCATCAAACCCAAATTGCATTTATCTACAGAGTTGTTATTGTCCCAAAGAGGCAGTCGTTCTAGCCTTAGCCTAGGATCACCTAGGGAAATAACGAGCATAAGTCTCAGTTATTTCGAATTGCCTGTCATTGTCTCTTTCTTAGATTGGTATGTTGACAATGCCTACCATAAGGTAAAAGCTGATGTTGGACTTTCTTATGCTTATCTTTTTCAAGCGAGCGCTAATAATTCATTTTTTGAAAATGATGTTGGTTTGTTTGCCAGTAATGATTTGAGCTTTTTAGTAGGAATTGGTTACAGATTCAACAAAAAGATCGGTGTAAATCTGAGATACACACGTTCTATTACACCACTATTTGATGATCCTGATGTTCTTATCAGAGGTCTTTTTGGATATTTCGTTACTTTTCGGCTCGAATACTATTTATGATGAAGCAATTCTTATCTCTTTTACTTGTCCTTTTACTGACTATCGTCTCTTGCAAAGAATCGGTACCGCCAACTAAAAACACCTCCGAAACTGCATCAACTGTGGCAAGCACAAAAAAGATTTTACCTCCGATCAGCATTGATGAAATTAAGCAGTTATATGAAGTGGCAGATCACGTAGATTATATTTTCTTTGATTGGAATTTTAGTATGAATCAAAGTGATGCTAATGCCGTCAAGGCAGCGGTTACATTCATCAGCTATGAGGGTATAACAGAAATACCTGAATCATGTAAAGCAATAGGCCACTTGGTCTTTCTATCAAAAGGAGAGTTTATCAGAGAGGCAGACTTATTCTTTTCGGAAAATTGCTACTTCTATGCAATCACAGATGAACAAGGGCGGCGAACTAACTATAATGCAATGACAGATCAAGGCATCGCATTCTATCAAAAAATGTTTGCTCAGGCACTAAATCCAGCACCAGCTCAGTGAAACGATTAGCTTGTATTGATCTAGGTACGAATACGTTTCATTTGCTCATATGTGAAGCAGACACAGATAACTTTATCAAAGAAGTATTCAGAGAGCGCCAGTATGTTATCCTTGCGGAAAATGGAATCCAGAAAATTGGAGAAAAACCCTTGGAAAGAGCAAAACTTGCGATAGATAGATTCAAAGAAATATTCGCTGAGTATCCACCTGATGAACTAAGAATTATCGGTACTGCAGCTTTACGAACAGCTTCAAATGGCTCGGTAATTACTGAGTATATTTCTGACGTACTGCATGTCATTCCTGAAATAATTCAAGGAGATCGTGAAGCGACACTTATCTACAAAGGGACCAGACAAATTGTTGACTTGCGTAAAGGCTGGTATTGCATCATGGATATTGGGGGCGGAAGTGTAGAATTCATCATAATAAAAGATGACTCCATTCGATTCATGAAGAGCTTTCCTGTTGGGGTAATGGTCTTATTCAACCAACATCATCACACTGATCCTATAGTAGATAAAGAAATATCGTCCATCCGCAAATTTTTATCGGAAGAGCTGGACGAATTAATCGCTTTTCTGAAGACATGCGACAATCAGCTAACTCTTGTTGGAGCGAGTGGATCTTATGAAGTGCTACAAAATGTTATCGAAGGAAAGATAAAACGGCATGCCACATCTACGTTTAGTGTGGATCAGTTTAATGAACTATTGACGAAAATTCTTCCCTTAAACCTTGAAGAAAGATCTCAGTTTGAGGGAATCCCTAAGCAGCGAACAAAACTTATTGTTGTAGCTTTTCTTTTGATTGACTTCGTACTAAACCAGGCTACATTTGATTCTATAATAGTCTCTCCTTTTGCTCTCAAAGAAGGCTTAATTGCTGAGATGTTGGAATAATTTTAGATCAATCTAAATATTTTATTCGATTTTTCTTATTTTCGTAAACATGCAAGATTTCATTGATATAATATCCGCTGAATGGGCCTTGAGAGCATTGCTTGCATCCTCTATGGTAGGCATCATGTGTGGAGTCATCGGAGCATTCATCGTATTGCGCAATATGTCTTTGATTGGAGATGCTCTTGCTCATGCAATTCTGCCAGGAATCGTAGTAGCATTTGTGCTTATTGGTTATAGCACCATTGGCTTTTTCATTGGCTCTGTAGTAGCTGGTTTGGTTGCAGCAGCAGGCATTACTTGGATACAACACAATGTAAAAACAAAAAATGATGCTGCCATTGGTATTGTCTTTACAAGTATGTTTTCATTAGGAGTGATGGGTATTTCTTATATAAGCAATAGACCTGGTGGAGGTGTTCACCTAGACTTGAAAGACTTTCTTTTTGGAACTGTCCTTGGCATCTCTAACGAAGACATTATACTGACGGCTGTAACGTTAATTTTTACATTACTGAGTGTTATCATTTTTTACAGACATTTATTCATCACCACATTCCAACCAGTAATTGCAGAAACAATGGGCATCTCCGTAAAATTTATCCATTATTTCTTGATGCTACTGTTGTCATTCGCAGTGGTTTCCAGTCTACGATCAGTTGGTGTCATATTGGTTGTTGCCATGCTAATTACCCCAGCCTCTACTGCCCTACTATTGAGTAACAAACTGAAGAATGTTATTTTCTTGTCGGGTTTGTTTGGCTTGTTAGCAGCTATTCTGGGATTAATCCTAGCCATCATATTAAACACTACTCCCGGTCCAGCGATGTGTATCGTGGCAACACTGATATATTTTTTAGCTGCAGTATTTGCACCTGAGAAAGGCATACTGTCAAAATATAGATCAAGATTAAGTCAAAAGAAAAAGATTGAACAAGAAGACATTATAAAACTCGCTGTCAAACAAGCACCTGGCAAACGATTGCCAATACATTCATTAATAAAGAAACTAGACATATCTAAAAGCTCTATAAGTAAACATTTACAAGTGTTGAGTCAAGAAGGAATGATACAGCAAGAAGGCGAAAATATTATTCTTACCATAAAAGGAAAAGAAAATGCTGAACAACTCGTACGTGCACACAGACTATGGGAGACCTATCTTGTAAATAAAGCTGGTCTTACAGAAAAACAAATTCATCCTGATGCAGAAAGATTAGAACACCTTCTTCCAAAAGATGTCGTTGACGAAGTTGACAAAGTACTTGGATACCCACAAAATGATCCACATGGTTCGCCGATCCCTCAACGACAAGATCGCCCGCTTAACCCTTTGCTCAAACTTAAACCTAGAGCCAAGGCAAGAATAGCAACCAAACAGATCAATGACAGCGTCGAAAGTGATCTGTGGGAATTGGGATTAATGCCAAACACTTCTTTTCAAATTGATAAAATAGATGATTCTTCTGTCCTTATAAAAGTAGGTCAGAAAAATGTGTCAATTCCAGCAGATCTAGCAAAACTGATCAATGTAAATTGATTGAAAGGCAAATACTTTATATAATTTGATCAAAAGAGTTCTCCTTCGCGAATTCTTTTTAGTTTACTGATGTTTCTTTATAACAATCCAATAACAACACTATGAAAGACAAGCTTTTTTGGATCGCATTAATAATTGCTGGCGTTATCTTATTTAATAAAATGGGAAGTTCAAGCCGCACCGCAGATTCTGTAGAGGTACAAACAAAAGAAGCACAAGAAAGAGAATCACGAACAGATCGATCAATAGATGAACCTCATTTTGGTGATCAAAGTGAGCCTTTAAAGCTACCTAAAAAGAATGGACAAAGTCAATCAACTGCTAATACAAGTCAAGCAGACATCAATTCAAACACAAACAGAAATCAGCCTGATCTCAAACCGCAGAATCAAGATAAAGAAATATCCTTAGGAGAGTATGGTTCTGTAACATTACCCAAAAAAAGTGGTTCCACATCTGAAAATCCATCAAGATCAACTAATAATCAAAGCGCACCCACAACAAATCAAAACCAGGGTGTCCAGACTGTTGAACTTAACCCACAGACAAAACGTGGAGAAGGCATTATGACTGATGTTATAAACCAACCCTTACTCGTCTTAGATGGCAAAGTACTTCAAGTCTCATCTTTAGAAAATTCAGAAATTTACATGGATGAAAATTCATTTTGCACCGTGAGTAGTGGATCTAATAATGTCATTTATGTAATGACTGGAGCTCAGTTAATGCTTACTGGTAATGGGAATAATAACACAATCTATTACGAAAAAGGCTCATCAGTCAGAAATGGCATAAACGGAAGCAATAATACATTGATTGAGTTGCAGAGTTTAAATTTTAAATAAGCTTAACTAGCCAAAGGCATCTGATAACTTGAGATACAAGATTGGCTTCTCAACTGACATAAGGTTATTGTCCAACGCCGCAAAAATTCATGGTACTTGTCCGCGTCATATGTTCCTATATTAATGGAATCTTCAAGCTCTCTCAATGATGAATGTAAATCATACATTCCAAAATAAAGACAAAACTCTCTCAGATAAGGACAAAGAATCTGATCTTCAAAAAACACAATTTGCTGATTTGCTATTGTTTTTAATTGATTCAATTCCTGCATAGATTGGTAGACACAATTATACAAGATTTTTGATGTTTCCAAATTGGATAGTTGACCTTCTTTTAGTTTTAAATATTTGAATTCTGAGACCATAACTTAGGAGGTTTGCATAACGGACATGAATCCGATAACTGTTTTATGCAATTTTTAGAAACGATAATAGCTTATCTCATCATCTATTTCTATTAGGTCTTAATTAAATAATCTGTAATTATTTTATACCTCTAAGTTAACAATGTAGACACAGTTGTCATGCTACAAAGCTATAGCATATGCTCTACAAGTGATATACAAACTATTTAATGTCAGGCACAAAATAAAAGTAGAATTCCTCGTCAGGTCTGATTTGATTGAATAAGCTAAGCGATTTCTTTGGGACGTAAGCTATCCTTGGATATCCTCCAGTAGTCTGACAATCTTGAAGCAACAATATGGGATTGCCATCATTGGGTAATTGGATAATTCCCGGAAAAACAGGAGCTGATTTCAATTCTGCTCTCAACTTTACAGTGATGTGATGCCCTAAAAGAGGTGCAGCCATTCTATCGCTATCAGATGAAATCGTCCATTTATCTTTAATAAAACATTCCTTACTTCTCTGATCCAATAGATGCCAATCAGGTCCTCGATGCAGGGGTATGTATTTTACAGATTGTAATCTAGGTCTTTCTTCATCTGCGATATACCTGAAGTCCCATTTGGATTTATGTTTATCAAAAGTAAGTTTATCACCCTTTTGTATCAACTGACCTTTTTGTGCACCATACCCTGCGTTTACATATGTCGATGAACTCCCAAAATCTTTATCGACCATCCATTTACCTTGGATAGCTATGTAGGATCGGACACCATTGACAGCAGCAGTCCCAGAAAGTACACTGCCTCTCCTTATATATAAAGAGGTATATCTTGGAACAGGATTGCCATCCACCTTCCAGTTCATATCAGCACCAGTCAGAGCCACAATGAAATTCCTTCCAAAATCAATCTTAGGCCCTATATAACTGCATTCAACTAGGGAATTTCCTTCTGGATTACCTACAAGATAATTGGCCATATTAGCTGAACGAGTATCCATATATCCAGACTCAGGAATACCATAAAATGCACAATTTTTTCTACCTGCATCTTGTATAGACGTATGCATTCCGGGTTTTATAAAGTGGATATAACTCATATTTGACAATGATCTAAATCTAAATTTTGACTCTTTAACGAAGTCCACTCCTTTAGTGTGATGCTTTGAATCTTTATTTTATCTCCAATTGATAGCCAATTGTCTTGTTGGCTCTTATCGAATAAATTTATCGGTGATTGTCCAATAATCTGCCAACCACCTGGACTTTCGATATTATAAAATCCGGCATACTGATGTCCAAGAGCAAAGGAACCGGCTGCAACTTTTTTTCGGGGTTTTTCTTTTCTTGTAATTGACCCTACATTCAAACCCAAACAATACATGAACCCAGGCAAAAATCCATACATACTAAAAGTAAACTCTGTTTTCAGGAGCGCATTAATCATTTTACGCTTTGTCATTCCAGTTTGTGACTCTACCTCTTTCCAGTCAAGGCCTTTGGCAAAGCATACAGGTATTTGATAGGCCTTAGGTATTGAATTTTTTGCAGATAGTTTGCCAAAATATGTTTTGTGTATAGACAATGGCTCACTACATTCAATAAGAATTTCAGCGTCTGTTGCACTCACATTGGTGACACCCTGCAAATCGGCATTTTGAATTTGATGAGCAAACAATGGCAACAACTGGCCAATGTCCTGCTTGACAGGAATCAGCCTGTAATAATTCTGGTTTAACACACTCAGTTCAAATTTATATGTAGACAGTTTTATTGATTTCAATGCTCCGTTTTATTTAAATAATTAAATGCAAATTCTGCCATTTCCAAAGCACCTTCTGTATCACTATGAATACAAATGGTATCGACTTGTAAAGGCTTAAATTCGCCAGTTGACACCTTAACCTTTGAATCACTTACAAAGAATTCTAGTTGATTTTTGGCCTCTTCAAATCCTAAAACAGCTCCATCCAATTTTCTACTTCTCAGTGTGAGGTCTGATTCATATTGTCGATCGATAAAGACTTCGGATCTAAACGGGATTCCTTTTTCTGTTGCAATTGATGCCATTTGAGATTCAGCCAAACAATAGACAAATAAATTAGGGTCAATACGATTTACCGTTTCTAGAATCACAGTCGCATATACTTTGTCTTTAGCTGCTCGATTATATAGCGCACCATGTGGTTTAACGTGATGCAATCTTTTACCTTCTGCAGCAACCATTCCTTGCAATGCTGATATTTGGTAAAGCAGGATAGCTTCCAATTCTGTAGCTGTAAGATTCATATCTCGTCTTCCAAATCCTTGTAGATCAGGAAAGGATGGATGGGCTCCGATGTTGACATCATTCGCTATTGCTGCAGTTATGGTATCATTGATACAAACAGGGTCACCCGAATGAAAGCCACAAGCTATGTTGCACGAATTTATAAAAGGCATTATCGTTAAATCAGTCCTTTTTATATGAGAACCATAATATTCTCCAAGATCACAATTAATATCAATTTCGTGCGGCATAGACTTTTAAGCTTCTAACATAAAGATTCGATTAAATCGAAATGGCGTATTAGAAGTAAATAAATGTACAAAAATCCGAAAAGACATTCGCTTTAAACTTTGAATGCAGTTAATTACATCAACCTCCTCTCTTGTAAAGGTATTCGATGTCCATAAACTCCTATGCTATGCGATTAGAGTAGCTAGTTAATCGCATAATGAAAAGTCGGGATGAGAAGATTCGAACTTCCGACCCCACGCCCCCCAGACGTGTACTCTAACCGGACTGAGCTACATCCCGTAAAAGCTAATTTAAAAAATTGCAAACGTAAAGACAATTTGAAATGATAAATTCACTAGATACATTTCTTTAATATCTTATAAATTATAGACAAATGACAGTATATAGATTAAATTAATAAAACCTTTTTAACAAAGTCAGCCTTTATGTGTTACAAAAATATAATTTATGTAGGGGACTACAAAAATGGCATTTATGTAGGGTTTTACCTAGTTTTGCCAAAAATCTTAATATGAAGGGTGATTCAATTTTAATTGTTGACGACAGACAGTTCGACAGAATACTTTACAAGGAATATTTAGGGGAAGATGACTATATTTTCCAGGAATTAGATGACGGAGAGCACGTACTTGATTTTCTTAGTAATAATCATATAGACCTGATGTTACTTGATTGGCAGATGCCGCAAATGGGGGGAATCGATGTACTTAAAGTACTTAAAAACGATCCACGTTATCAAGAATTACCAATCATTGTGATTACAGGTTTAGAAGATGAGCGAGTTTTGGAAGAGGCTTTTACATTTGGGAGTGTTGATTTTCTCAACAAACCAGTCAAAAGAATAGAATTACACTCAAGGGTGAATAGCGCTTTAAAATTACATAGAGCTAAGAAACAACTAAAAAAACAAAAAGATGAGTTACAAGAATTGAATGATATCATCAAACAACAAAAAGGGGAACTTGAAAAGTCATTAGAATTAAAAACTGAATTAATCGATCTCCGAGAACAACAGCATGCTAAAGAGATAGATACTACGCACAGGCAGTTGCTTTCTTTTGAATTAGATTCGAGTAAAGTAGGCAAAAAAATACAAGAATTAAAAAGACTATACGAAGACAGTTATAAATCAGTAAAAGCACATGTCGACGATCCAGATGTCCTGTCTAAAATGAAAAAGATTGAACGAAACCTTTCTAGCTTGTTAAGTGATCAAGACTCTCACGACGAATTCAAACGACTATTCGAAAATATAGATCCTAATTTCTTTAAGAAGCTTACCAAAATAAATCCAAAGTTGACAACTCTGGATTTAAAACATTGTGCTTACATAAAATTAAATCTGGACAATTACGAGATTTCGCAGTTGCTTAACGTTGAAATCAAAAGTATCCAGATGACAAGATACCGTATACGGAAGAAACTCAATTTGGAGGAGAACCAATCTCTGCGCGAGTTTATTATGTTGCTGTAACAGCTAAGTTGGGCAAATACTTTCTTGGGTGTTCCATTTTATTTGATATTTGCCCGCCCCACATTGTTAGGCTATCGAATGAGCAAGATGCCGTGCTCATAAACACGGTGGCCTAATTTGATGTAGTCCCAAAAAATCCTATTCCTATGTCTAGGACAATATATAGAATGTCTGATTTTACGATTTCTATTGTATGCTTACAACGAGCTCG
>CAYVFU010000105.1:0-14813 GCA_964450495.1 uncultured Saprospiraceae bacterium | reverse complement strand
TACCAATTACATAGTCCTGACAAAATCCATCCTGCGTATAAACAATTAATAGGCATCCTGTGCAGATGCCTATTAAATAAGATTTTAAGAATAGTCCCTTAGCTTTCATAATGAGTAATTTATAAGTTGTATAATCTGTAGTACAGAATTTTGATCTACGTCTGGTTCTAAATAACTTAAGAATTTTGAGATGTATGATTACAATAAAATTGTTCTCAAATAACTCTCCATTACTTTATAGAGACAGGAATCCTAAAAAAGTTAAGTCCTAAATGAATAAAAAAGATAAAAATTTTAATCCCACTTTTATACGATTGAATATCAAGTTGTTACATTATCAATTATAATTAAAAAAAGACCACCACAACACAAAGTCATGATGGCCTTGAAGAATTTTAATTAAAAGGTTTGTTAGTATATTCTCGCTAGTGCGGTCCTGTCATTACCATTAAATTCTCCATTTTCATCGTTGGAGAAACAAGCATTCATTAATGAGCCACCATCATTGCCAGAAGGCGTACCACTAATTCTGATAGCGCCTACGCTGCCAGCACCCTCATTTTGTCGTCGGCCACAACTTGCTCTGTTGAACCAGTCTGTGTGTCTAAGGCCAACTGAATGTCCAATCTCGTGCGTGATGACATGTTCATGAACATCGGTGTCGAAACTGCCTAGATTAAAAATGGACATAAATTTATTGGGTCTGCCTCCACTTGGGAAACCTGCAACGCCACCTGACCCAGACTCATTACGTGAATTATCAAACACGACCATATCTGCCCGATTAATGGCACTATTAGAACTGCCGAAGGTTAGCCTAAAATTTAAAGAAACGCCGCTCAATCTGTTGTAATTATTTACAGCTCTTGACAAACCATTCCGGCCTCTAGTAGACAACCCTTGTCCATTGTTGCCAGTAAAGCCTAAAATGTCTATTGTTCGATTAGCACCAGTGACAAGATTCCTTGTGCGATATTGCTTGTAATCTCCGTTTGACTCTTCGGCCATTTTCAACAGTTCTTCTTGTGAGATCGCTACATCTCCTCCAATAACTAATCGTTCCTGACTTGTGCCATCAGGGTAATGAAATGTTCTTCGTTTCACTGCGGTGTCATCCATTTCAAGTTTGCTGACTGCATCAAGTATGTTTTGATCAGTCACTAGCTCGCCATCAACTTCAAAGGAATTAATGATTGTTGCCAAAGCTTCATGATCAAGAGCAGCTTCATCTTGACAAGACATTAGAAAAAAAAGACATAGGAATGAGGTTAAAAAAATCGTTAAATTTTTCATGAGTAGATTTAGATTTTTAGTGAATTTAAATATAAATATTCCTTATTGGTTAAACAATCTAAATGTTGATGAAATATCACAAATTAGCTATATGGCGACATATATTTACGCAAATACTAACCACGCAATAGATATAATTATTTTTGATACAAATATCAATATAATATTCTATTAGGGTTTACCCTGATAATATTGGTTAACCAAAATAAAATTGCATTTTCATTTATTAAAAACAAGAACTTTATTACTGAGATTTTTGCATTTTATTTAAGATGATAAGCTATTCGATAAGGTTAAATCTGCAATTCATTACCTTCACAAAAAAAACTGAATGGCAACCATCCAAAAGTCAACATTGACATTCCTTAAGAAGCTGGAGAAAAATAATAACCGACCTTGGTTTCAAGAGAATAAGGCTGCTTATGATGTTGCACATGCAAATGCGAAAGAGTTTATGGCAGCGCTTCTTGCAGAAATGAACAAAGCAGATAAAATCGAAAAAAGTAAAATGTTCCGCATTTATCGAGATGTTCGATTTTCAAAAGATAAGACCCCATATAACCCAGCTTTTCGTATTTCTCTTGGTCGAGAAAAACCCTATTTACGTGGCGGCTACTATTTGAGCATAGGCCCTAAAGAGGGCTACGTCGCTGGAGGATTTTTCAACCCAAATCCACATGACCTTAAATTAATCCGAGAGAATATAGCGATAGATGCTAAGCCATTTAGAAAAATATTCAAAGCGAAAAAGTTTGTGGATACGTTTGGTAGCATATACGGCGATGGCGTAAAGTCTGCACCAAAAGGATTTGACAAAGCCCATCCGGATATCGATCTTATAAAACTAAAACAACATCTAGTCAGCAAACGCTATACGATAAAAGAAGTTACTGATCCTAAGTTTGTCAAAACTGTGGTCAAAGATTATAAGGTAATGCGACCTTGGTTTGATTTTATGGGTGAGGTACTCGGGCACAATTTGAATGGGGAACCTTTGTATTAGCTTGCTGCAAACAAGCAGTGATAAATCCAACTAACGCCGGAAGTGTAAAAGTGATGAATCCAGTATGTGGTGCATCAAGTGTATTTTTCAGTTGGTCTTTAATGAACTTACAAATGTACATATCCCATTGGTTAAGACTCGATGTCGTTTAGATAAGAAAATTTGGTTGTTTAAATAACACCAACGGTACCGTCGACGCTCAACTAAACGAAATTAGGGGAAGACTAGGGAATTAAATTCAAACAAAGTAAATCAGTGATCATTTTTAGTAAAATACCCTTCATTAGATATCGCATCATCACTTACAAAAATGTTTGCTTCTTTAAACCACACCTCTGCGTAATTACCGTCTGCATATTGTTTTTGAATATCACCACCATGAGTTTCAGCACCTGAACACCAATTTCTATTTACATCGGGAGATTTGCCATTGGTTTGATTATAAGAGCCTAGCTTGAAAAACAAGTACTCATCTGCATAGGCATTAGCTCGTTCTACACCATCTTGGCCGATAGGGAAAAACAATTTTTTCGTTTGCTCTGGAATATCTGCACGTGTTTTATATTCTGATTCAATTAAATTTTTTGTAAATATTTTCCTTGGGTGACCATCGGCAGTAAACGTAAGTGTCATTTCGCCATCCTTTACTTCAATTTTATAACTGAATTCTTCACCTAAAGCAATTCCATCAGATGGTTCATCTGGATAAGTATTGGCTGTACCACCAACGACAGAAAAGTCATGCCCCCAAACAGCTGTAGAATAATCCCACCTACCAGAATTATCATCGCCATCTGTATTGATTTCATAATGCCAAAACACAGATCCTTTGGTATGCCCTGGAAATTTTTTATAAAATATTTTTAATGGCTCATTCTCAAACCCATCTGCACTATGAATCTGCCCAACAACTACAGAATACGAAGCAGCCACACGTGCATCACCAGTAGAGGATACATTCATTACTTTTAGTGAAGCTGACAACTCGGCATCAGTCATTGGCGACCATTTTTTGACTTGAGCCAATTCTGTTCGTGTATTATTTGACGTACCGTGTGTATTTCCTCCATTTGGCGCTTTATAAACTACCCAATTTTTGTCACCACCCTTAGCGGTATAAAAGAAATCTTTATGTTCAAAATTATTGGCAATACCAACATTTGAGCCGTTGCCTAATATCAGTTTCCAATAATTAAAAATTGGAGTGACATCACTTGCAAATACAGTTTTTTGTTCTATTATCTGTTTATTTTCTTTGGCAGAATTTGAACAGGCTATTTGCATTAATAACAGTGAAGCTACAAATAATACATAGAGCACTTTATGGCTCAATAATTTGGTGGATTTCATAATTATCTTATTTACTATTCTCTGGATAAACTGCTCTAAAAAATGATTAGCTTTTAAAAACAAAACATCTGCAATGTACTGCTTAGCATTTATAATCAATCTATCAAGCGGATCAAAATTTTTTAGTATTTAATCATTGAGTGGGACTTTCAACTTTAATAATGTAACTATACTTTTACTTCTTGTTCGTAAACAGTCGCTTCTTATTTACTACACTTTACAAACATTCATTTACTTGCAACAAAATAATGATTAAGCTTATTTTCAAATTGCAACTTAAACTCATTTTTAGTCAAGCTATTTTGGCTATCAAAAAAACGCTCAAAAGTGTAAACCTTTAATTCTAATGATGTAATTAAATTAAATAATTCTTCATTCTTACAATACAATTCAGAACCACCTAATCCGTGTTCAAATACGATAAGAGGCTTATCCTTTTTAATTAACTTGGCACCACCCTCAATAACTAATTTCTCTGCGCCTTCCACATCAATTTTTATAAAATCAATTTTGTGTTGAATATACTCGTTATCTAATCTATTTGTATAAACCTCTATGGATTCAATTATCTCCTCTCTCTCGTATTTTCTTTGTTTTAACCCACTGTATGAAGGATTACTTTTCACAAATTGAAAATCTGAATAACCTATATTATTCGACAGTGCGTTACTACTGATTTTTACATTTGCAAAGCGTTCATATTTTTCAACCAATTTCGCATAATTTACTTGCACCGGTTCAAATGCATAATGGTGTCCTTCATTTGCATACTTCAGAATAAGATCCAAGATCTCACCTTTATAACACCCTACGTCGATACAATTACTATTCGGTTTTAAATATTGCTTCAGCAATCTCTTTGTGTATAAATCGTATTTATGGTTTTTTGTAAGTGGAATTGGGCTTGATTTTAAAGCAGTCTTTACAAACCCAGGGATAAATCTCTTTATACTCTGTACGTAATTCATCTGTTTAATTAAAGTAGAAAGGATAAATTAAAGTGAGGTATCATGTGCATTGAATTCAGATGTGGTTTATAATGAATTAATCCTTTTACTATGATAATAATTATTACTTCTGTTTAATGCTTAAGTCATATGCAAACAGTGTATTAAAAATCGAATAAAATTGATCCTCTTGTTCTTCCATTTCTATAGTCAAATTAGTGAACAATATTTTTCCGACACCAGTATCAGGATCAAAATAAGCAAGCGTAGCCAATCCAAAATCGTTGCCTCCGTGCCCAATACAACAGTCAACATCCAAGTCCCAAAATATTCCAACCGCTGTATCTAAGTCTGGTATTTGATTTTTCATCATGGTTGTGTAAGATTCAGATGTCAATAGCTTACCATTACCTTCATACCCGCGGATCATATCTTGGAAGTATTTTGTCAAATCTGAAACAGTCGTAAACAAGCCCCCATCCGGATAGGAAATTACTGTATATTTAGGAACTGGGTTGTAAATTTCATTATAATAAACGATTTGATTCTCTTGATTCAATTTCTCTTGATTCCATCCCGAATCATTCATATTTAAGGCATTCAATATTAATTCCTCAGTCATTAGTTTATAATTTGTTCCTGTTTTAAGTTCAAGGCAATAAGCTAACAATGCAGCTCCTATATTACTGTATTCATAAGTTGTACCTGGCTTTTCTTTCAAAAAATTATCCTCTATTTGCCAATCACTAAATACTTGTTTCAAAAATTTATTCATTGGCATCGATTCATTTTCATTATAAATATCGATGTGATCTTTCCAAGCTTCAGGAAATTTTTCATGCTTCAGCCTTTCAGAAAAAACATACGCTTTCTTGTAATTACCATCATCGCTGATACTAGATGTGTGCGTAGCTAGATGCCTCAAGGTGATGGAAGTATTCTTATGCATTGGATTGGTTACTGGAAACGGAAGTATTGTATTTATGTCATCATCCAAAGTGACAAATCCATTTTCGACTGCTTTCATTAATGAGACTGCAATCAAGGTTTTACTAATGGAAGCAATATTTTGAATTGTATTTTCAGTGTATGGTTTTTTCTTATTAATATCAGCAAATCCATATCCTTTCAGCAAATAAACACTATCAGCAGTAAAAACCGAAACTGCAAATCCAGGTAAGTGACCCTTCTGATATTCAAGTTCTAAATCAGCCTCCAACGAATCTATATAGTTACTGTTGGTTTTCACCAATGTGTCTTTTAGACGATCTTCTTGGGAATCACTAATGCAAGACGAGAGTACCACGCACAAGATTGCCCAGACTAATGTTTTCATCCTAATTGATCGAAGTATTTTATTCATAATACATTAAAAACTGCTGAAGCTATACGGCACACATAGAATTCAAACTAAGACTTTAAAGTCGTTTCACAAACATTATGATGATCGCAAAAGGATAATTACCAAAAACTAACGCAATATTGCACAAAGAGAATCAATGTAAACAATAGACATTTGTCAACTTCTGTTCTGTAGCTTACAAAAACAACAATTTTATATTTGGAATTAGATACCTTTTTCCTAATTTAGACAGCGATGAAATGGTTTACTGTCTTCCGAACATAAAACTACTTCTGTTTAGGTTTACTAAAAGAATCATTTCAAAACATTTTTAATTGTAAAATATCTACATGAAAAACTATCTACGGTGGGCATCTGTGTGCTTGTGTATAACCTTTGCTGTTGCTCTAAATGGACAACGGACAATCACAGGTAAATTAATCGATAAAAATGACACTCCCCTCATCGGGGTCAATGTTCTTGTAAAAGGGACAACCAATGGTACAATTACTGATATTGATGGCTCTTACTCTATAGAGGCTGAAGATGGGGATGTACTCGTGTACTCTTATACAGGATTCATTACTCAAGAAATGGCTGTTGGATCTCAATCAGTGATTGATATCAGTTTGGCTGAAGGTAGCGTACTAGATGAGGTTGTTGTTGTTGGGTATTCCACACAAAAGAAAGCTAATTTGACAGGAGCTGTTGGTACGGTGTCTGCTGACGAATTAGCCGCTCGACCACTAACCAATGCCTCTCAAAGTCTACAAGGTAAAGTTTCTGGTGTTTGGATCAATCAAAATAGTGGTGAACCAGGTCAAGATGGAGCTACGATAAGAATACGTGGCATCGGTACATTGAATAATGCTGATCCATTGATCTTAGTGGATGGTATAGAAGCACCTTTCGGCAACTTAGACCCTAATGATATTGAATCCATAACAGTATTGAAGGATGCGGCTTCTGCATCTATTTATGGTTCGAGAGCTGCCAATGGTGTGGTACTTGTGACAACCAAAAGAGGAAGTGTTAATCAAAAACCAACATTCACCTATACAGGCTATTTGGGTTCTGGACAAGTAAATTCTGTTCCGGAATACATTTGGGATTCTCAAGAGTTTATGCAATTGAGAAATGAAGCAGATATAAACTCTGGTCGTCCACCTTTATATCCAGATGAAGTAGTTGCGAGATTCGCAAATGGACCAAATACAAATTGGTTTGATGAAACATTCATAAATGCGCCTATTCAACAACACAGTTTATCTATTGGTGGCGGTAGTGGAAGCACAAATTTTCACATATCAGTAGGCTACTTGAATCAAGCAGGTGTAGTTAGATTCACTAAAGGCACAGAGAGATATAATGCACGAATTAATCTTGACACTAAGGTGAATGATAAATTTGGAATTGGAGGCAGTTTCTATTTCAGTAGACAAGAATCTGATTTGGATAATGTGGATCAAGATGGAGGCGTTTTGGCGCGTGCGACAAGACTAGGTCCTAACTTTCCTGCATTAGATGATCAAGGAAGAATTGCGGATAGAGACAGAGAACTAAATTCTATCGAACTTTCCACACCAAATATTCTTGCAGAAATCCAGGCTTTAAATAGAATTTTGGATGACAATCGTTTGTTAGGGAGTTTTTATGCAGAATATGAGCCAATAACGAACCTTAAGGTAAGAGGTACTTTCGGCGCCAATTATCAAACCAATGACGATGATTTTTTCAATAGACGGATTCAAACATATGATTGGCAAACTGGAGAAGAAGGCTTGGCTTGGTTAGAGAATCGGGCATTTTCTCAATATCATGATGAACGATTAAACATTACCAGTTGGTTGCAAGCAACCTATGAAAAAACAATGGATGAGGTGCACAATTTCAAGTTTCTAGTTGGTGCAAATCAAGAGAGCTCGAATTTTAATTTCTTCCAAGCTGAACGAACTGAAATACCGAGTAATTCCTTGCCAGCGTTAAGTGCTGGTAATCCTGAGACGTCGACCAACAATGGTGGAGCTACTTCTTGGGCATTGCGGTCTTTCTTTGGGCGAGTCAACTATTCTTTCGACAATAAATATTTATTTGAGGCCAATATCAGAAGAGATGGATCATCTAGATTTGGTTCAAATAATAGGTGGGGGACATTTCCATCATTCTCAGCTGGATGGATTGTTTCTGAGGAAGAATTCTGGGGATCTTCAATTGTAGATTTCTTAAAAATCAGAGCTTCTTGGGGGCAATTAGGAAACCAAAATTTAGGAAGTGATTTTCCTTTTGCAGCAAGTATTTCATTTGATCCAAGTTATACTTTCGGTGGTACAATTGTCGGTGGTGCAGCACAGACTTCATTGGGAAATCCAGATATCAGATGGGAGACAACCACACAGACCGACATTGGATTCAACTTGTCGATGCTTGATGGTCGCTTATCAGTTGAGGGTGATTATTTTGTTAGAAATGCATCTGACATACTATTCAACCAGAATAATCCAGGTGTAACAGGCGTCCGTACACCTACTACGGTAAACATTGCTGAAGTTAAAAATACAGGTTGGGAATTATATGCCAATTATCGAGCTCAGGTCGGCAATCTCGGATTAGAATTTGGAGGCAACTTGACAAATGTGGTTAGTGAAGTCCAGCAAATTGATCCAGCTTTAACAGGTGATGCAGATCGTGTATTTGATGGAGCTTTTATCATCCAACGTGGGCAGCCGATTAATGCCTTGTTTGGTTTGAATGTCCTTGGCATATTCCAAAACCAAGCTGAAATAGAAGCTGCTCCAGATCAATCAGCAATTGGTGGAGGCCCTTCTCCTGGAGATTTTCAATATGAAGACATTAATGGTGATGGTGCCATTACTGTTGATGACAGAATAGTCCTAGGTCAAGATAACCCGACTTGGATATACGGCTTTAATTTTGGAGCTGACATAAAAGGATTTGATATTAACTTTTTGTTCCAAGGTGTAGGCGATGCACAAATATTTGAAACCGGACGGATTTTCGCACCATTCCAAAATAGTGGAGGTGTCGCAGCAATATGGAGAGACAGATGGACACCAGAAAATCCAGATGCGACTCTACCTAGAATTGCGATTTCTCAAGGTCCGAATTACGCAGTAAACAATTCAGGTTTCATATCTGATAGAAGTTATTTACGATTGAAAAATTTACAGATTGGCTATAATTTAAATTCAGACTTGTTTGAAAATAATTTCATTCAAAGTCTCCGAGTTTTTGTTAATGG
This sequence comes from uncultured Saprospiraceae bacterium, assembly GCA_964450495.1. GTDB lineage: Bacteria > Bacteroidota > Bacteroidia > Chitinophagales > Saprospiraceae > CALFUK01. The sequence continues at coordinate 5,619 of CAYVFU010000105.1, read as the reverse complement.
CACGAACTTATGGACAAGTACAGATTTTGTAGGATTTGATCCTGAACGACCTCCACAAAACACAAATGGATTCAGTGGTTATCCACAATTGCGTTTGTGGACTGGAGGCTTGACGCTAAAATTTTAAACATTTAATCATTAAAAGAAAATTCATTCACACAGAATAAATAAAAACGAATGAGCTTATTAAAAAATATTTCCCTTTTACTTTTAATCATCTGCTTGTCTACAACGGCATGTAACGATGACTTTCTAGAAAAAACACCAACCGACAGAGGTAGTGTTGACGGATTCTTCGAAACAGAAGAAGATGTCACGCGTGCACTGAATGGCGTGTACGATGTCTTCCAAGGTTCAATATGGGGAGGCGGATTTTATTGGATGCATCAAAATTTTGACATACTTACAGATAATGGTGTAGGATGTTGTCCGTGGGAACAGCAGTACACAACCATTGCCAAAGGTGAACATTCACCAACTACAGGTGGTATTATAAATACCAAATGGGATTTCGGCTATGAAGGCATTTTCCGATCAAATTCTGTTATTGAAAATGTTGGTAATGTGGGATTGCCTGCAGACAGACAAAATGAAATCCTGGCAGAAGCAAGATTCCTGAGAGGATTAATCTATCAGGAATTAACCAATCTATTTGGAGAAGTGCCATTAGTTTTAAATGTCTTAACCAGAGATGAAGGACTTGAAGTATCAAGAGCATCCAAAGCTGAAGTATTGGCCGCCATCTATGAAGATCTCGATTTTGCAGAAGCAAATTTAGGTACATCACCACCCAATGGAGATATTGGTCGACCTACTTCACAAGCAGCTATTGCTGTGAAAGCAAGATTAAGAATGTATAACAATGATTTTTCAGGTGCTATATCTGAAATTAGAAAATTGATGTCTTTGGCAGATCAAGGTGTGATAGGTTTAGAAAGTGACTACGGCGAAGTCTTCAATCCTGAAAATGAAAACAACCTAGAAGTACTCTTTGATATTCAATTTACAGGAGGTACTCAAGGAGAAGGTAACTTCATGCAAGTGGCTCTAGCTCCAGGCCCTGAAGGTTCGCCTGGTAATGGATGGGGATCGATTACCCCTTTGGATGGTTTAGCTGATGCATATAAAATGACTGACGGTTTATCCATTAATGAATCTCCGATGTTTAATGCTGATGATCCATATGCCAATAGAGATCCTCGTATGTTTGGCAACTTGTTTGTGCCAGGAAAATCCACTTGGAGAGGTGAAGTGTATGACGCTAGTTTATCAGGCTTTTCACCATTTTTCGCTGTACGTAAATGGGTTGATCCTAATGCAACAATTGGTGAAGATGGCTGCTCATGTAATGAGACCAATCTCATTTTATTCAGATATGGAGATATGCTTATGTATTTCGCAGAAGCAATTAACGAAATGACAGGTCCTACAGATGAAGCATATGCAGCTGTTAACCAGTTAAGAGCGCGAGCAGGAATGCCAGATTTTCCGGCAGGATTAAGCCAAGAAGAATTCAGACAATTATTGCGAGAAGAAAGACATGCAGAGTTTGCTTGGGAAGGTACTCGCTATTTTGATTTGATCAGATGGAATATGGCTTCAGAAACTGTCCCTGATGCTACCCTTTTTGGTGAACTAAGAGATGTCCGTTCATTCCAAGCACCGAAACATAATCTCTGGCCTATCCCGCAAAAAGAAATTGATTTAAATCCAAATCTCACTCAGAACCCTGGATATTAGAAACATTCTATTCGCAGAACAGTTGGATCGACATTTTGTCGATCCTTCTTTTATTACAGCACCTAACTTGTGAGAGATATGATCAAAAGCTTGAAATATATAATTTTTATGACTTGGTTTTTACATACACCGGTAGCAAGCCAAGTGTTCACAGAAGTTTCTGAAGAAGCAGGCATTACGCATGCGTTTCGAATTGATCTTGCAAATTTTGGAGGCGGAGTTGCCGTTTTTGATTTTAACAATGACGGATTCGAAGATTTGTACCTGCCGGCAGGAAATGAAAACGATCAGCTTTATCGAAATAATGGTGATGGTACGTTTACAAATGTTTTTGCAGGTTCTGGACTTGAAGCTACGAATCTCATACATACGCAAGGTGCCGCAGCTGCGGATATAGACAGAGATGGAGATAAAGATTTACTGGTGACCACCTTGTATGACATGGAAAACAGAGATCTAACACATAATTTTTTATTTCGTAATGATGGCAATGGAAAATTCACAGATGTTTCTCAAGAATATGGTTTGTTAAATTATACAAGTAATAGTCAAGGAGCAACATTTGGAGACATCAATGCAGACGGCTATCCAGATTTGTATGTCGCTAACTACGTGACTGCATCTCCCAGAGGCGTATCTATTTTTAATCAAAGCACATTCACCTCAAGCTTTGTCTCAGCCAATGACTTTTTGTTTATCAATTCAGGTGGCACATATTTTATAGAAGCCAGCGATATTTATGGAATTAACCATCGCGGATTTGGATTCATGGGGATACTATCAGATTGGGACAATGACCAGGATCTTGATATTTATATCGCTAATGATTTTGGATATGTCGCCCAACCAAATTATGCATTGCGTAATTCATATCCTGTGCGAAAGTTTGAATATGCCACGGAAGAGCTCAGGCTCAATTATGGTATGAATGCTATGGGTCTGGCAAGGACAGATTACAACATGGATGGTTGGATGGATTATTATGTCACCAATATCAATGCAGGTTTATTTATTTCTAATGTAGAAGGTTACGATTTTGTCGATTCTGGGGTGCAAGCAGGATTGGGCATCTCACTTATTGAGAGAGAAGATTACATAGGAATACCTGTTAGTTGGGGTGCCATTTTTTTTGATTACGATCACGATGGTGATGAAGATCTTCATGTCTGTAACGGCGCTTTGAATCCAACGGTAAGACCAAATCACAATTTCTTTTTTAAAAATACAGATGCACATTTTGAAGAAATCTCAGAGTCCTTAGGTGTCGATGATCCAAGAATCGCTAGAGGTTCAGCCATTTTTGATTATGATAATGATGGCGACATGGACATAATTGTTGTTAATCAATATCCAAGAGAACCGTCTCAAACGCTACCTGAAGCTAGAACACTTCTTTTTAGAAACGATGCAAGCGAAGGCAACTGGTTAAAAATAAAATTAAAAGGAGTCTCTGCATCACCTGATGGAATTGGTTCTAGAGTAGAAATTAAAAATGGATCTCAAACTATGATACGAGAAGTAGACGGCGGATCTAGCCATTTATCTCAAGGCAGTACAATCCTTCATTTTGGTCTTGGAGATACAGATTTGGTCGAGACAATTACAGTAAAATGGCTTGGCGGAAAAATTCAAGAAGTAAATAATGTACGTGCAAATCAACTAATCACAATTGAGGAAGATCAAATTGAAACTTCTGGTTTAGAAAGTGATCAAATAAGCGTTTCTCCAAATCGTGTGTTTGCTGGATCTAGTGCTTTAATTGAATATAGCTTAGCAAATCCTGGGCCTATTCGTATAGATCTGTACACGGTACACGGACAGCTTGTTCAAAATATTCTAACTCAAGAAAATCCTTCACTTAATGGATTTTGGGAATGGAATGTTGATCGCGAGTTGGCCGCTGGCTATCACTTGATCACACTAACAACGCAGACAGGAAAAAGAACAATAAGAGTTTTAACCCAATAAATAATTCAAAGGTGTGAATATCAGATGGTATACATACATCTTTCTTTTAAAGTTTCTGGTATTTATTTGCTTTCAAGTCAATGGTCAAAATTTAATAAAAGATGCCAGCTTCGAAAATGTCAGTGTCAGTGACTGCGAACGTCCGGATATAGCTTCTTCTAAGTTAGTTGATTGGTATGTGTTGGATCATACTCCAGATTTATTTGAAGCGTCATGCGAATTTAATGATGAGGATTTTATCTTTTGGGGCAATGACATCGAAGCATATGATGGCCAAAATTATATTGGATTGTGGAGTCGTTGGAATTCAAACAACAGCTATTTTACAGAAGGTATAGCGACAAAGCTTTCAGAACCTTTACAAGCTAATCAACCGTATCTTTTTGAATTTATGCTGATCAATCGAGGTAGTTTTCAAGGTCTCGAAAGTTTTGGAGGCTGTCGATTAGAACCATCAAAACACATTGATCTTTACTTGGCTACAGACAGCATCAGCATTGAAAATAACTTCTCTGATGGTACGGCCACTACTGTTGCCACAAGAGCTACTGTGATTGATTCTGAGGTCATCGCTGGAAATGAAACGATGTCCTGGACCAAAGTATCGGCCTGTTTCACAGCACTAGGAGGTGAGGAACATTTTGGTATAATTTTACCCTTAGGCACATTTGGCGAATTACCTCCGTGTGCAGAGACAATGGGTACGAGTGGCCTATTCAGATCCTTCTATTATGCCATCGACAATGTTTCTGTAAAAGAACTTGCTGTAGAATTAAACCAGAATTTTAGTTATTGTGAGTCACAACCAATAGACATCGATCTTATCGAGTTGTTTGGATCAACCTTATTGGAGACAGCAGACTTTTTATGGTCAGACGGCTCTACAGATGCCATCAGGCAATTCGACACAGTTAGTGATACCATTATCATCACAGCCGAACTGGATTGTGGTTTGATTCCATTGACTATTCAAACGGTAAGCGAAGATTGTAGTGTGAATTATTTCGTACCGAATGTGTTTAGTCCGAACCGCGATCAGCTGAATGACACTTTCAAAGTCCAAGGAATTGAAGCTAATGATGTTAGCTTTTTTGAATTTTCCATTTTTGATCGATGGGGAAATGCTCTATTCACATCTAATGACCCAAGTCTTGGATGGCAACCAGAAAATGCGCAGTCAGGTACATATGCTTGGATTTTAACCATAGAAATTCCTGGTGTCAGTCAATCCATCGTTGAGCGACATTCAGGAGATTTATTATTGATAAGGTAAGATTGCATTACTAAGGTGGAAAAAGAAACATCTAATTTTCAATTAGTAAACCGAAATGCTTTGATATAACTGATCAAGTTGCTGCACCATCCATAGCAAGTAAAACACCACAAATCACTAGTTCTAGTGATGCGTACAAAAAAGATAGACAATAAATTTGCATTTTAATTAACTGACTATATTGGTAAATAAATTAAACAGTTGAAGACATAAAGATGTCTACTTGCAATTAGTTATTACCTATGGTATTTATAAATATTAAACATGACTTCCATTAACACTAAAACGCTTGTTTACTTACTTACTTTTTTCTGTGCTACACTATTTACCAGTTCTTGTGGCAACATTCTTGACATCAATGATCCAGGTTGTATAAGTTCACTAGATAGTTTTCAAAATGCCACGCAAGACTACTTAAATGCTATCAACAGACTGTCAACTGAGAGTCAGACAAATGAAGAAGTATCTCAAGAAGCTTGCGATCAATACAAAAATAATACACTTAGCTATATCCAAGCGTTAGATGATTACATAGACTGTATTGACGTATTAAGCTTAGTCTCTAATGCAGAGCTGAATGAATTCAAAGACGAGCTAAGACAAGCTGAAATAGAATTGGAACAGGAATCTTGTAACTA
>CAYVFU010000104.1:0-14971 GCA_964450495.1 uncultured Saprospiraceae bacterium | reverse complement strand
TCACTAATTGGCAATACTACTTTTGCCACATCTTCTAATGGGTACAATGGTTGCAGTTTTGAAAGAGAGAAAGATGTTTGGTTTTCCATTGTCGGAGACGATATGATTCATGTTTTTACTCCTGACTCAATTCAATATTTTTCACTAGAATTAGAAATATATGAAGAAACTTGTGGTTTAAATTATACAATTTGCGCCTCCTCTCACTATTTAACTTTAGGAGTTGATGCTATTTTTTTAGCAGAGGCAGGAAAAACTTACAATATCCGAGTCACTGCAAATGAAGGATATTTTGACATTAGCCACACTTGCAGAGTCCCAATTGTAAATGATAATTGTTCAAATGCTATTGATATTTATTGTGGACAAACTATTCAAGGCAATACAGCTTTAGCTACTGCATCAGGTATATTTAATGGCTGTAGGCAAGAAAACTCTCCAGATATATGGTATACATTCGAGGGGAACAATTTAAATTACATAATTACTGGAGATTTGATTGATCGACCAGGTATTGGTATAGGTATATATCAAGAAGCTTGTAATACTCTCAATACCATTTGTATTCAAGATATATTTCTAGGCGAAGGAGAATTTGCAGTGTTTTTAGCAGAAGAAGGAATCACCTATTATTTAAGAATTTACGACAACTTTCATTTCGACGACATGCAAGATGCATCATTTGCGTTGATCATTGACTGCATAGAACCTCTTGCCAATGATGGTTGTGAAAATCCTGAAACTTTAAATTGTAATCAATCCTTTGAAGGTGATTTATTATTCGCCTCAGGAAATTCAACACAATATCCCTGTGACTATAATAGAAATGAGCCAGACTTGTGGTATGAAATAATAGGTGATGACTTGGTTCATGTACTTGAATTTGATTCAGTTGAAACCAACGACTTAAATTTAGAAATAATCGAAGGAACTTGTGATGAAAATAATGGTGTTTGTTTTGAAAATACAACCATTAATCAAGCAAATCCATATTCATTTTTTGCTGAGCAAGGAAAAAAATACTTACTAAGGTTATATGACAGTTATTTTTTTCAAGAAGGTAGATTTTTCAAAATAAGTCATATGTGTTTCCCGTTGGCAGAGAATGATTCATGCGCATCTGCCTTCATTTGGGAGTGTGGAAATGACATTATTGGTTCTACTAATCTAGCCACTTCCCCTGAAGATTTTTTAGGATGCAATTATTTTAACAACCCTGATCTTTGGTATCTCATTCAAGGAGACGATCTTATTCATTCCATAAGCGTTTTGAATGACGGCACTGATCATGACATATATATTTACGAACAGACATGTGGTGAAGATTTTACGACTTGTGAGTTAAATTTTAATGTTTTGAATGGCGGTACTGGCTATAATTTCTATGCTGAGAAAGGTAAAGATTATTTAATTCAATTGACTTATAATAGTTTTACTAACCCCGGGGAATTTCATTTAATGCAAGACTGCTTTGACCCCATTGCAAATGACTTTTGTGAGAATGCATTTACTATTTCGTGTGATACTAGTATCAATGTCGAAGCATCTATTGCGTCACCTTCACTAACAAACTTATGCAATTCATATCCATATGCTAATGATGCTTGGTTTCAGCTAGAAGGGGATGATAAAATTCATGTGTTCGAATCTACTAATTCTATGGCAGGTATCTCCATTCAAGTATTTAACACTGATTGTAATATTGACCAAAATGATTGTCCGATTTTTGACTTATATACTTTAGGTACGAATGATTTCTTTGCAGAGGTTGGCACTTCTTATTTGATAAGGATATATTCTTTTGTCAAAGATGCAGACATCGATTTAAATCACACATGCGTTGAATTGGCGGAAAACACCACATGCTTATCAGCTGAATTAATAGCATGTAATCAAACAATCATAGGAAATACCGGAGCATCAATAAATAATTTCTACGAAAATAATTGTGCTTCTAATCTAGAACGTGCTTTGTGGTATGAATTCAGTGGAGATGGAATGATTCATGAATTTGATTTAGAAGTTGAGTTAAATGATAGACTAAATCTTTTATTCCTGAAAGAGGACTGCGAACAAAATACTGAGTGTTTCACCTATACTTTTTTCCCGTATCATGATGGAGTATTCTCAGTACTACTTGAACAGGACATAACGTATTATCTGCGTGTATCAATAAATAATTATGATGGAGAATACAGAATTTTCCATAACTGTATAGAGCGAGCCAGCAATGATTTGTGTGCTGATGCACAACCCATTTCATGTGGAGATGTAATTTCTGAAGACACCAACAGTGCGACTCCAAGCCCTGAAACTGTTGGATGTGTATATAGCTCGTTTCCAGACGTATGGTACTCGTTTGAGGGAAATGGAATATTTCATGCGTTTACACTTGTAGCTAGTCAAAGAGATTGCATTAGTCTAGATATATTTGAAGAAGACTGTGAAGAAGGATCCCCCCGATGTATTGTAACGCAAAATCTAAATCAAAATGATGATGACTTAAGCTTTTTATCAGATGAAAATATCACCTATTTTGTACGAGCAACCACATGCAACGGTGAAGGAATTTTCGAAATTGAATATTCATGCGCCGAATTGTCATCAAATGATCTTTGCGAAAATGCATTGGAAATCTCGTGTGGAGATCAACTAATTGGAAATACTAATTTTGCCTTCAAAAGCGATGAATTTAATGGTTGCATTAATGAGAATTTTAATGATGTATGGTACAGTATAACTGGAGATGATAAAGTTCATTTACTCTCTTCTCAAACCAATTCTAATAATCTAGCAATAGACTTATATGAAGGCAGTTGCTCTCAAAACTTTGTAGAATGTGAAAACGATATTAATATAAATGATTCGGAAGGTTATTCATTTTTAGCGGAAGCAGGTGTCATTTATAAAATCAGAGTCTACTTTAATTCAACCAGACATTCTGGTCCATTTTCAATAATGCATGAATGTGCTGATCCACCTATAAATAACTCTTGTACAAATGCCATTAAAATTGATTGCAACACTTCCCAACTTAATGCGGATTTAACTTTCGCAACTCTCACTGAACAAGCTGGACTGTGTACCATTAATAATGAAGTCAAAGACATTTGGTATTCGATAACAGGAGATGATTTATTACACGCCTTCTTTTACTTTGATGGAGGTGCGTTCTCAATCGAGATTTATGAAAATTTCTGTGAAGAAGACAACTTCTTCTGCACTGGTCAATTCTTTACTTTATTCCAAGAAGGTGACCCAGGAAGATTTATTGCAGAGCTCAATAAAACATATCTCATTCGAGTATATCGTGCCAATAATCTACCATTAAATTCTTTTTCCTTTCTCCATATGTGTATGGAACCAACTGAGAATGACAATTGTGCAGATGCAACAGCGATCAATTGTGGTGAATCATTTTCAGGCGACTTCAGTTTCTCAACATCTGAAGGATATATAAGTGGATGTTTTAATGAAGAAGGAAATGATCTTTGGTACAGCATAGAAGGAGATGGACAAAGGCATTTATTCACCCTTAAAGAGTCTGAGAGTTCTTTTTTAGAATTCGAAATATTTACTAATGATTGTAACTTCCCGAGAGAATGTATCATTAGTGAATCAATAAGGGTAGGACAAGCCGAAGATTTCATTTTTGAAACTGGGACAGATTACTTAATACGTCTGTCTACCAGTAGATTCAGAATTGATGGTTCTTTTGAATTTAATCATGAGTGCTTTCCAATTGCAGAAAATGATGAATGTGAGAATGCAATTTTTTTGACTTGTGGAGATATTATAGAAGGAGATACCAATTCAGCGACCTTAAATGAAGATACTGATCAATGCTTTTATAGTAGTCATCCTGATTTATGGTATTCCATTTCTGGAGATGGTATGTTGCATTCATTTGATCTTATTAGTCCTCAATCAGATTTAATTGCAATATCTGTTTATGAAGAGAACTGTGAGGCAATTTGTGTTTTTAACTCCACAGATCCACGTGTAACTTTCCAAACGACTGCTAATACAAATTATCTGATCAATATTGCTTTGTGTTGTGGCTCGGAAAGTGCATTTTCTATAGAGTATTCATGTCATCCAGCAGTTGAAAATGATAATTGCGAAAATGCAATTCCAATAAGTTGTGGTGATTCTTTACAAGGTTCTTTTCAAAATAGTACATCAAGTGGATTGCGTAGTGATTGTTTATTTGAAACTCAACAAGATGTTTGGTATTCACTTACAGGAGATGGAAGTGCACATATATTTACGAACCTAGAATCTGAACTAAGTTTTTATATTGATGTTTTTGAATCAACTTGTTCTCAGCGATTTGATGCCTGTCCTGTACCTTTGTTTTCTACAAATGAAGATTTTAATAGAAAATTTTTCGTGTCAGAAAATGATGTAGAGTATTTGATTAGAGTTATAAAAGGAAATAGAGAGTCTACGTTTCATTATGATTATAGCTGTGAAAATCCAGAATCGGATATTATAATGCCGTTTTTTCCACAAAATGATACTTGTCTTGATGCGATTGAATTTAGTTGCGGCGAAACGATAAACATTGATTTAAGTAATGCTACCATAGATTCTGACCGTCAAATATGCGGTAATGTAATTATACATAATGGTCCAAAAGGATTATGGTATACTTTCACCGGAGACGGGGCAATATGGGAATTGAATTCATCTCAAACAGAAATCAATCCAACTATCTTCCTTTATGAAGATGATTGTAGCAATACAATATGTTTGGATTCAAATATAGGTTCCTTCTCAAGATCACTCACTGTAGACACAGAAGTTGGCACAAATTATTATGTCCTTGTTAGCTCCGGAATTATTAGTGAACCTGAAGTCATTATTGAAGTTAATTGTTTTGACCCTCCCTCAAATGATTTTTGTGACACTCCAACAGCTATTGTTTGCGGTGAAGAATATTTAATTGAATTGAATAACGCTAATCCTACAAACGAATTTGGTGCTTGTACTATTGACAATAACAAAGACGTATGGTTTAGTTTTACTGGAACAGGAGAGTTCTTAAGTTTTGAAATAGATGCACAATCATTTCAAAGCACTAAACTTGTATTTTACGAAGGTGATTGTTCCAATATTGACAATTGTAACGGCTCCCATTTCTTCTTAAATGCCACCAATAAAAGTCGTTCCTTTTTGACAACTCAAGGCGTAAATTATTTAATTAGGTTTGCTGAGGATAGTTCTAATTCTCAAAGAGGTACACTGAGATTTGACTGTTTTCCTCCTAGCGTAAATGATCTATGTATAAACGCAGAGGAAATAACATGTGATTCATTGATACTAGGTAATTTAATGACAGCAACTTCAAGCGGAGAATTAGGTTGTTTTCAAGAATACAGTAATGACTTGTGGTATACGCTTATAGGAGATGGTCAGGTACATTCGTTTACGGCTAACAATATTTTAAATGAATTTTTCATGCAATTTTATGAAGAATCTTGCTCGAATGATCCTTTAGATTGTCAACAATATCTAAGAATTGACGCTTCTCAAACAACAAATACATTTATTTTCCAAGATGGAGTAAGGTATTACATCAGGCTATTTGAAAGAGGCCAAATGAATATAGGAGAATTTATCCTTAATCATAGTTGCGGCGAACCAATTACAAACAATACATGTTATGACGCAATCCAACTTGGATGCCAAGACACCATTATACAAGACATTCAATTTTCTACTTTTTCCATCTTGGACAATACTAATTGCCTAAACAACGAAAAAGATATTTGGTATACAATCGAAGGCAATAATAATTATTATCAAATAGATCTATTATACTTTTCGTTTGGTAACCAATTTCATCGAATTTTCACTGGAGATTGTACATCTGGATTAGATTGTTTATATGACTTTAGGCTAAATGATGATGAGGAGTCATATGTATTCTTTGCTGAGGCTGGAGTCACCTACTATTTAAGTACGTCAGCTACAGCTGATTTTGGTAATAATATTTTATTCACTACTTCTTGTCTAGAGCCATCTGTAAATGACCAATGTACTGATGCTTCAGCATTAAACTGTGGAGAGTTGGTTTCTGGCAATACAACTACTGCAACAGCTGACCCGGTATTTACAGGATGTGATTTCAATGGTGAAAATGATGTTTGGTATACAATAACAGGAGACGATCTCTTTCACTCATTTGAATACATAAGCAGCGAAGCATTTGGATTGCTCATAAGCATTTACGAAGGAGATTGTGATAATTATTTTATTAATTGTTTGGTTGATTTTAATTTAAATGAATTCACACCATCAAATTCCTTTTTTGCAGAAAGCGGACAAGACTATTTAATAAAAATCACTACCAGTGAACCTGGAAATTTTTCCTTTCTCTATAACTGTCTAAGTCCCGCGGTAAACGATTTTTGCGAGCAGGCCATTAATATAGACTGTAATGAAACGGTTTCTGTAAACCTTCTCAATAGTACTTATACTCCTCTTTATTCAGATTGTCAAACAACTAGGTCTGGAGATATCTGGTATCAAATTATTGGCGATAATCAAATTAAAACCCTAAGCCTTGATAGTTTATTTGACGCTAATGCTGTAATTGAAATCTACACACAAGACTGTACCAATAAATACAATTGTTTGAATCAATTTGAATATGAAGGAAATGTCATAAATCAAGGATTTTTTGCTGAAGAAGGACTAATTTATTATTTAAGAATTTACTCTAGAAGGGACTTTTGGGTACCTACGCTTAACCTTACTTTGCAGTGTTCTGACGCACCTACAAACATAGCTTGCGACACTGCCGCACCTTTAAACTGCGGAGTACACATGATAGGCAGCACGATAGGCTTGCAAGCTTCAGATGAAATTATTACTCCATGCTTTACTGGATTTGCAGATGCTCCAGTGATCTGGTATTCATTTACTGGTGACAATCAGCTTACAACTCTAACTATTGAATCAACAGATGTCGTTCCATACGCTAGTCTTTATAATAGAAATTGCGAAGATCAGGACTGTGCACAAATAACTTTTCTTTCTTTTAATCAATTTTCAAGAATCTATAGCTTGACGTTTAGAGCTGAAAGAGATAGTGTTTACTATTTACTTGTGTCTTCACATTCCACAGAAGATCCGGGTGAATTTACAATATCCGTGGACTGCGAGCCTATCCCTGATAATGACTTTGTACAAAGTGCACAATTGGTGACTTGTGGAGAACAAACAGATGGTAGTATATTTAATGCCCGTCCAAATGAACTACAAGTCGACTGCATTCCTGAATCTCTTTCAACGAATGGTGTATGGTATGCCTATGAATCTACAGGAGACAGCTTAGAATTGATTTTTTCAGAACTTGGCTTTATACCCACTGTTTCTCTGCATGAAGTTGTTGATAGCAATTTCATTTGTGTAGAACAAAAAACTGCACTAACTCAAGCAAACTCCATCAACACTTGTCAGTCCAGTACTATTCCTAGTTTATCTATACCTTGTATATCGACTTCCCTCGATACATTTTGCATACCAATCTTTGCAGAGAACATTGAGGATTTAATAGAACTAAGTGTTAATGTGAGTTATGATACTCCATTGCGCTTATTAAGTACAAATTCTAATTATTCAGGTTTCACCCAAGTAGGATTTGGTATCGCTAATCAGGAAATAAATATTAGATGGCAAAACACTACGGATAATCCATCCGCAATTGATGAAAGTGTTCCATACTTTATTGAAATTTGTTTTAGTTCAAACTCTGATTCAGCAATAGAGCGAATAGAGTTCGACTTTACAGGTGAATCTCGTTTTATCAGACCTTTTGGTTTTAGTGGTACTATTTCAACTATGGAAGGTTGTTTGGATTCAGGTGTGGCATTTGATCCTAGTTCCCAGCAATCCTGTGACCGAGACGTATCACTAGTATTTGACACAGAACCAGCAAAATCATATTTCATATTTGTATCTGGTACAAATGAATTTGACAGCGGTGACTTCAGTTTTACAATAAATTGTCCAGCAGTACCTGAAGAAGTCACGGAAATCCCAACACTTGGTGAATGGGGACTCATCTGCTTAAGCTTATTACTAGCAATTTTTGGAATTGTTGGAATAAAACAGGAGACGATGGACCAAGCTGTAGAGTAAAAAATCACTTCATTGCCATTTTCTGATTATTATGACCAACCTTAACTGGCATGATATATGTATTTTTACCATATGATTCATCTTGGTTTTAACGAATCATTAATACCATATTTCTGTATTCTGGAAACCAAGTACTTAATTAAAACGTCATAATCTATAAACAAGCGATATGAAAGCGTTTACCTATATATCTGCCATCTTCTGCTTTTTTACTGTATCAAGTGTGGCACAATCACTAGAAGATAATGTAACAGTATTGTTCCAGAAGGCACAGGTCCTGTACGAAACAGAACGATATGATGAAGCTGTACGAATGTACAATCAGATTCTTAATGGCCAAGATGATTTTGCTCCAGCACTATTGATGAGAGGAAAAGCCAAGTATGAATTAGGTGCATACAAAGGCACAAAAGCTGATGTCATGGAATTTATTGCTCTTCAAGGTGTGACTAAAGATGTCATAAAATTAATGGGTCAAACAGAGCAGCAATTAGGCAATCAGAAGGCAGCCATGAACTATGTCACAACCGCGATTGAATTAGATCCATATGATTCTGAATTGTACTTAGTTAAAGGCTATATCCACTTTACGCAAAAAGATAAAAGTGAGGCTTGCGAACTGTGGTCACGCGCTGCAAAATTGGGAGACAGAAGAGCGAGAGCATTACTTGAAGAACATTGTGCCATTCTTGCTGAAATAGAAGAAATGAGAGCGATACAACAAACTGAAGAAAAAGAGAATGATGAAGAAACGGAAGTTATCGATGACAAAGAAGTTGAAACCAAAGAGGACTCCGAAGATAAAAAAGCTGAGAAACCCCTAGTCATTGAAGAACCTGATCGTGATGCTATTCAAGAGGTTGAAATTGATGAAGAGTTATCTATAGTCATAGGCAATGGTCTAGGTGAAAGAAAAGTAGATTCAAATCCAGACTTATTCATAGTTTCTGATAAAGCTGGAAAAGTAGTCATTGATGTTTGTGTTGATGGGAAAGGTAAAGTTATTGACTCCGTAATCAATAAAAAACTAACAACTCTATTCAAGACTAGTTTGACTTCTCTTGCTTTAAGAAAGTCCAAAGAATTTAAATTTTATCCATCATTCAGAGATGAGCAATGTGGATACTTAATTTATGTAATTAAGCCAGTGGAATAGCTCCTATTGTCACAGTGATGAATCTTTGCATCTATGCTTTGAAAGACTGCCATTTGAATAAAAAAACCTGCGCATTATATATGAGCAGGTTTCATAGAGATTGATTTTTTTACTTCTTAGTTTTATGCGGGTGTAAAATTATCTGCATCCTCGCCTTATTGTTTCGAAAACAGCACCCTGTTGCACTTCGAATCCAAACCGCATTACGAGCGAGTCAAGTGCTTCAAAGCGAACACTTTCTGGAGTAAGAATAGGTTTACCAGAAGCAACAAAGTACTGAGCAGCAGCATAGACACCACTATTAAAAGGGTTGTTAGAAACCAATAACGAGTCAGGACAACAATAACCAAATTCATCAAAAACAGTGACATAAGTTTCGCAAGTGGTCACATTGCTATTATTGTCAGTCAAAGTTAGGTTAACCAAAACTTGCTGCACATCACCGCAATCAATGACCAAATATCAATTATATGAGATTCTACTTAGCTACTCACATGTTGAGATGTCGAAATTTGAAGGACCCCCATTTCAAATCCCTTTCTAATCAAGCCAGCGATCTTCTTAGCGCCGAGTTTACGACACAGACTATTTCTATGATCTATAACAGTATACGGACTGATGAATAGGAGTGCTGCAATTTCTTTCAAGGTATATTCAAGAGAAATCAATTGCAACACTTCTTGTTCACGAGAGGTGATCAATAACCTATTCTGCTTATTCATGTGAAGGCTTCTTTCTTATAAGTGTTTATTTTCTATACAAAGTTACCTATCAGTTGTAAAAATTTTATAGTCAATAGTATCTGGAAAACCCACAATCTCATTCTAGAAATTATTTAGGAATACTCATTTCAAAAGTGGTTCCACTATCTGGAGCAGAGAGGATTTCTAATTTACCATTTAGGTATTGGATTCTGTTTTTGATATTTTTTAGACCAATTCCATCTTGAGCATTAAGAGACACATTGAATCCTACCCCATTATCTTTAATTGTAAAGTAATAACCCTTTTCCGTTTCGATTACTTCAACTTCTAAGCGATCAGCTTGGGCATGCTTTAAAGCATTCGATATTATCTCCTGGATTATCCGGTACATAATGACAGATTGGCTTTCGTTCAGACTAAATTGATCATGAGAAAAATAAGATTCTATAGAAAGACTTTCATCAATAGAAACTTGGCTAATTAAGTCTTCTATCGCATCTCTAAACCCTAAGTTTACAAGAGCATCAGGCATCATATCATGCGCTATTCGTCTAACTTCACTACAGGCATTGTCAATTAATTTTTCAGCTTTTGTGAATAATGCCAATTCAGATAATTTATCAATTTCTTTTTCTACATTTCGCATCTGGAGTCTTGCAGAAGCTAAAATCCCTCCTAATCCATCATGTAGATCGCGCGCAATCCGCTTACGTTCTTCTTCTTGTCCTTGCAACATATAGTCAACGGCTAATAATTTTTGTTTTTGCTCGAGATTAATCACTTTCTCGCGGTGTAGTTTTTCTTTGTATCGATTTCTATACATCAAAAAAGTAGACAGTATACAAATAGAGACAAAACCAAATAGGTATCTGTTTCGTTGACTTGTCTTTTTGAGTATTTCAATATGTTGGCTATCAATTACAGATTGCTTTTCTATAGATTCAAATTGAATTTGTAGACTCTGAACTTCACTATCGTATTTCAACTGTTCACTACTGTCTCTTAGTACATCATATTTCTTGTAATCATAGTATGCATTTTTATAGTTTTCGAGCTTTTCATATGCTTCCGAGGAAGCCTGATAAGCACTCATTATATTCTCATTTGTATTGACTTTGTCTGCAAAAATCTTTGCAAGATCTGCTGCGGCAATGGCTTCTTTATATTTTCCTAATTGTGTAAAAACTCGACTTCTATTTGTATGAATATTCCCTATTGTTCTAATGACATTTCCATCTTGACATACTTTTAGCGCAGTATCATATTGCTTCAAAGCTTCATTTGGTTCACTTTTATCACGATATAGATTACCCAAAACATAAAGTGTGTAACACGCACCATGTGTATACCCTTCCCTAAGTCTTAATTCCTTCGCTTTTTCTAAATGATATTTTGCTTTTTCAAATTCTCCTTTGTTTTTATATTTTACTCCAAGCGTGTGGTTAGCAGTAGCAATGGCACTTAGATCATTTATTTCTTCAGCAAGCTTCAGCATCTCCGCATTGTAATAAAAACTTTGCTCTTCATTACCCAATATAGAATACACGCCACTTAAGTTTGACAGTGTATTTATTTCAGATCGCTTATCGCCAAGATTCCTTTTTATATTTAGGGCCTTCTGGTAAAATTCTATTGACAATTTATACTGCTGTGTCAGTTCATACCCTATGCCTAATAAGTTACATGTCTTTGCAAGATCATGATGGTTATGTGGATCATATCTTTCGAGTAAGTTTAATGCTCGATTGCCATAAATGAGTAAGCTGTCATATTGACTTTCTCTATAGAACGATCCAGAATAAGAATAAAAGATTGACCCAATTTCAGCAGAGTCGCCATTAGCCAATTTCAACTGATTTACATAGTAATAACGAGCTGAATCCGCTTTATTCTGCCGTTCGGCTAAATTACCTGAAAGACGATAAGCATCCTTTAAATAGTCATCATTGCTGTATTTCAATGCAAGTTGCTTGATTTGGCTAATGTAAGGTCTTGCTTCATCTTTGCCATGATAAGCATAGTGCCCTGCCAATTTATCCAATGCTTTAAAACGGACAGAATCTACAGACTCCTTTTCCAAAATTCTTTCAAGTGAATCTATATTTATCTGGGCTATGTTCTTATTACAACATAGAATAATGAATACTAAAAACACCGTCTTTACAATATTCATAGAAGGAAGCTATACTTTTTAATATACGCAATTTTCTCACTTAATTGATTAGAATCATCAGTTCTTCCAAAAATCAATATTAAAAACCTTTGGATGTTTGATCTATGAAAGCAAGCAGATTTGGATAAAAATACAAATAGAAAATCTTCTGACGGGGTTACTTATTCGCAACAACCTACATATAAGTACTAATTCTCATAAAGAATTATTAATTTAAAGCGTAATAAACTATCAAATAGAAAATCGATTTATTAGATTTATAAAACATTTACATCATGAAAAAGAAAAACTCCATAATCATTTTTGAGCTAAACAAACAAACAAAACCAAAAGATGTCTATAAAGCTTTAAGACTGTGGCGGAAATTCTCAAAAAAGAAATTTCAGTATGAAACTGTCATAAAAAACAGAGATATAATTTCAATTCTTGTGAAACCTCCAAGACCAAATCCTCCTTCTCCCCCAATGATGCCACCGAGATTTATTGATTCAATTGGTTCTCATGAATGTATCAATGTAAATAAGCATGTACAATTAATCAAACTTAAATAATCATTTTGTTTTGCCGATTGGTGCAAATAATGACTTTGTTTCTTTGTTGTCTTTCTATTCAAGCTTTATCGAATATTCCTCATGATGTTAGGCAATGTAGAAAACAAAAAGAAACTGTATGTTCTTGTTTGAAGGAGTTGAAATTATCAGAACCAGATTATACTAGCTTTTGCAACTTTTATATTTATAACTCTGAATGCGATTCTTTAAGCAAAGAAGAAAACATTCAATTACTAAAGTTTATTCTAAAAGACTGGGATAGAATAGAAAGATTTGATTATCGAAGTTTGTATTTACTTCATGAAATTTCAAAACATTATACTGCACTCAATAAAATAGATAGTACAAGGCTATATCTCAATAAAATTCTATCTACACCATTTGACAACAATCCTTATTCAGCATATTATTACAGAGAAGCACATGTAGACTTAGCCCAACTTGACTATAGAATGGGTCATTTTTTTGATGCATCAAATAAGCTTAGTGATTTCATCAATTCAAATGATTCAATTTACAACAGCCTAGATAACACTCAAAAAGCCTATACGCAATTTTATCTAGGTAGTTATTATGTAAATATTCCTTATGAAAAATTTGAATTAAAGGGACTGAACATCCTTGATAGCCTTCACATTTTTTTACAATCAACAGATGACATACATCCTGTGGATGTAAATGATATATCCGGATATATAAACTTTGAAAAAGTAAGGATCTTAGCAAATGACCAAAGATATATAGAAGCAATTACAATAATGACAAACCACTATGAGGATATAAAACACAAAGGAAATTTGGAACACCTAGGCCACACCACTGAAGAACTGGCACTTTTACATTTAAAGAATGGCAATGTAGAACAAGCGAATAATTGGGCCGATAAATCTAAACGTTTTTATTCTTTGAATCACTTTAATGGAGAATATGCCCCCTATTCACATCTGGTTAAGGCAAAGGTCTTATCTGCAAAAGGAGAATATGATTTTGCCATAGAAATATTATTTTCTCACATTAACATGGCTTCTGGGCTTTCAGAATCAGTTGAAAATACATTAGCTAAAAATTTAACTCAAATCAGTGATCCAATTTGTTTAGTAGAATACTTGTACCAATTGGCATTTAACTACTATCAAAAATTTCAAAAACAAACCAGCAACAATGATTTAGCAAATGCCATTACATTTATTGACCATTGTCATCAACTATTATCCAAATTAATTTCCACAGGTAGTGAATGGGATACAAAATATTTGATCAAAGACATTCAAAAAGATGCATACTCTCTAAAAAAAGAAATTTACTACAATCAGTATGGCCAAGACGCGATCTTAAACCTAGACCTAATGAAACATATTGAATCAACAGGTATTGACACTCATTTTATAAAGGATATGAAATATGGTAATTTCACAAATCAAGACGATATAATTAACTACAGCATAATTGGAGATAGTTTATATGCATTTATACTAAAGAATAATAAAATTGAAAAGACAATTGCGCTTGGCAATTACCAAACTGCCAAGACACTTGTCGTCAAGTTTCTTAATTCAATTTACAACAAGGAAGATATTGAACAAACAAGAAAAAAGCTTGTATCCATTTTGGTCTCACCTCTAGCTATTGAAGCTCACACAATAACTCTTATTACAGAAAGAGAGTTGGCTCTATTGCCATTTGACATACTCTTTAATTATGATGTAAATAAACATCCTATAACGATAAACCAACAGTTTAGTGCCTACCACAATTCTAGCTTACCAAAAAATAAAACCATGAATAGCATCGGTCTATTTAATTATGCAGACTATGCCAATGACGGATGCCTAAGCCAACAACCAATATTCTCTAATTTAACAGCTCTTCAATATGCTAATCAAGAAAACATCAACATTGCATCGATTCTTAATACAGAGCAAAAACCTCTTAGTAATGAAGAATTCCATTTTTCATTAAAAAACAATAAAATAACCCACTTCTCAGGTCATACATTTGTTTCTGATCATCATTATGACTTACACTATTTATTGCTAGCATGTGAGTCAAACGAAGTGTACACAATGAAGGATATCAGAGAAACAGAAATCAATAATGACATGGTCGTTCTAAGCGCTTGTAATACAGGCGCAGGAAAACTTATAGAGAATGACGGCATTATAAGTCTAGGTAGAGAATTGATTTATGCCGGTGCTAAATCCGTAATCTCAACCCTCTGGTCTGTAAACGACCGATC
>CAYVFU010000103.1:6474-15229 GCA_964450495.1 uncultured Saprospiraceae bacterium | reverse complement strand
CACGGATCAAAGGCCACCCGCGAAAGCAGTGAAGCGGCGTTCGTCGGGTTCCCTTGCATCATATATCCTGCCAGAGCAATTCGTTGGCTCACAGGAGCTTCCTACGTCAGCACCTTTGTCATGATATATGACGACTGCGGTCAGCTCCTCACAGTAGTTCCCAGTCTGTCTGCAGAGTATGCTGGAAGCCATCCCACCGCTAACGCGTTCCTTCCCTTGTCGACTATCGTCGCCACTCTTCGAGATCGGTCAGTCATGCTAAAGCTGCGTTACGGTTCGCTAACGCCATACACTACATACAGCCTTCCACTACTAATTATTTGGCAGACTGCTCAACTCACTCGGCTGCGCAGGAGGATAAAAATCAATTGAAAAATAAAGCGGTTTATCCTCCTTCCTTGCTGCACCCTGCGAATGCTCAACGCCTCGTCGTTCCATACGCTTCACCAGCCTTAAAAGCTAAACACAAAACCATGACACAGTCTGGCTGTATTAATCCCTACCTCGCCTTCGCCAATTTAGTATTAGGTATCGTTTGCGTTTTCGGCATGGGATAGTCGAGCTCATCAAATACGAATGCACATTCCTCTAATATGCGTTCTGTGGATATTGGGGATTCTCTGTGGCTGTTCTTCTTGTACGATTTTTTTGAATTGACGTATTCCTCAAATACTGGCAATACGTCATCAAAGTGATTAAAACCAAATTGCTTATAAACAGCTTCCAATTCTGACAATGGGTTTATCTCAAAGTCTTCAAATTTCAAGTGATACAAATTCTGCTTAGGAATTTTCTTAATGTCCTTAAGTAGATTTGTCATCGAAGAGGTATAATAATAAAAAATCTTATCGTGTAGTTCCTCTTCTGTAAAGTCTTGAAGAAACTGTGTCGTGACTACTTTATCGTACATCAAATATGTTGATGGCAATACCTTTAATGGGTTTCTGTAGATGTGAATGAATTTTGCATTCGGATACAACTTCAATAATTGAGTTACACGACCTGAGTTATGCGGGTTTTTTATAAGTGGTTTTTTACCAGGAAAAGCAATTGCTACTTTAGTCATTAAGCGCTTATATGCCTTCTGCCAATTATTGATATCTTTTTTTGTAGCATCTTCAAAAAGCGCGTATTTTTTAAAATACTTTTCGTTTTTCGGAAACCAGAAACTGTGGCTTGCGCTTTCAAATGCAAATGTTGAAATCGCATTTTCTTCCTCAGCAGGCACATCTATATCGACTTCGATATTGTCTTGAGGTCGCTTACCAGGTACTAATGGCTTAAACAATTGTCTAAATAACTTTCCGCCTATGGTTGTGATGTTTGGTAAAAATGCTTGGTATAGAGACAAATACCCAAAATAGTCATCCTTTGCCATTAGATAATGTAAATATGTCGTTCCACTTCTCCAATGTCCTATTATAAAAACAGGTGCATCATCTTGCTTTAAGCTTTTAGATTTGTGTAAAACCAACGCTCTGTCCAGCAATTGCATCGGGTAGGATATTATCGAAAAGAAGCTGATTTTTACTGCTTCAAACACCTTTGATTTACTTACTCCATTCTCACGCAACAATCTAAACCACTTAATTGGGTTGATTGTATAATAAATGTGTGCTTGAGGTAATTTATCGTTAGCCATTAATCTTAATCAAATAGGTCTTAATCTATTTAAAGCCGCAATATATGTAATAGTGGAGCTTTTCATTACACCTGAATTCGTTTATTTATCCTAAATCGCTCAGGATATCAAATTAAACTTCTAGTTATGATAATCAGAATTGTGAACCAATGTTGTCCCACATTCTGAACATGGTGTTGCACTTCCACTACCACCAGCATGTCCGTTTGGACAGGTATAATGCCAAACACCAGCGGCATTTTGTGGAGGTTCTGTTGGCGCTTGTACAGGAGGTGTAATGCCTACTGAAGGTCCAGAACCATCACTAGTTGTAGTAGTGGTCGTCACATTGTTTTGTTGCATATCATGCCAAGCTTGGTTGTGGGAGTATTCACTGCCGCATACTGGACAAGTGCCTGCAGCATCGCCACCACTACCTGGGCAGTTATTTGCACAATAGTAATGCTGCACTGCACCAGCTGTTGACAGCACAGCTGCATTTGCTTGCTCAGCAGAATTTGCAGCTGCAATTCTATCTGGAGTAAGTATGGCAGCAGGTCTATCTGGTTTAGAGGTGCAAGACATAATTACAATTGCTAACATAAGCGTATATATCTTCATAAGAATATAATCTTGTTGGGGCAAAATTAAACTAATTCCTGAAAAGTATTAAACTTCAATACCCATACTCCTCATTAAGTGTGTCGCATTGAAGCTTTTAGAGACACCTTTTTTCAATTTGTAGTCAAAAAACAGCTGATCTTCCTTAATATCTACTTCAAAACAAACATTTTCAAGCTGATCAGGATGTTCACTAGCAAGATTGCCCAATTCCAGATCGTGTGTAGAGATAAGTCCAGCTCCATTTTTCTTCAGCAAACCTTTGATTAATGCTTTTGCTCCAGTATGCCTGTCATTAGAATTTGTCCCTTTCAAAATCTCATCCAATAAAAAATACACATTATCCGATTCATCTACAGCGTCCAAGACAGTCTTTAGCCGTTTGAGCTCTGCATAAAACGAAGATGTGTTTTCATTCAACGCATCCAATGTCCGCATACTCGTATACACATTGAGATGAGGTAATGTTAGGTTATTGGCACAGACTTTAGAACCACAATTAGCCAATATGATATTCAATCCTATTGTTCTGAGGAATGTACTTTTACCACCCATGTTTGACCCAGTTACAATCTTAATGTGATTTTGTGTAGCTGAGTGAAAATCATTTCTAACACGCTTATTTCTATGAATTAATGGATGCCCAATCTCAGTTGCGCTAAACATGTTATTTTCTGAAAAAGTTGGATATGCCCATTCAGGATTATTATAGGCAAGTGCAGCCAAAGATGACAAAGCTTCAAATTCACCAAGAGTTTGAAACCATACTTTGCCACTAATTTTATGTTCATCTTTCCAAGATTGTAATTGATACGAATAATAATAATCCCATGGAAACAACACATTTATAACCAGTCCAAAAAAGTTGTACCGCATATCCAATTGATGCAAAATAAAGGATAGCTTTTTGATTTTTGATGACGCACCTACCCTATCTTGAATCAGCATACTCTTCAATTGAATATTTTTTTGACTCATAAAGTCTTTGTCTTGTATCCATTCAAATGCTGTTGAATAAGCTTTTAGGGCATTCGCATGTTTTGAAGAACCAGATTCAAATTCATTAATTTTTTCGGCATTCCTCATAGCAAAAATACCAGCAGGCACAAATGCCAACAGATAGCTCATCCAAGGAAGAAACTTTATGAATACAACTAAAAGCGCAATCGTAATTGCAGGGAATAGCAAAAAGTATATAGGCTTGAATGTTATGTCAGCATCCTTTTGCAACCAGTCTACAAAGGAGCTATCTATTTGGTCACCTTGCATTCCAACGCGACTAATGGCTTGAAATTGTTGCCGCCATTCCAACATTGGTTCCAACTCTTTGATCGCTTGTTGATTAGCTTCAATCTCTTCAACAGCATGCTTTCCTTGAAAAAGAAAGGCAAGCTTTGATTTTCCAAAATAGGACTGGCAACGAGTGACATATTGAAATAAGCTGCCTTCACCAAAAACATCCAGATCAGAAGTGTAGCGATGTGTAATGTCCTGAAACTCGAGGCCGTCATCATGCTGGGAAAATTCGTTTTGAAGCACTTCTAATTCATGACTATTGATCACCTGTAATGTATCAGCTATTTTATGTGCATAGACCGTTTGCTCATGTTTCTTGACAATGAGTCTAAACAGAAAAAAAGCGACATAAATACTAAGTACTCCCGCAATCCAATGTAATTGAAAAAGTAAAATGATTACCGCCACGAGTACTATAAAGAAAATGAGTCTAAACAAAGAGAGTCGCTTCTCAGACTGAGCTAAAACATCAGCTTCAGTTTTGAATGTATTGCGTCTGTCCTTATATATCTGTTCTACTTGCACAGCTATGATTTCGAATTACATAGATAGTGCTTTATACTGATGAAAAGGATGACTTGGCCTAATTATGTATCGTTAAAGTCTTGCGTAATAATGTCAACAACAAAAAATCATTTTGACAATAAATGATCCGTATAATGGTCTGGCTTACTAGAGTTTGTTGCTTTCACATTAAAAGATTCAGATTGATTTTTGGGTATGGATAGACTATTCCAATATTCTTTTCGGAATGCTTTTGCAAGCAATACAATTTGTCCAATATGATTAGAAATATGAGCCAAAGATCGTATCAATGCTGTCGAAATATTGTGAGGCTGTGTCCTTACAGTAATGGTGTTATCCATATCAGTTGCTGTTAGAGATTCCAATTCAGTAAATAATACTGCCCAAGCCTTTTCCCAAATCTGCATCATATCAGCCCTTACGGTAGATTCCAAAATGAATTCTGTGTCTCTATGACGCCAAGGCTTTTCTCCATCAGTTGTTCTGAATTGTGTAAAACGAGATAGTAGATTTCCGCAAATATGTTTTACAATAATTGCAATACTGTTGAGTTCTTCACTCTCTCGAAAGTAAAATTCATCATCAGACACCTGTTCCAAAGCTTTATCGCCTAATGTTTTATAGTATGTAAATTGCTTTCTAATGTCTGTTAAAAATCGATCCCCATTCATGCAATCTCTGTGTCACTTTTGCCTGTAAATAAGATACGCAAATTGAAAAGAAAAAGAAGGATCGCTACGGCCAGCCAAATGTACATCCATACTGTTGCTGGAATAAACACCATCACCTCTTCATACGCTTTCAGATCAGATTTAGGGCCTACATTAAAATCCTGAATGATATATAGGACACTTGCAAGACCTAAAAACATGAGTACTTCTCTGCCAAAATCTGTCTTCAACGCAATCAATAATAAAAAGGCTGAAAAACCAACCAAAACGCCTGTAGTGAACAAAGAGTTAAACCAATAAAATGCTGTCACCAACATAGCAAATACCAAAACATAAAGCATAGGCTTAATCAACCGTTTAGCACGCGCCCCAATGTAGAACAATAAATTGCCAAAAATTGCACTACCGAGATAACCACCCATAATGGTAATAGGCCTATTGCCGTTTGCCGTTCGAGTCCAGCCACTACCATCTTTGTTAATTTGGACTTCTTCCACCCAACCTCCAGTAATCACTGCTCCGAGTGCATGACCAAATTCGTGCAGAAACGTAACAAATAAGCGGATCGGATACATAATTTTTCGACCTATATCTCCACCAAAATAGGTCAATCCAAAATAGATTGCCAATATGATAATCATTCGAAAGAAAATGGAGCCTTTCATATGGAAAATGTATTTGTCAACAAATTATACAATTCTTAATGACTGATTTTATTTATTAGAAGAATAACGATTAAATAAGGATAAACATTCGCGAAATGGAAATAATCAGATAATTGTTTGACTATTTCTTGATTACCAGGTTAACTATATGTACATTAATCACAAATAAAACTAAAATTTGTTTTGTATGGATATAAAGATAGTCCGAGATTCAAGTGACGCGCAACACTCTTTTGAGAAATATGCGCAGAATAGATGTAAGAAGTATTTTGATAAATACAATTTCATCCAATCCATCCAAGTCTTTTTACGAGGCCAAAAACACCCAACGAAAAAAGTAAAACTGCACGTTCGACTGAAAGGAAAAGAAATTTTCGCGTCTGCATCAGGTGACCAACACCATGATGCATTTGACAATGCTTTGCTCAAATTGTCAAAACAATTAAGAAAGTATAAAACCTTTAGATACAAAGCGGCTTAGTATAGTCTGCGATGCGAGTACATTGTTAATTTTTTTATCTGTCTACAGACAGAAGAATGCTTATTGTTTAATGAGGCTAGCTTCAAATGTATTGTATTAATTTGAGGGTCTGGAATGACTAGGATTTATCTTCAGTAATACGTAGTTGTGAGTTTGTTACTTGCAAGCTATCATTACTGTTGCTTTTCTTTTCTCAAGATCACAGACTTTCGGATGAATTGGCTGACCTAGACTTTATTTCGATAGGGTAAGCATCAAACCTTTCTTGCCTTTATGAAGTCATATGAGCTAGCTTCTAGATCATATAACCTCTTTCCAAATTTCTTATTTCACAAAATTGTTCCTAACTTCAAAAGCTTCTATAAACATCAATGGCAGCTAATGAATCACGCTTTTACTTTAGTCCTGATCACAGTATTGTTGCTCGCTAGCTGTGCCAGTCAAAAACAAGTTATCGAACAGCAGGATCTCCAGCAACAAGTCATAAATGAACCTGCGATAAGAAAACCAAGACCAGTAGATTTAGTAGAACCATTAGTCGACTCTGCAAATTCTCGTTGGTTTTTCTTTAACTCCGCGACTCGTCCATTTGGCATGGTAAATTTAAGTCCTGACATGATCATCAATGGTGCTTGGAATTCAGGGTATCGCTATAATCAAGACACCATTCGTTGTTTTAGCCATGTCCATGCTTGGCAATTATCGGCTATTCCAGTATTGCCAACAACAGGAGAATTTAAGGGGCATTTAGGTTCAAATAACTATGGGTCAAGTTATTCCCATGAAAGAGAGACAGTAAAAGCTGGGTATCATCAAGTCTATTTACAAGACTATGACATAGATGCTGAATTGACATCTACAACAAGAGTCGGTTTTCATCGCTATACTTTTCCACCTTCAGAACAAAGCCACATTCATGTTGATTTTTCTACCTTTTTAGGTCCCAATGATACAGAAAGTGGATTTGCCAAAAAGGTTAATGATCGAGAAATAGCAGGTTACGCAGTAATGGCTCCAACCAGACGCAGACCTAAGGCTACCTATATCTATTATGTCATACAATTTGACAAAGATTTTGAAAAGTTCGGTCTGTGGCAAAATGGACAGCTTAATGAAGGGACTGAAATTGAAGGCGAAAAAACTGGTGCTTATGTGAGCTTTTCTACATTCAAAAACGACCAACGGTTAATGAAAGTTGGTATTTCTTATGTGAGTACAGAACAAGCAAGGTTAAACATTCAGACAGAATTGGACCATTGGGATTTTGATAAAACAGTAACAGATGCTCAAACGGATTGGAATAATTGGCTGAGCAAAATCGAAATAGAAGGAGGTACCGAAACTGAACAAAGACGTTTTTATACCGATTTATGGCATGCCTTACAAGGCCGTAGAATATTAAGTGATGTCAATGGAAAGTACTGCGATATGACAGGTGACACGCCTCGAATTGGACAAATTCCTTTGGACGCTGAAGGCAAACCTAAATTCAATCATTACAACTCTGATTCATTCTGGGGTGCACAATGGACCTTGAATACACTATGGCATCTTGTGTATCCAAAAGTAAGTGAGGAATTTGTGAATTCTATGCTATTGATGTACGACGATGGCGGTTTGATACCTCGTGGCCCGTCAGGCGGTAATTACACCTATGTGATGACAGGAGCTTCTTCTACCCCATTTATTGTCAGCGCTTATATGAAAGGAATTAGAGATTTTGATATAAGCAAAGCCTATGAAGGATTGGTGAAAAATCATTCCTTAGATGGCATTATGGCAAAGGCAGGCTACGAACACAAAACTAATGTGGGTGGTGGAATGGCTCATTATCTAAGCAAAGGCTATATACCACACCCTCTGGAGGAAAAATCAAATGGCTTTCATCAAGATGGTTCTGGACAAACTTTGGAAAATGCCTATCAAGACTGGACTCTAGGTCAACTGGCCAAAGCTCTAGGGAAAAACGATGATTACGAAATGTACAATCAGCGAGCACAGAATTATAGAAATATTTGGAACGAAGAACTCGGATGGATGTGGGTAAAAAATACAGATGGCACTTGGGAAGAAGATGTAGATATTTTGCGATATGATCATGGCTGGGTAGAAGCAACAGCGGCACAATCAACTTGGTTTGTCCCACAAGATGTAGAAGGTTTGATCGATTTAATAGGTGGCAAAAAAGCGTTTGTTGATAAATTAAATAATTCTTTTGAGTTGGCTCAAGAACATGATTTCACTTCTGCAAAAAGTCACGATAAAGGAGAACAAGCCAAAAATCGAAGGAGATATTTGAATTATGGAAATCAACCTTCTATGCAAACTGCGTATTTATTTAATTATGCAAATGAACCATCGTTGACTCAATACTGGAGTCGTAAAGTCATAGATAAAGTCTATAGCGGAATTTCATCCGACTACGGGTATAGTGGTGATGAGGACCAAGGCTTAATGGGCTCATTAGCTGTCATTATGAAAATGGGATTATTCTCAATGCGTGGCGGCACATCTGTAGAACCAAGCTATGATCTAGGTAGTCCCATTTTTAATAAAATCACCATTCATTTAGATGAGCATTATTATCCTGGTAAACAATTTATTATTGAAGCCAATAATTCTTCACCAGAAAATCTCTACATAAAATCTGCGACACTAAATGGGACAGCATTATCTGAACCATTGTTTTACCATAAAGATCTCGTTAATGGCGGAAAGTTAATTTTGCAGATGGATGATAAACCCTGTGATTTTTTTAAGTAACTCTGTATATCTAATTCTTGTACCTAAAATCTTTTAAATAGCAGCCTAGAACCAAATAACTAAAAACTAGCAGCTAATAGCTAAAACCTAAAAACCTAGAACCTAAAACCTA
>CAYVFU010000103.1:0-6374 GCA_964450495.1 uncultured Saprospiraceae bacterium | reverse complement strand
ACCTAAAACCTAACCCAAAACCATCAAACAACCTTCCCTCTTTTCATCGCCCAGTAAGCAGTAATAAAATAGATGACCGTACAAATAAACCCAATATTGTAAAATGTATCTCGATTTATCAGATAAGCCGCTTCGTCTGCACTTCCCCACAAAACTCTGACTGCAAGAAATAAAGTAATAGCAAGTGCAACCATTGAGACTAATTTCAATACTTTAGAAAACATAGAGGTATCAGGTTTATAGGAAATTTCTCTTTCCGCCAATTGAAGTTGGTAATCAACCACTTGTTTATTGTAATTTTTCTCATTCAATTCCTCTTCTGGATAAGCTTCTTTAGCACCATTCATTCCTGCCATAACAGTATAAATTACAATAGTGAAAAACCAAGTGGGAATAAACAGATAATAAAAGGACATTACATCCAAATAATTTAATCCAAAACCAAACACCAAGCCTAAACCCCATGAAGCAACTGCAGGTGTACTGTTTGCATAATCTTGAAACTTGGACCAGTATCTCGTATACCCAATTCTCGGAAAAATCTGGTGCTCAGCAAAAACGATAGCACCTACTGGCACAACCAACAATCCTGCATAAGTCAACAACGGTAATATCTGAGAGAAGACAAATGGAAAGCATGCAATAATCATCATTGCAATCCCTACAGTCATGGTCGTAGATCTGCGAGGGAGATTACTGAATATTGCTTGCGCAGCAAGACCTGCTCTATACAGATTGGTGATGGCAGTTGTCCAACCTGCAACAATAACAATCACAAACCCTGACCACCCCAATGCATAATAAGCAACGTCTCCCGGATCCAATTCAACGATGGTCTTACCTAAAATAACAGCAGCTCCAGCCCCCATAATACCTGCTGCAATCCAAGCAATATAATGCCCAAACAACATACCAGTACTTGTTGCCAATCCATAGGATTTCTTTTTCGCAAAACGCAGTAGTGCCATATCAATCAAACCAAAATGCGTAATAGAATTAGCAGCCCATCCAAATCCAATCACTTCCAAAATACCAATACCGGGTTCTCCATCGCTATTGACTCCAGTCCAAATAGATTGATTTCCAATATTGACAAAGTCTGCCCAGCCACTTGGTAACGTCTTGCCAAGTACATCTAAAGACAATGCAGGCATCAATACCAAGGCACCACTCGTAAACATGACAAACAACCACGGCGCACAAACACCAGAAAATTCTGAAACAGCATTAAATCCATAAATGGCTACAAATACAGCAACTATTCCCACTATCAGCACAATCAACACAAACCACATATTTGTAGGATACCAGTCTAATTGTGCTGGTATGTTAAATGCAAAACGCACTGCTGTTGCGGACACAGTAATCATTGCAGCAGAAATGACAGTGAATATGATGACGTTAGCCCAATTGTATAATTGGGACATTCTATCGCCTGCAATTTTATTTAAATAAGTGTATAAACTCAGTCTTGCTTCTACGGCTATAGGTGTTGTAATTAAGGTCCAGCTAAGAACCGCTAAAATATTACCTATCAGTAATCCAAGAATAATGTCCATTGTCTTAGCTCCAAGGGAAACAAAGGTGGCTCCAATGACAAATTCAGTAGCAGCAACATGCTCAGCAGCATAAACGCCTGCAAAATGTGTCCAGTCATGTAGTTTATGCGTTGGGACTGGCAGTTGCTCTTCTTGAATACCATCAAATTGCTTAAAATCGTTGGATTTGCTCATTGTAGATAGGTTTTATGTAAGGCTTTTTTCTATACAATTCAGAATAACATTGAACTGTAGAATGACTTTATTTAAACCTAATATAAAAGATATTTGGACTAAAGAAGAAAAATATACTAAAGCCTACTACAAGTTGTAAGTGAGGGTAATTACGTAATGATTTTGGTGATTTGTAGGGTCAATGCCGACTGTATTTTGTCTTCGATACATAACCGTTAAATTACTTATGTCACCAAGTTTTACATTAAATCCTGGCTCTATTCGATAGCGTCGGAGCGCATCGGCCTCATTTAATTGATACCATGGTTCTAGTGATAAAAATGGTTTTACTTTCCACTTAATATTTGGGACAATTGTTGTTTGGAATCTGATAAAATCTGCAGGGTTGATTTCATTTAAGTCTAAGGACAAATGATACCTTATTCTATTTGTAATCGAAAAATGTTTTGTTTTTAATTGATGCCCAATCTCTGGCCATAAAAATTGACCTTCAGGAGAGTTGGGTAAAAACCATGTTCTAGCTACAAACTGTACATACCATCCACCAGATAGTTTGTGATTTACGACAAGATCTATTGACCAATTTTGATAATTAGAAATATCGTTATTGAATCGAATGATAGGTCTAAAATCCACTCGTGTCTTTTCCGTTATTTGTTTTCTTAATCGTATTGAAGACCAATTAATATTGTCTGCTTGTCCCATTCCTGCAAAAGGAAAAATAAACATCATCAGTAACACAAACCAGAATACTCTTTTCAACATATCTATTACATTTGTAAAGCACTGTCGTACCTTGGACTCACCTGCCATTAGGCGGGCTTAATAGTTTAGGGAATAAAAATTCTCTAGAAACAAGGCTTTTCTTGAACTCATGAATCAATAATAACAAAACTATGACGCAAGGCGTAGGGAATTCCACAAGAGATAAAGAATTACAA
Organism: uncultured Saprospiraceae bacterium; assembly: GCA_964450495.1. Classification (GTDB taxonomy): domain Bacteria; phylum Bacteroidota; class Bacteroidia; order Chitinophagales; family Saprospiraceae; genus CALFUK01. The sequence goes on along the minus strand of CAYVFU010000103.1, from coordinate 3,700 downwards.
CGATTATCTGAGTTAACATTCGATGTACAACCCATACAAGAAAGTGAGTTTACACAAAGAATATCGAAAGCATGTCAATTGATGGAATTGCACGATATAGATGCTATCTATCTGCATGCTGGCACTAACCTGTTCTACTTCACTGGTATGATGTGGGGACAGAGTGAACGGATGGTAGGAGCTGTATTGACTCAAACAGGTAAGCTTCATTTCATCGCACCAAAATTTGAGGAAGGGACCATTCAAGATTTTATGGTAATAAAAGGTGACATCCATTGCTGGGAAGAACACGAAAGTCCGTATGCTTTGTTTGTAGACATTGTTCATTCTCAAGTAAAATCTAAAAAACGGATTGGCTTAGATGAATCGACTCCATATTTTATTTCAAATGGAATCGGACAGCTTGCCAAAGAATTTGAGTTGCTAGATGCAAAGCCAATCACAGCTGGCTGTCGTATGCAAAAATCACCTCAAGAATTAGCGATTATGCAGACTGCAATGGACATGACAATAGAGGTACAAAAGTCAATCGGTGCCATACTGTACGAAGGCATTACTGCTGAATATCTTTGCGCATTTGCAGATGACGCACATCGAGTATGTGGTGCAAAGGATGGCTCCTATTTTTGTATAGTATTGTTTGGACCAGATAGCGCATTCCCTCACGGTGTCCGAAAACCAAAAGCTTTAGATAAGAATGAAGTCGTCTTGATTGACACAGGATGCTTATTGCACAGTTACATTTCAGACATTACCAGAACCTATGTTTTTGGAGAGCCATCTGAGGAGGTAAAAGACATATGGCAAAAGGAGAAGGACATACAACAAATAGCTTTCGAAAATTGTGTTACGGGATATACTTGTTCTTCCATAGATGGCGCCGTCAGAGAAGCCCTTCAAGTAAGAAACTTAGGTCCAGATTATCAACTTCCAGGTACATCTCATAGAACAGGGCATGGGATTGGATTGAACATTCATGAATGGCCATATATTGTGAAGTACGAAAAAACAGTGCTTGAACAAGGAATGACATTTAGTATTGAACCAATGATTTGTGTCCCTGGAAAATTTGGGATTAGGCTCGAAGACCACGTATTTATGGGAGATTCACACGGAAAATGGTTTACTGAACCGTCTGAAAGCATACTAAATCCCTTTAATTATTAGATTATTAAATACAATTAGAGAAAACTAATTGATAATTCTTCAACGTTATAGTACTTTCATTGTTATAACCAATTAAATACAAAATTGCTAACATGCATAACCTCAAATTTCTAATCGTCGTATTTGCTTTATCTCTGATGGTTGTTTCTTGTAAAAATGAAGGAGCAGACGCAGGAGCTTCAAAAGCTACAACTGAAACTAAGATTCCAACAAAACCGCTGAAATCTGGAGCATCCATTCCTGCTACACAGAAGAATACAGGATCAACCGAAGGTGGTCTTCAATGGACCTCTATTGACGATCTAGAGGCAGTCGCCAAAAAAGGCGATAAAAAAGTCATGATAGACATGTACACCTCTTGGTGTGGATGGTGTAAAGTCATGGATAAAAAGACATTCACCGACCCAGAAGTTGTCAAATACTTGAATGATAATTTTCATATCGTAAAATTTAATGCTGAGCAAAAACAGCCAGTATCATTTAAAGGCAAAAAGTATGAATGGGTTAATGCTGGGCGAAGAGGCGTTAATATGTTGGCACATGAAATGCTAAACGGTAGATTAGGCTATCCATCTTTGGTATATCTAGATGAAAATCTAAACAAAATAAAAGTAGCTCCAGGCTATAAGACGCCAGAACAATTACTGGCAGACTTAAAAGGCCTAGAAGCAATTTAACCTAAATCAAGTAAAATTTATCTTATCAGGGTTGATGTCTCGTACATCAACCCTTTTTTGTTCTTTTGCATTATGTATACAGTCTCTGATATTCTCAACACACTAGAAGTAAATCAACTAGAAGCCTGCGTCTTTGAAGCATCTAGTTTCAAAACTCCCTGGGGACGTGTATATGGTGGGCAAGCACTTGCCCAAGCTTTGCAAGCTGCATACAACACAGTCCCTGAAGATCGTTACTGTCACTCGCTGCATGGATACTTTATTCTAGCAGGCAAAGACGATATGCCAATTAGATATGAAGTTGATGAAATAAGAAATGGTGGATCTTTCACCACACGCCGAGTTGTTGCAAAACAAGGAGACAATGCCATTTTCAATTTATCTGCTTCATTCTCCACAAAAAGAACTGGATTCGAACACCAATTTGAGATGCCTGAATCAGTTGATCCTGATGAATTAATGACGGACGCGGAATATAATCTAAGATACAAAGAGAGTCATCCGGAGATTTACAATCGAATGAAATTTGTATGGCCTATAGAAATGAAAAGACATAGCCATACAGATCTTCTCAATCCTCAAAATGCAGAGCCTAAGCGATCGATTTGGACAAAAATAAAAGGTGATATCCCTGAGGATCTGAGAAAACAGCATATTCTACTCACATTTATTTCGGACTACAATATCATGAGCACAGGCATTATGCCAAATAGGAAGAATTTTAGTTTTGAAGAATATTTCATGACCAGTCTTGATCATGCAATGTGGTTTCACAGAGACTTTGATTTGAAAGATTGGGTTCTTTATGATTTGGATAGTCCAAGTAGTTTTGGAGGTAGGACTCTAGGACGTGGCACTTACTATGATAGAAATGGTACTCTTATCGCTTCTGTAGCTCAAGAAGGCCTTATTATAAAACGAAAAAAATAAACACATGAAAAATAATCGGATACAAAAGCTTTTTAACATGACTGGCAAAGTAGCCGTGATTACTGGCTCTTCAAAAGGTATTGGAGAATCAATGGCACGGGGAATAGCAGAAGCAGGCGCAAGTGTTGTCATCAGCAGTCGAAAACAAGAAGCTGTTGACGAAGTAGCAAAACAATATAAAGCTGATGGTTTGGAAGCTACAGGTATTGCTTGTCATGTTGCAAAAAAAGAAGACCAGGAAAACCTAATTAATAAGACTATAGAAAAATATGGTCGTGTCGATGTATTGATTAACAATGCTGGTACTAATCCATATTTCGGACCTGTCGAGAACATGGATCCTGTTGCTTATCAAAAGACTTTGGACATAAACATGACTGCGGCATTATCCCTAAGTAATTTGTGTTATCCACATATGAAAAAACAAGGTAGCGGCAGCATCATTCATATCAGTTCTGTAGAGGGTATGCACCCATCTCCTAATTTTGCTGCTTACAACATCAGTAAAGCTGGTTTGATAATGTTAGGTAAAAATCAAGCTGTGGAATGGGGCAAAGATAATATTCGAGTAAACGTCATCTGCCCTGGATTTGTAAAAACAAAATTAAGCGCAGCTTTGTGGCAAAATGAAACTATTCATAAAGGTGTGGTTGGTAATACGCCACTCAATCGCATGGCCTCACCGGATGAGATGGCAGGTCTTGCTGTATTTTTGGCTTCCGATGCCAGTTCGTTTTGCACGGGTTCTATTATTCTCAATGATGGGGGTGTTCTTCATGGTGGCACGTTTGTTTGATATTTTTATACAAAAGAGTTAATTGCACTAGCTATACCAATATTCATTCGCATAGTGGTTAAAAAGATAATCTGATGTTTATGCAGCAGCGTAAATACATTTATATAATTTGTATTCTGCTCAGTATATA
>CAYVFU010000102.1:0-15234 GCA_964450495.1 uncultured Saprospiraceae bacterium | reverse complement strand
GGATTGGCAACATGTAAAAAATTGTGTGAATTTCTAAAAGCTAAATTGTCTGTTTATTCTGTTGAGGGAACTGGTTCTGTGTTTACCATTAAAATGCCTAAGAATCAAATTAAGACAATTGATTTGAAATCTTCTCAGAATAACACGCAAACTTTAGATGCTATTGCGTCTTGATTTTAATAGAATAAGCATAGGTCAATACACCATAGCTTAACCATAAGGTAGGGGCAAATTATTTTTTCAATATCTCATCTTGATATTTGAGATAGCCTCCATCCATATTCAAAAGATTGGTAAAGCCTAGTTCTTTCATAATGCCGTATGCTTTGGCACTTCTTTTCCCTGATCGACAATAGACGATATATTTATTTTCACGATCATAAGTCCCAATTTGTTCTTTAAAGGAATCAGATTTGACATCAACATTTTGCGCACCTGAGACATTGCCTTTTTCAAATTCTTCTGGTGTCCGTACATCAATGATGACATATTCTTGATTTAAATTTTGTTGCAACTGATCAACTTCTTGTACAGAAATGGAATCAATATTTTCTTTGTCACAAGCAGTTATAAAGCAACAAAGCAAAACAAGAATGGAAAATAGCTTAAACTTCTGCATGTACATTTTTATGTTTATTTGTATTGATAAAATACACCCCGATTAATAAAATACCAGCAGCTAAAATAATCTGATTGGTTATCAATTCATCTCTAAAATAATAACCTAAGGTTAGAGCAACAAGCGGATTGATGTAAGTCGCTGTAGCCACTTTTTCAGGAGATACTTTTACTAATAAATAATTGAATGCTGTAAAAGCAATAACACTTCCGAATATGATAAGCACACCGAGTGAGAAATAGGCTCGTGTGGATATTGTTGCCCAGTCAGTTGGAGCTTCATTCAAAAGCCGGCTTACGACCATTAAGAATATACCGCCTATAAACATTTGGATTCCTGTATTGGTAAGATAAGACTTTGGTAAGTCAGATCGATTTACAAAAATGCTACCGATTCCCCAGGATAATAAACAACCAAATATAACTATCGTACCCAAAACTTGTTTGTCAGACTCTATCAAACCTTGCTCGCTAACAAGTAGGAACATACCCACTATACCCAAAAGAACGCCTATCCATGCTTTTGAGGGAGGGGCTTGTTTGTCAATTAGCCATAACATCAATAAGAGTATAAGAGGCTGGCTAGAGGTGAGTAAGCAGGAATATCCAGAATCAATATACTGTAGGGCAAAGCTCATGCCTCCATTGCCAATGGCCAAAAAGAGAATTCCGGCAATAGCTGAATTTATGTATTGCTTCTTAGTAATGTGCTTCCAGCCTTTTGTAATTGCGACGATAATAAAGATCAAGATGCTACCAGATAAAAATCGAATGCCAGCCATTTTGAATGGAGGTATCTCTTCTACAGCGAAAGCGACCATCAAGTAAGTAGATCCCCAAATGACGTATATGGCTAGGAAAGAAAGAACAATGTAAATGGTTGGTTTTTTCACTCTTGTATGCTAATGTTATAACCCAACAAGGTCGTCGTCTCTCAATAGCATCAACACAGCAGAGTGAGGAAGAATGACATAATCTTGATTATTAAATACTAGTGGATATGCGTTTTGTTGCAAATAAACTGCAAGGTCTCCAGGTTTTGGTTGCAGTGGCACAAATTTTACTTCGTCAGTTTTATCTTTCCATGGTTCATCTACATCATTTATCGCTGGAATAGGGTATCCCGGTCCAACTTTCATAACATAGCCTGTATACAATTCCTCTTTCTTGTGCATCCCTTGAGGGAGATACAGACCTGTGTCAGTCCGTTGGGAAGGTTTCGAAGGTTTCACTAATAGTCGATCTCCGATCAATATTATCTTACTGAGGTCTTTATCTTTTAGCTTTAGCATTGTCTTTTCAGTTACGAGCGCAAAGATGACAAAATTTCCTTTCTATTGAAATTTGATTAGTATTGAACTGTCCATGAATTTAAGGCACTAAGACTTTTCGTTTGCATAGTATTTTGGAGGAATTTGACTATTCAAACAGCACGATTTTCTGTTTAAGTAAAAGCCAAAGACCATCGAAAGTTTCAAGATTCCCTAAATATAAATGTGAGAATGCCCTTTGCAAAAAAAATTAACGATTCGATAACCTTAATGTAAATGATTCATTCGCTCTTAATGCAGAGAGAAAGTTGATAAGATTATTTACCTAAAATGTTTAACTATGGGACATTTGAAATTAATCCTAGTAATGCTTTTCGCAGGGACATCTTTATATGCAACGAGCAGTGATTCCTATTATAGAATCGAAGGTATCTGGACAGATAGATACCATGACCAACGTCTTGAAATTAGAAATGGCTATGATGGTATAGAAGTTCGTAAGAAAGGTCTATTCCGAAAAACCAGAAGATTTTATCAAGTTAGACACAATCATTTTTCAGACAATAATGGCAATACTATAAAAATTGTTTCGTCTTCAAAATTAGTGTGGAAGAATAGAAGAAATCGTACTCATGAAGTCTTTTATCGGCCAAATAATCGCAACCGTTATGGGAATCAATATGACAATAGGTATAGCAGAAATAGAAATCTAGGTCACCGAAATAATCAAAACAATCGCAATTATCGTACAGGTAATTTGAACAATAACTATTATGGTTCTTGGTATAGTTTTGATGGAAATAGAAACATAGTATTGGAAAGCCATGGTAGCGGTTTTAAAGTCAAGAGAAGAGGAGGTAACGGATGGAAGTTTTATGAAAGAGACCGTTACGAGTCCAATGTTTTTAGATCTTCACTTGGAGACAGCTACTATTTCAAAGACGATTATATGATATGGAATGGAAAAGATGGGTATCAATCCATTCGGTTTAGACGGCGATAGTTTAGATAGGGAAGTGGTTCGGTATTGGAATCACTTCCTATTATTTTAAAAATAGACTTAACTTAGTAACTCAGTACTGTATTGCACTTAGAAGCAAGACCTATAATGAAAAGACTATTAGTTAGTGTCTCTATAATAATGTTTGTATCATATGCAGTAGTTGCACAATTAGGTGGTAATTATTGGAATTTAAATTACGGTACAAAAGCTCAATTGTTAAATGGTGCTGTTATTGGAGGTGTAGAAGATAATTCTGCATTGCTGTACAATCCAGCTGCCATTGGGACAGACACAGTAGGAGGGTTTTCATTGAGTTTGTTTTCTCCGAATTATTCAATTATAAACACAAACTCTTCACAACTCAATAATTTACAGATTAGAGACTTTGATCTTTTACCCAATATGGCAGTGGTTGATTTTCCATTTTTTCAAAATTCTAAAATTAAATCTTCTTTAGGATTATTTTCCAAGCGTAGTCTTAATATTGGTTTTGCTACTCAATTTGACATTAATTATACACCGTCGCAAAGTTTTGTTGGAGCAACCAATTATAAGAATAAAATAAGTGAAGACTACTTAGGGTTTGGATTGTCGTATAAAGTATCAGATAATTTCCAATTTGGTTTTACTCAAGGATTGACGTTGAGATCACAAAGTCAGTCCTTTTTGGTTAGTGGCCGCGCGTCAAATTTTACGAGCAATATCAATAATCAACTCAACTACAATTCCTTTAACGAATTCACTGCTTCTTTTCCATCGTTGAATTCTAAGTTGGGCGTATTGTGGATTCAGGATAATTATTCATTGGGTCTAACGGTAACAACACCTTCTTATTTTCATCTGTTTGATAGTGGATCGTATCAAATTATCGAGCCGCAATTTTCTGATGGCGACATTGTGGCGATATTGGAAGAAACTGCAGATGGGTTAGGAGCGAATTATAAGTATCCTTGGTCTTTTGGTTTAGGCGGTGTGATTAGTTTTGAACAGCAAGATAAATTATACGGTAGTGCTGAGTTTTTTACTGGCATTAAGCCTTATGCCATATTGAATAATCCTGAATCAGAGATAGCGTTTCGTTTATTGGATGGTGCGGAACAAGTATTGAATGCTTCGATCGGATATGAAAGAGTAATCTCTAAATCATTTACTTTGTTGTGCGGTCTGCGGACAGATATAAATTCGAGCAGAGATTTCGAGTTAACTGAAAAAGGAGATAAGGGACAATTTAGATTTTCATGGAATATTTATCATATGACAATAGGTGGTTTATTTTCTGTAAACAGCTTTCGGTTTTCTGCAGGTTTAGGTTATGGCTATGCCAGAAGCAATGAAGATGTCTTTAATCCTTTCGGACAAGTCATTCAAAGTTTTGCAATAGACGATTTTGAGTTTGAAAACTCTTTATCAAATTACCATTCAGTAACTCTCTTCTTTAATTATTCCCTGTTGTTTAAGCGCTTGAATTCTACGCAAAAATAATCTGGAAAATTTGACTGAAGGTAATTCTATGCGTGATTAGGCTATTGACTTCTGCTTAAGAGATCTTAGGATACAGTGACAGCATTAATCTTATCTCCTCCTTCTATAGCATTGACAACATCTTGATCACCTTGACTTTTGACTTTTCCAAACACAGTATGTTTACCATCTAGCCAAGCAGTCTCTACATGCGTAATGAAAAATTGACTTCCATTTGTACCTGGACCTGCATTTGCCATGGAAAGAACACCTGGACCGTTGTGTTTAAGGTCAGGATGAAATTCGTCACCAAATTTGTAACCAGGACCACCTGCACCAGTGCCATCTGGACAACCTCCTTGAATCATAAAGTCTGGAATGACTCTATGGAAGTTTAAATCATCATAATAACCAGCTTTGGCTAATTGTAGAAAATTAGAACATGTGTATGGTGCTTTAGTGGCAAATAAGGTCAAATTAATGTCTCCTTTACTTGTTTTGATGCACACATCGACATCATTATCATAGCTTGCAGATTGCATATTCATTTGAATCTCTGCTAAATCAATTTTATCTCTCGCTGACATATCTAAGATTTTGCTCAATGATATGAATTTCTATTGAGACAGAGTAGAATGAGAATTAAATAAATTATGTTGGTATTGAGAAATAGACAGTAGTACCTTTATCAATTTCCGATTCAATCCATATTTTGCCTTTGTGTTTGTCTATGACTTCCTTTACCATGGTCAGACCAAGTCCATTGCCCCTTACTTCTTTATTATTAGTCAGCCGTTTGAACAGGCTAAATACTTGATCAATGTGAGTTTGAGCTATACCTCTTCCATTATCTTTTACCCAAAATACTGTTTGGTTGTCTCTTGTTTCACCACCAATGTTAATAGTAGGTGGTGTGTTTTCCTTTTTATATAAGAGGCTGTTTCGAATTAGGTTTCGGAATGCAAGCACAAGTTTATACTTGTCTGTTTTTACAGACGACGGCATCTCACCAATTTCTACTGTTGCATTTGCTTTAATTATTATATCTCGATTGACGTATTCTGCTTCTTTGACTATGTGAAGTGGATCTGCCTCAGCAAATGAAAGTTCAGATGATTTGAGATGCGAATATTCAATCATATCATCAATAAGTGACTGCATATCTTCATTTGCAAGACTAATGTAGTCCATATACAATTGCTCTTTTTCTGACAATTTTGGAGCTGCTTCGTTTTTCAGAAATTGAATAAAACTTGCTTGTTCACGCAAAGGTGCTTTAAGGTCGTTCGAAGCAATGTGTGTAAAATTTTCGAGTTGCAGCTTATTGTCTATGTAGGAAGTGAGAGAACTATTTTTATCAGATAGTTGCTTGTTAAGGTTTTCTAATTTTATCTCAGCTTCAAGTAAAGAGTTATTTTTTTCTTCAAGTTGCTTTATCAGTTGTGATTTTTGTCTTTGTAGCCCAAAAAGAAATAGTGAAATTAGAACCAAAATTAAACCCAAAAAAAGAAGTTCTCGTAGTTGATTTTTCTGTGTTAAGATCAATTGTTCTTTTTCGAATAATTCAGTTGCCTTTTGTTTTTCCAAACTGAATTGAGTTGTCAAACCTTTGATGTGTATGGCATTTTTGTTTTCATCGAAACTCTCTTTTGCTTTTTGAAAAATACTTTGAAATTTGTATGCTTTGTTGAGGTCGTTTAATTTTAAATGCGACTTGGATAATAACTCTGCTGCTTGGTAACTTAGTTCTAGATCATTTTCTTTTTTTGCATAAGCATAAGTTGGTTCTGATAAATTTATGCAATCGTCGAACCGATTTTCTTGGTATGCAATTTGGCTACTGAGAATATTCGCTAGATTTAACTGGCGGATATTTGATAATAACTGAGCTTGATTTCTTGATAGCTTTGAATACCGATTGGCTTCCGCAAAGTCTTTTTCGTGTAGCATAATTTTCCCAAGGTAAAGGTATGTTTCAGCAAGATGACTAGCGTTACCTGTTTTCTCAATAAATGAAAGTGCTTTTAGGATGTATGATTTTGAAGTTGAATAATTTCCTTGATTGTAGTCTATCTTTCCTAAATAGAGGTTTGGCAATATCAAAAATTGATCGTTTTTAAAATCCAAATCAATTGCTTTTTCGAAAGTACTTCGTGAACCATCGTAATCTTCTATATCCCATTGCAGGCGACCGAGTTCTGATAAGGCCATATTAATATATAGATGATTCCCGCGACTTTCTTGATATTCGATAGCTGCCTGGATATGCTTGAAAGCTTTTTTATACTCCATTTTATTCCTATAGACTTCTCCCAAATATGTATTGCTGATACCTAGTTGTCGCTTGTATTTTGGTTTTAAAAGATCTATTGCGTTAAGTGCGTTAGCTTCTGCCATCTCAAAATTTTCAAGTTTGATACCGATGTTTGCTAGTCTGTTCTTCTGTACTGCAACTTGAAAAATTTTATCCTGCTTTTCGTACAAGGGTATCAGTCTTTCAATAATAGTCCTTGCGTCTTTATATTTTGCGGCTAATAACAGGTATAAAGCTTTGCTGTTTTCTATGCGCTGTACCAGAGAGTCATGTTCTATAGAATTGGCTAAATCTAAAGCATTTTCAACTAACCCCAATGCCTCATTGACATTAGTGTCCATTGCATTTTTTGCCTGCTTTTGAAATGATTGTATTTCTTTTATTGTTATTGTGTCAGCTTCTATATTGACGGACGGCAATTCAAAACCATATCCACATACACATACACAACATAACATTACCACACCTAGATAAATGAATGTTCTCACTTAAAATTTTAATTTAATAGTATCTAATTGTGCAGTTTAGGAGATGTAATTTGCGAATTATTACTTATTTATCCCAACGTTTTAAGTCTTTATATTTTTCAATATATTCTTGATCCAATTCAGGGGAATCTTTGTATTTGATCCGCATCTGTGCAAGTTGATCTTTTAGCTCGGTAACCACGTTTTGATATGCGTCGTCATTATAAACATTTGTCATTTCTAGTTTGTCTTTTTTTCTGTCGTAAAGCTCCCATTCATCAACATCATAATAGAAATGTACAAGCTTATAATCCTCAGTAACTATCCCATAATGTCTCTTGACCATATGGACCGATGGATATTCATAATAGTGATAGTATACCGCATCTCTGAAGTTGGCATTTTCACCTTTAAATAACGGGAGTAAAGATTCTCCTTGCATGTCCGAAGGAGCCTCTAATCTGGCTGCATCCAAAAATGTATTGGCAAAGTCTAAGTTTTGTACCATCTGGGTATTAACACTTTGTGGTTTAATTACTGCTGGCCATTTGACCATCAATGGCGTTTTAAATGACTCGTTATAAATAAATCTCTTATCAAACCAGCCATGCTCACCTAAGTAAAAGCCTTGATCTGAGGTGTAAACGACAATTGTATTTTCATCTAGACCTGACTCTTCCAAATAATCCAATACCTCTCCCACACCATCATCAACAGCTGCTATAGAACCTAAATAGTCTTGCATATATCGTTGATACCTCCATTTCATTAGATCTTTATCAGACATATTTGGATACTCTTTTTTGAATTTTTTTATCATGGGGTTGTAGGCCTCATCCCAGTCTTTTCTTTGTGCTGGAGTTAGCCTGTCAACGGTTCTTGCATATGCTTTTTTGTCCCATATAGAGTTTTCAGCAATGCCTAGCTCATCCATCACTTCAGGTGGAATTTTGGAGTCACCAGCCCAATTCATATGAGTCAATAGATTCATTTCTGCTTCCAGAGCAGCTGAACCTCTTCCTTCATAGTTGTCAAATAATGTTTCTGGTTCGGGGAACTCCTTTTTCAAGTAGTTGGTATAATGTCTTTTGGGAGGTAACCATTCACGATGAGGTGCTTTGTGTAAATACATCAATAAGAATGGTTGGTCTTCTTTCCGTTCTTCTTTTAGCCAATCTAAAGACATGTCAGTTATGATGTCAGTTGTATAACCTACTACCGTATCGCGTCCTTCGTATTTAGTAATGAATTCAGGATTGTAATACCATCCTTGTCCAGGTAAAATTTTAAATTGATCAAAACCTTTCGGATTGTTTCCAAAATGTAATTTACCAAACATGGCAGTTTGATAACCAGCATCTTGCAATAGCTGAGGAAAGGTAATTTGTGCTGTGTCAAATGGGAATATATTATCAATCTTACCATTAATATGACTGTGTTTCCCAGAAAGAATAACAGCTCTTGATGGAGCGCATATAGAATTGGTTACACAGGCGTTTGTAAACAACATGCCTCCATCTGCAATTCTATCAATGTTTGGTGTTTTAATGAGTTTGTCTGAATAGGCACTGATAGCTTGGTAAGCATGGTCGTCAGACATTATGAATAGAATGTTTGGAGGGCCCAAGTCTTTTTCTTCTTCATTGCACCCGCTAAACAAGATTAAACTGATCCAAACAAGTGGGATAATTCTGCAGAGCGTCTTTAGTGTCATGTGATATGGTTAAATCAGTTAGAAATTGCTTGAGTAATAAAGTGCCTTAATTTGTCAGAGTAAACATTGTCATAAGGCTCAAATTGCATCATCAACACAGCGGAAACTTCTTCTTCTGGGTCTATATAAAAATACGTATTAAAGGCACCGCTCCAATAATAAGTCCCCTTGGTGGCAAGTTTTTCATTTTTAGCGATATCGGTAACAATGCCAAAGCCTAATCCAAAACCGTTTCCGGGTGAAAAAGGAATATCGCCTAGATGGTCCATAGTCATTAATTCTAATGTTTTTCTACCGATCAATTGTTTGCCATTTGCTTTTCCATTATTGAGCAACATGTCACAGAATTTCATGTAGTCTTTTGCTGTGGAAAATAAACCGTGAGTACCACCAAAAACGGTATGTCCAGTTGCTGGTGTTTGTCTTTGTCCTAAACTAAGCGTACCATCTTCATTTTTTGAATACAATACTGCTTTTCTGCCTTCGTTTCCTGCTGAAATATTATAGCCCGTGTCTGTCATTCCAAGCGGATCAAATATTCTTTCTTTTAAAAATTTGTCTGGTGATTGTCCTGTAAACACTTCAATTAAGCGAGCAAGTATGTCTGGTGAGGCACTGTAAAACCATTGTTCTCCAGGCTGTCCGATCAAAGGTAATGAAGCTAAAATCTTTACCCGTTCTTCAATGGATTTTGGCCCTGACATATAGAGCTTTTGAAACACTTCGTTGGCAAGATCTGTACCGCTCAATCCATGGAGCATGCCACCTGTATGTGTCAGCGCATGCTTAATCGTTATAGGTGTTTTAGCTTCAACCGGATTGTAATCTCCATTTACTGATGTCGCTACAGACATGGTTTTGAATTCCGGAAGATATTTTGAAATCGGATCTCCTAATTGGAAATAGCCTTCTTCAAAAAGCATCATGAAGGCAATACTAATAATTGGCTTAGTCATTGATTGAATGTAAAATATTTCGTCCTTTGGCATACCCAATTCAGAACCTATCTTTTTGGGTCCAAAACTTTTCGAATACACTTCTTCACCTTTTTGATGAATGAGCAATACTGATCCAGGTATTTTATTTTCAGAAATTTCAGTTTCGAGAAAGCGATCCAATCTCTTGAGTCGATCTAAGTCGAAGGAATGGGAAGGCGGTTCTACTTTGACCAAAGGTGCAATAACTGGTTGGGCTATCTCTGTTGGTTGATCAACGAGAGATTTAGTTGTATTGCATGCCAGAAATAATGTGGATAGAAGAGAACAGAAAATTATCAGGTGTTTCATGTGCAACGCTTATATTGTTGTAAAATATGATTTCAAATCTTGCTTATGAAAGAAACAAAGACTTTTATTTTGATTTTAGTGGTTGGAATTTTGATGTCTTGCGCGTCTACAAAGCAGTCTTTTCAACTTCCCACAGTCGACTATGAAGCGAAATTAAAGAAAGCTGGCATCACCCTTGTTGAGCCTGGAGCACCTGTCGCAAACTATGTTAATATTGTTCAAACTGGAAACTTACTTTTTTTGGCGGGAAAGGGACCTAATCGACCAGAAGGTGGATACATCAAAGGTAAAGTTGGCAGAGACTTGACTCAAGAAGAAGGATACGAAGCTGCCAGACTAGCAGGATTAATCCAATTAGCAGTATTGAAAGATCATTTGGGAGATTTGAATAGGGTTAAGCGAATTGTCAAAGTTTTAGGGATGGTTAATTGTACTGATGATTTTGAAAACCAACCAGAAGTTGTCAATGGCTATTCTGATTTGATGGTTGAGGTTTTTGGAGAAAAAGGTAAGCATGCAAGAGCTGCAGTGGGGATGAATAGTTTACCTAGAAATATTGCAGTTGAGATTGAGATGATCGTTGAAGTTTATGAGTGAATGTTGCCACTGGTATCATTTCTTTTCAATTGTCACTAATGCTTCAATGTCTACATCCACATCAATAGTCTCTATGGCCATGCTTAAATTAGCCAACTTATAATTAATGATATACGCTTTTACAATACCTCCATTAAAAGCATAGCTGTTAATTTTCTTATTGATCTCTGCGACTAAGGGGTCAACAGGGAAGAGTAAGTTGTCTTCTACTTTTTTCTTTATCAATTTAGATGCAAGCATGACAATGCTCTTACTTTTTAAACCTGCGCCTTCTAATTCTATGTCAACTTCTCTACAGTACAAGGTGTTGTCCTTGGGATTGAAAAATGGAATACCATGCAAGATAACTTTGCCTGAAAAACTGCCAGATAATGTTGATGTCAATGTCATTCTTTGACCGTCACATGATAGTTTAATGTCACTTGGTACAATAGTAAATTGCTCCACATCATAGGATTGTCCAGAAAACTGCTCGTTAAAAATTTGTTCTATGGTAGCAATCGCTGTTTTGGTCTTTAACATCAGTTGACTAGGAGCTCGCTTGTTTTTAGTAAATTCTGGAGCCTTTATTTCTAATGGTGAATTAGGAATCGAGGCTCCTATGCCTACATTCAAATCTGACTTTAAACCAAGAGTGAGTTTTAAGTCTCCATCTATAACTTCTAAAGGGTGAAGCAAGGTATCTACCACAGAACACTCCCAAAAGACAGGTCCGATCATCGGCGCTTCAAAAGGATTAGGGAGTGACTTTAATAATGTTTGTAGTGGATCTTTGATGGTAAGTTTCTTAGCTTGATCATCGATAGTCTTACAAATTAGTTGCTGCTTCGAATTTAAAACACCTTCTAGTACCGAAACTATTGGAACTGATAAAAACCCTAAATCTAATTGTGGTTTTTCAAGCCATCCGTATTGCTGTAATTCTGTTTTAGTCCGAATAGACCAATCAGAAGCAATCACAAATACAGTTTTGAATTGCATTAAAATTTTGCAATTGGTCTTTGCAACAGAAATTCCAATATCCTTTTTGACCTGTAGTCTGACAGGAACACGATACAGAATTCTATTATATTCCATCGCTAATTTTATTACTCCTTCTTTAGTGGCTCTCACAAAAGTTCCACTAGCCACAGTGTCATTGAATAACTCAACTGGGACAAAAGAGTCAAGCATTTTTTCCAATTCAGCTATTGGAATACTAATTAATGGATTGAGAAATGATGTCGCCAATGTTAAAATTTAGCCACTATTTTTTTCTTCATTTCTTCAAACTCCTCTGCGGTGATTACGCCTTTTTCTTTCAAATCTCCTAATTTTAAAAGTTGGTCGTACAAGTCAGTTTTTTCATCAACAGGTGTATTACCATCTTCAGTGACAATCTCCTCTGATGAGTCTGTCTCTTCAGTGTCGTTATCCTTTTTGGCCTTAAGGTCAGAAGCCACTTTTTTGCCTTTTTCAAACTCTTCCTCATAAATAGATTTTGCTAAATCCGCATCAATATCTTCGAGTTCTAGACCATCTCTAAAAAATCGATGAGCAACTTGTCCAATAGCGTAGGTAGATGCACCTGACATGATTGACATGGACACACCACCTAAGAGTGAACCAATACCTGGGATGGCTTTGATAAATGATGCGCCTAATCTTGCGAAAGTCGCTCCTGCAGTTGAGGCTATAAACGATTTCCCTGAGATATCTGAAAAGTTTTTACCATGCACTCCGCCAATTTGACTTAGCATATCCAACTGTGTAGCAGTGACAGCAGCAATGTCTACAAGCGGGATAGGAATAATCCCAAGTCCCATTGAATACAAAACATGATTATTAATGATTTTATCAATTTGTTCTTCTTTGTTCATATCAACTAGTTTAAGTATTAAGGTACATAATATATTGGATTCAATTTTGTTTGGCAACGAAAGGCAGGATTGCTTTGGATATGAATTTATGTGGATTTTAATTGTTGTAATGATGATTCCATAATTTCAGAAATGATCACACTATGTCTGTGTGTCATTTTTGGATGTTCAATCCAATTATTTGTGACAGCTTCATAGCAAGCACTGATTTCATAAGAGAAGCTTGTCTTGAGATCAATCGGATATTCATAAAGAGAATTGTTATCCCAAGTACCGATTCTCAATTTTTCTCCACACCAAAATTTTGGTAAGTGGATGAATTGCTTTGTGCCAAATATCATCCCGTCATGAATTGTACCCAGATCAATACCACAATGCAAAACAGCTTGTTGATCTTTTCCAAATTTTAAAATTGTTGACGAACGGATATCGACTCCTTGATCATCGATAAAACCATTGGAAATAATTTCTGAGGGTTTATCGTCAAAAATATCAACCGCAAATGAAATAGGATACAGTCCAACATCCCAAATGGCACCAGCCGCATATGCAGGATTTTTTAGTCTAGAATTAGAATCCAAATTAGTCCCGTCGAATGAAAAATCAGCTTTCACTAATTTGATGTCTCCTAACACATTTTCTTGAACATGCTGTTTCATTTTTGAATATGCTGGTAGAAATCGAGTCCAGATAGCTTCCATTAAAAACAAATTTTTCTCTTTTGCTAGTGCTGTCATTTTAACTACTTCATCAGGATGAATACCCATGGGTTTTTCACAAAGTACATGTTTGCCAGCATTTAGTGCTTTTAATACATTTTCACAATGGTAGTTGTGTGTCGTGCTGATGTAAACAATGTCTATTTCAGGATTCGAAAATAAGGCATCGTAAGAGGCATATGCAGCAATAGTTGGGTGACTATTTTTAATGCCTTCAACATTTGTTAATGAAGCGATACCTAAAATGTTGGCATCAGAAATTGTCTTGAGTGACGCGATAAATTTTTTCGCAATATGTCCATAAGCAACTAATCCCCAATTCATATACGCTGATTGTTTTGTGATATAGTTAATCCAATGCTAATACAGTTCTAATTCTTGAAGTTTTGCATTGTCATCGCCCCAAGCCTGAAACAGCACTTTGTTGTCACCTTCACTATTTTTGTAAAATAACAAAGTCCCAAAATTTTTCTCTGCAATGACATCTCCAATTCTGTGTTGATTTTCTTCACCCCGAAAGTTTCTATAGCTATGCGTCATTCCAGATGAGGTAATGTCGTAAAGCGGATAGGGTAGGCCTTCGAGTTGAACGGCTGATACTTCAGATAAATGTCTATCACCACTTAGGAAAATTACTTTTTGATCAGTGATGTTTTTAACCAAATTAAACAACCTTTCTCTTGCGCTTGGGAAGTTTGCCCACTTTTCATATTTATGATCTTCTGCAATAACTTGGATACCATTAGCAAGAATGAAATAGTCAACTGTATCATCCTGTAATTCATTTTCTAACCATTGCCATTGATCTTCACCTAATATATCTGGGCCATATTCTTTAGAATATTTATTCTGTTTTCGAGAAGGTTCTTCTCTAAAATATCTCGAGTCAATCAGTAAAAGTTTGACCGCGATATCTTCTGTATGAATCGTATGTGATTGATACGCACCTTCACGATTCCATGCTCCATTCGATTTTGGTAGTTCTATAAATTCAAATAAAAGATCTCGAGATTCTCTTTTCATTTTATATTCCTGACCAGCATTATTTTTACCATAATCGTGGTCATCCCAAATGCCATATATGTCCATCGTGCTTCTTACTTTGGCATAGTTGATTTGGTTAAACTGCTCATCATATTTCTTTTTAAACAAAGCCATGTCTTCAGTATCACCATAAATGTTATCGCCTAGCCACACCCAGGCATGTGGTTTTTGATTTAAGAGTTCATCCCAAAGTGGTTGATCTTCATCATGCTTGTTACAAGATCCGAATGCAATCTGCACTATTGGATTTACTGTTTGATCAGGTATTATTGGTGTCGGTATCGGCTTCTTTTTTGATGCTTGCGAACATGATATTAAAACAAAAGTAAAAGAGATAGCACAGAATGATACAATATTGTGTGAGAAGTAGCTCATTATTCAGGTATTGTGATTTCAATAAGCGCAAGTTGAATATTGCTAATGTCTGTTGCAAGTTTTATGCAATCAATATAAGCTTTGTTATTTATGTCAATAACAGTTGGAGTTTGGAAGAATACCATACTTGTAATGTTTTTGTGATGAATTTGCTTTGACACCAATTTGGCATGATCATTTACCTCTTCTTGAATGAGTAAATGATCATAATGCTTGATGTTTTGTTCAGCATCTACCAGACCATATTTACCTGAGAGAATGCAGAAGGTTAAGCCAAGATGTTGTGCTGCTTTATATGTCGACTTGATTCGGTTACTCGAATACAAATCAATAGCCGGCATAGAGATAGAAGATTGGTTTTTGTCTTTAGAACAATAGGTGCAAAAAACTGTCATAGAATATCATCTCTTTTTCACGTTCATCTAATAATATCTATAATTGGTGGAAAAAGTGAATATTTCGGAATCTATTATGTTTGTTTTATATTGTAAATAAAAAAAGAATTA
>CAYVFU010000101.1:0-15460 GCA_964450495.1 uncultured Saprospiraceae bacterium | reverse complement strand
TACCTCTTGCCGTATTAAGTGAAGCAAAGGTCTCCGTACCTCTTGCCGTACACCTTAATTTATCTGCCTCTCTTTCCCTTCCCAATACGGTTTACGTACATCTCTCTTTAACAATTTTCCTGCACCTGATAATGGAAAGGGTTCAGTACGAAAAGCCACACTTCTTGGACATTTATAATTTGCAATAAATTCTTTGGTCTTATTAATAATATCTTCTGGTGTTGCTGATTGCCCTTCTTTCAAAATGACTTCTGCATGAACTTGTTCGCCCCATTCGTCTGAAGGAATGCCAACAACAACAACTTGATCCACAGCTGGATGATTCATGACTGCATTCTCTACTTCTGCAGAATAAACGTTTTCACCACCAGATACTATCATGTCTTTGACCCTGTCCACTAAAAAGACAAAGCCTTCATCATCCATATAGCCAGCATCTCCAGTGTGTATCCAGCCATTGCGCATGGAGACCGCAGTTTCTTCAGGTTTATTCCAATATCCTGTCATAGCGTTCGGACCACTAACTGCTATTTCTCCAATCTCACCACTAGGTAAACTATTGCCGTCTTCATCGACGATTTTAATTTCGACACAACAAATTGCTTTTCCTGCAGACTTTAATTTCCCAGCATTAGGGCCTTCTGTGACATGGTATTCTGGACCCAGCATTGTCGCTAGAGGTGCCAGTTCGGTTTGGCCATAACCTTGCGCAAATGAAGCACTTGAGAATGTGTTCATCGCTTGAATCAAGACACTCTCTGCTATTGGAGATGCTCCATATAAGACGAATTGTAATGACGATAAATCAGCAGTTTTGACATCTGGATGATTGATTGTCATTTGTATCATTACAGGTACCAGTACGGCATGTGTTGCTTTGTATTGTTCAATTGCTTTAATCGTTCCATCTGGAGTAAACATAGGCATGAAACAGTGAGATGCTCCAGCTAGAATCCCACCTTGACTCATTGCTCCGTCCGCGAGATGAAACATTGGTGCCGAATGAAGGATGCGGTGATCTTCTTTTAAGCCGACTTCTGTCACTAACGCGATAGCACTAGACCATACATTGGTATGAGTCAACATCACTCCTTTAGGAAATCCTGTTGTTCCACCCGTATAATATATACCAGCAAGATCATCATTGTTTCTATAGGCGTCTTCTGCTGGTTCATTATCTGCAATTAATTGCTCGTAGCTGATGCAGCCTTCGGGCAATTCGCCATCTCCAATAAAAATTATGTGGTCAAGCTCTACACCGTTTGCTTTCAAGGCAGGTATCATTTTAGCGAAAGCATCATCAACGACTAAAACTTTAGATCCAGCATCTTTAATTGAATAGGCATTTTCAACAGGTGACCATCTGATATTCAATGGTACCACACAAGCTCCAGCCCAAGGAACACTAAAATAGTATTCATAGTATCTATCTGAATTTAAGGCAAGTATGGCAATGCGATCACCTTCTTCTACTCCAAGTCCTTTTAATCCTCTAGCAAATCGTGCTACACGATCTTTAAACTCGAGCCAGGTATGTTGACGATCACCTTGAATAGTTGCGATTTTATTACCTCTTACCTGTGCGTTTCTATGCACAGCTTGCGTTAAGTAAAACATGTCTTAGATATTTTTACCTAAAATAGCTCAAGTGATAGACTTCAAAGAATTTATCAATAACAACTAATGGCTCTAAGCGATGAAATTTACAATCGTTTAGTCTTCCGTTTAAGAGGATTGTGTATTTTTAGGAAAACAGATAACATGAAAAAACGTCGAGAATTTATAAAGTCAGGAATCACACTTGGTGCAACAGCCTTAGGCTTTGGAATGATAGGTTGTAAAAGCAGCTCAAATGCATTAGGTCTGACGAATGGTGGAGATATTAAATCATTCGGAATTCAATTGTATACATTACGTGATGTTATTGGAGATGATCCCATGGGAACAATTAGTCAGCTAGCAAATATGGGTTATACTCATATTGAAAGTTACGATGGTCCGCAAGGATTTATGTGGAATCATTCTGCTAAAGAGTTTAAATCAGTATTGGATGACTTAGGCTTGAAGCTTAAGTCTAGTCACATTAATATAAATGAAGACCTTGAGCAAAAAATAGATCAGGCGGCAGAAGTGGGTATGGACTATGTTATCTGTCCTTATATAGGTCCACAGACTAGTACTGATGCTTGGAAAGAAGTAACAGAGAGGTTTAATAAATGTGGTGAAATGTGTAAAAAAGCGGGTGTTGCTTTTGCCTACCATAATCACGCCTATTCTTTTGTTCCTTTTTCAGGAATGATACCGCACGATTTCTTGATGGCAAATACAGATCCGGATTTGGTCAAACATCAAATGGATATTTACTGGGTCGTGACAGGTGGTGCAGATCCAATCGAGTATCTACAGAAATATCCAAATCGATTTAAATTAGTCCATGTCAAAGACAGAATGAAAAATGCAGGAGATGAACGAGCTGCATCTTGTGATTTAGGCACTGGAATTATAGATTTCCCTAAAATTTTAAAAGTGGCAGAAGCGCAAGGGGTTGATCATTTCATTGTAGAGCAAGAACGCTATGATAATTCTACTCCAATGAAGAGTGTAGAAGTCGGAGCCAACTACATGAAAAAATTGACCTTCACTTAGACCAGCTCTCTAAGTGTTTTAATAACAATTGTTGGATCAAGATATTCTTCCAAAAGTATAATCTCACCTACATCATTTACCTTGCCAATGATGCATGCTGGAAATGATATTGTCTTTCCTTTAATGGTTAATTCAGTCGTGTGCTGCTCGATAAAACCTTCCTGGCCAATCACCTGCACACGTCTATCAGTATAAATTGGCTTCCCTAGAGAAGACAGTGGGCCATGTTCTAAAATCTGAATAAACTCTTCTGGATTTACAGGGCTAGGATTTCCTATTTGTTGAATGATTTTGGCATCCTTAGCAAATAGGGTTATGGTCAACTTATAATCGCCTGTTTGGAATGATTCGAAAAGAGTGTCAGCAAGTTGTTTTAATTTATGTATTTCATTCATATCGCTTAATTAAGTCGCAAATAAATCTCTATTTGAAAATAAAAGTTCCTACGTGGGACAACTTATATCTAGTCATTCACTACAGAGAACGCAAAATGATTGACCATTACTTCTAATTCTTCAACTCGCGATTTGTTATTAAGACTTGTAAGTCGTGGCAAATGTTCTGCGTAAAACAACTGGTTATTGATCATCTCAAATAGGGTAGAACCGAGACTTTTAGCGTATTGGAATTTAGGATTTATCTCTTCAATGATGTTTGCCAGTCTGCCTACAAGTTCTTTATAGGGGATGAAAAAGCCATACTTATTCACTTCATCTACGCTAGAGATGTGATAGGTTTTTGAACTTTCCTTCATGATTATTTGAAAAAGAAGATTTTCATTTATGTATTCTGATAACGTTGATTCTGTTTTTGCGTGTATCATGCAATGTATAGCTCTCTTTAATTTGAGCTTAGCATCATCTAGATTTATGGTTTTTAGGTCTATTAGGTAAGTCACCCATTCCCAATACCAGCAATTGAGATAAACCAACAGTAAGTGTTTGTTTTCGAAGTACCTGTAGATGGATACTTCTGATGAAGACATTTTGGTTGCCAATTTCTTAAAAGTAAAGCGCTCGAATCCTAATTCATTGATAAGTTCTATAGCATTTGATAGAAGTCTGTGTCCATATTCAGAATGTTGGGGGTCCTTCAAAAATAGTTTTTCCGGCAATTCAAAGCTCAATTTTAACGACATGACTGAGTTTTTTATAAATATAGTGATAAATACTTAAACAATAATTAAAACTTAATATTTATGTAAGTAACACTAACAATATAAATAATATTTACTATCTTTGTATAAAATGTAGAAACTATGAAGTTTATCATCAGAAACCAAGCCGGAGTTCCAAACAAGTACTTACGTTTTGCAAAATGGAAAATTAGAAAGCTGAGTGAAAAATATAAAAGGCTTATCTACACTGAGATATACGTAAAACGTTTGTCAAAAAATCGTGAGCAATATGAGATAATCATTAAGTTGGGTGTTCCAGGACCAGATATCATAGTATCTACAAAATCTTCTAGCTTAAACCAAGCTTGGTCGGAGTTGTCATCTAAAATGAAGCGTCAACTTCGGAAGCACGGGAGAAATAAGCAGTCACATAGTGTAATTTACTAAACATAGTTTATTATTACCAGTACAATGGCCACTACAACAGCAATGAAGCCTCTATGGAGGTTTAAAAATCTCCTTTCATTAGAAAGAAAAGACATATATCAAGTTTATGTTTATGCCTTTTTTAATGGTGTAGTTAATCTTTCTTTGCCTTTAGGTATTCAAGCGATTGTAAATCTCATTCAAGGTGGTCAGATAAGTACTTCTTGGTATATTCTGGTAGCACTTGTCATCATTGGCGTTGCACTTACAGGCATTTTGCAATTACTACAACTGAGGATTGTAGAGAATCTGGCACAACGTATTTTTAGTAATGCCTCTTTTGAATTTGCACTACGAATACCCAAGATTAAATTTGAAGCTTTTAGAAATTATTATGGACCAGACTTAGCGAATCGGTTTTTTGATACTTTGACAATTCAAAAAAGTTTACCTAAAATATTAATCGACTTTTCACTTGGTATATTTCAAGTCATCGTGGGTCTTATTGTCCTGAGTTTATACCATCCTTTCTTTATCATTTTTAGTGTGCTCTTGGTAATCATTGTTTATCTTATTATCGCTGCTACTGGTCCAAAAGGACTACAAACAAGTATACAAGAATCATCAGCTAAGTATAAAATCGCTTTTTGGTTAGAAGAAATCGCAAGAAGTAAACTGTCTTTCAAATTAGCTAGTGACAATAAACTCGGATTGTCAAAGACAGACGATAATGTTGATGCTTATTTGACAGCGAGAGAAGATCACTTTGGAGTCATCATCTCCCAATCGATTTACTTAATTATTTTCAAGGTACTTGTTGCTGCTGGTTTGTTAATTACAGGTAGTATTCTTGTTTTTAATGAACAAATGAATATTGGTCAATTTGTTGCTGCGGAAATCATTATTATTTTGATCATTGCTTCTGTAGAAAAAATCATTAAGACTATTGAGTCTATTTATGATATCCTGACTGCATTAGAAAAAATAGGTTTTGTATTTGATAAACCACTAGATGTCCATAATGGCCTTACATTGAAGGAATCCGATGACTCGTTTTCTATTGCTGTTGAAAATCTTTCATACCGATACGATGATGCTGCAATCAATGTTTTGGAAAATGTCAATTTTGAAATACCTGTGAATTCCTCAGCTGTAATTTCTGGTCCGCCAAGTTCTGGAAAATCTACGATACTGAAATTATTATCAGGAATATTAGAACCAGCGGATGGCATAATAAAGTATAATGGCTTTCCTTTAAAGTCCTTGGATTTTGAAAATCTAAAAAGAGAAATAGGTTTTTATACTAGCAATAGTGAAATATTTCATGGTACTGTTTTAGAAAATATTTCTATGGGGCGAGAGAGGGCTACACCGGAAAGGATTAATAGGGCTATAGAAATTACAGGACTTTCTCCTTATTTGTCAAAAATGCCAATGGGATACCAAAGTTTCATTGATCCTGAAGGCAATAAAATACCTTCCAATGTGCAAAATCGAATTTTACTAGCAAGGGCCTTAGCAACTAATCCTAGATTACTCATTCTTGAAGATCCATTTGACCACGTGACTCAGCAAGACAAAGCTCAACTTATAAAGGCATTAACAGCAAAGGAAAACAGATGGCATATTGTAGTTGTATCTGTGGATGAGAAATGGAAGGATTATATACCTCATGTGATCCATTTAAATAATGGAAAAGTAAGTTCTAACTAATTTTTTGATATGTTGAATATTACACAAAATTCAGTTTCGAAATATTTGGATCGTTCAAAGTATAAATCCTATGAGCATCTTGAAAGGCGTAATCATACCACATATTTACCTAAAATATTAGTAGCCATTTTTATCATCTTCATAGTAAGTATGTTTTTGCCGTGGACTCAGCATATTCGATCTACAGGCGAGGTGACGACATTGAATCCTTATGACAAACCTCAGAATATACAATCATTAATAGGTGGTCAGATCCAGAAGTGGTATGTCAAAGAAGGCGATGTGGTTTCTGTTGGTGACACCATACTTGAGCTTACTGAAGCAAAAGCAGAATACCTTGATCCTGATTTATTGGCCAATACCAAAGAGCAGCAGGATGCGAAATTGAGATCTGTAGATGCTTATACAGAAAAACAAAAATTCCTTTCTGAGCAGTTAATTGCTCTTGAAGAATTACAAAAAACTAAGCTACAGCAATTAGATATAAAACAGCAACAAATTGATATTGAAGTTACTTCCGTAAATCAGGAGGTCTTAGCGGCAGAAACGTATGCAGAAAACGCAGCTAATCAATTAGATCGAATGCAACAAATGTTTGAAAAGGGCATTAAATCTTTGACTGATTTAGAAAGTAAGAGATTATCTAATAGAGAAGCTGAAGCGAAACTGTTATCACTACAAAATAAACTAACAAAACTTAACAACGATAAATTAAATATCAAACAAGAACAAGGATTTGTTTTGTCCGATTATGAGCAGAAAGTCGCTAAAATAGAATCAGAAATTCAAAGTACAAATTCCTATAGATTTTCTTTGGAGGGTGAATCAAACAAATTGCAATCTAAGTACAATGAGCTTGAACAGCGTCAAAATGCTTATGTCATAAAATCGCCAATAGCTGGTCGAATCACTAAAATTTTAAAAAACGGAATTGGTGAATTTGTGAAGGCTCAAGAAGATATAGCGACAATAGTACCGACAAATTATCAACGTGCTGTTGAGTTGTATATACAACCAGTGGATATGCCGCTGATTAAAGAAGGTAAGCAAGTGTTATTGCAGTTTGATGGATGGCCTGCCATTATATTTAGTGGATGGCCTGACAATTCATTTGGTACGTATTCAGGAGAGGTTTATGCTATTGATAACGATATAAGCGAGAATGGTGGTTACAGAATTATTGTTGTTGAAAATGATAAAGAGAAAGAATGGCCAGAACTCATACGCATAGGATCTGGAGCCAGAGGACTACTGTTACTCAATGATGTTAGAGTTTATTATGAAGTTTGGCGTAAGCTTAATGGATTCCCACCAGATTTCTATGATGGTAAAAAGACAAAAGAACATAAAAGTAAGGCGCCAATTAGAAAAGTGAAATAAATGAAATTTTACAGTCGAAAATTAATCAAGCCTGGGGATTTAAATGCGAATAATACCTTATTTGGTGGGGCATTATTGAGATGGATTGATGAGGAAGCTGGTATTTATGCTATGACTAAGCTAGACTCAAAGCAAGTGGTAACAAAGTTTATTTCTGAAATAGATTTTATTAGTTCAGCAAAACAAGGTGATGTCATTGAGATTGGTTTACAATTCAAAAGTATTGGGCGAACAAGCATTACTTTTTCATGTATGGTTAGAAATGTATTTAGTAAAAAGACAATAATAGCGATTGATACATTAGTGTTTGTAAAAATTGATGAAAATGAAACCCCAGTTCCACATGGTAAATCAATAGAAACCATTGGTTTGCAATCCTAGCAATAATGAATAGAGTTTTTGGTGCCATAGTATTGTTTCTACTTTCTGTAATGAATTGTTATTCAAATGATACGCTTTATTTAGAACAGTATTTGAAGGTTGTAGCAGAAAACCATCCACTAATCAAACGAGCAAATATAAATGATGATATCGCTGCTGCTCAAATCTTAAAGGGGCAAGGAACCTTAGATCCCAAAATCTATTCTGCCTATGATGCAAAACAATTTGACGATACAGATTATTTTACTGTTTGGCAATCTGAAGCTAAAATACCAACCACACTCCCGATAGATTTTTCTGTTGGTTATGAAAGAAATGACGGTGTGTTTTTAAACGAACAAAATTCTGTTCCCCAGAACGGATTGGTGTATGGCACAATAAATATCAGCTTACTCAGAGGCTTTCTTTTTGATGAACAGCGGTACAATATACAAGCGGCGGAACTAAAGGGTTTAAAAAGTCAGATCGAAAGAGAAATCATTGTACGGGAGATTTTTTTCCAAGCGATTAGTACATATTTGGATTGGACTTCTGTGAGTAATACAGTTGATTTAAATGAGCAATTTTTAGAATTACTAAACGAAAGACATCAAAACGTCATTCAATTATTTTTAAACGGCGATAGCCCAGCTGTAGATACGATAGAATCAAGAGTGAATCTAAATTCTGTACAAAAAATATTGTTGGAGTCAAGAAATAAATTAGTTAAAGCAAAACAGAATTTGAGCTTATTTATTTGGGATGTAAACGGACAACCCTTAACGCTCAATAGTGGTATAACTTCAATGCAATTAGATAGATTGATCGATGCCTTAAAGGAATTATCGATATTAATTACTCCTGATTTTAATGCTGACCCACTTATTGCTAAAATTGATAACGATACAAGATTGATAGAACTGGATACCAAGCTTGAACGAGAAAATTTAAAACCTCAATTAGACCTTAAGTACAATACGATCTTGAATTTGGGTAAGGAAGAATTCAAACCCACATTTTCACTCAATGATTATAAATATGGTGTTACTTTCCAATATCCTTTGCGGAATAGAAAAACAAAAGGACAGCTCAGGATTAACGAAGCACTGGCAGATCAAAATGAATTAGATAAGTTAGAATATCTTGGGAGGCTAAACAATAAATTTATAGGTCTATTGTCTCAAGAGGTTATTCAAGATGATATATTGAGTGTAGCTAATGAAAAGCTGATTAACAGTCAACTTCTCTATGAAGCGGAAGTGCTCAAATTTGGTTTAGGGGAATCTTCCGTATTTTTATTAAACAGCAGAGAACGCAAATTACTTGAAGCTCAGACAGAGCTTATTAAAAGCTATTATACTTTAGGATTGACATTGAGTGAGCTGTATTATTTGAAGATGGGACAGATATAGCAAAATTAACAACTTAAAAACTCTCAGCTTATTAGACATGTCATATCTTTTCTCTAGTAGAAGAATTATATTTAACATTCAATCAACTCTTTAATCAACACAAATAATAAATGTCAGCAGATAAAAAATTTGAAGCTTTGGGGCTTAGTCTTCCGCCTCCTCCAAAACCAATTGGTGTGTACAAGCCATTTTTACAATTGGGTAATGTGATATACGTGAGTGGACATGGAACATTTAAAGAAGATGGTACATTGATCATTGGTAAAGTTGGCGTTGATATGGATAGAGATGGAGCTAAACTCGCTGCCAAACAAGTCGGGCTATCAATAATTTCTACGCTAAAATCAAATTTGGGAAGTCTTGATAGAATTAAAAGAGTTGTAAAAGTACTTGGGATGGTAAACTGTGTTCCTGAATTTGAAGCACATCCTTTTGTAATTAATGGGTGTAGTGAATTGTTTGCATCAATTTGGGGAGAAGACTATGGTATAGGTGTTAGATCAGCAGTAGGGATGGGTTCTTTGCCAGATAATATTCCAGTTGAAATTGAAGCTCAATTCCTTCTGCATATTTAAAAATAATGATTATTTATTAATTTGATTATTTGGTAATACTAAATGATTGAATGATTTTATTTTTTAGCTATAGATTAAATATGACTGTATTATGGACAGCTATTAAAAACTCTTACGAGGAGGTGGAGGATTATTTTTCTTAATGATTCTATTTGTAAACATTTCCATGAACTTGTTAAAGCGAGGAAATTGATCTTCATTTAAAAGATTCTTAAGGTCCATAAGATGTTTGTGTGTAACTTCTAATTTTTCGCGATCCAATTTTTGGAATTCGTCTATTGCAACTTCTTTATTACCAGGATTCGAAGTATTATTGACACTATCAAAATACTCTAAGAGTAGGACTTCTTGTTGTTTAGCGATGGATTTTAATTTGTCATTGTGCTCACGTGCGTATTCTCTAAAACTGGATTCTTGTTTTTCATTCAAATTGAGCACCTTGATCACCTGACTTTCAAAACCATTATTCCTACCTAAACGTTCTCCTGGAGGTGGACCAGAATTTTGACCTGGACGCTGAGAAGGAGATTTAGGTTTTGTAATCACAAAGAAAGCTACAATGCATATATTTAATAGCAGTAAACCAAAACTAATGTATTTGTAAAAATTTGTGTGATTCATTAGTTGTAGAGTTGGAAGGAAGTAATGTAAGATTCATTGTAAATGTTTGAATCTGATTGCGTATCGACGGATGCCATATTTTCACTAAAGGATACATTCTCTTGTGAATAGTACATCAAAGCAGATGCATTCATCAATAACAAAATAGCAGCAGCTGCGGCATATTTTCTCAATTGGGTCAATGAAATGACAGTTGGCTTAAATTGAGAATTCTGATTTGATTCAGCAATTTTCCTTTCAATCTTTGCTAATACTTCAGGTCGCGGTTTGGCCTTTTGAGCGCCTTCCATGCTCTGGAATACCTCCTCGAACCATTTTTCTTTCTCGCTATTCATGTGGTGTGTTTTTTACTTTGACAATTATTTTTTCGATTTCCTTCGGTTGGGATATACTTTTTCTAATTCAACGCGCATATTTTTTTTTGCCCGCTGAAGTAAAGACTCAACTGCTTTTAGAGAATTTTCCATCACATCAGCAACTTCTTGTCGTGGTAATCCTTCAATATAACTTAAAATGAATGCAGTTTTTTGACTCTCAGGCAAGCAGTCGATGGCTTTAAAGAGTGTTTTGGACTTTTCTTTATTCTCTAATATAACACCTGGATGTTCAAAATCAGTAGTTTCTGTTTCAGCTAAATTATTTTTAAATAAAGTCAATCTTTTCTGCTTCTTCACATGATTAAGTGCTGTATTAATTGTTATGCGATATATCCAAGTACTAAGCGAAGAATTGCCTTTAAATGATTTTGCATTTTTATGGATTTTCAAGAAAACGTCTTGCGTAATTTCTTCGGCATCTGCTTCATTCTTAGCATAACTTATGGCTGTATTATATACATTAGTCGAGTACATCTGATACATGTCTACAAAAGCTTTTTGGCTTCCATTTACTATGTCCTCTATTAATTGACTATCGCTCACAAATTAATTATCAGATGAAGCATTACCAGAATTTAAGTGATATGTTATTGATGATACTATTAGAAGTGTGTATGTCGGCTATAGATTTCGACTAATCGGTATTGACATGCGAATTTCTTTAACGTTTAGTGTATGAGCTATATTTCAGTATCAATAGCCTCTAATTTATATTATTTTCATTTTACTTTTTATTCATAAAAATAGTAGGTTGTATGTATATCATTTCATTAATTTTTGAATTATTGAATTACTATTTTCATTACGGCATCTTCAGATTTGACAATATACATTCCCGGTGTCCAATCAGAAGTACTAATTTTAGTTTTGCCATAAATGTTTTCTTGAAAAACAATTTTAGCTGTGGTATTATAAATGGTTACCACACTATTTTTATCATTTATATTTGTTAGCCATATGAAAAAATAATCTTCTGCTGGATTTGGATATATTTTCAGATCATCATTGTCAGTAGATGTTTCATCTAAGCTTGTTGTGATTGTGTTTTCTGTGTTAAATGTAGGGGGATCAATAAATTGGAAAGGACCAATTCCATTTGGGATTCGACCAAAAGAAATATCTGTAGTTTGTTCTTGATAAGTCACGGCATCTATTATTGAAGTGTCAATTGGGTTAACCAATAAAATAGACTCTCCTGAACCTGACAATTTAAAATCTGCGTGAAGACCTGCTTGGTCAACATCTTCATCAGCCCAAATGATCAAGTACTCATTAGGGCCTATAACTGTTCCATCGGGGAATGCCCATTGTGTCATATCGTCATCATTATCCGAAAGGAAATAACCACTTAAATCGATACTTTCCGAACCATTGTTATAGAGTTCAATCCAATCTTCAAATTCATCATTCTGATCTGCTGCTGTCACATCATTAGAAGCCATAAATTCATTTATGACAATGTCTCCTGCCACGATATCAGTACCTTCACAGATACATCCATCTGCAAGGATAATGTCATTCTGAGTCATCGCATTATCATCATTACAAGCAGTGCCTTCTACTTGAGTTCTACCAATAGAAGCATTTCTATCATCGCAATCATCATTTGCGCAAACTCCATCGTTATCCAAGTCACCACCAGCGCTCGAACAATCAACCGCACTATCATTATTACTATTAAAAGTAGAAACCGCTGTTCTGAAATCTCCAGTAGCATTTGGAATTCTTGCGTAAGAGACATCTGTAGTTTGCTCTGGGTATTCTAATGCATCGATGATTAAATTATTACGATCTGATAAAATTATTGTTTCTCCAGAGCTTGATAATTTGAAGTCTGCATGTAAACCTTCTTGTTCCAAATCTTCATCCGCCCATACAATCAAATAGGAGTCAGACTCTAACGATACTCCTTCAGGAAATGTCCACTTCATAGGATCTGCACTATCGTCTGAAAGAAAATAGCCATTTAAGTCAACACTTTCTGAACCGTTGTTATACAGTTCTATCCAATCTTCAAATTCGCCATTTTGGTCAGTAGCATCTGTATCATTCGATGCCATGAATTCATTAATGACGATACCATCTGTTGGGAAATTGAATTCGGCATTTATGGTATAAAATTCGAATTCAGCACGTTTAGGAGAAAACATTCCAATATTCTCATTTTCAGCGTAGATGTAATACTCAGTACTTGTACTATTAAGGGTTAATTCTGTTCCATACACACCATCATTTGCTGCCCCGTCATTGTGAGTGCCGTCATCAAACATTTCTATTCTAGTGAAAGGAGCAGTCAAGGACGAACTTCTATAGCCCAAGTAAACATCTGTGACACTACTAATTGTAGCATTTATGGTAACACTCTCCTGCAAGGACGGATTAGAATTAGAAATACGAACATCAGAAATAACTGGTTCTGACTGCGCGAAATCACTCAGACCCAGAAGGTATGCAGATCTAGCACTCATTAAATTAGAAATACCTGGAGCAGATTGTCCACGACCTCCGCCTCCTCCACCACTTGTTACATCTGATGTTAAGTTGCTTAAGAAATTATTGTAAGTAAAAAACTTATTGTTGTCAGCTTGTACAGCTTCATCAATTATTTCTTGTATTGTTAGACCCATTTCCAGATAAAGACCATTGTCAAAGTTTTCAAGTAAAATTGTCTTCATATGAGCCAAGTACATTTTCTTGTATGTAGGTACTGATAATAGATTTTGAACCAAAGGGTAGTTGTTGTTATTTTCATGAAGCAAGTGTGTCATCCGTTGCTTAGAAGTAGTGTTGTTGAGATTGCCTGATCCTGTTTGTGCGAAGACACCAAATGATTCATTTAAATCCCAAACTACAGGAAGGAATTGGCCAAACTCACTTCTATAGAGATAGTAATTTTGTGCAAAGTTGCCTATGTAACTGTCTAAATTTACAATGACATTGTCAAAAGCTAACATCCACAATGCTCTATTGACATCTAGCATTTTTTCAATGTCATTTGTGTGATTGGCCAAGGTGTCGCATAAATCAATGAGTTCCTGCCAGCCTGAATCAGATTGTAATTCGTAACCTTCATAGTAATCAGTACTGTCTTGACCAAGGTATATCAACTTCGGCAAGTTGGTTGACTGTTGACCTGCTCCATCTGGAGGAGAGCATTTGAATCGAGTGTTTTCATTAGATCCAAATCTGCTGTTCATGAATTTTTCTGGAGATAGACTCTGTATTTGCGTATAGACCAATCAATTGACCATTAACAAATAAATTAGCAAAATTGGCTTGCGGCGCTGCCATATATTGCCGCACTATTTGATACCCTAGGACATCTCGTATCATTGAAGGATCTTTTGTACCATTTGCTAGTTTGATGTCAGTAAATCCATCGTACTCGTGGTCTTTGTATGTATCTAGCTCAATGTGCCAAGGGTTCTTTATTTGATTGGCATTGTAAGAGCTGTTTCCTTTATATTTGACTCCCACACTATCGAATACCTCACCATTGATTGTGACACTTTGTGCTAGGATATAGCCAGAGTCAGAGGCTTTTGCAATATCCATTAGCTGATCCCAATTGCTTTCTGCAAAGGTCACCTCAATTGTTTGAATGGTGTTTAAATTGTAAAAATCTTGTGCTTGTACAGCGGTTACCGTTATTGCTATCAGTAGGAGATTGTAAATAGCTTTCATGTGTGCATTTAGTTTTTCAGTGCATATTTTTTAAAAGTATTGTACTCTTTAACACTATTCAGAATGGTATGAAAGTATTTTACGATAATAAATTTGACCATCAACTGCTTCGTGTTTCTCAGAGTCGATATTTAGACAGCATAATTTTTAAAATCCTTCGCCTCAATAAGTAACTTTTTAAATATCACAGCTTAGTTCCTTTTGCCTGGCCGTTTTAGCTTAGAGAGTTCTTCTAGAGTCAGGACACCATTACTGTCTGTATCTAATCTGTCAAAATCTCTTGCAAGTGGACCATTTGCTTCTGATTTACTCACTTGATTATCATTGTTGGTATCCATTTCGGTCAAAATTTTCTCTGGACTTGGAGGGCCTTTACGTCCTCGTCTATCATTACCGCGACCTTTTCCAGTTGATGAAATTGGACATCCTATCGCTTTAGTGAAAGATGGATTCGGTTCTTGACCATTTTCTAATGCTGCAATTGCATTAGCAACATATTTTTCTTCTACATCATCAGGAGTTCTAGAGTTGTCATCTATAGCCCCTATATATCTAACAGTTAAGTTTTTGTCGAGCAAAAACACATGCGGCGTTTTGGTAGCACCATATTTTGGATATACATCTTGATTTTTATCCTTTACATAGACAAATGGAAAATTTTTGTTTTTTGCTTTTGTGATCATGTCTTCCATAGTGTTGCCACCACCTTCGGTTCCATCATTAGCGTTAATTGCAACAACAGGATACCCTTTGGGAGCCATTTCATTATGGAGTTCTACCAACCGGTCTTCATATGCAATTGCGAAAGGACACTCGTTACTGGTGAAGACCACAATGAATCCTTTGGTGTTCTCTATCTGTGATAATGAGACCATATTACCATCTATATTTTTTAGATTAAAATCTTCTGCCGTATCGCCTATTTGATAGCCCCCAGATGGTGTTTGTCGGTGCTGTGGTTGTGCATAAACGCTGATACTAAAGAAGGCTATAAACACTACAATTGAACAATTTTTCATAGTTATGTAAATTTTAATTGGGCTAAAATGGAGATAGTCATGCGAACTTATACTCTTTAGACACTTGAGGAATAAATTTCCTTCGCATTTGATAGAATAATTTTGATACAAATAAAAGACCGATAAAGAA
>CAYVFU010000100.1:1616-15806 GCA_964450495.1 uncultured Saprospiraceae bacterium | reverse complement strand
TACTAATCAATAAGATTAAGCAGTTTGATTTGGATCAGTATGATCATTATTTATAGGTTCTTATAACGTTGTATATATACTAGAAAATTCTTTTACTTATTACCACCATCTTTAAGGTTTTTAGCTAGAAGGATATTTTATTTTCCTATTGATTTATTTAGAAATAGAGAACCACTTATATACCACCTAAAGGTTTAATATTTATTGGGCGTGGTGATTTTAAACAACAAGGAGAAGAATGGAGAAGTTTATTGGAAGATTTTACTTCATTATCAAAAGACTCCAAGGTTTTAGATATTGGTTCAGGAATTGGAAGAATTGCAATACCTCTTACCAAAGTACTTGAAGGTGAATATCATGGTATTGAACCAGTAAAGAAAGGAGTTAAATGGTGCCAAAAGAATATCACAAAAGTGTATCCAAACTTTCAATTTAGACATATCGATTTATCTAACGATTTATATAATAGCAGTGGCGCTGACGCTGCGAATTATATTTTCCCCTTTAATGATAATTTTTTTGAAATAGGTCTATCTGTTTCAGTGTTTACTCATATGCTCCCTGATGAAGTAGAAAATTATTTTCATGAGACAGCTAGAACTCTGCAAATAGGTGGTTATTTCGTAGCTAGTTTTTTTCTAATCCAAAGTGATGTACACAAATCATTAAGATTCGGAAATGATACATTTGAGTTTAAGTATAATGATTATTGTTGGTTGATGGACGAAAAAGTCAAATCTGCTAATGTGGCATATTTAGAGACATTCATTTTTACACTTGCAGAAAAGAGTCATTTTGTAGTAGAAAGACAAATTAAGGGGTATTGGAATTCCCAAAAAAATGAGAATCAAACTCAGTTTCAAGATGTTTTAATTATGAAAAAGAACTCAAATATTGATACCAAATCTCATTCTTAAACCAAAAAGAATTTTGTCAAAATTCAAATCTTGTATGCCATAAGATAGTCCAAGATTAGCAAACAGCGATCCATTAACATATGATAAGGTTGGAAAGATATAAGGCTCTAACCATGATTTGAAATATTCTCCAAAAGGTAGTCTGGTTATTGTATTAGGGCTATTTGGAGTTGTATCAAATACATTTTGATTACGTTCGTATAGTATAATATTATTTTCAGCAAATATTGAAAAGGTGATACTTTTATAGTTAAATACTTTATATCCACTAGCCATTTGAAAACCTAAATTTTGAATCCTTTTGAAGTGGTTGTATTCACAGTTTATATCATCAAGAAAAAAACTAGGAATATCTCTATCACCATCTTTAGTAAATGAAACACAATTTTTATTTGTTGTTTCGCGATAATATCTCAGACCTAAATAGAAAGATAGTTTTGTATTTTCTAAGTCAATTTGATAGGCTAAAGCTAATGATTTACTTATATTGTTGTAATTAAAATCCTTAGTATTATTGTAGTTAACAGAATAGATTGATGCTGAACTACTTAAAAAGGATTGTGCATAAGCATTTATTGTATTGAACAAAAACAGAACGATGATATACGATCTCATAAAATAAAAACTGTTTTCTTCCCTTTTTATTTTGTGTATAATTTTAAATGAAGGGTATTCTCAGTTTACAGGAAACTTGGATTGTCCAAATTTCCAAAATTTTGATTTGAGTGATTTCTCGGGACCTAATGGTAATGGTGGATTTGCACCATTTAATAATCCGAACAATGCATTTGATTTAGAGCCGTGGTTTTCTTCTCATGGATCACCTCAAATTGATAATAATAGGTTAGAGTTATCTTCGGTTAATGTAGATAATGATGGTATATGCGATAATGTTCAGATTGGATCAGGATTATATGATGGATTATGCGGTAACTGGGGATCTGAAGGTGTTTTCTATGAAAACTTTACTTTCAAAGAGGGTCATGTATATGAAATTTCATTTCGCGCCACAGGATTTGAAATTGCTGAAACATATATATTGCTGGCAAATAATTACTTTACCCATAATACAAACAATTGGCAAGATAATAACTCTTCAGATCGAACATATTTTGAGGTTATTGATGATGTCCGCTCAAACTTAGATGATTTTTTTATTATATGGAATGAACAGAATTATAATGATTTGACTGGAGATGATTTAAACGTGATTACGTTTATTCCGGATAAAGATTATAATCAACTTTGGATTTCTTTGTATGACCCAGATTTTGAGGTATTTAATGATTTATTTCAGTTGTTTGAACTAGAAATTTGGGACTTGCAAATCATTGGTTCTTGCATTGAAGAGCTAGTAATACCTGATGGTTTCAGAACTGATGAAATTGATAATTACCAAAAGGTCAAAATTACGAATACCGATCAAACGATTGAGGTTTTTAGTTCTAATGACATAGATGTTATTGCAGGTAAGCAGATCAAAATAACACCAACTTCTACGAATAGTTTTAGAACACAACTAGGAGCGAATTTAAATCTTGAAATTGAGGAATGTTATGGTTGTGAAGGCTTCAATACATGTCAATATTATATTGACAATGACTTTGCAAATGTGTTTATACCAAATGTATTTAATACATGTTCTAATGGTCCTAACGCATTCTTTACAATTGGGCATGGTTATCCTCTCGCAGCATATAATGCGTACTATGCTGAATTGCTAATTTTTGATGGTTTCGGAAATGAAGTATATAGACAAGACAGTCAAGCACCCCCTAATCAGCCTTTAGCAAATATTATTCTACAATGGGATGGAACACTGAATGGACAAGCAACAGCAGCGGATGTTTATGCCTATAAACTAACACTTATTAATTGTTTTAACAATGGAGAGCCTACTGAGCAAGAATTTCTTGGAACCGTAACTAAATTTGGAATGTGTGAAGGTGCTAACTTTCGCAACTCAGATAAATCAATTAAAAAGAATATTGACAAATTAGGTAATTAATTGACTAGCATAAATCTTTATTAATATTATCTACGATTCATTGATTTTAAGTTCGTTCCACTAAAATTGTCTAAGACCCTTTTAATATAAAGGCACAGGAATGGGCTTGGCTATGTGTGAAAAAATAATTACCAAACATGAGGGTAAAATATGGTATGAAACAGAATTAGGAAAAGGGACATCATTTTATTTTACAATAAAAAAATAGAGGGTTAATTTTTAAAATCAGAAACGAAAGTCGCTACTCGTTTCTGCACATTCTCTCTTATATTCATATAGAATAAAGCATAATCGAAAATGTGATAATTCCAGTTAGGGAGCAGACCTACTCTGAAGCTTCTTGTCTTAGGTTTTGAAATATGCAAAATACCATTCTCATCTAATCGAGCAGAACATTCTTTAGGAATCGGTTCAGACAGTTTTTTAAAAGATAGGCCCATAGGCTCGTCAGCGAAAAATGTTTTTCCAGAAAAGGGTGCATCTTTATTTAATTGCATTCTAGCTCCACCTAGATGTAATTCGTTTGATGCTTGGCTTGTTTCTGTTGTCCAACTTAATGGATTGATGGCTGCTACTTTTTTGTGTTTGCGATATTCCCAAGATTTTGTATCTGGATAATAATGTTGGCAAGCATCTTTATCATGTAAAGGACCACCGTCTTCGCCGAAGCTGTCAAAGGTGATCACACAATGTAAATCATCTTCAGCTTTCGCTGGTTTAATTTTATGTAAGCTTCGTCCAAATTTATCTGCTGGCATTTGAAAGCCAATTAAATAAGCAGCTATAAATTGTTCGAAAATATATGAAGTTTCTACGCACTCTTCTAATAAGCGAATGCCATGAAACGTCCCTTGACTATGTCCAGCAATAATGAAAGGCCTTCCGTCATTCCAGTTTTCTAAGTAATGATTGAAAGCTGCCTTGATATCAGCATAAGCAAGATCAAAAGTTTGATGGCTGTTTTCACTGGCATTCAGAAAGGCATAGAACGTTGCTTGCCGATAACGAGGAGCAAATATTCTACAAGAACCATTGAATACGGAAGCTTGTCCTGGTAGAAGCATGTTGTCTACCATTTCATTAGTCTTCAAATGATCGATAGGAGCATTCCAAAGAGTATTGCTAAAAAATACAGTTGGATAAATATAAAAGACATCTGCAGGTAATGTTGTCGACGGTGAAGAGGTACCTTGAGGAACTGCATTGCTGTGATTAGCACGATCAGGATGTGCTGCCCAATGCAAGAGATTGTTGTAATTTGGAGGAGGAGGTTGAGTAGTATTGTGGAATGATTTTTTGGGTTTTATTTTTTGTTTTAGCGCTTGAAAGAAGATTGTCTCTTTTGCTTTTCTTTTGAATGATTTGAATATACTTTCCACATATGCAAGTTACATATCCTTGATAAGGAGGTTTGCGAATTTGGCAAAGATATTTTTTGATTTTAATCATTAAGTCGACTCAATGCATGTAATCCCACACTTAGAATATGATTAAGGTTGATTAGTCGCACAATCTTTCTTGATTTGGTAAAATAAACTTCTCATTTGATTGATGCCTTTAGCTTAGTGGTGCTATTTTTACACCAATGGTTCTTCAAAAGTTTTGTTGTTGGTTAATGTTGGTGTTTAGCTCATTGTCAGCTTTTGCCTACTGCAATCCATCAGGAGAGGTGCAGAGTGATCGAGTCGCTAATTACATCATGACCGCCGATCTAGATCACGAGCACAAAACAGCTTATGGAGTTTCACGAATCGTTTGGCACAATCCTTCTCCAAACCCTGTATCAGATCTCAAGTTCTATATGTACCTCAATGCATTTAAAAACATGAAGTCTACTTGGTTGAAACCTACTGGTGGTGTTGTGTTTGATAATCCGATTGCCAAACGAGCGGATAACGAATGGGGGCACATTACGATTGATTCCATTGGTATAGATAATGGACAAGAGTTGACTGCCAAGATGTACTATGTACAGGATGATGGGAATACAGATGACGAAACCGTCTTGTATATTCCATTAGATCAAGCTGTAGCGCCTGGAGATTCTTTGGTCCTTAATCTAAAGTTTACGTCAAAGCTGCCGAAGACAATTGCTCGGTCTGGCTATGGGGGCAACAACTTCCATCTTTTTGTGCATTGGTATCCTAAGCTAGGGGTCTATGAACAAGACCTGGAAGGCAACTGGGGTTGGAATTGTATCCAGTTTAGACAACGAACAGAGTTTTACGGCGACTTTGGTAATTATGATATGACGATCTATTGTGATGAATCTTTTACAGTAGGTGCTTCTGGTTGTTTGATAGAAGAAGCGTCGGTTGATCGGGCTGGGGAGTCGCGAAAAATGGTCAGGTATCTTGCAGAAGATGTCATTGACTATGCGTGGTGTGTGTCACCAGAATTAGAGGAGTACTTTGATCGCTGGGAGGATGTAGAAATTAAATTGTTGGTCGGGCCAGATCATTGTCATATGGCAGATCGATATATGATAGCAATCAAGCATTCACTCCAATACTTTGATGATCATTTAGGTAAATATCCGTATCCAGGAATTACCTTGATGGATCCGCCATTTCATTCCTTGCGAAATGGCTTTATGGAGTATCCAACTTTTGCTACAGCAGGAACGGTTTATCGGATGCCAAAGTGGTTTCGTGGTTCGGAGTCTCTGGCTATCCACGAATTTGCACATCAATTTTTTATGGGTGTCTTGGCGTCAAATGAAAAAACAGAACCTTGGTTGGATGAAGGTTTTGTGACGTACTACGAAGACCGGATTATGGAATCTTTATTTCCTCCTGAGGAATCACAAGTGACATTTCTTGGATTTAAATATGGCAATTCTGCCTTGTCAAGAAATGAATATGCGCGGATGGATCATGGTAGGCTAAATACTGCCATAGCTCGACCTGGATGGGAAATTAGAGGAGATTACAAAGGTGTTGTTTACAGTAAAACAGCAATGATGTTAAAGACAATCGAACATTATCTCGGGCAAGAAAAAATGGATGAGATGATGAGAAGTTATTATATCAAATTTAAATTCACCCATCCACGGAGAGCTGACTTTGAATCCTTGGCAACAGCGTTTATTAATGAGAATGTAGATGCCTCGCTGTCTATATCGTTACTTAATTTCTTGACGGATTGTTTGGACAGCTCTAAGACGATAGATTATCAAGTCATGAGTGTGGATGGAAATCAAGCACGATTAAAAAAAGAGGGTGAATTATTTTTACCTATAACTATAGATGTCACGTTTACTGATGATACAAAAACTAGAGTCAATTGGGAGAGCAATACAAGCACAAAAGAATTGTCATTTGACAAGGACATTCAGTCAATACATATAGATCCAGAAGGCAAATGTTTTATTGATTTAAATGTGAATAACAACAGCTATAAACAAGAATCAACTTTTTTTAAGCGCTATTTATTAAAAGGGATTTCCTGGACTCAGCATTTATTACAATCAACAACGTTCTTGATATGATGGGTGCTTTAGGTAAAGGATTTAAGCAGGTGATGATTCATAAAAATATAATCATCTATTTATTTTTAATTCAGCTCTTTTTTGCTGGCATTGTTGGTTCTGCTATCCAGAAGGATTTACAAATTAATTTAGGGCGAACAATAGCTGGACAAGTATTCGAAACTGATTTTAATTATTCTGTATTAATGGATTTGATGAGAGCAATTCCAGATGCTTTTGCGAAAAGTGGAAAAGTGTTTTTAATTGTATTTTTACTTTATTTCATAATCTCTATATTTTTGCATGCAGGGAGTATTCAAGTCTTGCTTTATTCAAAGAGACAAACATTTCAGTTGTTTATTTCATCTGCAACAAAACTGTTCTTCCCATTTTTATTTTTTGCAATATTCTTTTTGATTTTATTTGGGATCATCACAGCTGTTTTATTTGGACCATTAGCGGCCAATTCACTACCATTTGTTGAATGGCTAGAATCAGACAGATTGTTTTTTTATGTGCTTTTTGCATGCATGTCAATTTATTTC
Source organism: uncultured Saprospiraceae bacterium (assembly GCA_964450495.1). Taxonomy (GTDB): domain Bacteria; phylum Bacteroidota; class Bacteroidia; order Chitinophagales; family Saprospiraceae; genus CALFUK01. Next base: position 8,867 of record CAYVFU010000100.1, on the reverse strand, counting down.
TTTTTGCTGTCTTTCATTTTCAACTGGTCCATAAATACAAGAATAAGTTATGCAGTTAATAAACAATCATGGTGGCAGTCTTTAAAAGCTGGGGGTGCTTGGACAAGAAAAAAATTCTTGACGTTAACAGGTTACTTTCTTTTGTTTACAATCCTTGCATTTTTAGGCATATCGTGCAATATTAAACTAGATAATTTAGATGCTCTTGTTTTCACATTCGTATTATCCCTATTCATACTGATTGGCAAAATTATTATCCGCCTCTGGAACTATTCCACCTTAGCCGTGTGTTCTAATGCCATAAACGAGACCTTTTAAAGAACATTTTTCCTTCAAAAATATTTACTGCACCATAACGGTTAGTTCAGTACCTTTGCAACTTAATGAGTAATAATGACCCCTCATATCAAGACTTTTTGGACTGTTTCCCAGTAATAGAATTACCGGTAACCATTACCTCTGACAGTCGAGGTGAGTTTGCAAAAGCAAACAAACCATTTCCTCAGCATATTATAGAAAATTTTCTCGTGCCAATGGAGCAAGAAGACATAGACGAGTTTACAGAATTCGAACCTTGTTTCCGTTTCGCTGAAACCGAAGAATTTGATGCAGTTGTCTATTGGAGAGGGAAGATTTATTCATATGAGTACATTTTAGTTACCTTTGACAGGAAACAACAAGTGATATCTAGAAAAAGTATTGCAGGGTCTAGATATGAAAATGAACGCTTATTCCAATCTGCAGCAAACATTTCTGAAGATTATATTATTTCAATCGTGGCTGGACAGCAACAAGAAGATGCACAAAATTATAATGCTGACATGAGCAAGTCCATGACCTTTGAAATACTTTCAACCGGAGATATCATTTTCTCCTTACAAGATTCAGAATATTAATCAATCAAATATTATCCAAAGGGATAGTATCTAATTTTACATAATGACAAAACATTCGAGTAGTAAGAAACAGGGACGAAAGAAAAGCAAAAGAACAGGCAGTAGTCTAAAAACAGAAGTCTTTAATTTTTTCAAAAAGCATCCGAAAAAGTCAGTTGACGCGATGCAGTTAATAAAAAAATTAAAACTCAAAAAATCCAAAGAACAAGTACAGGCTGTATTTTCAAAACTAGAAAATGAAGGAGCTGTATTCCAACTGGATGGTGGCAAATTTCGACTAGACCGCTTTTATCAAAAAAACAACAACGGTAAAAAATCAACATCAAAAACAGCAACTGGAAAGCCAGGAATTAAGGGCGTGGTCGATATGACAAAATCTGGCTCTGCATTTATCCTCGTTGATGGTATGGAGCAAGATGTCTTTGTGCCAGCGAGACATTTGAATTTCGCGTTGGACAAAGATACAGTTGAAGTAACATTAACAAGAAAGGGATCAGGTAGAAGACCTGAGGGACGTGTAACCAAAGTTTTAAAAAGAGCATCCAATCAGTTTGTCGGTTTATTAAGAACATATAAAGGACATGGCATTGTACATGCTTCTACGAACTCTGGTGACCTTGATATATATGTAGAGAATGACAAACTCAATGAGGCTGAAGATGGTGATCGAGTGATTGTGAAACTCATCAAGAACGGTAGAGACACAAAAACCATGTGGGGCAAAGTAGAAAGCAACCTCGGAAACTTATCGCCCAATGATCTGGAGATGAATTCCATTCTTATCAACGCTGGATTTAATATTGCTTTTCCACCAGATGTACTTGAGGAAACAGCAAAGATGCAAGTCGAGATTCCAGAAGAAGAAATTGAAAAGCGCTTGGATATAAGAGATGTATTGACAATTACCATTGATCCACATGACGCTAAAGATTTTGATGACGCTATTTCCTATGAGGAGTTGGAAGATGGTCAGGTAAGAGTGGGTGTACATATTGCAGATGTCACACATTATGTACGGCCTGGAACAGCTCTAGATCAAGAAGCTTTTTCAAGATCCACATCAGTATATCTGGTAGATCGCGTCTGTCCAATGCTGCCAGAGAAATTATCCAATGAGTTATGTAGTCTGAGACCGAAGGAAGATAAATTGTGTTTCTCTGCCATGTTTATTTTTAATAAAGACCTAGGGATTACGGATACTTGGTTGGGACGAACTGTCATACATTCTGATCATCGATTCACCTACGAAGGTGCGCAAGAAGTATTGGAAACAGGCAAAGGCTTATTTGCTAAAGAATTATTGGCACTCAATACAATCGCCAAAAAATTGAAAGCACAACGCTTTAAAAAAGGAGCGATTAATTTTGAGACAGAAGAAGTCAAGTTTAAGCTTGATGAACATTCCAAACCAATAGGGGTTTACAAGAAAGTGCGTAAGGATGCCAATATGCTGGTTGAGGATTTTATGTTGTTAGCGAATAAAGCTGTTGCTCGACACATGAGTAAATTGGATTCGAAAAAGCCGGTACCAGCTGTCTACAGAGTTCATGATGAGCCAGATATAGAGAAATTATCAGATTTGATTTTATTTGCTAAAGAACTAGGGATAGATTTAAACATCAGTACGCCAAAGCAAATTAGAAAATCATTGAATGCATTGGCCGAAAAGGCACAGCAAGATGAAGGGTTAAAAATGCTACAGCCAATGGTGATCCGATCGATGGCTAAAGCTGTGTATACCACTGAAAACATTGGTCATTACGGATTGGCATTTGAAGACTATACGCATTTCACTTCACCAATACGTAGATACAGTGATGTCTTAGTACATCGAATTCTGGCTAAAAATTTAGAAAAAGTCACAAGAGAAAATTTGGACGAATTAGAATCCAAATGTTTGCATATCTCTGCCCAAGAACGCAAAGCAATGGAAGCCGAACGTGACAGTATCAAATACAAGCAAGTCGAATATATGAAAGATCACGTCGGAGATACCTTCGCAGGACACATCTCTGGATTTATCGATCGAGGTGTTTTTGTAGAGTTGGACGAAAGTAAAGCAGAAGGACTGATCAGTTTCGAACATTTTAATGACAGCTATTCTTCTACAGGTTCTGCATTGTCTATGAAAGGAAAACGTGACGGTTCTGTCTTGAAAATGGGAGATGCCATAACGGTAAAATTAATTGATGCTGATTTGGAGAAAAAGCGATTGGAGTTTTCTGTTGTACAAGAGTAAGATTATTTTGGGTTGAATTCTAAAATCAAACCATGTCGGCTATCCAATTGAATCAAGCTAATCTTTCAGCTATTGCTAATCAAATTCCTTGTCCGACTTATAATAGAGTAGATATAAAGTCGGGAATCGTCCACATTGGCGTCGGCGGATTCCATCGGGCACACCAAGCATATTACATTAATGAGTTACTAGAAAAGCACCGTGTCGTTGATTGGGGTATTTGTGGTGTGGGAATACGTGAAGGAGATCGCAAGATGTTTGATGTGCTCACACAACAAGACGGTATGTACACACTTTGTGTTCAACACCCAGGTGGACAAATTAAGAGTGAGGCAATCGGTTCAATAACAGAAATGCTTCTGGCGGTAGATACACCAGAACTGGTCATAAATAAAATGGCTGATCCCGATACCAAAATTGTGTCCTTAACAATTACTGAAGGCGGCTATAATTTTCATCCACAAACGGGAGTGTTTGATTTTAGCAATGCGGATATTATACATGATTTAAATAATCCAAATAATCCCAAAACAGTATTCGGTTATTTAGCTGCGGCTTTAAAAAAAAGAAAGGAAAGTGGAGTGCAATCATTTACTGTTTTATCCTGTGACAACATTCCACACAATGGAGAAGTAGCAAGAAAGATGCTTCTGACTTTTGTGCAAAAGCAGCATACGGAACTAGCTCAGTGGATTCAGGAGAATGTTACATTCCCAAATACAATGGTTGATCGGATAACACCTGTCACAAGCAAAGCAGACATTGACCATCTAGAAAATATACATGAAATAAAAGATAGCTGGCCAGTTGTTTGTGAACCTTTTATCCAATGGGTCGTCGAGGATAAATTTTGTAATGGAAGGCCGGCTTTAGAAAAACTAGGTGTTCAATTTGTGCCAGATGTTGTCCCTTATGAAAAAATGAAAATCCGATTATTGAATGCTGGACATTCTGTCTTGGGTATTCCAGGAGCCCTTCATGGTCATGCGACGATAAATGATTGTATGGCAGATCCAGTGTTCGCCACTTTTATGAGATCGTTTATGGATAAGGAAGCGACACCCGTGTTGGATGTTGTAGAAGGCATTAATTTAGATACGTACAAAGACACATTAGAAGAACGCTTTTCGAATCCCAATATAAAGGACAGCGTTAGCCGCATTTGCTCTGAGAGTTCTGCGAAGCTGCCCAAGTTTTTAATTCCTACCATTCATGATAATTTACAAAGTGGAGGGAGCATCAAGTATGCCACTTTACTTTTGGCTGTCTGGTGTTATTATAGTGACAAGCAAGTGAGCGAGAAAAATATTCCTATAGACATTATTGACGCCAAGAAAGAGGAATTACACCGAGCTGCTTCAACGACCGCGAATAACCCTGTTGGTTTTTTAGCACTGACAGAAGTCTTTGGCGACTTACAAACTAAAGACAGATTTGTGCAAGAATTTAGAAATATGATCTCTTTGGTTTATGAAAGACAAGACATCCGAAGTATAATGAAAGATTTCTAATCATTTAAATAATCTAACTCAGCTAGTTCAGACAGTTAAAAACATCCTGATAATCCTTAAATCTTAAAAATCATGTTCAGAATTCATTCACCTTTCAACCCTCCCATAATTATCTAGCGTCCTCACCGTCCACAACGTTTGTATCCCAGCCCATTCCAATTTCATCCCTTCACTCAATCCATACCAAGTATCCCATCGCCCATCTTTTTTCTGTCGACGGATAAGTTCATTCAAATCCTCATTAATGGTGTCTTCCGAAAATATGGGATGAAGTATACTGTCAGGAGAAGGCGCATAATACAAGCTGTGCGGTTTTCCATATAGCCCCCATCCTTCATCTGATTTATCTTTGCACAGTACGCTGTCTGTAAGTATCCATTCTTTTAAATCATTAATTGCTTTTTCAGCTTTACTTCTATTTTTAGTGTGTTGCAGAAACAGTAATCTTCTTGGCACACACAGGTGGCAAAAAACGTGTTTTTCTTTTATGCGTTCTATTTCTTGCCATACAAATGCTTCTGCTTTTTGCATCCATGGCATATCTACGCTGTATTTTTCAAGTATTCCTAAAAGTGGAGCCGTAGTACTCAAAGCTGCCCATTCTTTTACGGTCTTAAAATGTTCAGCACAAGGATATTCGCTAGTGGGTCTCAACATCCAAGGAATTCCTCCTTTATTTGTGAGGACACTTTCGAAGTATGGTATGAAATCACTTTGTATTAAGTCAGAATTCAGGTAGCCTATGTCATCCAAAGTTTCAAGCGCCATTATACTGAACAGAGGTTGACTTTCAGGAGAGGCTGTATCGGGTTCCATCCCATGTCCAAATCCACCATCAGAATTTCGATAAGCGTATAGTGCATGAAAGACGCCTTCGGGGGCACCATTTCCAAAATGAAAGTGAAACAAACGACGTTCTATCATTCTCGCATTCGTCAATATAAAGTCTCTTGCTTTATTATAGTTTTCTTTGGTGAGGTTCACTTTTATTTATGGTTGATAGTATTAAATAAAGACTGAGTGATGGATTTAGAATAGAATAACCAAAAGGACTAGTGAGTTATTAGAGTTTAACAAACATTGGTTTGAGGAAAAGTAATAGTAAAATTACCATAGACTCCCTCAATAACAATGTGCGCTTGGTATTCATGTGTAACTATTTATTCAAATATAGTGTAATGTATTTGAAGATATCTAAAGGTAACTAGAGGCTAAAAGAAAGGAGTATTCCAAATTTCTTAAGGTAAAACGTCAGTAAAAGGACATGAGGATGTTGATAGAGCAATTCATCTAGTATTTTAATTTAGTATGCACTTATCAATCCGGTGCTATCACTTATTTGTCTGATCTCCTTTCTTCTAATAATTTCCGTATTTTCCCTTAATGCTCTTTTCTAAGAAAATTTTTCTGATTCTATTGACCTTGTTGTATAGTACACAGCTTGTCTCTTACTCAGATTAGCTAGTTACGGCACTAACTAATCTACAGCAGTCTCAAACTTCAACAGACAGTATTGAATATCTATTGGAGATTTGCGAGTTGTTTGATATAAATGAGCGTAGCAATAAGGACTCACTTTTAAAGTATGCTCTGCTTGCGGAGGACTTAGCACAAGACATTGGGGACGGGGAGAAAATACTCCTTGCCAAGATCCACTTTGCACAAGCACACAGTTTTACTGACTCTACGATTTACTTCACAGTTATGTCTGATGTGCGAGACGCTTATCTCAATAAACAAGAATACCTCAATGCAGCAGAACAAGAAACAGAGATGGCTAAGTATCATATGTATAACCTTGATATGGAATCTCTTCGCAGTCATCTGATGAAAGCGCTCAAAATTCTTTCGATGGAAGGAAAAAGGGAAAAAGAGCATTACAATCTTGAAAGCCTTGTTTTGTACTATATAGCCAACTCATATAATTATGGTGACTCTTATGAATCTGCTTTGTCCTATGCGTTAAAAATGAAAAACATAGCAGAAGAGCATTTACTTGAAAAGCGGATATTGATGTCCTATCTGTTGCTAGGCAATATATACGCAAGTTTGGATAAAAACATAATAGTTGAAAATAATTATGCTGATCAAGCAAAAGGCTATTTAACAAAAGCTTACCAAGGCAGTCTTGAATCTGAGGAAATTGAGATTCAATATGGAGCATCTTATCAATTGGGAGAGTTTTTATACATCCAAGGTGACTATAGCGCAGCAATTCCCCTTTTCGAAGCCTCACTATCCATTATATCAACGATAGGTAATAGCGCATATGAATTTAACAACACTATATATTTAGGACGAAGCTATCTTGGATTGGGAGATATACCACGTGCTTTATCACAAGCTGATAAAGCACATGACATAGCTAATGATTATAATATGAGCGTCAACATCAGATCAGTAGATATGTTATATGCGACTATCTATAATCAAAGTAAAGACTATGCCACTGCTCGAAAATATGCTCTACAAGCATTAAACCATCCGTCAACTAATCTCAATCTTGAACTCAAAGTTGTAAGCTTAAGGTTGTTAGAAGAAATCGAATATGGAAATGGTAATTATAAAAAATCAAGGGACTATGATAAATTGGCTGACCGTGCTC
>CAYVFU010000100.1:0-1516 GCA_964450495.1 uncultured Saprospiraceae bacterium | reverse complement strand
GGAAATGGTAATTATAAAAAATCAAGGGACTATGATAAATTGGCTGACCGTGCTCAAGATAGTTTGCTCAACATCAAAACACTTAGTAATGTTAATTTACTGCAGAGCAAGTATGATCTGAAAGCGCAAGAAGATGAGGTGAAGCGACTACAAGATCTAGCAGCCATTGAAAAGTTGAAATCCCAAAACAAGCTCATCAGATACTCAGGGCTATTTATTGCTTTGCTTGCTGGTTTAATCGGATATCTTTTATTTCAACATAATCAAAAAGAGAAAAAGGAAATGAAGCTCTTGGCCTTAGAACAAAAACTTTTGCGGTCTCAGATGAATCCTCATTTTATTTTTAATGCGATAAGTTCGATCCAGAATTTTCTCTATGATAAAAAAGATTTAAGCACAGCAATAAACTATATGGCAAAGTTTGGTAGACTCATGCGCCAGGTATTGGAAAACAGTAGAGAAGAGTATATCAGCCTTGAAGAAGAGATTAATTCTTTAACTAATTATCTAGACATGCAATTATTGCGATACAATCAATCTTTTGATTATAAAATTAATGTAGCATCAGATCTTGATAGTAATCTTTTGTTGGTGCCACCATTGATCACACAACCTTTTGTAGAAAATGCAATCGAACATGGTATGATATATAACATAGAAGGTGGTAAAGTTACCATTGATGTGACGCATGAGAAAGAAGAATTAATATTGGCAATACAAGATAATGGGGTAGCGAACAGAGTAGAAATAGATGATCTTAAAGTGCCTTTAAAAAAGAAGAAATCTCTAGCGGCCATTATTACTCAAGAAAGATTGAATCACATATCACAAAACCATAAAAGAAAGTATATGCTATCCACACAATTGCTTAAAGATGGAGGTATGATGGTCAACATTAATTTACCACTAGTAAGAGTATTATGAGGGCCATAATTGTTGAAGATGAAATAAATGTAAGAGCAGGGTTTAAAAAAATGATTAAAACCTTTGTTCCTACAGTTCAAGTCATCGGTGAAGCTGATTGTGTCGCTAAGGCTTTTACACTCATTCAATCCTCTGAATTTGATTTGCTCTTTCTTGATATTAAATTACCAGACGGAACTGGTTTTGATCTTCTAAATCAAATAGAAGATAGAACATTTAGTGTCATCTTCGTCACTGCATATGATAACTATGCCATTGATGCATTCAAAGTAAGTGCTACTGATTACCTTATTAAGCCCCTTTCAATAGACGAGTTAAAGAATGCTGTTGCTAATGTAAAAGTACATTCAGGAGAAATTCAAGATGTACAAAAAGAGATTTGGCAAAACGCATATAATCAAAAGCACGATACGAATCAAAAAATTATTTTGAAAGATACTGAGCGAGTTAAGCTTATTCCAGTAAGCGACATCATGTATTGTCATGCTGAAGGCAGTTATACCTGTTTTAATATCGTCGACGGATCAAAGATCACAACAAGCATGCACTTAAAAGAATACGAAAGATTGCTACTCAATTATGGATTCCATCG
>CAYVFU010000099.1:9851-15839 GCA_964450495.1 uncultured Saprospiraceae bacterium | reverse complement strand
CAGCTTTGCATTACGATATCTAATCAACTGTATTTAGCCTAAAATTCAGTACTGTACATATATTGAAATTCGTACTAAATTTTAGTGGATATAGACAAAACAATCTCTAGACTCTCACTAAATCTAGGGTTTACCCCTATAAAATCAGGTATTTACCATGATTGGAATTGACTGATACACAGACTAATTTAGTAGTGTTATAATTCAGATTCTTAATTTAATCCTTTGAACATGAACATTTTCGTAATGCTTTTAAGTACGTTGTTTTGTATTTCCACTGAGGGAATTCACGAAGCAAATTTAGACAGCGCCATTAATCACGTAGTCACTTATGTGACATATCCAAATTCAGATTTGGTCACAGAGAATGATGCAAGCGCATGCAAGACTAGTTTCTATTTGTTCAGTAACCACACAGATAAAGTGATCAAGGTGAAGTATAAGAAAGTGGAAGACGACACAAATAACGTAGTCACTGCAACACTATATCCTATGTATGAGGATAAAGGTGAGACTGGCTCTTCTCGAACGATTACGAGGCCAGTAAAATTCGATGGATCTTGTCAAGCAACTTATGAAATCATAGAAGCTTGGTATTCATCCACTGAAAATGTCGCAAAGAAGTAGCGACCAATTTGTAAACGCAAGAAAATCTCAATCTAACCCGGTGATCTATTTGTGATCCGGGTTTTTTTATTGCTTTCTTCTACAATCATTTGCAGCCGCCAAAAAGGTAGTTCCTTTTACAACTTCAAAATCAACGCCTAAAAACACTTCATCACCTGCCACAAAAGAAATATTCGAATTGCCTGTCATCACACCGGAGGAAGTCACTTTTGTAGAAGCATGAAAATTAACGTCAAAATTTAGCATGACAGAACTTAGATCTCTTTGATCTGGGCATGAATAAAAATATTTGCTATCAGAATATGGTGTCCACTCTCCTTCTTCACATTCTCTTCTCAGTTGAAATTCGTAACCTAGAAAAGAAGTTAAATTTGATATTGTTTCTCTGACTTGTGACGTTTGGTCTAGTACTATCCAAGATGTTGTACCGATTTCTCGATATCTAAATTGATGGTTTAAACTAGAATTACCTGGCCCAAACAAATAGGCAAAACTGGTGAAGCCTTGAGACTGAAACTCATCAACATCCGGTCTACTACATCTTTCCCCTGCAGGCCCCTCTATCACAAAATCTCCAAATGCATTTGAGCCTGTTTGTACATTGACAAAATATGCATTAGAATAAGCAAATCCATTGAGAGAAGTTGAAGTCAGTGTATTCATCAATTGATTAAGTTTAGATTCTAATTGTGCCACCAAATTATCTTGACTATTTACAATGCCCCCAATTTCCATTTTGCCACTGATTTGAAAGATTTGATAATCTTCTGGCCCTTGAATAATAACAGACTGTATGTCTAAACTAGGATCAACTGCCAACACTTCAGACTCCAGTAAAGACTCAGAAGCAGAATCAAGCTCATTGGGATCTATACTTGTCGTCACAGGCGTAAACCAATAATTATCTATAGGCAATTGAGCGTTTATAAATGATTGGTATTCATTATTTTCTGAAGTTGAATTCCTATAAAAATCAATTGTGTTGTCGAATTGTGTTAATTCCGTATTCCTTATATTATTCATTAAATCCTTAATCAAACTACGCTTAGAATCGTACCACCAAGCCCACAGCATTGGCCCATAAATGTAGAAGGCATCTTGATTTGAACTGTAACTAGAGTTGAATATATCCGTCAGTGTTTGGTTGGTTGTTTCTACTACCCTATCTCTAACGACTTGTAGACCTTTGACTCCTTCTCGTTTTGTGCTACCAGAGAGAAATTGAGCCATTCCTTCTTCAAACCATACAAGTCTATTGTTATCATAATAAGGACTGCCAGCCCATGTACCAGGTATCAAATATCTTCCTTGCAAGTAATGGGTGTATTCATGTCTAAATAATTCTTCGACAGTGTAGTTACTTTCTTCGGATGTTCGATCATATGTATAAAATGTCCCAAACAGTTCAATATAAACACCACCTGAATTTGAATAATCTATATCAAACAATATCCCATTGAAATTTTGATAATCAAATCGAGAGCCATATAATTTCACTCTCAAGGTATCATTCAGATCAGCAGGTAAAGGTTGATCGTCTTGAAGCAATCTAAAAAACTGGGCTCTTACTTCTCTCGATGCTTCATAAAGGTTTTTGGATTCTTCATAACTTAAAGGAGTAGATATAATAAATTTACCATCATCAAATTCGTAATCATTTGGCAAGACTTCAGTTATTAAATTATTGATGATTTCATCTTCAGTTTGATCAAAGGGCAAGCCATTTTCAACAAGACCAATAGCAGCTGCTATCCAATGAACACTATTCTCAGGATATGAGTTTGTAATCTCTAATAAAGCAGGGCCGACTGTAGATGCTAGACTGGCTCTGGGTGCGTATCTGGCAAGTGCATTAACTGTAAACCTCGAGATATCATCAAAATGCAGGTATGTGTCTTCATTTAAATTCATATTGATGGCAGATTCTTTCAATCTAACCAGCATGTTTGCATTACTTAAGAGTGCATTTATATGTGAAGAATTGTCTGGAGCAAATCGCAAATAGACATCAAGTAAAAAGTAATAGCAATAATAATAATCGTATATATGATTGATACTTTCATAACTATCATTTGATAAGTTTATTAAATGTGCTCTTACAAAAGGAATAAATTCTGGCGTACCACTTAATTGTGGAGCAGCAATGGCATTGAACAATTCGGCATTAATCCGTAAACTCAAGCTCGTTTCATTTAATACATTAGAATTCGCAACTATTGCTTTAGTAAAATTCCTCATTCTATTCCAAGCGGTATTGGAATAGCTAATATCAAAATAGATTGACATTTGAGAAGCCAAACTTAGATAGGTCATAACACCATATAGTCCATTATCCTGAGTGCCATTGTATTGATTAGCTAGCGACATTGCACTTAATGCAATATGATTTATTTTGTCTGTTGTAAAAATTTGGCTCGTATATGTTGAATTATAATCAAATAACATTCGATAAATACAATCTCCTGGATCGGACTCATTTCGCAAATAGTTATACAATTCAAATTTGTCGAGCGCAGCAAATTGTGCATGGTCGGTAAATTGGCATGGTACTAATCTAGTGTTGGCTGGATTGGTTGTTCTTGCATCTGCCTCAGGTAGGAACTGTATGTTGTCCTCTCCTGAAACTCTAGAACATATGTGATCGACTTGGTGGGATGGCCTCTGTCCATATGTTATCACTAATACAGAACACATTAAAAGCCATAAAATAAGCTTCTTCATGTAATTGGGATTGAAGTTTGGTCATCAACTAATGCAATAGCCGTAAAAGACAATTGTAAGAGTTAATTAATAAAATTGTTTGTTAAAGGAAGTGCACGTGGGATACTCAAAAGTAACGGTAAACTAAGAACTAAAAAATTATTTAACAAATAGCTGACGACATTTTTATCAGAAAATAGGAGCACATTTCACCATGCAATTTGACTGCACGATGACTTTGATATTTGATATATAAAATTAATTATATGGATACAAGAATATCATTTTCACGAACAGGAGACCTAATCATCAACGGATATACAGAATCTCCACGAATACGAGATGTGTTTAGTAAAAATACAATCGAATATTACATTCAACTATCTCGATTTCAAGTCATCAAATTACTAGATGTGTTGTCTTCAAAATATAAGTATGATCAACAATCAGAACTCCCCAATTTTCTAGAATATTCATTCTTTTACAATGGCAAATGCAAAGGTTTTTTGAGTTTACTTGATTCTGAGGACATCAGATATAGCTATCAAAACTGGCTCAACTAGCCAACAAGTCAAACATAGTCTATATTTCTGGAGATTCTGAGTAAGTTGTTAGGAATATGTGTACTCAGATAGAATGTTCTCAAAGCATGATCGTTACATTCACATAGATTAAAAAAAAATCTTGCATTGATAAGCAATCACTCAGTAGAACAAGTCATTAATATCACTCAAGTTGAGGATGTTATACAAGAGTACGTGCATCTCAAGAAGAGAGGTATAAATATGATTGGCCTTTGTCCATTTCATAATGAGAAGACGCCTTCATTTACTGTTTCTCCTTCAAAAAATATTTATAAATGCTTTGGCTGTGGACAAGCAGGTAATGGCGTTCAATTTCTGATGGAGCATGAAGGGATGAGTTTTCCTGATGCCATTCGACACCTTGCCAACAAATACGGCATTGAGTTAGAAGAAACTCAGTCTTCCAATTTTGACCAAGAGACTCAACTAGAGAGAGATAGCCTTTACATCATAAATGATTTTGCAAAAGATACGTTTATCACAAATTTGTTTGATAGCAAAGAGGGCAAGCAGATCGGTCTACCCTATTTCAAAGAACGTGGCTATCGTGAGAATACCATAAAACGTTTTGAACTGGGCTTTGCACTAAGGCAGAGAGATTACCTGACTAAGTTAGCTTTAGAAAAAGGCTACAAAAAGGAATCTATGCAAAAGCTCGGCCTTACTTCACAGAAGGATTTCGATTTCTTTAGAGATCGAGTTATGTTTCCCATTCATAATTTGAGTGGCAAAGTCATTGCGTTTGGTGGTAGAACTTTATCTACTGATAAGAAGATTCCAAAATACATCAACTCGCCTGAGACAGATATTTACAATAAGAGCAATAGTGTCTATGGAATATATCAGGCTAAGACAGATATCCGACGCCAAGACAACTGCATTCTCGTAGAAGGATACACAGATGTCATCTCTCTCTCTCAAGCTGGAATAGAAAATGTCATCTCCTCCTCTGGCACTTCATTAACGGAGGGTCAAATCCGTATCGTTAAGCGATTCACCTCAAACATCACAATTTTGTACGATGGAGATGCTGCTGGTGTAAAAGCAGCTCTGCGTGGTATCGACCTCATCCTCGAGCAGGATATGAATGTCCACATTGTCTTACTACCTGAAAATGATGATCCTGACAGTTTTGTAAAAGCCAAAGGATCAAATGGCTTACAAACCTACATTGAAGAAAATAAAAAAGACTTTATCTTCTTCAAGACAGATGTCTTAATGAAAGAAGCTGGTGATGACCCCATTAAAAAAACTGGTGTCATCAAAAGCATTGTCAGTAGTATTGCCCATATCCCAGACTCACTCAAGCGTGCTTTGTACATAAGAGAATGCGGCAATCTCCTTGATCTCAGTGAAGAAATTCTTGTCGCTGAGACGAACAAAATTATAAGAGCTAAATTCAAAAGAGAACAAAGACAATCTAATTTCACAAGACGTGATGAAGATTCATTTGTTCGACCAAAACCTACTAAAAGCAACGATCAGAAAAAACCTTCTTATGCTGGTGATGATTATCAAGAAAGAGACCTCGTCAGGATCCTGCTAAATTTAGGCCATCAGCAATATGATGAAAACACCACTGTTGCAGAATACATGATCTTTAACATCAAAGACCTAATGGATTCGTTCTCAAATGATCTGTACAAATCAATATTTCTAGAAAGTGCAGAGTTAATTGAAACCGATGGCAAATTTTCTCCAAACTATTTTGTTAACCACAACATCGAAGACGTCAGATTAGCATGCATCGATCTCATGCAAGACCAATACGAATATGCCAATTGGGAGAATCAAGGTTTATACTTACAAACTCAAAAGGAGCCAGACAAAAACCACGAAGAAGATTCCAAACAAGCAATCCTACGATTTAAAGAACGAAAACTGCGCAAGAATATGAAAGAGATTTCAGAACGTCTTAATGATAAAAATATTGACGATGAAATGAAAACACTTCTAATTACTGCTCAAATAAGTTATAAGTCTACTCTTAATGAAATACATAAAGAGCTTGGAACGGTAGTGCCTTCAAAAATGTGATAGAGGAACATATCAGCTAGAACCTAAAACCCAAAACCTA
>CAYVFU010000099.1:0-9751 GCA_964450495.1 uncultured Saprospiraceae bacterium | reverse complement strand
AAAAAACCTACCACCTAAAAGCTACCACCAAAAAGCTAAACCCTACTCAACCCCTCCCCAACACATATACTTAATATTCAAGAAATCATCGATACCGTACTTAGATCCTTCTCGTCCAATACCACTTTCCTTCACCCCTCCAAATGGGGCAACAGCAGTTGACAACATTCCCGTATTGATGCCTACCATTCCATACTCTAATGCTTCGGCAACGCGCCAAATCTGAGCATAATCTCTACCATAAAAATAGGAGGCTAAGCCATAATTGGTATTATTGGCTAATGCAATAACTTCTTCTTCAGTTTTGAATTTAAATACTGGTGCGACTGGGCCAAAAATCTCTTCATTAAAAACCTTCATGTTTGTCGTTGGATTGGCAATAATAGTTGGTTCGTAAATCAGAGCATTATCAGCAAATACTTTCCCACCAGTTAAAATAGTAGCACCTTGGCCTTCTGCATCAGCCACTACATCTTGGATAAATACTAATGCTTTTTCTTCGATGAGAGGTCCTATATTAACACCTTTAACAAGACCACTTCCAAGAGTTAGACTTTTCACTTTTTCAGAAAATCGACTGACAAATTCATCGTATATGCCTTCTTGCGCAAACAACCGATTGGAGCAAACACAGGTCTGACCTGCATTCCTGAATTTAGATGCTACTGCCCCATCAACAGCTTTGTCAATATCTGCATCATCAAATACTATAAATGGAGCATTCCCTCCAAGTTCTAAAGAGACTCGCTTAACGCTATTTGCGGCTTGCTTAAGTAACAGTTTTCCGACACGAGTAGAACCAGTAAACGAAATCTTTTTGACTAGTTCGTTCGATGTGAATTCATTTCCGATTGCTGGTGCATCTTTAGTGGTTATGACATTGAGTACTCCTGCGGGAAATCCTGCTTGATCTGCCAATTCAGCTAATGCTAAGGCGGAGAAAGGTGTCAATTCTGAAGGCTTAATTACCACAGTGCAACCAGCAGCCAACGCCGGAGATACCTTTCGAGTTATCATCGCGTTAGGGAAATTCCATGGTGTTATTGCGCCTAATACCCCAACTGGTTGTTTAATCACAGTAATCCGTTTGTCGCGTCCATGTCCGGGAATAACATCTCCGTAGATACGTCTGGCTTCTTCTGCAAACCATTCGACAAAACTGGCACCATAGCGGATTTCTCCTTTTGCTTCTATTAATGGTTTCCCTTGCTCAATAGTTAAGAGTTCTGCCAATTCATCAACATGATCCATTTGAAGCTGATGCCATCTTTTTAGAATAACAGCTCTTTCACCGGCTGTATAGTTTTTCCATTCTTGAAAAGCGTTATGAGCATCCTCAATTGCTGCTTTACACTCTGCTATACCAAAATCTGGAACAGTTCCAATTAATTCTTTATTGAACGGATTATGTACATCTAATGTCGATCCATTTTGGGCAGTTATCCACTTGCCATTTACGTAACATTGACTTTTAAATAATTTGGAATTAGACATATCCATTTGTGATTAATTTTGGTTAAGCTCGAACAATGATCATCAACCCTCTATATCATTATCTCTTTCTCGAATGCTATTATAGGTAAGGTCTGTTCCTTTAATCAGCTCTTTAATTTCAGTAGAAAGAATTATCGATTTATCTTTGACATCATTGCTTAAATAGTCTTTCATAAGGGCCATTCCAATTTCTGAAAATTGATTTCGAACCTCAACACTTCTTCCTTCTCTTAAGCGAAACAAAAGATTAACCATTTTAAACTCGCCACTTCCGTTTACAATCATATACTCTTCTGAAGAAACAACACGACATTTTATGCCTAACTCAGCTGCATGTCCAGTTTCAACCAATTTGTTACTCAATTCTTTAAAAAACGATTGAAAGTCCATGTTGACATTAGAACTGCATTCGAGGGTGATGTGCGGCATGATTCATTTTTTAGAGTTTAAATATAAGTGAATAAAAAGATTGTATCGATTAGATTAAATCTTCAGAGCCGGAGACAATTGGATTTGATTCTATGTCGGATTCTCTTACATTAACGCCTCTGAAAACAGATCCATGCTCAAACCAAGATTTTGGAGCAGGTGCTCCCCATAATGTTTGTCTTTTGGGATCTCTCAAATCCCAACCCAGTGGCTCCCAATCTGTATCAATCGTTAAATAGTCACTTGTGAATGGCTCTAATCGATGTCCATCTGGATCCAAAATATATAAAAAGAATGCATTAGAAATACCGTGCCTTCCTGGTCCTCGTTCGATATTGTCCACATAACCTTCAGAAGCCATTACATCTAATAAATGAATGATGTTGTTTACACTGGCAGTCCAAATTCCAGTGTGGTGTAACCTCGGACCTTTCCCATTAGTTAAAGCCAGATCATGGACATTCCCTTTGCGGTGTGTCCAAGCGGCCCACATATCTCCTTTCTCAGTCAGAGTATATTCAGTTAACCGAAACCCTAGATGTTGGATAACAAATTCATAAGATGCCTGACAATTAGGCGTAAAACAATTGATGTGATCAAAACGCAATGGAGCGAGTCCTTTATATTTTATAAACTCCCTCATCATTGTCGGTACTCTTGTTTGGGCTGCATGAAATTCAAGCGGTAATCCTTGTGGTGAGGATATCGATAAGGTTCGATTCTCTGCGTAGCGTTCGACCCATTCTACGTTGATTCCATGTTCTCTGAAGTATGCATACATGTTATCCAAATCTTCTTCGAAAGCAACTTTAAACCCTAAGGCGATTACTTCAGGAGTCTCCCCTTCTTCTAAAACATAACAATGATGATTCTTCTCTTCCAATCCGCGTAAATACAATGTTCGTCCAACCTGCTCTGTTTCTACAAAGCCCATAATGTCAACATAAAATCTTCGAGAAGCCTCTAAATTTTTCACGATATAATGCGCATGACTGCAACGAAGAATATTGAAAGGCAAATTCTGATTGTGCTTAATAAGGGCCATAAATAAAATTCTGTTTAGCTATTTTTTTTGAAGAAGTTCAATGTTTAAGAGTTTCCTAATTTGGGAATGACATGATCGCCTAATGCCACAGAAATATTCTTCGTTTCCATATAAAAATCAAAACTATATTCTCCTCCATCTCTTCCAATACCACTATTCTTGACCCCTCCAAAAGGAGCTGGCAAATGCCTTACATTTTGCGAATTAATCCACACCATACCTGACTCAACATTTAAGGCCATACGATGTCCTCGACCAGTGTCTTTAGTCCATATATAAGCTGTCAATCCATATTGGACTGAATTAGCTATTTCTACCGCCTCTGCCTCATCTTTGAAAGGAATGACTGTCAGAAATGGACCGAACACTTCTTCTTGAGAAATGCGCATGTCTTTATCTGCGTCTGTAAATAAAGTTGGATTGACATAGCAGCCCTCAAGATTAGGAGCACCTCCACCAGCACTTAACGTTGCGCCATCTGATTTACCAATTTCTCCATAACTCAAGACTTTATCTTGATGGGTCTTATGAATCATAGGCCCAATTTCAGTATCTGGATCAAGTGGATCACCTACTTTCAAATTTGACACCCTCACTTTTAATTTTTCCACAAAAGGCTCGTATATACTCTCTTGCAACAATAACCGACTGCCAGAGGTACAGCGTTCGCCATTTAAACTGTACTTCATAAAAATAGCTGCATCCAATGCACGTTCTAAATCAGCATCTTCAAAGACGATTGTAGGATTTTGACCACCTAATTCGAGATGAACTCGCTTTAATGTAGGTGCACCTTGCTTCATGATGAGACTACCAGTACTTGTCTCACCAATAAAGGCAATTGCTTTAATGGCTTTATGTTCCGTAAGTGCTCTCCCAGCTGATTCGCCAAACCCATGTACAACGTTCCAGACGCCATCAGGCAAACCTGCTTCGTGTGCCAGCTCGCATAATAAAGTCGCTGTCACTGGACTCAACTCTGCTGGCTTATGCACGACAGTACATCCAGCAGCAAGAGCAGGTGCTATTTTCCACGTACTCAACATGAAGGGGGTGTTCCAAGGTGTGATGATACCTACTGGCCCTATTGGTTGTTTTACAGTAAAATTCAAATGATAAGTATCAGGTGTTGACAAACCATTAGGTGCATCAATCACCTTATCGCCAAAGTAGCGGAAGTTGGCAGCACCTCTGATCGCAGCTTTTTTCATAAACCGTATCGGCTGTCCCGTATCATAGCTTTCTAAAACCGCTATTCTATCGGCATGCTCTTCTATTTTATCTGCAATAGCATATAAGACGTCTCTTCTCTTTTTGTGTGGCCAGTTCTTCCAATCTTGGAATGCTTTTTTTGCAGCTAAAGACGCTAAGTCTATATCTGCCTTTGTTGATTTCGTGACCGAACAAATTTCTTTATTGTCAACCGGAGAGTAATTTATAAACGTCTCTCCCGAAACAGAAGATTGATGCTTACCATCTATAATGTTAACAATTCCTTGTGACGGAATTTGTTTTAACGCTAATGCGAGTAAATCTTTATTTTCTTGATAAGCCATGAAGTAATGTTAACCAATTATTTGGTATAAAGTTAATATGCGTTGCGAATCATTATATTGAACTTTATACAAATCACTATTGTACATTTTTACAGAGCCTCTTTTTGAACAATTACTTTGTCTATCTTCATAATAAGTTAACAGATGAATTTGATTAATGATAACCTTATCTAGACAAGACATACTGAAGGAAGCAGAGCGTCATCATCTTGCAGA
Organism: uncultured Saprospiraceae bacterium; assembly: GCA_964450495.1. Classification (GTDB taxonomy): domain Bacteria; phylum Bacteroidota; class Bacteroidia; order Chitinophagales; family Saprospiraceae; genus CALFUK01. The sequence continues at coordinate 5,011 of CAYVFU010000099.1, read as the reverse complement.
AAAAAATAGACAGCAGATTAGTGCCGTTACAAGTCAGTATCCTGACATGACCATTTCTGATGCCTATGAAATTCAATCTGCATGGACAGATCTTAAATTAAAAGAAGGTAGAACTATCGTCGGGCATAAAATCGGATTGACCTCCAAAGTCATGCAACGAATGTTTGGCATAGATGAACCAGACTTTGGAATACTATTGGATGATATGGTATTTCAGAACAACAGTCATATCCAAACAAAGCTTTTTTTGGACCCCCATATTGAGGTAGAATTGGCTTTTTGTTTAAAGCAAGAATTAAGTGGTTCGGCATTGACCATTGAACAAGTCTTTGATGCAACAGAATATATCGTGCCTTCTTTGGAATTAATTGCAGCTAGATCATTTAGACTTAACCCTAATACTGGTTACAAGAGGACTGTCAGAGATACGATTTCTGATAATGCAGCTAATGCAGGAATAATATTAGGAGATAAGAAAATAGACCCAAAGGATATCGACATGCGATGGATTTCATCTTTGTTGTATAAGAATAATATTATTGAAGAATCAGGAGTTGCAGCTGCTGTTCTGGATCATCCAGCTAATGGAATTATATGGCTTGCTAAAAGATACGCTGAGTTTGGTCGTAAATTATTGCCGGGACAAATAATACTATCAGGCTCTTTTACAAGTGCAATTAAAGTAGAAAAAGGAGATCACATAAAAGCAGATTTCAATACACTTGGCATGATAGAATGTCATTTTGATTAAATGGCGATTTTGTAATAATTAAGTAGAAAAATTCATAAGCAATATGTACTATGGTGGAACTACGAAAAAATAAATTTAAACAACTCTTGCAGGACAAGAAACCTGCTGTTGGTATTTGGAATGGTTTACATCACCCTTCTGTAGCTGAAATTCTTGCTGGATCAGGTTTTGATTGGATTTGTATAGATGGCGAACACGTGCCTTATGACATACTAACAATTCAAACAAGTGTCATGGCTTTACAATCTCATCAAATTGGCACTATAGTACGGATACCAGAATTGAACACTACATATATAAAACAGTTGCTGGATATCGGTGTGTTAAATATTTTAGTTCCAATGATTGATTCGGTGGAACAAGCACAATTGCTGGTTCATTCAATGCATTATCCACCAAAAGGAATTAGGGGTGTTGGTACTGCACTTGCAAGAGCTGCTCAATGGAATAGAGTTGATGGCTATTTCGAAACAGCAAGTAATGAGTTATGTCCAATCGCACAAATTGAAAGCGCTACTGCAGTAGAAGCTCTGGACGAGATATTAAAAGTGGACGGTTTGGATGTCTTATTTATAGGACCCGCGGATTTGGCCGCTACCATGGGTCATCTGGGCAATGCTTCTCATAAGGAAGTTGTAGATACAGTAAAGGTATGTATCCGTAAAATAAATGCCGCTGGCAAAGTAGCCGGTTTTTTAACTGGGTCAAAAGAGTTAGCAAAAGAATATAGGGACGAAGGTGCATTGATGGTAGGTGTAGGTTTAGATACATTACTGCTTGGTAAAGCTTCGGCTGATTTAGCCAAGGAATTTAAACCGACTCTAAGTAATGATGAAAGTTCTACTGTTTATTGAAGTTAGATTGTACTTACTTCTTTGTTTGTTTGAATTCGCCAGGAGTTAGTAAGGTTACTTTTTTAAAATAACGGCAAAAGTATCCAAGGTCTTTATAGCCTAATATATGAGAGATTTCCTTCAAAGGAAGGGAAGTATACAAGAGAAGTCGTTTTGCTTCATTCAAGACACGTTCACTCAGGATTGTCTTTGCAGTCTTTCCAGATTTTTCTTTACAAATGCTTGTCAATTTTCTTTTAGATATTCCTAATTGATTAGCGTAAAAAGATAAATCTTGAGATTGCTTAAAGGACTTTTCAACCAATTGGATGTATTGCAAATATTTGTCCTGTTCGTAACTGGACTTTAGCACATTTGATGATGTATGTTTATTCAAAATAAGTAGAATAGGATACACTAAATGATGCATAAAGAAGTAATCAATTTCATTTTTTGAATACTCATCAATTAAGCGGTGAATTAGTTGAAGTAAAAAAGACTGTTCTGTTAAAGGAAGTGGTATTTCAGAAAACTGTCTTAGAGATAAAAGCATATTGTGATAAGGGCCTTCTTTCTCAGTTTTCGAAGTGGGTAGAATAATATCTTTAAACCTAATGAGGTAACCATTCACATTACGAGCATACAAAAAGTTGTGTACTTGTCCTTTTGAAATAAAGTACATTGTATTAGGCCTGAGATCATAGCCCATGCCGTCGATCTCGTGCTTGCCTTTCCCATTTATGATGTATAGTATTTCGTAAAATTCATGGCGATGTGGTGATTCATCAATGGAATCAGCATCAAACGATTCCATAATTTTACGAATCAAAATAGACTCATTATGGGTCTGATATGGAATTACATGCTTTTTATTATGATTACTCATTTTACAAAAGTCAATGTACAATACAAATAATCAAAAGAAAAAATATATTTATAAAAAGCCATAATCAATGACAATATGAATCAATGTTTTTTGCCTAAATCTTCCAGTATTGATGCACTCATACGAGAGCACCGATCGGAGATGAATAAAATTAACTTCTTTCATGACCGAATAAAAAATCAAATTGATGTCATCCTAGGTGAAACCTACTTACTTAAAAAAGTAATTTCTTCTTTTGAAGATTTTTCTCATGCGTTAAGTGCCTTAATTAATCCTGATATTGGTTTTGAGGAAGGTCAAATAGCTGACTATGACATGCAAAACAAGTTTGATATTTACGACAAATACTTTGAAGTTGTCCGAGTTTCTGATATGTCTACGGGTCAATTCATTCAACAGTATTTAGATACATCCGCAGAACTCATAAGTGAATTTCAACATACCTCCATGTCCAGAGGCGAAATTGCTTATATGCTTAAGGCTTGGGAAGCTGCCAATTTGATTTTACTAGAAAACGAATCTATCGACACTATTGAATATATTGCAAAATCTACTGGCGAATTTGCACCAACAGCTAATGAAGAGAGAGCTTTATACAGATGGAAACTGGCGCACCATGGATTTGCCTTATTTCTGATCTTTTCTGGATATTGCTTTAAGAAGGCGATAGCGCTTATTCAGAAGGGTGATTATTCAGAAAAATTAGCAGACTGGATAGACAAAGGTGCTCATTTATTTCGAGCAACAACTGCCTGTATGGAATTCGGAAATAGTTTTACTGCTACTATTTATCGAGGTGTGGTGAGGCCTGATATGAGCAAAGCAAATGAAGAGGCAAATTTACCTAATGGGTTTTCGGGTACTCAAAACTATGAATATGTGCAATGGAGAAAATTAAAATTAGAATTATTAGCTCTCATAAAAGACAATAAAAATGAGTTACCAATTCATGTAATGGATGCCATTGAATTATTTAGAGCATATTATTTAGAAGACATGCACATTCATTCGATTATCGCAGGAAGAATGGTGGGAATTGAGAAGTCATTGTTACAAGATGGCATACATAAAAAGAAAGCTAACCCAATGAAAATCACTGCAGCAGATATGTTACGAATGATGGCTAAAGCGAGAGAAAAAGAATGCGAATTTATTTTATCTAATAATTAAGTCAATGCCAATAGCATTTAAATCTTACTTAAATACACCTAGTAAGTATAAAGGAGGGAAAGCCAAACAACAAGGAGAAGTTATCAAACTCTCTTCAAATGAAAATATGAATGGGACCTCTCCTTTAGCACTTGAGGCTATAAGAGATAATTACCATTTAATTAATGAATATCCTGAGAGAACAGATCAATCCTTAAGAGAAGCTCTCTCCGATTATTACGGTGATTTGTTAAATGCAGACCAATTCTTTACATCCAATGGGGGCGTCAGAGCAATCGATATGATCTTGCAGGGATTTTTAGACATTGGAACTGAAGTGATATTTTCTAATCCTGGATTTGGCCCTTATCGAGCTTTTCCAACAAAGTATGGAGCTAAAGCTGTTGATGTTCCGTTAATCGGTGACAATTTTGATTTGGATATTGAAGGCATGCTGTCAAACATTTCTACCTCTACTAGACTATTGTTCATAACTTCTCCGAATAACCCTACAGGCACTTGTCCAAAAAAAGAAGACCTGGACTATTTGATGTCCAATATTCCAGATCACGTAGTTGTAGTCTATGACGAAGTCTATTTTCAGTATGCTGATTCACCAGATTATGTGAGAGCATATGACTATGTTGTAAAAGGTCTACCAGTTATTGGCATCAATAGTTTCTCCAAAGCATATGGTATGGCAGGCATGCGAGTGGGATATTGCTACAGCACGCCAGAGATCGCATCTTACCTTAGGAACATCCCAACACCTTTCCCAATAAATCTGCTTAGCACTAAAGCAGCAATGGCAGCTCTGACAGATGATGCATTTATCGAACTGAGTGTATATGAAAACAGAAAGGGAAAAGCGTATCTATATGAAGAATTGACGAAGCTGAATATTAAATATTGGGAGACTCAAGCCAATTTTATTCTGCTAAATCCAGATATGGAAGCTACCACTTTAGCAAATAGATTATTGGCTAAAAACATTATGGTTAGACCAGTGAAGAACTTTGGGTTTGATGGCATTCGATTAACTATTGGAAAAATGTCACAAAATGAGCTGGTTGTGAAAGCATTGAAAGATATTCTGGGTAGACAATAAGATTATAAGATGGTGAAATCTTTCGTGTAGATCCCTTTGCTAAATAATATTGTTTTTGAGTTGTCAGTAAACACTACTTACCGAACTTAGGGAGCGTCAGTTTTGTCAGCACTTTACTTCCGCTTACCCTGCGATCGACCAGCAATACATGACGAACTCTTTTGAGTTGTTAGTAAACACTGCTGACCGACCTTAGGGAGCGTCAGTAGGGTGGAAGATGGGATTCGAACCCACGGCCTCCGGAACCACAATCCGGCGCTCTAACCAACTGAGCTACAACCACC
>CAYVFU010000098.1:0-16075 GCA_964450495.1 uncultured Saprospiraceae bacterium | reverse complement strand
TTATTTTAAAATTTTAATTGTCATCGGTACATCCTCGACAGGTCTGTCTTTAATCCCACCATCTTTGTGTGTAGGCATAGCCATTATGAGATCCAGTACTTCTAGTCCTTCGACAACTTCTCCAAAAATAGTGTAATCGCCATCGAGAAAAGGAGATCCACCTCTGGCTTTATACCACGCTTGTTGTTTTGCAGTTAAAGGCTTACCTGATCCTTTCAACTGGTCATCGTTATGCTTATACCCTTGTACGATAAAAAACTGACATCCACTAGACAGTCTTTCTGGATTAATGTTATCAGGTAATCTAGCAGCAGCAAGAGCCCCTTTCTTATGAATATAATGTGGTAATATTTCGGGTTGCAATTGGACACAACGATCCACACCAAGTCCCTGATCAGCCGTAGCATTTATAGAATTAGGGTCACCTCCTTGTGCCATGAAAAAAGGGATCACTCTGTGAAACAAGGTACCGTCATACCAACCGTTAGATGCATTTTTGATAAAATTGTCACGGTGAATAGGTGTATCGTTATGGAGTTCTACAATCATATCTCCAAACTCAGTACTGATAAGTGCTTTCGTCTTTTGAGAATGTAATCCTCCCAAAAGGAGAACATTAAAGAGTAAAATGATGCTCAACTGTTTCATTATAGAATATTTACGTTAGTCTTAAAATAGAGTACGAATTTTTCAAAAACTAGAATTTGAATCAAATTTTAGTAGGTATTTAATTATATTTTAACGGAGTAAATGCGAGGGAAGCACTACCAACTTAACTGCTTAATCGCTTTGGTATTTTGTACAAAAAACTCATAACCAGAATAAAGGGTAATTGAGGTAACCCAAATAATGAGAACCATTATAATGGTGTTGAACCCTGAAGTGCTTATTATCTCTTTAAGTGGAATTTTAAATATAAGCATTACATAAATGATGACTACACTGCATACCTGAGAAACGGTTTTAAATTTACCTGATTGGATTGACGCTATTACAACTTGTTTGGATAACAACAATAAGCGTATGACAGTAAGCAGAATTTCACGAAATGCTATAATTATAGCCAAAACGAGTGGAACGACTCCTTTGTAACTAAAAATGAATAGAATCCCAAGTATTAAAATTTTATCAGCAATAGGATCTACAATTTTACCAAAACTAGAAATCGTATTCCATTTTCGTGCTAGATATCCATCGAGAAAATCGGTAGCTGCAGCAAGTATAAACAAGCCTAGAGATATAGAAAGATGCAATTGACTGAATGTCATAGCCATATAGAAACACAAAAACGCAATGAATATCCTAAAGATGGAGAGGAAATTTGGTATTTGTCTTTTTAATAAATTCAAAATCAGTTATCTAATGATGGTTTTATGACGTAAACACTTGATAAAAATAACACAAAGGATAATAAAATACAGATTTTTTTTAGAGATCGACATTTAGCCGTCATACTACCACTAAATAAACTACTTTTGCACGCTGAATTGACAGACAATGCAAAATATTAGAAATATTGCCATTATCGCACACGTAGATCATGGCAAAACAACACTCGTAGACAAATTACTTTTAGCTGGTAAATTATTCAAGGATCATGAGAATCCTGGAGAATTGATCATGGACAGTAATGACCTTGAAAAAGAACGTGGTATCACTATTTTGGCTAAAAATGTCTCTGTGACCTACAAAGACACTAAAATCAATATCATTGACACGCCTGGTCACGCCGATTTCGGTGGTGAAGTAGAACGAGTCTTGAATATGGCTGACGGCGTTCTATTATTGGTTGATGCTTTTGAAGGTCCTATGCCACAAACTCGCTTTGTGCTACAGAAAGCGCTCGAATTAGGGCTTAAGCCGATTGTTGTTGTCAATAAAGTAGATAAAGAGAATTGCACTCCAGACGAAGCCGTAGACAAGGTATTTGATCTGATGGTATCATTAGATGCTACTGAGGAACAGCTGGATTTCCCGATTGTCTTTGGTTCTGCTAAACATGGCTGGATGGCTGATGACTGGAAGACACCTACACAAGACATCAATCATTTAATTGATGTCATCCTCGAACATGTCCCTGCTCCTCAAATTGAAGAAGGTAATCTTCAGTTGTTAATCACTTCATTGGACTATTCGTCTTATACAGGAAGAATTGCAATCGGGCGTGTCCAAAGAGGCAGTTTGAAAAGTACTGGTCAAGTGCAGTTAATCAAACGAGATGGATCTATGACTAAAACTCAGGTCAAAGAACTGTTTGTGTTTGAAGGTTTTGAAAAGAGAAAAGTAGACGCTGTTGAAGCTGGTGAGATCTGTGCTATCATGGGATTGGATGGTTTTGAGATTGGGGATACTGTCGCCGATGTAGATGCTCCTGAAGCATTGCCTACAATCAAAATTGATGAGCCTACCATGAGTATGTTGTTTACGATTAACGACTCTCCATTTTTTGGTAAAGAAGGTAAATTTGTTACCTCTAGACACATCAAAGAAAGATTAGAAAAAGAACTGGAGAAAAATCTGGCACTTAGAGTAGAGGCTGGGGAAACGGCTGATTCTTTTATCGTGTATGGCAGAGGTGTTCTACACCTATCTGTGTTAATTGAAACTATGAGACGCGAAGGATATGAGTTACAGATCGGACAGCCTCAAGTGATCCTAAAGTCAATAGATGGTATAAAAAATGAGCCAGTTGAAGAATTGACTATTGACCTACCTAGTGAATTAAGTGGTAAGGCCATTGAATCTGTCACAAACAGAAAAGGTGAAATGTTGAGTATGGAGCAAAAGATGGATCGTACTATTCTTCAATTCACTATTCCTTCAAGAGGAATCATTGGATTGAGAAACTATCTATTGACCGCCACGGCAGGACAAGCTATTATGTCTCACAGATTTAAAGAATACCAACCATTTAAAGGACCAATTCCAGGACGAATTAACGGTTCTATTATCAGTATGGAAACAGGAAAATCAATTCCGTTTAGTTTGAATAATCTTCAGGACAGAGGTAAGTTCTTCGTTTTTCCAAATGAGGATGTTTACGAAGGTCAAGTCATTGGTGAAAACACAAGAAGTACAGATCTCGATGTGAATGTTACCAAAACTAAGAAGTTAACAAATATGCGTTCTTCAGGAGCTGATGACAAAGTAAAACTCGCTCCGCCGATCAAGTTTAGTTTGGAAGAAGCATTGGAATACATCAAAGGAGATGAGTATGTAGAAGTGACTCCAGAGTCATTACGTATCCGAAAGATATTCTTGAAAGAGCATGATCGAAAACGTGCTAAGAAGCAATTGGCTGGGTAGGCATCAAGCCTAGTAGTCTTTGGACTAGATTACCATAGGAATTTTCAATATAAAATACTACCCCTCTATGCCCTAATTGAGGAATGTCTTATACAGGCCATACACAGCTATAGTAAGAATTACGATTATGCTAATCCAAAGCGAAAAATCATAGAGCTTCGAGGGAATGAAAGCTTTGGGAGTCATTCTATACCGATAGTAGATGCCTACATATATGATTAACAATAAGAGAACAGAAGTGATGATTCCACCAAAAATAACCATCATCACAGGCAGTTTGATGAATATAAAAATCAATAACCATCCAGCAGGTAGTGCACATGCAAGGATTTTAATCGTTCTATTTCTTTCCATATTATCCAAAAAATCAATCCAACCAACTTGACTAAACAAATCTGCATACTGCCTAGTCCAAGCCGCCAATGCTGAAAATAATGTGGAAAAAAGAACAATAAAAGCACCGATCAAGAAGACATGTTTTGCGCCATCTCCCAGTGTTTCTGTATAAATCGAAGATAAAGTTTCAATCATCCCATATCCTTCAGGAAGCTGTCCTGATTGATACAATACAGAAGCTCCCAACAAATAAAATGCTGCTGTCATTAAGGTATATACGATCATAGCACAGATTGCATCCAAATGCATCACTTTAATCCAGCCATGTGCTCTTCTTCTCCAGTCATCCGTATCTTCTCTAGGGCCAACATGCTGTGCATATCCTTTCTCCAGGCACCAATAGGTATAATGGATAATTTCGTCTGCTCCTACCCCAGTGATTCCAAATGCTCCAATTGCAATAGCAACTGCTGCTGCAGGAAATTCAAATTGTAAGCCAGATAAAATGTCATTGAATGAAAATTGATAAGCGGTGAATTGCAAAAAGTATAGAGATGTAAATGTCAAGATCGTAAATAGCCCAATCATGATGATTGATACTTTTTCAATTAAAAGGTAGAATCCTTTGTACACTAGAAGCGCAACTAACATTGCAACGATAACTCCCCAAACTATAATTGAAATAGATGGGAAGGCCATATTAGCGGTAATAGCAACACCTCCAATGATACCTCCCAGTTGAGTAAACTTGATGATCATTAAAATCAAGATTACCCATATAGTCCAATGACCTTTACCAATTCTTAGTCCAGGCAATTTATTGAAAGATGCTATTGCTGTTTCACCATAAAGGATGGCATGTTTACCAAACTCCAATTGTAAGGCTACTTTGATGACACAACTTATCAAAATGATCCAAAGTGTAATAAACCCCGCTTTTGCCCCAAGAGTGGTTGTAGCTATTAATTCGCCAGAACCGACAATAGACGCTGACAAAATGAATCCTGGACCCAAATGTTTGAGTCTTGACCAAAAAGTAGTTGGTGGTTCTAAAATATTAGCTTTATTAAGTAGATATGGGTTTGGAAGCTCAGGCATTGAATATCATTATCTTTCAAGTTAATAAAATTTAGTGTTGCTGTTTAGCCTTAATACTTCACATTACTTTTGCCTTTTTGTTATAGGTTATTTCCCACGATTGATCCGTGAAAGCACAACAGTAGATCTAGGCTTCTTTTTCATTTCAATTGTAATGTCCAAACACCTGAATTCTAGAAGAATTATCTATAACTGATACAATAGTTTTGAGTACTGTATAGGCACTTTGCTGAGATTAAGTTGACTTTTGAAACAAAGGATATACAACCTACCCAAATTGACAAATCAATTATAGATATAACTTATTTGTCAATATTTTATACATTAAATACCTGAATTTTAAATATTCTTGAAAATTATATTTGATACGTCAAATAGTGTTGTTAGAGGTCTAATAAGACCTTTTCACCCCTATTTATAGTACCTTCTGATTCGGGGTAAACATTAACACCAAACATCACATGGCTATCAATTTTTCTATAAGTAGCTAATGTTCGTAATGGCTCTTTGTGCACTTCTCCTGTCTGCTGATCAGTATTGACGACAGTACATCTTCGACATTGTTTAACCATTCTGAATGTAATGTTTGTTGTTTGGAAAGATTTGGCTATATCCTCCCCATGCGGTGGACAATCATCAATTAATATGTTTGCTCTAAAACGATCTGCCTTTATGGGGTTTTCCAACTTTTCATTGAGGTGATCAACTGAAGCTTGACTAAGGATTAAAATTGGATATCCATCAGCAAATCTTACTGGGATCAATGTAGAATCCACTTCTTTGTGCCGTTTAAATGCCTGTCCAACAGTAACTAGTCGCAATTGACCTCCTATTCTACTTGAAAGCCAAGCATCCATTATGTTATCAGTAGAATGAGCTGTAATATCAGAACCCCATACAGATGTCTTAATTTCATCTGGGCCTTTTAGATCGATTGGAATCCTCATAATGTCACCATTTGTATTGTCTCTGATTGACAAATGCTCATTGGAAATAAATGAATCAAATTGAGTCAAATTAGGTCTTTCTCTTTGCGTAACGAAAGTGCCTGTATCATCCACAATCATCCAATTTCGATCATATTGGATGCCATAGTCCAATACTTTACATTCTTCAAGTAATTCTGCACCTAATCCTTTTACGGGATATCTGTAAATTGCTTTTATAATTGCCATAGTTTTATTGCCTTTTGGGAAAGTTATGTGCTTATTGAAAGATAGCCATTTCCAATCAAATAAAATTGATTCCTATCTTTAGTTTTATAAATAATGAAAACAGTCATCATAGATAGTGGCGGAACTTCATCTGATTGGGCAGTTCTCGAAAATGCACAGTTACTGGACAGGTTTGTGACAGAAGGCATGCATCCCATTAAAGACAATTTGCCGTCGATTGTAGAAGAAGCCTTCAATAAGCACAGCTCTGTTAATGAGTCTGCTATTATTCACTTCTATGGAGCTGGCACCAGCTCAGAGCAGCTTATCGATAAAATAAGACGTGCGTTTGACAATCACATTACACCAAATACTCAACTCCATATTGAAAGTGATTTATTGGCTGCAGCGAGAGCTTTGTGCGGTAGCGAACGAGGTATTGTATGTATTCTAGGTACGGGGAGTAATTCTGCCCTGTATGATGGTCAACAGTTAACTAAATCTATAGCAAGCGGTGGCTATTTGCTTGGTGATGAAGGAAGTGGTTACCACTTATCTAAAACATTGATTATCAATTATTTGAGGAACAATCTGTCAGCAGAAAGCACGGCGAGTATCAAAACATATTTAAATAAAAAGCAAATTGACCTGATAAACGCCATATATACTTCCAAAAAAGTAAATGCAACGATTGCCTCATTTTCGACATTACTTTCTCAGATAACGGAGACAGATAGACACAATTGTGTTGTACCTTGTTTTGAAGAGTTTATCCAAAAAAGAATACTTCCAATTTATGAAACTGACATTGGACTATATTTTACTGGATCAATATCATTTCATTTTAAAAAAGAGCTTGAAGAAGCATTGAAAACAGTTAATTTGCAGCTTCTGAAGCTTGAACCCAAACCAATAGAAGCCCTCATTAAATATCATATTGAGAATCTATGACAAAGAAAATAAAACGAATAGGTGTATTCACCTCAGGTGGCGACGCACCTGGTATGAACGCAGCCGTCAGAGCCGTGGTTAGAACCGGTATTTACAACAAAATGTCAGTATTTGGCATTTCCCATGGTTATGAAGGGATGATTGCCAATGAAATCAAAAAACTTGGTAAACCAGATGTTGCAAATATCATTCATCGAGGAGGGACTGTATTAAAAACCTCGCGTAGTGAAGATTTTAGGACCAAAGCTGGCAGAAAGAAAGCCTTTAAAAATTTGCAAAAACATAAGATCCAAGCTTTGGTGGCTATAGGGGGCAACGGCACGTATACGGGAGCTAAGGTCTTTTCGGAGGAATACGATATTCCTATCATTGGAGTGCCTGGCACAATTGATAACGATATCTACGGTACTGATTTCACCATTGGATTTGACACTGCAATTAATACAGCAATCGAAGCGATTGACAGAATAAGAGATACTGCAGATTCGCACAACAGACTCTTCTTCATTGAAGTTATGGGTAGACATGCTGGTTACATTGCTCTAAATACAGGAATTGGAAGTGGTGCAGCTTTTACACTTTCTACAGAGGTGAAAACAGATATCAATGAAATTGTATCCTTCTTAGAAAACTCAAAAACGAGAAACAAACTCTTTAATCTTATTATCGTCGCTGAAGGAAATAAATCTGGAAATGCAAACAGCATAGCTAGAAAAATAAAGAAGATAAATCCGAAATTAGATTCAAGGGTTTTGATTCTTGGACATCTACAACGAGGTGGTTCGCCAAGCGCTAGTGACCGTGTATTAGCAAGTCGCTTTGGCTATGCAGCAGTAGAAACACTTGTCTCTGGAACGAAAAATATGGCTGTTGGCCTGATCAATAATCAAATTGTATTGACTAAGTTCGAAGATGCAATAAAACAGTCTAAAGGTGTACAAGAAGACCTCATACATATGTCTAAAATCTTGGCTTTGTAGCTATGGGTTTTAAAAGAGTCTATACTGATAAAAAATACTCTTCAAAAATATTTGAATTAGAGTTCAGAGATTACATTGATGATAATGAAGTGTTGCATAAAGACCTCGCAGTCATATGCTCAAAAGATGCTGCGAATGTAGTACCGATTACAAACGATAATAAAATAGTGTTAGTCAAACAATTTCGTTTTGGTATTGAAGATTACACCTTAGAAGTTCCTGGAGGCCTTCTAGAACCCAATGAGGATAGGACAAAGGCTGTACAGCGCGAACTTTTAGAAGAGACTGGTTATTCGGCTACAAACTGGAAGCACCTTGGCTCAGTATACTCCAACCCTGTCTTTATTGACTGTGAAATCCATCATTTCATTGCTTACCAAGCAGCTAAAACCGAAGAACAAAATTTAGATTTTGATGAAGAGATCGATATTGTAGAGATGCCTATTGAAACCGTTTACAATCGACTTGACGGAGGAATGTTTAAGCATCCACATACAGTTACCGCTTTGATGCTAGCTAGGAAATTTTTAAGCTGAATTTCGCAAATTGCAGGCATTTGAAAGCACTTGATATCGCGGAATCAATGTGCAAAAAATATGAAGTTTGATGGATGGAATCTACTTTCCATCCCACATCAGATATGCTTTCAAGAAACCATCCAATTCTCCGTTAAGGACTGCATCTGTATTGTTGGTAGAAAAGTTTGTTCTATGATCTTTGACACGCCGATCATCTAATACATACGATCTAATTTGCGAGCCCCATTCGTTCTTCATCTTACCTGATTCGATCTCGGACTTTTCGGCCATTTGGCGTTCTATTTCTTTTTGATACAATCTAGATTTCAACATCTGAATCGCTTTTTCTCTATTCAAATGTTGTGAGCGTTCTTGTTGACATTCAACTACAATACCAGAAGGTAAATGTCTGACACGGACTGCAGATTCTGTCTTATTCACATGCTGTCCTCCTGCCCCACTCGATCTGAATGTGTCCCAATCCAAATCTGCCGGATTCACTTCTACTTCTATGCTGTTATCAACTAAAGGATGAACAAATACAGAAGCAAATGATGTCATGCGCTTTCCTTGTGAATTATATGGACTTATTCGTACAAGTCGATGTACGCCATTTTCACCTTTAAGCATGCCATAAGCAAATTCTCCTTTCAATTCGATTTCAACACTTCTGACTCCAGCTACATCTCCATTTACGCGATTGAGTTCAGATACCTTATATTTTGATTTCTCTCCATGCATCACATACATGCGATACAGCATTTCTGCCCAGTCACAGGCTTCTGTGCCTCCCGCACCTGCATTAATCTCTATAATACAAGACAATTCGTCCTCCTGTCTGTTGAGTGTAGAGCGAAATTCGACGTCATCTACTTTCTCTTCTACTTTTTGATGTTTTGCCGTAATCTCATCTTCACTAACATCTCCTTCTTTGAAAAATTCAAACAGAACCTCGAGGTCATCCACTTCGGCTTCAACACCTTCATAGATTTTAACCCAATGCTTATTTGATTTGATTTCTTTTAAAATCGCTTCAGCATCAGCAGGTTTATTCCAGAATTCTGGATCAAGTGTGAGTTGCTCCTTATCTTCTATAATTAATCTTCGTTCGTCGACGTCAAAGATACCTCCTCAGGTCTGACAATCTACCTTTCAAAGCCTGTAACTGCTCAATGGTCATAATGCCTTTTTTTTAGCTTAGTTATAGAATATTACTGAACGTTTTCTACCTCTATGTAGAAAGCTAGATCTTCATTTGGCCCAATATTAGGTGGAGATCCCATTTCAGCATATGCAAGTGCTGAAGGAATAAACACCACTACTTTAGATCCTTCATTTAACATTGGAAAGGTCCTATCCCACCCTTGTATGACACCTCCTGCCCCAACATTTAATGGAAACCCTCTGCCACGTTTAAATGAATTATCAAATTCTTCACCATCCATAGTACAGCCATAGTACTGTACCATTGCCACTGACCCGTTTACAGCTAAAGGGCCATCTCCTTGTTCGACAACATAAAACTTTAAATCACCTTCAACCGTTGTCAATTGCCCGTCCAATTCCCCATTATTATACTGAGTGATCGCCTTTTTTGTTATGCTTGCAACTTCAGGCTCTCTTTCTTTCAATGCTTTCGCTATTTCTTGTGCAGCAGCTTGTTCTTTGTCCATTCTTTCCTTGAATGTTGCTTCGTCTATAATTTCTTGTATAACCAACCTGTATTCTATGAACTCGACATTACTAAATTGAGGTGGCAGATTTGGAATGGAATCTTTAGGAAGGAATAGACCTACGCTATCTCCGACAGATAAACCTTTCATGACGTCCATTATTGGGTTTCGTCTGGCTGCTTGATCCTCATCTAGTGGGATTGTCGTGATAGGCTGTTGTGGATTTTTTCTTGATGTTTGAATCAGGCTATCTTTGTCGTTCATGATATCCATGAAGTAATAAATGTAATCACCGGGCTTTGCAGCTTCGCCTGCTTTATCCTCATAAACAGTATACTCGTAACCTGATGGCGTCATTTTGCGCACATTACCAGATTCTTGACAAGATTGAATAAAGAATAGTGCCGCTAAGCACCCGATGTAAATAGAGCTTTTTTTCATAATCTTAAATTTTAGGCACATAATCAGGTAGGACTTCTTTGATTTTTCGGATGACCTTACCAATACTTCCATATGTGTATCCTCCAGAGGCATTTTTGTGTCCGCCGCCACCAAAATGATCTCGTGCCATTGCTTGTACGGATATATCACCTTTTGAACGAAGTGATAGTTTTATAATTTTTGGTTGTTGCCGCACAAATATGGCGACATCCATTTGTTTCATCATTAAAATATAATTGACAATACCTTCCGTATCACCTCGTTGAATGTCAAACTGCTCATAGTCATTTAGATTCAAACTGATGATTCCTGTTCTATATTCTTCGATGATCTCCATTCTGTTAGCCAAGCAATGACCAAGCAATCGCAGTTGCTTCTCATTCATACTATTAAAGATCTTATCTTGAAGGTAGTAGTCATCTACTCCCCTTGCTTTCAAGTCTCCAGCAACATAGTAAGTGCCCTTGTTGGTATTGTGTCTGAACGAACCTGTATCTGTCAATATCCCTGTCATGATTGCCTCCCCAATTTCTAGGTCAATCATATTTACCTTGTCTACATCTTTGATATAGTTAAACACCAGCTCACAAGTTGAACTTACATCCGCCCTTGAAATAGCCAATTCATAGAAAGGCTCAGGTTCTATATGGTGATCTATCATCACAATTTGAACATTTGCTTTATCTATTAATTGGCCCAACTTATCTATTCGTTCAAGAGAATTGAAGTCCAAACAGATAACAACAGATGATTTTTCAATGACTTCCTTAGCTTTTTCTGGTTCAGTATCATAGATAATGATATCATCAATCCCTTTTAAAAAGCCGAATACATCCGGATATTCGCTGGGAAGAATTACCTGAACATTGTGGTTTTGTTTGCGTAAAAATGCCGCCATGGCAATAGAAGAGCCTATTGCATCTCCATCTGGGTTTCTATGAGACACAATTGTTACCTCTTTGGGCAATTGCAACAAGTCAGCTATTTCTTTGGTATCGTTCACTATTAAGTCCAAGCTGCAAAAATAAGCTTAAACATGAATTATTAGAGCTTTATGTACATTGATTGTCCAACATTATCAATGTTAGCTTTGAAACTTGATGTATTCAGCGAAGAAAGCTATTGACAAACGGCCTAATAATCTTACTTTTGCAGCCTAAATTGAAAAATATGGCAAGTAACAGAACATTCACCATGATCAAACCAGATGCAGTCAAAGCTGGACATACTGGTGCTATTCTTCAAAAAATTAATGAAGGTGGTTTCAGAATCGTGGCTATGAAAAAAACGAAGCTTTCAGCTGAGAAAGCTGGAGAATTTTATGCTGTGCACAAAGAAAGACCTTTCTATCAAGAGCTCGTTGACTTTATGTCATCAGGTCCTATCGTTGCAGCAATTTTAGAAAAAGATAATGCAGTTGAAGACTTCAGAACACTTATTGGTGCTACGAATCCAGCAGAAGCAGCGCCAGGTACAATTAGAGCACTATTTGCTAAAAGTATCGGAGAAAACGCTGTACACGGCGCAGATAGTGATGAAAATGCTGCCATTGAAGGTAATTTCCATTTTGCTTCAACAGAAATGTTCTAGTAAATAAATCGATTAAAAATAAACACATCGGACATTCTCTCCACCACTCACTAGGTGGAGAGATGATGTCAGTAACATCTTTATACTCTTTACGATTGTCAAACTATACTGGGCGAAACCAAATCACACATCTTAAATCTGAAATCACAAATCTTATATCTTTCTAGTTTGATTGGTTAATGAGATGTTACATTGAAATATTTCAATTACGCCGATTTCTGTTCGACAATCTAACGGATGTATGATTTAAGATTTATGAACTTTGATTTATGATTTTTTTATTCTAGTCATACACTAGCTTTACAGTAAAAGTAAATTTAATACATATTGACTCCGATTAAAATTTAACCCACGTAACTCCCTCTCCACCTTGTTCATCTGGTGGGGAGCTGATGTCGGTCACGTCTTTGTACTCTTTCAATTTTTGTCTGACTGTCTTTTTAAGAACTCCGTTTCCAATTCCATGGACAATCTGCACCATAGCATTATTGGAGATTAATGCATCATCAAGAAATTCTTCTAGTAGCAGCAATGCCTCAGATTTTCTATATCCTCTGATGTCTAGCTTAGTTTGAATAGATGACGCTTCTTTTTTTAGGTAGGTATTTACTCGCTTTCTAGAATTTCTGTCCATTGGCTGGGCAATCTTTACGCAATCGGCCAATGGTGCTCTTAACTCCATATTGCCCATTTGAATAATGGCCTCTTTCTTTTGAATTTTTAACAGCACTCCAGATAAAGAACCTGATCTTGTTCGAACATGATCCCCAATTTCTGGTTTTTCATTAGATGGAACCACTTCTATAAGTTCGTCATTCAACACTTCAATTGTCTTTGCTACTTTCTTCTGCTTGGCTTTTGCAATTTCAAGTTGCTGTTTGGCCTTTTCCAGATTTTGCTCTTCTCTCAGTTCTTTGACTAGCTTTTCGAGTTGTCTTTTGTCTTGAATTTTATCGTTTATTTCGAATTCCTTCCTCTCCTTTTTAAATTTCTTTCGTTGTATTTCAAGCTCTCGCTGCAACTGCTGATAATTTTTAGAAAGTCTATCAACCAGTTTTTCTTTCTCTTTTAGCTCAAACAATTTTGTTTCCAAAGCTTTTTCCTTGGTCTGCAAATCTGTTATCATCTTATCCATTGCCCTTAGGTTTTTACCAGCATTTTTCTTGGCAAAATGTAATAGCTTCTTTGGCAGTCCTACTTTCTCAGCAATTTCAAATGCAAATGAACTTCCCGGCTTTCCTACTATTAATTCGTAAGTCGGTTGTAATTTTTCATTATCAAAGTGCATGGCACCATTGACAATCCCTTTCGATTTGAATGCAAATACTTTTAAGTTGGAATAGTGCGTAGTGATAACCGCATTTACTTTTTTCTTATTCAATTCAAATAAAATAGATTGTGCTATTGAGCCGCCCATTTTAGGATCTGTACCCGAACCGAATTCATCAATAAGTATCAAGCTATCTTCATCAGCATAATCGAGAAATGCCTTCATATTTTTTAGTCGACTACTGTATGTTGACAGATCATCTTCTAAAGATTGTTGATCTCCAATATCACAGCACAACTGTTTGTATAGACCAATTTTGGAATCTGGTGACACAGGAACAAGGCAGCCAAATTGAACCATCAATTGGATTAAGCCGACAGTTTTGAGGCTGACTGATTTTCCACCTGCATTCGGTCCTGATATTAAAAATATACGGTCTTTTTGATCCAATTCTAAGGTCATTGGAATGGTAGGAATTCCAAGCTTGCTGTTTTTTAAGAACAACAAAGGATGATAAGCATCAATCAATTTAAAGCAAGGCCTTTCTACCAACTTAGGCATATTGGCATCAAGCTTAACTGCCAATCTTGCCTTCGACCTAATGGTGTCAAGCTTTGTGATTAAGGCCTCATACTGTAAAATCAGTGGACCATAATTTCGTAAAGAATGACAGAGTTCTTTAAGGATTTTGTAAATCTCTTTCCGTTTCTCCAGCTCCAATTCCATGATCTCGTTATTGAGATAGACTACAGACTCAGGCTCAATGAAACTTGTTTTTCCTGTACCAGACTCATCGTGGATTATTCCTTTTATTTTACGCTTGTATTCAGCTGGTATTGACAGCACTCTGCGTCCATTACGAAAGCTCTCAGCAGAATCAGTCAGTAGACCTTGCTGTTTATATTTTAACAAAATACCGTTGAATTCCTTTTGAACATTATTTTCTTTCTGCCTGATGGATTTATATATTTTACTCAGTTCAGGACTGGCGTTTTCTCTTACTTCACCTTCTTCATTAATGACTTTAGGAATGATGGTTCTCAACTCTTTGGGTCTATCCACTTGGTTGTACAAATCCCAAAGATGAGGCGTGTTTTCTTGTCTATCAGAATTGTAGAAGTTGTCTATTTCTGATATTATATTGATCAATTGTTGTATCTCCCTTATTTCTTCTAGTTCTAATACATAACCTTCAGTGGATAAATTTTTGAGGCTTTGTTCGACACTTTCATAGTGAGCTAGAGGTAAGTCCGCATCTAGATCTAGAAAGTATTTATGGTCTTTAACAAGATGCATCTCTTTGTTTATTGCTTCCACATTATGCATAAAGGCAGATTCAGAGATCATTTCCTTTGCTGGCGTGGCAATGCACAAGGAGTGCAACAACTCAATCACCTTATCAAATTCGATACTATTTGAAGCATCTGCAGGAATAAATTCCATTGGTTACATTATATGTGCAAAATTAACAAACAATTAGTCTTTATATTGTGCGATTAAACTCATATCTCACAATGGCAGGTAATAGTTATGGTACAATATTCAGGATAACAACATTCGGAGAATCCCACGGCAAAGGTATTGGTGTTATCATTGACGGATGTCCTTCAGGTGTTGACATTGACGAAGCACTTATCCAACACGAACTGGATAGAAGAAAACCTGGTCAATCAGCAATAGTTACCCAACGTAAAGAAGCTGATCAAGTCGTTATCCAATCAGGCGTCTTCGAAGGGAAAACAACCGGAACACCAATAAGTTTGTATATCGCAAACAAAGATCAAAAATCAAAGGATTACTCTCATATAGCTGATAAATTTCGTCCTTCGCATGCAGACTATACATATGCAAGTAAATATGGAGTCAGAGATTACAGAGGGGGCGGCAGATCGTCAGCAAGAGAAACTGCTGCGAGAGTTGCTGCTGGAGCCATAGCAAAACGAATACTCGAAGCTCATGGCATTAGCGTACAAGCATATGTTTCCAGGGTTGGCACCTTAAGTGTGGATAAATCGTACGATAAATTAGACTTAAGCTTAACAGAATCTAATATCCTGAGGTGTCCTGATCCTAATAAGGCAGACGAGATGATTGACTATATTAAGCAGATCAGAAAGGACGGTGATACAGTTGGTGGCATGGTATCCTGTGTGATTACAGGTTGTCCAGTTGGTCTAGGCGAACCTGTATTTGATAAGCTTCATGCAGAATTAGGTAAAGCCATGTTAAGCATAAACGCTGTTAAGGGCTTTGAATATGGATCAGGTTTTGGTTGCTTAGAAATGAAAGGAAGCCAACACAACGATGTATTTGTTCAAGAAGGAGATGAAGTGACGACAAGGACAAATTTTTCTGGCGGTGTCCAAGGTGGCATTAGTAATGGAATGGATATTTATTTCAACGTGGCGTTTAAGCCCGTTGCGACTATCATGCGAGATCAGCAATCAATCGACAAATCTGGAAATGAGGCGACTGTTACAGGTAAAGGGAGGCATGATCCGTGTGTCGTACCACGCGCTGTACCCATTGTAGATGCAATGGCAGCATTAGTGATTGTGGATTTTTTGTTGAGACAGAAACTTTATGAGCGTTAGTGTAAAGTAAACCGCCAAGAGGTTAAAAACCTTTGGCTCGCATCGGACCAAAAGCGAACAAAAGGTCTCCCGACCTCTTTGTGAAACCCTACCAAAAACCAACCGCCAAGAGACTAATAAACCTTTAGCTCGCTACAGTATTAAAAAGCGAACAAAAGGTCTCC
>CAYVFU010000097.1:0-16565 GCA_964450495.1 uncultured Saprospiraceae bacterium | reverse complement strand
TCTATAAGATTTAGATGATTACTTGATTAGTGTGTAGAGTGAATTGTGAGCTTGTAGCTAAATTGTCTTAACAGGGATAAATAAGATTTAAAAGATATACATGATTGGAACTTAACGGCATTACCAATTTTCAATGTAAGGATAACATGTATTCATTTTTGAATGTAAAAGGTGTGCAATTATAATCTTGTTAATTCTTTAATCTTAAGAATCATGTTCAAGTCCCCCCCCCTTAACTCAACAATGATATTAAAACCCCTGCCGCAACAGCCGACCCGATCACACCGCTAATGTTACTAGACATCGCATATTGCAATAAGTGATTTTTTGAATCGTATTTGAGTGCAATATCATTGGCCACACGAGATGCCATTGGGACAGCACTTAATCCAGTAGCACCTATTAACGGATTAATTTTCTTTTTAGAAAAGATGTTGTGAATCTTCACAGCCATAATCCCTCCAAGGATAGAAATACAAAAAGCAATAAATCCTCCTAATACAATCAAAAGCGTTTCTTTATTTAAAAATGTAGCAGAGGTCATGGTAGCTCCAATAGCTAGACCTAAAAAGATCGTTGATGTATTCATAATTGTTTCTGTCGCTGCAGAATATAATCTGTTTGTATCTGACCCAATTTCCTTAATAAGATTGCCAAACAATAACATACCGATCAATGGTGCTGAGGTGGGTACTAGAATGATAACAATAGCACCTAAGAGAATCGGAAATAGAATTTTTGCGGTTCTCAAATCTGTAATTGTTTGTTTAGACGGATAGAGCTTGTCCTGCTCTTTCATATTGATCATCAATTCTTTTTTAGAAATTGAAAATTTCACCACCAAAGGTATAATGATAGGCACCAGAGCCATATATGAGTAAGCTGCAATGGCAATAGGACCTAACAGATGTGGAGCCAATATGATTGAGGTATAAATGGCAGTCGGTCCATCTGCACCTCCAATAATACCTAAAGCGCCCGCTTCTTTGATGGTGAAACCCATACTGACAGCAGCTAACATCACTGAAAAGATGCCAAGTTGCGCAGCTGCGCCAAAAAATGCTAGTTTAAGATTTCTGAGCATTGGACCAAAATCCGTCATGGCTCCTACACCCATAAAGATCAATGGCGGCAAAAGCCCCGTTTTTATCAAGCTGTAATAAATCAAATTCATGATCCCAAATTCTTTGGCAATTTGATTTAATGTCATCGTTTCGATCATAGGTACACTTTCAGATGGAATAACATTCATATTTCCACCTGGGAAGTTGGCTAGTAGAATTCCAAATGCGATTGGCACTAATAATAGGGGTTCGTATCTTTTTTGGATACCCAAATAGAGAAATCCAAATGCAACAACAATCATGAACAAGCTCCCCGGAGAATGATAAATCTCTCCGAATGACGTCATGTCAAACAGTTTTTCTAACACTTCACTCACGATTAACTTAGTTTAATTATTGGTTCATCTTCTTCCACGTCATCACCATGCTTATACAATATTTCTACAACTGTACCATCGTGTTCAGATGTAATAGCATTGATGACTTTCATTGATTCTATGTAGGCTATGACATCTCCTTTCTTTACGACATCTCCAATTTTGATTGATTTTTCAGAGGAGCTTTTTGTCAGATAAAATCTTCCTTCGAGTGGTGCTAATACTTCTTTTACATTACCACCTGTTGCGTTAGAGGCTCCATTTGTTGAAGATCCACTCGCAGTCTTCGTTTCAGCTATTTGATTGTCCCAACTTACATCGACACTGTACAACTGTCCACCAATATTCAGTTCCACTTTGTTAGGAAGGTTGGCAGATCCAGTAGGGGCTACTGATGTCGTACCAGAAGAAGCAGCCTCTTGTTTTTTCTTTGCCAATAATTCATTAAAATTTTCTTTGGCTTTGCCTGATCTAAGGTCTTCATATTGTGGTGGGTGCATTGCATATTCAAATAGCTCTTCGCTGTCAGGACCATAGTCCCAACCTTTCTCATCCATCTTTTTACGATACATGTCCAATTCGTCAGGATATAAGTCCTGTGGATTATCTGTATAAAATTCTCTGTTTTGTTGTTCGGCTAACGCTTGTATTTCAGGGCCTAATTCACCAGGTAATTTTCCACTCTTGCCAATCAGCATACCCCATGTATTTTCGTCAAGCATGGACCACCGTTCTTTTCCTTTCTCCATTTGCAGAACATTCATCAGGGCTGCATTTTTTACATATTGACTAAAAGGTGTCACAAGCGGAGGATAACCTAGTTTAGGCCAAACATATTTTACTTCATTGAATAATTTAATCAACAACTGATCTTGTGTTACAGTGGGTTTATCTCGTTTGGTCAACCATTTATTTAGTCCTTTGAGATTGTTTTCTAAATCTGACATCAAACTTCCCATCATGCCACCAGGTAGGCCTGGTCCAATTAGTAAAGAATTCATGTACCTGTTTTTAGGATTGATAAAGTAGCCCAAAAAATCATCCATAAATTCTTGAGTCATGGCTCTAGCTGCCATATAAGCATCATCATTTATTGGTGCCAGTGAAAAGCCTGCATCTTCTAGCATGGCATGCACAGTAAGGAGGTCTGCATGACCAGTCCCCCATGATAATGGTTCCATGCCCACATCTACTATGTCAGCTCCATTTCGAGCACTTTCTAAAGCAGAGACAACCGAAAATCCTGTAGTCGAATGACCATGGTATTGAATGATGATGTCAGGATGTCGTTCTCTTATGCCTTTGGTAATCTTTCCAATTGATACTGGTCTGCCGATACCAGCCATATCTTTGATGCAAATCTCTTCGGCACCTAATTCAATATACTGGTCAGCTAGATTAATGTAGTAATCAACGGTGTGGATCGGTGAATGTGTTAAACTCAACGCTCCTTGAGCGATCATGCCTCCTTCCTTTGCATATTGGAAAGATAGTGCTAGATTTTGCGGATTGTTTAAACCATCAAAAGAACGAGATATATCTGTTCCTTGAATTTTCTTCAATTTAAACATGAGTTGTCTCACATCCTTTGGGACAGGACTCATGCGAATACCATTCAAGCCCCTTTCCAACATTTGAGTTTGTATACCAGCCTTGTTGAAAGGTGTCGTCCATTCTCTGACAGAGTGATTCGGATTTTCTCCGTATAACAAATTAATTTGTTCAAATCCTCCGCCATTGGTCTCTACTCTATGAAAGCATCCCATTGCAATAATTGGTTCGGCAACTCTCACAAGTTGATCTTTTCGAGGCATGTATTTTCCAGAAGCTTGCCACATGTCTCTATACACTAAGGCCAATTTTATCTCCTTTCTTCTCATCTTATACTTTTTTGATTGATTTGACAACAGCCTTTCCTCCTGACCATTTACGGATAGCCTGTTCTATGAGTTCGTTAGGAATAGTATCATCAGGTCTAGCGGATTCCTCCTTGTTAAAAACGAATTCTGTAGACTTTAACCACCTAAGAAGGACATTACCTGTTACCACTACTAAGAATAATATGAAGAAAACCGTCATCATTCCGACAAAAAGAATGATGAAAGCCTCTTGAAGCTCATTTGTCATTTGAATAGGATATTAGGACTAATTTACCAATATTTTTTCTCAACATAACACAGTTATATCAATACGAAATGTACTGCTTTATCTGCCAATATAGGGCAAGTATGGCGGTTTAAACATGTAAAAAGATGTGTATTGCTGTAAAGTGTTTTAATACAACAAAAAAGAGTGTTGATATGATCAACACCCTTATAGAACAATCAGTATTCTGTATTTACTTTCTGAGAATTTTCATTCCAATGTTTAACAAGTCATCCATCATATTGCCGTCACCGTCCATATCGAGTAACTTACCAAATAACCCTCCTGCTTGATTTTGACCACTTTGCTGTTGGTTATTATTGCCGCCAAGTAGTATACTAGCTAAACCACCAAGGTCTAAGCCATTAGATTTTTGTTTTTGGCCTACAACACCCATAACGATTGGAGCAAGTAATTGCATCAATACACCTGACTTAAAAATATTTAGCCCACTCATTTGTCCAATCGCCTGTGCAGCTTCTAATTGCTTATTACCCAACAAATGATTGATAATACCTTCACCATTCATTGTACTGGCATTGCTAGGTTGGCTTTGACCAGTCAGTGTGCCCAATAAATTACCAAGGATGCCACCATCATGATCTTTCTGAATAGCACCAAAAAGTCCTCCACCTGTTTGCTGATTGGAGGCACTATTTGCCATCGCACTTATGAGTAATTCTGAAATACTGTGAGCTGCTGTTTTTACTTTATTGGGGTCTTGAGCACCAATCTGTCTCGTCAGTTGCATGATCACATCATTAGAGAGGTGTCTTGATACTTCGTTCATTAAATTTGACATCTTATAATTTTTAGATTATTTGCTCATATGAGCTTAGATTATTTGAATCAAAATAGGCAAATTAAAAGTGATACCTGCTTGTTATAGTTTTTATTTGATTGGAACTGTAAATTGAATCGTTCGGAAAATACACGCTTTTATATTATACTTTCGTAGATAATCTATTTCTTTTAAGGAGGAATCAGATTCACTTAGTAATTCACCCTTCGCAAGATACAAGTGACTTAATTTAAAATATTATTGAGGTGTGAACTAGTCATGGATATAATTGTATACTATTTTACAGAGAATTATCTTGTATTAATCAATAGCAGTAATTGAAAAATTTACCACTCATATTTAGCTTAATCCTTTTAACGCTTGTGTCTATAAATGCACAGGTAAAGTTTGAAAGAGAATATAGAATTGACAAAAATGATGTTCCAGTACCTGCAAACCAATTCATAGATGCCATCGACTTTAAGAAGAAAGTCAAATGGTATAAAGAAGAAGGTTTACAGACACATACTTACGAAGCTAAAACCAAATTTAGTGGACATAAATACAGTATAGAATTTGATAGCATAGGACATTTAGAAGACATTGAGTATGAGATTAAGTGGAAAGAAATATCCGAAGAATCGAAAGCAAAAATTAACAGCTATCTCAAAGAAAACTATCAAAAGTCAAAGATATGTAAGGTTCAGATTCAATTGTCTGGAGATCCGGATAGACTCTTAAAATTAATAACAACTCAGGCAAATGACCAAAACATTACAGTAAACTATGAGATAGTTATAAAAGGAAAACGGGATAGGTCATTTGACTTATTTGAATACTTATTTGCATATAATGGAGAACTGATTAAACGGTCAAAAATTATTCTTAAAAATACGGACAACCTTGAGTATTAGATCATTATTTGTGTGTGGTATTATTCAGTTTTATTTATGCTCTGTGGGGTTTTCCCAATCGGGCCAACTTGTATTGTTGCCAAGCATTAATTTGAATAAGCAGATCAAAAATGACTGGCGTGCCAATATCAAATTAGAATCCAGACAATTATTGAATCAAGAGGTATTTGGGGAGGATAATGATTGGATGTTTGATTATTTATTAACAGATATAGCCTTTTTAGTATCTAATAAGGTTGGTCTGAATAATAAATTGGCTGGAGGATATCTACTTAGAATCAGAAATGGAGAATTGGTTCATCGTTCGATTCAACAATTCACCATTGTGCAAAACAAGGAAGGGTTTAGACTGGCACATCGTTTGTCGATGGATCAAACTAAAGCAAATGAAGAGCCAATTGAATACAGATTCAGGTATAGAATAACTACGGAGATTCCATTAAATGGGAATTCAGTTGATCCTAATGAATGGTATGTTAAATTCAATAATGAATACCTTAATTCATTTGAAGGGAGTGAGTACGATCTTGAAATTCGTTTTATACCTTATTTGGGATTAAAATTAGACAATACAAGCAAGTTGGAGTTTGGGATTGACTATCGCATAGATTCATTTCTGAGTAATGAAACACGAAATCGTTTTTTTGTGAGCTTGAATTGGTTTAAAATTATCTGAATGCTCCTTTCAAATCAGCTCAGATTTTAAGTGCATATGATTTAGGAAAAAATTACTGGATGGCATTAAGCCATCCAGTAATTTAAATCTGAACCTTAATTGGTTTTAACGTTTAGTTGTGGCAATGGCTGCCCTTCTATCCAAGGTATCCCCAGATTCAGCAAACTTTTCTCTACCTGAGGAATAATATTTTCATGTAGCTCATTCAATTTTACTCTCATTGCTTCAAATTCCTTTTTCGCGAAATCCAAGTTTTGAAGTGCTGTGCCAGTAGGGCCATGACTGCTTCGCAATCCACTGAGTGCCGTAAACATTCGATCTCTGAGGGTTGGATTATTTCTTTCACCAATTTCTTCCTTTGCTGGATTGCCATTCATTTGCAAGTCAAGCGCTTTCAATTGTGCATCCAAGTCATTGAGTTGAGAAGCAACGCCTGAAGATGGTGTGTCAGATGCAGCAAAAGCCGCTTTCAAAGCATTAGACTTACCTTTTAGGTTGTCCAGGCGAATGCCTGCAGCAGATACAGCCGCTCTAACATCATCCATTTCTTCTTTGAATGCGATGATTTCTGAAGATGGCTTAGGTGTGAGAGCTGGTTCTAACAATCGTTCAACAGTAAATGTCTTCGGACCTGATAAGGTCTCCCAATTACCATCAAGCTCTTTTTCTAGAGTAACAGTATATTCACCTGGAGGAACTTCTGCACCTCCACGTCTGAATCCACCACTACCACCTTGACGTGGATTGCTTTCTGCACGAATTGCATTTTTTGAAGCATATCTTAAATTCCAGGTACTTCTATTTAGCCCTTTCTTTTTTGAGGCTTTTACTCGGCTAATGACTTGCCCATCTAGGCTTTTTATAGTCAGCCAAACTTTTGCTAAGCCATCTCCTTTCTCTGATTGCTCGGCTAGTGCATCCCATCCTGGAAATGGAATGTCTTGATTGTTTTTAGCCAATTCTTTTTCCTTCTTTTTGCGAATCGCAACTTCCGACTTTGGAAATTCGGGAAGCATATACGTGAAGGTTGCACCATAAGGAGGATTGTCACCTGTATAGAAACCAGCACCTTGACTACCAGTCATGTCTCGTTTATAGAATTTTTTAGCTGGCTTAATTGCAAACAGATGACCATTTGAATTCATAATATCGTCATCAATATCTCTTAATACACTGTAGTCGTCTAGTACATAAAATCCTCTTCCAAATGATGCACCAACAAGATCATTTTCTCTGCGTTGGATAGCCAAATCTCTAAAAGATATTGTTGGAGCTCCTTTCAATTTGTTCCACTTGGTACCACCGTTTCTGGTAAAATAAATCCCGAATTCAGTAGCAGCAAATAATAAATCTGCATCCACATGATCTTGAACAACTCTCCAAATCAAATGGTTATCAGGAATATTCCCCGTTATTTTTGACCAACTCTGACCATAATTTGTACTCTTGTATAGGTAGGGTGAAAAGTCACCTGATTTATGATGATCCAAGGCCAAGTACACTGTGCCTTCGTTATGTAAATCTGCTTTGACATCATTGACAAAGGCATATTGTGGCACACCTGGTAAACGATTTACTTCTATTGATGTCCAGTTGTCACCTCCATCTGTGGAACTGTGAAAATAGCCATCATCAGTCCCAGCATAAATTATGTTTTCATTTAAGGATGATTCTGCGAGCGAGGTTATTGTATTATAATTAGACATAGCACCAACATCCCAAGGGTTATCCCAACTCTGTACCTTACCCATGATTGGTAATGTGATTCTTTCTTGATCTCTTGTTAAATCACCAGAAATTGCTGTCCAATCATCTCCTCTATTGTCAGATCGCCACACTCGTGATGAAGCAAAATATAACCTCGCTGGGTCATGCGAACTGACAACGATCGGCGCATCCCAGTTGAATCGCTCATAATCTTCACCTTCACCTGCAGATGGTTGTATGCCTGTCATCTCACCAGTTATTTGATCGATTCGAAACAACCCTCCTTGTTGTGTTTCTGCATAGGTGATGTTTGGGTTTCCCGGTTCTGTTGCAGATTGGTGTCCATCGGCAAACAACGTTTTAAACCAATCCGAGTTGCGAATACCTTGTTGTGAATTTGTTTGTGATGGCCCGCCGTGTGAACCGTTGTCTTGTGTACCACCATATATTTTATAAAATGGTTCACTGTCGTCAACAGCTACCTTGTAATACTGAGTCAAAGGCAAGTTGTCAATAAATCGCCAATTCTCCGCAAGGTCAAAACTCTCATAAATACCAGCATCAGTACCAATCAATAAATAATCAGGGTCATCCGCTCTGAACGCTAAGGCATGATTGTCAGAGTGTTTATCTCTTTCTTGTAGTCTTCGGAAATTAGCACCTCCATCATCGGAAACTTGTACTCTTACGTCCATTAAATAGAGCCTATCAAATGCATGAGGTGACGCATACAGTTCTTGATAATAGTGTGGACCTGTGGCACCCGACACGGCATCTGACATTTTAGTCCAAGTCGCACCTCGATTTGTAGATTTGAATACACCTCCTGTTGTCCGATCTAGTTCTATAGCAGCATAAAGTACGTCAGGATTTTGTGGCGAAATTGCCAAACCTATTTTACCCAAATTAGATGTTGGAATGCCTGAAGTTAATTCATCCCAAGTTTCTCCACCATCTACACTTTTATAAATACCTGAATTTGGTCCACCACCCATATAAGCAGCTACAGTTCTATGCCTCTGCCAAGTTGCAGCGTACATAACCATAGGGTCACGAGGATCAATAACTATATCTGTCACACCAGTCCATTCATTATCTCCAAGTGTGTGTTTCCAAGTGCCACCGCCATCTGTTGATTTGTAGAGACCTCTTTCTCCTCCTTTGTTCCAAAGTGGTCCTTGAGCTGCGACCCACACGGTATTTGGATCGCTTGGATGAACAATTATTTTTGAAATATGCTGTGATTCTTTCAGTCCAACATTTGTCCAAGAGTCACCTCCATCTGCACTCTTATATACGCCATCACCAAACCCAACATGTCTACCACCAACATTTTCTCCTGTTCCTAGCCAAATGGTATTTGGGTTGTTAGGATCAATGGTAATGCAACCAGTTGAGTAAACAGATTGATTGTCAAATAGTGCATCCCATGTCACTCCAGCATTTGTTGTTTTCCAAACGCCTCCAGAGCCAACAGCAACGTACCAGACATTATCATCTTCTGGATGAATGGCAATATCCGCAATCCGACCGGAACAAAATGCAGGACCAATACTTCGCAATTTTAAAGCACCGTAAATGTCTCCTTCCTTATCTCCTTTTTTATTAAGCTGTAACCAACTTGTTTGCTGAAAGCTCAATACGATGATTAGTGTTATTAATACTTGTTTCATAATTTTTTTGAAAGTTTAATGGTAGGTTGAATATACGCTTTCTTTATATTAAACTAGATTCGAATCCTATAGATCATGGCCATAAAAAATATCATATAAAGGAGATTCGACTCCAATGGGTTATGACCACAAAAATTATTTTATAAACGAAATTCAAATCCAATGGGTCATGACCCATTGTTAAGATATTTTTCATTCAAAATAAAATACCTGTGTTCATCACCAATCTTACCATCCTTAAAAATATTGTTTTTAAAAACGGCATCTTTCTGATAACCACATTTTTCTAAAATTTTCATAGAAGCCGTATTGTGCCCAAAGACACCAGTTTGAATTCTTACATAATCAAGTATATGTAAGCCATAGTCAGTCACTAATTGACAAGCTTCTGAAACAATACCATTTCCCCAATATGGTTCGCCCAGCCAATAGCCGATTTCTGCAGTTCGTTTATAGACATCATCCATTGGTAAGAGTCCAGCGATGCCTGCAAATTTGCCTTGAAATTCTATCGCAAAGGTCATTTGTGGATCTTCTTGATTTGTGAGATTGATGAAAAAATCAGCATCCTCAATAGAGTAGGGGTGAGGAAATCGGTCTCTAAGGTTTTCCCATATTTTTCTGTTGTTGGCAATTAAAGCCAATTCTTCTCTGTCCGTAAGTTTGAGTCTTCTTAGTAAAAAAGTACTACCCTGATATTTCACTTTAATTATTTTTAGGGTAATATATTAACATATTGCATTGAAATACAACAATCGCAGATAATTAGATCATAGTCCGATCTTTAATTTCCTATATTGCCAATTCTAACATTGAAATTAACCTAGATTCAAATGCTTCCTTATGATTTCTGGAATAGCCAGCATATGAATCAACTAGCACTCCATTTTTGTCAAAAAGAAGAAAATACGGCATTTCTTGAAGTCCAAGTTCTGTGCAAAATTTGTTATCATTATCAATGAGAATATTGTCACCACGTTCTAGTAGTGTTGAATTGTAAATTGATGTGGATGATTCTTTCTTAGACATCCATACATACAGATACACATGATTTAAAGTTTGACTATATTTATTAATGATTGGTTTCAAATCTTCAATAGAATGAATACATGGACCACATGATTTATTCCATGTTTCAATTAATGTAAATTTATTATCTGATTTCAATAAATAGTTTTCTGAGATCTTAGATTGGAATGAAAAATCTTTTAAATTTTTATTTGTTTTAATTTGTTTGCCTTCTCTTGCAGCTACAAAGTTTACTATACTACTATGCCGATTAAACCATATTTCCTGAAGTGAAAATGAATACATATATATGGCTATGAGTAAAAATAATTTTGTGAGGTCGAATTTAAAGTTGTTTATAAAAATAGAAGTTATTATTAAGGTCATTAAACATATAGAGATTGGGCTAAAACAAATAATTGTAAAATCGGTAGGTAGTGCAAATAAAGTGGTAATGAAATAAATTACAGGTCCAATAAACAGAAATGGG
This sequence comes from uncultured Saprospiraceae bacterium, assembly GCA_964450495.1. Lineage (GTDB taxonomy): Bacteria > Bacteroidota > Bacteroidia > Chitinophagales > Saprospiraceae > CALFUK01. The sequence goes on along the minus strand of CAYVFU010000097.1, from coordinate 5,730 downwards.
AGTAGTCTTTTACCAAATACTCTTTTAATTAAAATTACAGAACAGATATTATATACAAGACAAACAAAAATATTTAGCTCCAAATAAACACTATTTTCATCCTTTAAGATTAGAAGCCCCCAAATTGGCATATATAATAATGATATTATAATTATCTTTAATATTTTCATTGAATTATTCTGAGATATCTGTTCTGTAAATATTTTATCTATCTGTGGTTACAAGAACTACAATCAATTTCATCTCTTCTTTCGCAAGAAAAAGCCCATAAAAATCCACATCCACGAATTGTGTTTCTGCAATTTGAATGGGTACAACATGCTTGACCTGTAGTTCCCCCGCCAGATGAAACTCCTCGTGGTGGACCATCATAAGAATTACGACAAGTCCATCTGCAATTGCAAGATGCCCGTGCTTTTTGTAACGATTTAGTACTAGTATTTATTTCAGTATTTTTTTGTGTTTTAATTTGAGTCTTTAAATCTAAAATGCAATAATCGCAGACTTGAATGTCGTTTTTATTGAAATATTCTTTTGAGGGTCTATATTTATTCATTGTGTTAAACATTTCAATAAAATCAGTACCATTTATGGTTTCTGCTAACTCAAGCGCAATTTCAGTGAGTTTTAAATTTTCTTTATTAAAAATTTCATTCTCGTCTTCTAGTATTGAAATCAATTGTAAAATTTGTGACTTATGATGCTCTCTAATGTTAGTTTTCAAAATATCTTTTAACTTGAGCTTCCAGATTTTGGCTGCTGTATTACTATCAAATTTTAAAAAATCTTCTTTAGTAATTTCCATATAATTCTCAGATGAGAATTGAAAATTTGTAGATGTTAAGTTGTCTTTTTCACATCCATATATAAATATTGTTGTAAAGGTAAATGCAAATAAAATGTACTTTTTCATTGTAATAATTTAAATTAGTTTATAAAATTGTTTCTAATGTGTTTAGTAAATGTTGCTTGTATTAAAGTTGTCCTTAAATATAATTAATTAATTCTTTATAATGAATTAATTTTGATAAACTTTATGTTCTCTTAAGTTTGCCTTCATATTTTATGGCAAAGGTCATTTGTGGATCTTCTTGATTTGTGAGATTGATGAAAAAATCAGCATCCTCAATAGAGTAGGGGTGAGGAAATCGGTCTCTAAGGTTTTCCCATATTTTTCTGTTGTTGGCAATTAAAGCCAATTCTTCTCTGTCCGTAAGTTTGAGTCTTCTTAGTAAAAAAGTACTACCTTTTAATTCCATATTTATTTATTATGTAGAATAAAGATATAACAGTCTTTGTGTTTTGTAACAACAAGCTTACAAGCTAAACGCTACCCATGTATCTCCGCTTTTCGAACCTAGCTTCCCACCTCCACAACCAATCAACACATATTGTTTACCATCAATACTGTAAGTCGCTGGTGTAGCATACCCAGCTGCTGGTAAATCATGAGACCATAATTCGTTACCATTTGCTTCATTAAATGCTCGTATTTTATTATCCATTGTCGCTGCTATAAAAATTAGTCCACCTGATGTAATGACAGGACCACCATAATTTTCTGTTCCCGTATTAAACAGGCCGTCAGCCTCTAATTCTTTGTGTGTTCCTAGAGGGATTTGCCAATTGATCTTTGCGGAGTTCACATCAATAGAAGTCAACTGACCCCATGGAGGTGTGATCATAGGAAAGCCATCTGGTGCATATAGTTTTTCGTATCCACGCATCCGATATGGATATGGCCAACTGGAGTCAACTGCTTTATCACCAGTCTCTGTATTGGTAATAAACTTATAGATGGATTCTATTTTCTCATCAGTTAGGTGTCCAAAAGCTGGCATTATGCCTTTGCCCAGTTTGATGATTTGACTCGCATCCTTTAAAGAGTGTGTTTCCTTCAGAGTTAGTAGTGATGGAATATTTCCATATGCCTGATTCCCTTGGAAATTATTGCCGTGACAATTTTGACAAAAACTTCTGTAAAGATTTTCACCTTCTGTCGCAGGTAGAACTGAATCCATAATATTTAACCAAGGCACTTCATTTGAGTTGATGATGAGATTTCCATTTTTGTGATCATAGGCTGCACCGCCCCATTCGCCACCACCATCATAGCCGGGAAAAATAATGGTACCTGTTTCACTTAGCGGTTCGAAGGGGCCTGCTTTGTGAAATGTACTTTCCCAAATAGTCTTTGCAAATTTAGTTGCATCTGGATTTCTTGTAGCTAAGTCACTTTCTGTTAATTTAATTCTTGAAAAATTTGGATAACCTGTCGGTACTGGTTGTGTCCTTGATGCTTTTTCACCATCAAGTCTAGCCATCGGTACTTCTTTTTCTTCTACAGGAAAAATTGGATCTCCAGTTACTCGATTAAAAACAAATAGAAAACCGTTTTTTGTTATTTGGGCAACTGCTGGGATTTCGTTGCCATCTTTTCGAACAGTGATTAGATTAGGTGGGGAAGGCAAATCTTTATCCCACATATCATGATGTATGGTTTGATAATGCCACAGCCGCTCCCCAGTATTTGCATCCAAAGCCAAAAGGCAATTTGCAAATAAATTATCTCCATGTCTGTCTCCACCATAAAAGTCGTAGGCTGCCGATCCAGTTGGACAATACACTATACCCCTTCCTTCATCTAATGCCATTCCAGCCCAAACATTAGCACCTCCTATTCGTTTGAATGCATCTTCGGGCCAAGTTTCATAACCAAACTCGTCTGGTTTTGGGATCGTATGGAATATCCAACGCTGCTCACCTGTACGGATGTCAAAAGCGCGTATGTGTCCAGGAGCTGCTTCGGTACTTTCGGAAACTCTTCCTCCCATAATCAATATATCCTTATAAATGATGCCGGGTGTATTGCCACTGACAGACAATGCTACATCCGACCCAAGACCTTCTTGTAAATTGATTTTTCCAGATTTTCCAAAAGATTTTTTTATTGATCCATCAAAAGGATTAACAGCATATAGGTGTTTGCCTGCACTATAAAAAAGAGTTGGATCTTCGCCTTGATTTAGAATTAACCCTCTATTGACACCCATTCCATATTGTTGAAAATCTCCATCATAAGGGTCGAACTGCCAAAGTTTTTCACCAGTGATACCATCAAGTGCAACTAGCTTTAAAGTAGCTGTCGTTGCATAAACAACACCATCAACCACTAGAGGATTGCATTGAATTTGAGAGCGATTTTGGGGATGTGCTTCGCCACTGTCAAAGGTCCAAGCAACTTTAAGTGTACTGACATTAGTGGTGTCTATTTGATCAAGTGCTGAGTACTGACTAGAAGCATTATCACCCAAATATGTCTGCCAATTGCCATTGGGGTTGTCGGTGTCTTCCTGACAGCTGAAGAGTCCTGTTAAAAGTATAAGCCAAAAATGTCTTAACTGCATAAATTAAAATACATAAATAGAATTGTCCTAAGAAAGATTTAACTAGAAATTACTGAGGATTATGTTGGGGTGTATTCAGTTGCTCAGTAATCAAACAGCTATATTTTGTTAAGTATAATCGGCATCCCATCTTTAGGCTGCTGCAAGGGCACTTCTTGAATATTAGGCACATAATCAGCGGTAACACTCAAATCAAATTTTTTGAGTAATGCACTTATGACCAATTTAATCTGCATATCTGCAAAAGCGTATCCGATGCAATGATGTTGTCCTGCACCGAATGGAGAATAGGCAAATGGACATTTTTTATCTTCTGCACGGGATTTGTCAAAACGCATAGGGTCAAAAGCACTCGGATTAGTCCATACTCGTTCGTCTCGTTGAGTTTTTTGCATGATGATGCTGACGACTGCGTCTTTAGGAATGGTTATGCCATCTACTTCTAATTCTTTAGTGAGTTTACGGACTACTTGTGTCAGTGGAGGTCGCAATCTCAATACCTCTTTAATAACCAAATTTAGTTTCTCAAACTGTCGTAGATCTGTAGGTTCAGTAATTGTATTATTCAGTTCTAACAATTCATCCCTAATACTCTTCTGCCATTCTGGATGTTTGGCTAAGTAATAACTCACAAATGTCAGTGTAATGGCAGTTGTATCATGCGAGGCCATTAAGATAAAAATTAAGTGGTCGACTATTTCTGTGTCAGAAAATTGTTTTCCATTTTCATCCTTAGCAAGGCATAGTCGACTGAATAGGTCATTGCCAGGGTTTGCCTTTCTTTCTTTAATTAATGTTAGAAATAATTTAACTAAAAACTTTCGACCTTTTATTCCTTTATAAAAAGTAGTGCCGGGTATTTTTATAGGGATTGCAGATGCAGCGTTTACAATATTAGAAACGGCAATATTTATGTCACTCAAATCTTTGGTGTTCTCGAGACCGAAAAACACTTTGCTCGCTAATTGTAGCGTCAATAGTTTAAAAAAGGGAAACATTTCTTGTTTACCATTTGAAGGAAGCGAATTAATGGCTTCTTCAATTATTCCAGGCATTATTGTCAAGTAGCCTTTCATAGCAGGCTTCTTAAATGCATCTAGCATGATGCCTCTGTGGTACTTGTGCTCATCTCCATCCATTAACATTAAGCCATTGGGGAATAACTCAGATAGTGAAGTCTCCCATGCTTCTTTGTTTTCTGTAATGGCGGCATTATCTACAAGGATGAGCTTATTGTGTTTTGGGTTTACTAAAGCTACGCTAGAATTCACCCAAATCTTCACTGCAAAAATATCACCGAAGCTATTTTGCAGTCTAGAGTACATATCAGTAGATCCTGCCAGAAATTCTCTGAAATGACCGATGAATGCATTTCCTTCTTCTCCGGGTAAGTGTCTTAAATCTTTGAATTTTAGAATTGCCATGTAAGAAATATAAATAAAAGGCTGTGAAAAAATCTCACTTTCCGATTATTATCTCATTGCAGATAAAACTCTTGCGGATAGTCAAGACAAAATGTAATAATTGCTTAATTTTTAGATTAAGATGATGTGTGTATTTCTAATGCAATAAAGTAATTATAAGGAATGTATATGCAACCATTGTTGCAGAGCTTCTATACCTGCTTTGATTTTTACTGCATGAATATCCAAAGAAAATGAAGAGCCTTCATGTGGTTCGTCAAAATCCACGAAGGCCATGCGAGTAACTAATGCATTATTTGTCATGCGAAAAGCAGTCCCAGGTAACAGCGCAACACCAGTTTCTTGATGTAGTCGTTCGCATAAGTCATTAGAATTCTGAATCCCAGATAGAGTGAAATTTTCCTTGTAATTTGTAAAATCAAGAAACAGGTAAAACCCTCCTTCGGCAGGATATAGCATCAGATTCGTTGCAGTTAATTCGTCATAGCAATAGCTAGCAACCGCTTTAAGTATTGTTGTCTGATACGTTAGATAAGGTTTTCTTTTAGCAAAATCAGCGTATGCTACTTTTGCAGCTGATTGTATAGGAGCTGAAGAGCTGGAGTAAGTCTCTGACGCTATACCTATCATAGAGCGTCTTAATTCTGGAGATACCTCATTACCTAAAAGTGCAACGCCGAGTCTCCACCCACCAGCACCGCACCATTTAGATAAACCAGTGGTGGTGATCGTATTTGGATAAAACGCCATTAACGATTCTAATGGGTTGTTATAGTGTAATAGCGAATAAATTTCGTCTGAGATGACAAGTATATTCTACTCTGTCAACACCTTGGTTAGTTCGATCATCTCTTCTTTTGTATATGCCAAACCATCGGGATTTCCAGGATAGTTTAATA
>CAYVFU010000096.1:0-16757 GCA_964450495.1 uncultured Saprospiraceae bacterium | reverse complement strand
AATTGTATTGAAATTGAATGGACCACCAGTAATGGTACCACCAGCCACATCGCAAATCTCTCTGCAAGTTAAAGGTAGAAGCTGACCTCTAATTTCTCCTGACTCATTATCTAAGCTATGAATATTTACATATAATCCTTCCGAAAATAATCTGTCAAGATTATTTGCAGTTATGGGAAACGTGTTGTTTTCTGGTGCATAAGTTCCGTTAAGCATATCTGCATCCGTATCTGGCACCAATGGATAAAGAACAGGGCCATTTTCAGTATTGCTTCCTATGTGAATGTGTCCACCTTCGACTAAGTCTATATTCAAGGCACTAGTGAAATCGTTAAATGAACCACTTACTGATATTTCTTGAGTGATCGCATTGTAATCAACCTGTATTCTACCTGTTGCTTGAGAGTTATTTGGAGGCAACTCATTCGAACCATTTAAATCAGCAATAAAGGAAATATTTGAAGTATTTACGATTTGTCCCCTTAACTCACCAGATGCATTATCCAATGAATGTACATTGACATAAAAACCAGAAGCAAGCAAAGTGTCAACTTGACCATCTGTCAAAGTAAATATATTTTCATCTGCATTGATAATCGCACCCGTGCTATCGTTGGATAGTTCTAAATCAAGCACAAAAACTAAAGGTCCATTAATGCCAGCAGATCCCAAGTGAATGTGAGCACCTCCTGCAATAGCAGTATTTATTCCAGAAGAAATGCCATTCACAGAACCATGCGCAACAAGTTCATTTCCTGTTAATTCTAAAAGAATGTTTCCTGTTGCTGTTGAGGTTATTGCTGGTACTTCATTGAGTCCAGAAAGATTCGCCTGAAACGATTGATTTACTTGAGGAATTATTTGTCCTCTTAATTCACCAGAACCAGAGAAAGTCGTATGAATATTGACATAAAACTCCCTAGATCTTAAATTATTGATTTGAGCATCAGTTAAGTCAAATGTATTGTCAGTGGCTTCAAAAGTTCCTCCTCTAAGGTTGTCGTCTAAATTCGGAATAAGAGTAAAACTAATGTCTCCATTACTGCCAGCAGACCCTAAATGTATATGAGAACCACCAGCTATTGAAGCATCAAAATCTCCTGTTAGGTTACTAAATGCACCAGTCACAGTAAGTGTGTTTCCTGTAAGTGAAGCAGAAATACTGCCCTGAGCTGCGGTTACAATAGGGCAAGGTATTTCTTGAGAACCAGTTAGGGTAGCAATATAGTTTTCTATATTTTGAATGTCTTCAATTCTTTCCACTTCAATGGGATTCGAAAGATCAAAACAACCCATAATGGAATTAGCATTCATACCGACTGCTGCTCCAGTTATTTCACCATCAAAGCTTAAGTGCCAGATTAAACATGTACCTGGACCAGCAATGTCAAAGTTAACTGCTGAGGGTGATGGTGGTAAGCCTAAGATGTTTCCCATCTCATCAGTAACTACCCATTGTGAGTTTTGCCCTTGATTACCAGTCAACGAAATATCACCAGCTGGAATCGTGTCAGGAATATTATCACCAATAGAATCAAAAGCATAAGGTCCTCCAGTAATCATTCCTCCATCAACAGTACATTCAACAACATCACAAGCATCACCTGTCGAATCTCTATTTACAATCACTTGATTAGATATACTTGAACAACCTGTTATATCATCGATATTGCCTCCGATAACTAACCCCGTGACCTCATCATTAAAACTTAAATGCCAAATTAAGCAAGCGCCTACACCAGCAGTTTCAAAATCAACTTCAGAAGGCATAGCAGGAAGGCCAAGAATATTACCTAAAGCATCTGTCACTATCCATTGCGTATTGTTACCAACATTACCAGATAAAGTTATACTGCCAGTAGGTATGTTGTCGGCTTCTCCGTCTTCTACACAAAAAGTAAATGGACCACCAGATAGAATACCACCTGAAATACTGGCGTTCATCCCAGCATTCCCTAAGATTGTGATCTCGTCTAAATCCCACACAGATACTTCGCCACCTCTTTCAGTTACACAATAAGGTGTAAGTTCAAATGAAAACACAGTTGTTTGTGACACAGTAAACGCAGCAATTGAACTAAAGTCAAAAGAAACTAAATCCCAATTTGTCGTTGCATTGAGATCTGTTCTAGAAAATACTTCTTGATCATTTACAAGTACTCTAACAGCATAATTTCTTGGGGGATTGTTTACACCAGCACGCCCATCTATCCAATCGAAGAATAGCGGTGACTTCTGATAAAATTCCAACGAATTTAACGAGCCACCATTCATAACTTGAATATCAAATCTGACCGCTCTGTCGCTATCAGGTATGAATGTGCAAGACTCATCACTACCAACACACATGCCGGGACTACCGTCAATGCCAGGCGTGCAAGAGTGCGGGTTAACATTCGGATTTCTTCTGTATAAATTATTTCCAACTACAGAAATTCCTCCACAATTATTGCTTGTACTTACAAATTCGCTATAGTCGTGGTTTGTCCCACTAATGTTGGACATGCATTGATCAAAAGTAAAACTAATTGATTGTTCGCTTTGTCCGTAAAGCAGAGAGCCTGCAAGAAGCAAAAGAATTACAATTGAGTTTTGTGCGTTCTTAAACATAAAAATCGTTTAATGAGTGATTCAAAATTTATAGGATATACCAACATTGCTATCATAAAAATTTAACAATGTTTCTGGTTGGTTTTTATTTTGATGGTCTGTACAAGATGTTAAAGACCTATTGTAGTTTGAATTGAAGTTGAAAAGAATATTCTCACTTAAAGGGTAATTTATAAATACACCAGCACCTAAAATGGCGTTGCTCCTTAAAGCTCGGTTGAGTTTATCGCTTTCGATGGATATACTTTTGCTGAACATGTCACTATCTTCAGAGATTGTCATATCGAATGTCGATAAATGACCAATGATTCTGTTGTATCCAAATTTTCCTGAAATTCCAAATTGTAATTTTTCTTGGGAAATAAGCGCATAAGAAGTGACTACGGATACACCTAGAGTGTTTATTTTTTGTGAAGTCTTTGACTCCATGCTCATTACTTCAAATGTATTAGCACTGGTTTCAAGACTAAACACAGAATTGGTTCTAAATTCTCCAACAGGAGTCAATATTTCTATAGGCATGTTATACTCTAATTCACCGTTGTTCATGCTCAAATTTTGATCGTCAAAATCATTTTTTTCAAAAAACTCACTTTGGTTTTGAAATGAACTGTAGGTCGTTTGTATTCCTACGGAAAACCTGTCTGTAATTGAATACGCTACTCCAAGGTTAAGTTGTTGGCCAAGTTTGTAATTTCCATATTTTGATAATGCAGGGCCTTGGTATATACCCTTAACTTTCATTTTGATTGAAGCATAGTTGATTCCACTGGAGACTGAGAAAAGAAACCCTTGTTTACTATGTTTTTCTGAAATAATTTGATCTTCAAAAGTTGGGTTGATATTTAATATTGAACTTTCGACATCCAAAAGCGGGGATTCGTTTGCTAAATTCATAAAATTAAATCTCTCTCGATTGCCACTTGATTTTAGTAATGCTGTGTTGGTGCTATTCACAGAGTTGAAAGTCTTTGTCACCACAGGATTGTTGTATGAATTTTCTTCTTTTAAGAATTCAAAATCATTACTTTTTTCTGAAGTATAATTTTTAGAATATTTAAGCTCATCGGATAGGATCGAAATATTCTTTTTAAAGACTGAATCTTGTTTGGTTCCTTTTTCATTTGTCAGACCAATATTAGTGGACGCACCAATAATTGAATTCAAACTTGACTTGCTGACCTTGGCGATAGGATTCGAGAACTCTTTAGATGACTTCGCACCTTTTCCTTTTGAATCATTAGCCTCAAGATTGACAGTAGGTTCTTGGTAAGCTACTCTACGTTCAAGTTCTTGGAGGGTTTTCTCAACACTATTTATTTTCATATGCTGAATGAAAAAACCTGAACCTATAATTCCTATAAATCCGAAAAAGAAAATAAAAATAAGACGTCTTTTAGTCCTCTCTTTCTTTTCTCCATCTAGTATTTCAAATGCGTTCTCAAAAATAACATCACCTGGATCGTTCCATGAGTTAAGGTCGTTTTTTGCATTTCTAAATTTAGACCTAAAAAACCGTTCTAAACCATTCTTATCAAATTCTCTCATATGCTCTATAATTAATCAAGTATTCTACCTTTTTCTGTAGAATCTTCCTTGCTTTAAAGTATTGGGATTTAGAGGTTCCCTCAGAGATATTTAGCTTAGCCGCAATTTCCTTGTGTGTATAGCCATCAATCGCATGTAGATTGAAAACAGATCTATACCCATTCGGTAATTTCTGAATAAGATTGGTTAATTCTTCTGCTGTCAATTGACCAATTGGTGTTAGACCATTATACATCAATTGACTGTCTGGATTCAGTTCGTGCATTGAATGTTTGTGCATTTGGCTTCTCAGATATTCCAAACACTCATTTACAATGATTTTATTTGACCATGCAGAAAAACTACCCTTTGAGGGGTCGAATTGCGTTATGTGTTTAAAGATTTTAATTAACCCGTTTTGCAACATATCATTGGACAAATTACGGCATGTCATGTACCTGAGGCAAATGGTAAACCACTGTCTCTTATGCTGATCATATAGCTCTTTAAAAGCAGTACGATCATTTTTTTTACAACGAGTAATTAAAATTTTTTCAGTCACGTAAATAATTCGATAATCTTAAGCAATATGGTCTGAAACCCAAAAGGGTTTCCTATCACTCATCATTTTTGGTCAAATGTTCTATTTCTTAAAAGGTTCTGTCACTAAGCGGACAGTGTAGCTCCTCAAAGGTCATCTACAGCTCAGCTGCCAAATAACTAGCTTGTTTGATAGCTTTCTTAGCATCTAGTTCGGACGCAACATCAGCCCCTCCTATAAGGTGAACCGATTTGCCTTTCTCTTGTAATTCATGGAACATGTCACGCAAGGGTTCTTGACCTGCGCAAACCACAACATGATCAACCTTTAAAGTCATTGGTTGTTCATTGTGTATAATATGTAATCCTTTATCATCTACTTTAACATACTCCACATTTGCCAGCATTTTAACTTGTTTCATTGCTAAACTAGCTCTATGAATCCAACCTGTGGTCTTGCCGAGATTTTTCCCATGTTTACCAGCAGATCGTTTCAATAAGAAAATCTCTCTCGGGGAAGGGGCTGGATGTGGAGTATCAGCAAGAGAACCAGCATTTGTATGATTCATATCAACACCCCATTCTTTCATGTAAGCCTCCACATTAAGAGATGTACTGTGTCCTTCATGCGCCAAATATTCTGCCATATCAAAGCCTATTCCTCCTGCACCAATTATAGCAACAGATTTACCAACAGGTATATTTTTGTACAGAACATCTGCATAATCTAATACTTTTGCATGATTGATGCCTTCAATATCTACTTTTCTAGGTGTGACTCCTGTAGCCAATATAATGTCGTCATAATTTCCAGCAAGTAGAGCGTCAGTTGAAGCTCTAGAATTTAATTTGAGATTAACTCCGGTTAATTCTATTTGCTTTTGATAGTATCGTATGGTTTCTGCATATTCCTCTTTACCAGGAATTACCTTTGCCATATTGAATTGGCCACCTATCTCGGATTCGGATTCCCATAAGTCCACTTTATGTCCTCGCTGGGCCAAAAGGGTAGAAGCTGCTAATCCAGCAGGGCCTGCACCAATAACAGCTATTTTTTTTATAGTATCAGTTGAAGGGAAATTTAATTCTGTTTCATAGCAAGCTCTAGGGTTAACCAAACAAGAACACACTTGTAAAGAAAAGGTATGATCCAAGCAAGCTTGATTACAAGCAATACAGGTATTTATTTCGTCAGCTCTGCCTTCCATAGCTTTAACGACAAATTCACTATCTGCTAAAAAAGGACGAGCCATTGATACCATATCTGCACAGCCTTCTTGTAAAATCTCTTCTGCTATTTCAGGTGTATTAATTCTATTGGTTGCAATTAAAGGTATACTTACTTCTCCCATCATTCGCTTGGTCACCCATGCAAAACCACCTCTAGGTACGACAGTCCCTATCGTTGGGACTCTTGCTTCATGCCATCCAATACCAGTATTAATTATTGTTGCTCCAGCAGCTTCAATTTCTTTTGCTAGTTGTACAGTTTCTTCCCACGTGCTACCGTCTTTGACAAGATCAAGCATGCTCAAGCGATAGATTATGATGAAGTTTTCTCCAACTCTTTCTCGAACTCTTTTAATGATCTGAATAGGGAATTTGATTCTGTTTTCATAAGAGCCTCCCCATTCGTCTGTTCTTCTGTTTGTTTTCTTAACAATAAATTGATTGATCAAATATCCTTCGGATCCCATGATTTCAACGCCATCGTATCCCACATCTTTAGCTAATGCTGAAGCATGTGCGTAATCCTCAATTGTTTGTTCGATCTCTTCCACAGTCAATGCTCTAGCTGGGAAAGGAGAGATCGGTGCTTTGGTATCACTTGCGGAAACATTATTCTCTGTATAGCCATATCGCCCAACGTGCAACAGTTGTAGGCATATTTTACCATCTTCTTTGTGTACTGCCTCAGTGACCACTTTGTGTTGTTCTGCTACTTCTTTCGTGTTAAACGGATGCCCAATTGGCAGGGCATTACCTTGTTTATTTGGAGCTATTCCACCGGTTACTATTAGTCCAACTTGACCTCTTGCTCTTTCAGCATAAAAAGCTGCCATGCGCTCAATCCCGCCCGGAATTTCTTCCAAACCAGTGTGCATTGAGCCCATTAAAACTCTATTCTTCAACTTCGTGAAACCCAAATCGAGGGGACTCAATAACTTACTATACATATGGACCTTAGTTTTACAATTGGCAATGTAGTGATTATATATAATTTAATTTAGGTGTATACACCTATTTATATATAATTTTATTTTCTAATATGTTGTCAAGACTTGAAAGCTTAGCTTATGTGTGGACGTGAAGTTCTTGACCAAATGTTTCTCATAGTGAAGTAAAAGCGAGTATATAAGCACCCTTAACTACAATACCGTAAATACTGCGATAAAATGCAACATACTCCCACCCAATACAAATACATGCCAAATAGGGTGGTTGTATGGAATTGAATTTTTGACATAGAAAAATGTACCTATTGTATAACTGAGACCTCCACCAGCCAATAAATACAAGGTAAGTGGACTTGTACTAGCAATTAATTCTTGAATATCAAAAATGATCAACCAGCCCATGGCGATGTATAAAATAAGACTCAAGAAAGGTATGCGTTTATGTAACCATATTTTATAAATAGTACCAATAAGCGCAATCACCCATACTGAGAAAAATATTCTCCAACCGCTTCCATCTACCAATGTAATTAATGTAAACGGTGTATAAGAACCTGCTATTAAATAGTAGATTGCTATGTGGTCAAAGAGCCTAAACGAATCTGTCTTCGGATGAAATTTTAATTTACCCCAATGGTATAAAGTTGATGCGCTGTAGAGTACTACCAGGCTTATAGAAAAAATAACAGAAGATGTTATACTGAAATTATGTGAAGATTCACTCGCTTGTTTAATTAGACAGATTGAAGCAAAAAGAAAAAAGAGGACACCAAATCCGTGAGTCCAAATGTTTAAGCTTTCTACTTTGTGGTGATAGTTTTTATTCATCCTATTTTCTTACCGCTCAATGATTCTTTAATTGTTTTATCCATTGCTTTTTCTGCAAATGGTCTAGTGTATTTATTCAAAATATCCATGGCTTGATTGATCGTATCTTTTGTACCAGTTGATGTTTGTTGCCTAAGGGCTTCAATCAATTTTTTAGTTTCATCCAATTCGACTTTAGTCAAGATATCGCTGTGTTGAGCAAGGAATTTGTCGGAGGCAGATAAGACAGAGTTGGCTTCGTTTTTCGCTTCTTGTAATGCCTTTATTTTCATATCTTCCTCTGCGTGCGCTATGGAGTCAAGCAACATTTTTCCCATCTCTTCTTCGGATATACCATAAGTGGATTTTATCTGTACTTGAGTTTCGACATTTGAGCGCAACTCCTTCGCAACGACGTTTAAAATTCCATCGGCATCGAGTTGAAAAATAATTTCAATTTTTGGCATACCTGCTGCCATTGGTGGTATGCCGTTTAGAACAAACTCGCCAAGTTTTCTATTGTGCTCCACAAGATCTCTTTCCCCTTGAAAAACAGAAACTTTAAGTTTTGTCTGCCCATCTACAGAAGTTGTATAATTCCTTCCTACAGAGGAGGGGACTTTACTATTTCGAGGAAGCAATACGTCCATTAATCCGCCAACTGTTTCTATGCCCAAGGACAGAGGTGTAATGTCGAGTAGCAATAAGTCTTTTCTATTCCCAGCTAAAATATCAGCTTGCACAGCTGCACCCAGAGCCACTACTTCGTCAGGATTCAAATGATGTTTCGCCTCTTGATCAAAAAATTGTGAAACAGCATCTGCGACCTTTGGCACTCTTGTAGATCCACCAACTAAAATGACATGACTAAGTTCTGATTTGTCAAGTTTAGAATCTGACAAAGCTTGTTGGCATCGATTTATTGTTTGTTCAATCAAGGGATCAATGAGTAATTCAAATTCAGTTTTAGTAATACTAACTGGTGTGTCATTTATTGAACCTTCGAAAGAATTGTTTGTGCTTAAATGTTTTTTTGCGGATTCTGCTGTGGTTCGCAGCTGTTGCCCCAATGACTTATTACTTTCCAATTCTTGAGATGTAATGGTTAATTCTTCTGTCCATTTATCCATGATAACACGATCAAAATCATCTCCACCTAAAAATGTATCTCCATTAGTTGAAAGCACTTCAAATATGCCTTGTTGAATTTCTAATATTGAAATGTCAAATGTCCCTCCACCAAGATCGTATACTGCAATTTTATGATGACTGTCTCTATCAGTTCCCAAACCAAATGCGAGGCTGGCTGCTGTTGGTTCATTTACTATACGGAGTACATTAAGTCCTGCGAGTTTGCCAGCGTCACGTGTAGCTTGGCGCTGTCCGTCATTAAAGTATGCGGGTACTGTGATTACTGCTTTTTCAATAGTGCTATTTAATTCCTGCTCCGCATTTTTTTTCAGTTGCTTTAAAATTTCAGCTGACATTTCAATTGGTGAATAAAACCTTTCTCCAACTTTTATTTTTACCAATGAGTCTTCTCCTTGATCTATGATTTCGTAGCCTAGTAATGAAGTGACTTTAGAGAGATCACTGTATGATTTACCCAATAATCTTTTGACAGAATAAATTGTGTTTGCTGGATCCGAAATTAAAAATTCTTTTGCAGCATTTCCTACCAATATGCCTTTGTCTGCTTGGAAATGCACGATAGAGGGGACAAGAGTTTGATTACCTTCTTTATTTGTTATTGCTAAAGGTTTTCCGTCCTTAATGTGTGCTATCAAACTATTCGTCGTCCCTAGATCAATCCCTACAATGGTGTTGACTAATTCTTCTTTATTTACTGTCCCGTCTTTTAAGTTGATGGAGATTTTTGCCATTCTTGATTAACCAGTTTATGTATATTGAAATGAGATCACTTTGCCCTGCTCACTAATTACTCAAATATCTCTGTAACAGTGTAGATTTATGTAACAATGCAAAAAGGGTAAAGTTACGTAATTCCTTTATCGATTGTACGATATCCTTACAGACAATGTTCTTATCTTGGCAGTATGGACATTGTGTTGAATAATAAAGGGACAAAACTGTTTCTTTTACTCGGTGGATTTTTTGTCACGAACGCACTGGTAGCAGAGTTTGTTGGGGTCAAAATATTTTCAGTGGAACGTACATTTGGTCTTGAACCATCAAATTGGTCAATTCTTGGTATAGAAGGATTGGGATTAAACATGACAGCCGGGGCAATATTGTGGCCGATTGTTTTTGTAATGACTGACGTAATCAATGAATACTTTGGTAAAAGAGGGGTGCGCGTATTATCCTATTTTACTGTTGTCCTTATACTGTATGCTTTTGCTATGGTGTTTTTTGCAATTAAGTTGGCACCAGATGGATGGTGGCAAAATCTGAGTGGACTAAATGAAGAAGATCCATCTAAAAGTTTATCGAATATGCAGTTGGCGTTCTCAAAAATATATGGACAGGGATTGTGGATCATCATTGGAAGTATTATTGCTTTTCTGGTTGGTCAGATTGTTGATGTTTTGGTTTTTCATAAAATTAGAAAGTGGACAGGTGAGAAGAAAATTTGGTTGAGGGCTACAGGATCTACTTTAGTTTCTCAGTTTATTGATAGTTTTGTTGTTTTGTTTATAGCCTTTTATATAGGAGCAGATTGGGATTTGATAAGAGTAATGGTTATTGCAATGGTCGGATACACATATAAATTTTCAATGGCCATTTTATTGACACCTTTAATCTATCTTGCACACCATATTATTGATTCCTATTTAGGAGAAGATCTTGCCGAAAAATTGAAGGCAGACGCACAAAAAGCATAAACTATGTTTTCAACAGATATAAAGCAAACAACTAACGATGTCTTTATGATAAGACCTGCACATTTTGGATTTAATCCAGAAACAGCAGAGAATAACTCGTTTCAAAGTAATGATGGAGACCTAAGTGCTGAAGCAGTACAAAAGTTGGCTTTAGCTGAGTTTGAAGATTTAGTAAGACGGTTAAGAGATGCTGAAATCAATGTACATGTATTTGACGATACTGACGAACCGGTTAAGACAGATGCAGTCTTTCCAAATAACTGGGTCAGCTTTCACTTAGATAGCTTCGTCGTTACATATCCCATGTACTCTTTGAATAGAAGGCAAGAGAAGCGAGAAGAGATTATTGATGAATTGTCTAATCATTATTCAATATCAAAGAGATATTCGTTTGATTATTACGAAGAAAAAGATCAATTTTTAGAAGGCACTGGTAGTATGATTCTCGATAGAGAAAACCAAATAATCTATGCCTGTCTGAGTGAACGAACAAATGCTAAGGTTCTTGAAAAGTTTGCAGTCTTGAGTAACTTTAGAAAACTTATGTTTCATGCAGTTGACAGGCAAGGAGCCCCAATATATCACACAAATGTAATGATGGCAATTGGGCAAAAGATTGCTGTTGTCTGCCTTGAGTGTATCCCTGATGAATTGGAAAGGAAGACACTTAAAACATCACTGGAAAATTCAGGGAAGGTCATCATCGAAATCAGTCTCGAACAAGTAGAATCATTTGCAGGTAATGTCCTGGAACTTAAAAAAGGTGATGGAAGTGGTGTATTGGTTATGTCCCAACAGGCATTTAAAGCGTTTACTCCAGAACAAATTGGAGAAATGAAGCAGCATGTAGACTTCCTCTATTCTCCAATTCCTACAATTGAAAAATACGGAGGTGGGAGCGTGAGGTGCATGATCGCAGAAATCTTCCTGAATCAAAAATAATTTACTTTTTATCAACAATTCTCAAGGACGACAAATCAGATACAACTAGTTGTAATTTAGATGATTTCGTATTACATTTACAGATATATGTACAGATGTTGAAAGTTTTTTTTGGTTAATTCAAAATTTTAACATTATCAAGGGTACATTTTTAGGTTTTTAATCGTCTATAGTATAACAGTATTATAATTTTCCTATGAACAAATTGATGGATTTATTTCATTCATTCGTAAGTCTCTTTAGAAAAGATCAAGTTAATGATTCGTTTCTTGGTTCTGAAGAGGAGTACGATGGCTGGTTAGGCATATAAAAAAGCCTTATCAGGGATGAATTGACATGTTGTCCTTTTAACACTTTCCGTAAGGTCACGCCTTATGCCCAACTCTACATTCTATTTTTTTCAGTCTCCTCAACTACCTTTAGGCGGTTACATTATTATTACTTCTTATTTAACACTAAATTAAGTACAACTTTTTCAGATTTAGTAGCATCTCTTTTATATTGCGCTAACTAAAAAATAAATTTGGACATGAATAAAATCCTAAAATCTTTTACCCTTCTATTAGTTTCTGCTTTCATTCTTGGTGCTGGCCAATTGAATGGACAAGAAGCTAAAACAGCTTCAGGTCTTTATAACGATGGTTTAGCATTACTGAAAGAAAAGAACTATGCTGATGCTTTAACAACTATGAAAGAAGCTTTAGCTAAAGCTGAGGCCGATGGCAATGAAAAAGTAATTGACCTTGCAAAGAAAAATGGCGCAGTTGCTGCGTATAGCTATGGCAACACAAAACGGAAAGCTAATGCAATGGATGAAGCAATGAGTTTATACGCACAAGGCATAGAATTAAATCCTGCCTATTCTTCAAATTATATAGGTAAAGCAAGAGCTGAGGCTGGTAAAGGCATGGCTGAGCAGGCAATGACTTCATACATGAAGGCCATTGAAATTGCTACAGCTGAGGGCAAAACAAAGAAAGTCGATGAAGCAAAGAAGAGAGCTAAATCACTAGTCACTTCAGCATATAATGAGAAAAAGGATGCAGAGGTTGTTAGCTTAGGTAAAGCCTTTTTAGCTGGCTCAGACAATCCAGACGTACACTATTATATTGGTAAAAGCTTAATGAATCAAGATCAGCACAGCGATGCAGTCACACATTTT
This sequence comes from uncultured Saprospiraceae bacterium, assembly GCA_964450495.1. Taxonomy (GTDB): domain Bacteria; phylum Bacteroidota; class Bacteroidia; order Chitinophagales; family Saprospiraceae; genus CALFUK01. The sequence goes on along the minus strand of CAYVFU010000096.1, from coordinate 4,146 downwards.
GATAAAGCTTTGGTAAACCCACCTGCTAAGAAAGACAGAATCATTTATGCTAAAGCGCAATCATTAGAGAAGCTCGGTAAAAAATCAGATGCAGTTGCAGCTTACAAGATGATTACTGATGAAAAGTATAAAGCAAACGCAGCGCACAAAATTTCTACTTTGAAATAAATTGCATCCTAAATAAGATATCTTCTGATGAAGAGTAATAGAGGCTGCCTCAGCAATGAGATAGCCTCTTTTTATTTAGAGTTTTGCAGTTTATACATTCTTGACAACTATCAAAATACCACGACATACTTTCAGACGTAAATTTATTTGACGATTATTGTCTAATTAAATAGTCTGTTATGTTGTCTACAATCCAAATCAAAAGAGAGATTTACGAATCTGATGATCATCAAATGGTTCGCCAAGCATTGATTGATTTCCTGTCGAAAGAAGCAATTCCACATCAAGATGAATGGGAAAAACAAAAATGTGCTCCAAAGTCCTTTTGGAGAAAAATGGGTGAACTCGGCTTTCTATGTATGGATATACCTGAAGAATACGGTGGAAGTGGCTTTGACTTTAGCTTTAATGCCATGATCCTAGAAGAGTCCAGAAGATTAGGTATCGATTTTGGACAAGCGGTACACTCTGATATTGTAGCGCCATACATCTTGCGTTATGGCAATGAAGAGCAAAAGAAGCATTACCTACCGAAAATGGTAAGTGGAGAATTGATTGGTAGCATTGGTATGACAGAGCCAAGCGTAGGATCTGATTTGAAATCATTAAAGACAACTGCAGTTGATAAAGGAGATCATTATTTAGTCAATGGCTCTAAAACTTTTATTACGAATGGTTATGTGTGTGATTTTGTGTGTTGTGCTGTTCGTACGAATCCTGGATTGCCAACAGAAGGCATCAGTCTATTATTGATTAACAAGACGCTTGATGGATTCACAACGGGGCAGCCGTTTGACAAAATAGGCATCAAATATCAAGATACTTGCGAGTTGTTTTTTGAAAATGTCAAAGTACCTAAGTCTCAATTGCTTGGTGACGAGGGGATGGGTTTTCGATATATGATGTCTGATTTGCCAAGAGAACGAGTAGGTATAGCAGTTGAAAGCCTTGGTACGGCAATTGGTGTGGTAGAAAAAACCATCCAGTATGTCACAGAAAGAGAAGCATTTGGTAAGTCAATTGCAGATTTTCAGAATACTCAATTCAAATTGGCAGATTGTGTGGCAGAGATACAAGTGTATCAATCCTTCTTAGATAAATGTGTAGAGTTACAAGTGAAACACGATTTGACTACAGAACAAGCGTCAATTGCTAAATTGAAAGCAACAGAAATGCAAGGGAAAGTTGTTGATGAATGTCTTCAATTATTTGGAGGCTATGGATTTATTTGGGAATATGATGTTGCTCGTGCATATGCAGGTTCTCGTGTTGCCAGAATCTATGGTGGTACAAGTGAGATCATGAAGTTGATCATCTCAAGAGGAATATTTAAAGAGCATTACTTGGCGAAGAAACAAGAAAAAGAATTGCAACGTGAAGCAAAAGCAAGTGCTTAATTATAAAATTAAATTGATGTCTAAAGTTAACCACTTTAGCAATTTCTAGAAGAAACTATAAAAATGGATAGAGTTAAAATACGCATAGAGAATCATATTGCAGTAGTCACATTCAACAGACCTGATAAAATGAATGCCTTGGATGACGAACAATTCCATGCAATCATAGCTGCTGGCAAACAAGTAAGTGAAGATCCTAGTGTTAGAGTCGTAGTAGTCCATGGAGAAGGAAGGGCTTTTTGCGCAGGTCTTGATGTTTCTGGATTTAGTGCTGGAGATGATGGGCTTGATGGCGCTATTAATTCTAGAACACACGGTATTGCAAATAAGTGGCAGATGGCGGCCTGGGTTTGGAGAGAATGCCCTGTCCCAGTGATTGCAGCTGTGCATGGCGTTTCTTTTGGCGGAGGGCTTCAAATTATGCTAGGCGCTGATATTAAATATGTTGCAGCAGATACAAAGTTGTCCATTATGGAAATGAAATGGGGTCTTATACCCGATATGGCTGGTACTCAGTTGATGTATCATTCTGTTCGTGACGATATCATTCGAGAGTTAACTTATACAAATAGGATTTTCTCTGGCGAACAGGCTGTTCAATATGGTTTTGCTACGCATGTGTCCGCAAATCCATTGGATGATGCAATGGCATTGGCACAAGAGATAGCTACCAAAAGTCCATCGGCTGTTGTCAAAGCCAAAAAGGTCCTCAATGAGGCACCTTATTTAAATGCTGAAGATGGTTTAATGTTGGAATCAGTTGAACAAACAGCAATCATCAAAAAAACAAATCAACTAGAAGCTGTATTTTCAAGTATGCAAAAGAGACCAGGTAATTTTGAAGATTACAGGGAAGTAAAAGAAGCTGTGAATATTTAGTAGAATTAAACGCCAAAGTTTTCGAGAATAGCTGTGATTATCAGCAACTAATGTTTGGTTTTGCTATCTAGTGAAATAGTATGTTGTGCTTTTTGTCAAGCATGTATTGATGGAGCAATTGTCAAATATATCAGCCTTGGGTTGACAAATGCGATCTCTATCAATTTTGTCAAATTATTTGAGATATCAGACTCAACGAAGGTCTGTTATTCCAATTTGCAGAAGGTTTCAGATTTTAGTCTATGTTGAAATGTCGTATTAATTAAGTCGTATACTACAAACTATTTAGGTTTAAATTCTATCAATCATAACAAGATGAGTGATCATAAAATTGAAAAGAAACAAAAGAAGAAAAAGAAGAAACTAATGGACCAAGCCCTAATGGAGCAATTAGGGGTAGATAAAAAAGAACTAAAACGATTAAAGAAGAAGCTAATTAAGTCAGACAATAAACCTGAAAGAGGAATAGAAACTTGGTTTAGATTAGCGTCCAAAAATTTATACACGCGACTTCAAATTGTAGATACAAAAGCCAACATACTCATCACTGCAAATGCGATAATCATTTCAGTAGTTCTTGGCTCTTTATATCCAAGACTTGATGAAGAGTTTCATTTGATTTTTGCTGTTGGAGGCTTATTGGTTACATCAGTACTTTCAATAACCTTTGCTATTTTGGCCACGATTCCAAAAGCTTGGAAGTCTAATACTAACATTGAAAATCTAGATTCTCAAGATCTGATGACCTTTGAGGATTTTAGTGATATGGATATTGAAGATTATAAGCAATCGGTTATTCAAATTATTGAAAATGGAAATACTCTTTATTCCAGTATGATAACAGATATTCATGGCTTAGGTATAAAATTATCAAGAAAATATAAAATGATCAGGGTCTCTTACTTGGTGTTTCTATATGGAATAATACTATCTATCCTTGGATTCGCAGGTTGTCATTTTTTGAGTGCCTCGCATTAGAAGCTAAACTTCTTGGTGTATAACATATAACAAAGTGGAAAAAGAGAAGGGTGCTATTCGAATTTTTAATATTAAAGTAAACTACACATTATGGCAGGTTTAGATCCATTGTCAGAACAACATTTAGCTCCGTTTGAGCCCATGTTTGGACTTATCAAACAAGTCATGGGCTTTGTACCAAATTCGACAAAAACAATGGCACGCAATCCAGCACTGTTGCAAGCATTTTCACAATTAGGATTGGAGGTAATGACAAAGGGAAGTTTGCCAGCCGATCTTAAATATTTGGTTTCTCATTTGTCAAGTCGAGCTGCAGGTTGCCAATATTGTCAAGCGCACACAATTGGTCTGGCAGAGCGCAATGGTTGTAGTGAAGAAAAACTCCAAGCAGTCTGGGAATTTGATCAGAGTGATTTATTTACAGACAAAGAAAAGGCCGCACTTCGATTTGGGCTGGCTTCTGGTGCTGTACCAAATTTAGTGACAGCAGATCATTTTAATGACTTACAACAACACTTTACTGATGATGAAATTTTAGAACTTGGAGCCATCGTTTCTTTCTATGGCTTTTTAAATAGATGGAACGATACTTTTGGGACATCACTGGAAGAGGAAGCCATTAATCATGGTAAACACTTTTTATCAGATAAAGGATGGAATGGTGGGAAACATATCTAATGAAAATATTGAGAATAGAATGGTGCCTAATAAAAGAATAGCAATA
>CAYVFU010000095.1:11071-16772 GCA_964450495.1 uncultured Saprospiraceae bacterium | reverse complement strand
TATAAATATCTTACATCTATACTTAATCATATAACTCTTTCTCAAGGCTCGTATAGCATGAATAGAAAATACTATTTTTCCTTTCTCGTCATTTGCTCACTCCTTGAGATGTCTTGTCGAGTTACAGCACCAGTTACAGCACCAATCATCAAGGATTACAAAAACGCTGTACTGACAGTAGATGAACGTGTAGAAGCATTATTGCCACTCTTATCAGTGGAAGAGAAGGTGGCTCAAATGAGAATATTTCATGCCAATATTGGCGTAGAAACTGATGAGAAAGGAAACCTAAAACTTTCTGATCGTGTCATTGAGAAATTGAAACTGGGTATCGCAGGTATTAAAAATCCAGGTGAACACCTAAGCCCGATAGAAGCAACAAAGCTTAACAATCAACTGCAGAAATATATTATAGAGAATAACCGATGGGGCATACCAGCATTATTTGTAACTGAATCTTATAATGGAGTGGATGCGGCAGGCTGTACCAAGTTTGGAAGGCCACTCACATCAGCAGCATCCTTTAATCCTGAGTTAGTGAATCGAATATGGGATGTGGTAGGTAAGGAGGCTCGTTTAAGAGGTATGCACATGTGTCATTCTCCGGAAGCTGATATTGTAAGAGATCCTCGGTTTGGCAGAATGAGTGAAGCTTTTGGAGAAGATACTTATTTGACAACGAGAATGGTTGTTAATGCGATCAAAGGAGTACAAGGAGACTATGAAGGATTAGGTGCAGGTACACATATTGGTGCGGTGGTCAAACACTTTGTAGGATATGGGCAGGTGCTGGGCGGATCTAACTTTGCAGCTGTTGAAATTTCAGACAGAACATTGATAGATGAAATATACCCCCCTTTTGAAGCTGCAGTAAAAGAAGCCAAATCTTTAGGAGTTATGGCATCTCATGGAGACTTGAATGGTATCGCAACCCATGGCAATCGTGCATTGCTTACAGGGGTACTTCGTCATCAATGGGGATTCATGGGCTATTTAATTTCTGATTCCAATGATATTGCCAGATTATATTACTTCATGAAGGTTGCAGAGAATCCAGAAGCTGCGGCATTGATGGGATTAGAAGCAGGCATAGATGTAGACCTGTACGCAGAGGACTCTTATGCCTACTTGCCTGAGATGGTAAAGAAAAACCCTGAGATCGAAAAACTAATTGATAGATCGGTCAGAAGAGTATTGAGGACTAAGTTTATTTTAGGTTTGTTTGATAATCCGTATGTTGATGTCAATAAAGTAAACAAAGGGGTAAGAGCTGAGTCTGCCTTAAAGTTGGCAAAGGAAGCAGACTTAGAATCTATCATATTATTGAAGAATGAGAACAATACACTTCCACTGGATATAAACAATGGATTAACTATTGCACTTCTGGGACCACTGGTAAAAGAAAACACCAAAGCAGCTTTTGAATCTGAGGCAGGACCGGGCGTTTCATTTATAGCAGATCAAGGCTTTAAGCTTACAGATGAGCAAAAGGGGGCTCCTAATTTAGTAGATACAGACCCGGATGACATCAAAAGATTAGTCTCCAAAGCTGAACAATCTGATGTCACAATTTTATTTTTGGGTGGAGATGAGTTTACTGCTAAGGAAGCATATTTCAATAATGCATTAGGTGATAGAGCTACCATTGAACCAGTTGGAGCTCAAGATGAATTGATAAAAACCATTAAAGCGTTAGGCAAACCTGTAATTGTTGTTTTAAAGCATAGAAGAACATTAGCTATCAATACCATTGCAAAAGAGGCAGATGCAATTTTAGATACTTGGGATCTTAGTGAATTCGGAGATGAGTCTACTGCTAACATTATATTTGGTCAAACCTCGCCATCGGGCAAACTCCCAGTTACTGTACCAAGATCAATAGGCCAGTTACCATTCCATTACAGCATGAAAGGGATAAATAATAAGAAAGGATACTTATTTTTAGAAGATGGTCCACTCTTTCCTTTTGGATATGGTCTGAGTTATACAACGTTTGAATATTCAGATATCAATATTTCAAATGATGAACTTGTTACAGGCGACGAAATCCGAGTAAGTGTTACAGTAAGTAATACCGGTAGTATAAAAGCGAAAGAAATAGTGCAACTATACATTAAAGATGACATAGGCTCTGTCACACGTCCAGATAAAGAATTGATGGGCTTTGAAAAAATAGAGTTGGCACCTGGAGATAGTCAAGAAGTGAGCTTCAACATAAATTCAGAAATGCTAACATTTAGTGGACCTACTATGGAGAAAATTTTAGAGGAAGGAGACTACACAGTTATGATAGGTAGTTCTTCGAATCAATATTTAAAGACTAGATTTAAACTAAACGTAAATGATTAGGAATTCATTAATAATTCTAGTGACAGCTTTTCTTGCGAGTTGCTCCACTACTCAGCCAGCAGTCAGTCAAAAGCAACTCTCCCAACCAGTTGCTATTGAAAATACGGCCAGCGAGGAGGAAATTAAAGCTTCTATGATCAAAGCACTCGAATGGCAGGAAGCTCACCCAATCATGGCACATGCGCCGACAGACTGGACGAATGGAGCTTATTACACAGGCGTAGCAAGAGCCCATAAAGCCACTCAGGACATGATGTACATGGCAGCCTTAAAAAAACAAGGCTATTGGAATGATTGGAAGACATTCAAACGGGCACATCACGCAGATGATGTTGCCATCTCATATAGCTATCTCTATGTTGATATGAATGAGCCAAGAAGAATTGTAGATTTAGAACCTACAGAAGCTTTTCTAGATGCTCATCTATATGATGAGGATGATTGGAAAGCTGGGACGGATAAAAGTGAAATGGGGAAAACCATATTATGGTGGTGGTGTGATGCATTGTTTATGGCTCCTCCAGTATTGAATTTATATGCCAAACACAAGAATCAACCCAAGTACCTTAATGATATGCATAAGTTTTACCTGGAAACATATGAACAACTGTATGACAAAGAAGAGCACCTTTTTGCCAGAGACATGAGATTTGTTTGGACTGGTTCCCAGAATGATAAGAAAGAACCAAACGGTAAAAAGATATTCTGGTCACGTGGAAATGGATGGGTTATTGGAGGATTAGCATTACTACTGGAAGATATGCCACAAGATTTTAAGCATCGGACATTTTACGAAAACTTATACAAAGAAATGGCTGCCAAGATTCTTGCTATCCAACCTGAAGATGGCTTGTGGAGAACTAGCTTATTGTGTCCAGAGTCTTACGATCACGGAGAAGTAAGTGGAAGTGGATTCTACACTTTTGCTTTAGCGTGGGGAATAAACAATGGTCTCATTGATAAGAAACATACTACATCAGTACAAATAGCTTGGAATGCTTTGATGAAGTGCCAACACGAAGATGGTAGAGTAGGATGGGTTCAAAACATAGGAGCATCTCCAGAACCTGCATCAGCAGATAGTTGGCAGAACTTTGGTACAGGTGCATATTTGCTTGCAGGTAGTGAGATTCTTAAATTTTAATTGTACCATCAATCATGTTGTCTCATTTATAATTTGACGCTCTATGGCTTAGAATCAAAATGGCTGTTTCAATGAAAATCTTTTCCTTTCAGTATTCATTAGTTATTGCGATTTTAATTGCATTTATGTTTTTCGGTCTGTTTTCATTGAGCTGCGAAAACAGAGCCAGAAAATATGATGATAAAGTTCAGCCAAATATCCTGTGGCTGGTGGCAGAAGATTTAGGTCCTTATATTCCATCATTTGGAGATTCTACAATAGTAACTCCAAATTTAAGTAGACTTGCTAGTGAAGGAACTGTATACCCAAATCTATTCTCGACTTCTGGAGTTTGTGCACCAAGTCGAGCAGCTATTGCTACTGGAATGTATCCTTCTAGCATTGGTGCCAATCATATGAGGACAAACTCATACACGGAAGTTACAGGATTGCCAGCTTATGAAGCGGTACCTCCTCCTCAAGTCAAAATGATAAGCGAATTGATGAGAGAACAAGGCTATTTTTGTACTAACAATTATAAGGAGGATTATCAGTTTAAAGCTCCTAATACTGCATGGGATGAAAATGGACCTTATGCCCACTGGCGTAGCAGGAAAAAAGGGCAGCCATTTTATGCTGTCTTTAACTTTACAGAAACTCATGAGTCTGGCTTGTTTGAACCATATGGTCACAGACATATTGAGACCCGTCACCACCATTCTGGAGACAGGACTTATACATGGGAGTCTGGAAGAATGACCGAAGAGCAAACCCCTTTCCACCTATCAAAGAATACTGAGTTCTTTATCCCTCCATACTTGCCAGATACTGAAGTTGTTCGTAGAGATATGTGGAAATTATACAACAACATAGCTGAGATGGACAAGCAGCTTGGAGTTATCTTAAGTCAATTAGAAGAAGATGGCCTGCTAGAGAATACCATCATATTTTTCTATGGAGACCACGGAGGACCCTTACCCAGACAGAAACGATTAATCTATGACTCTGGACTTAACACTCCCTTGATTATTCGAATGCCTGAAAAGCAGGCTGCTGGTACAATAGATAAACAACTGATTAGCTTCATTGATTTTGCGCCTACACTTTTATCACTAGCAGAAGTCAAGCCTCCTTCCTATCTACATGGACAAGCATTTCTCGGGGATTTTAAGACAAGCCATGAAAGACGATATATTCATGCTGCAGCAGACAGATTTGATGCAATGACTGATGTCATTCGTGCAGTTAGAGACGATCGATTTAAATATATCAGGAATTATAGGCCAGATACCCCTTACTATTTACCAATCGAGTATAGAGAAAAAATTCCGACTATGCAGGAGTTATTACGATTGAGAGATAATGGTCAATTAGATAGTGTGCAAATGCAATGGTTTAGAAATTCTAAGCCAAAGGAAGAACTATTCGATTGTGATAATGACCCACATGAGTTACATAATATTGCCGATAATCCAAAATACCAGGACAAGCTTGTGGAACTAAGATCAGAGCTTGACCGATGGTTGCAGACTATTGAAGATCAACCTAATTTTCCCGAACGTGAATTGATTAGTCACTTGTGGGAGGGTAGTTCTGTTCAGCCCTTAACTGTAGAACCTAAAATAGAATTTGCCGAAGGAAAAATAGTGATTACTTGTGAGACTAAAGGAGCTACGATAGGGTATAAAATGATCACTGAGAGCAGTGCCATACCTACGACTTGGTCTATATATTCTGAACCTTTAGCAATTAAAGAGTTTGGCAAATTGATACTTCAAGCTCACCGAATAGGCTATGCTCCTTCTAAGGCCTTAGAGTTTGATATTAGTGAAATGTTGTAATCGAAAAAATTAGAATTAAAAAATTTAAATCAAATTATTATGACTCACCCCTTGCTATTTCTTATTACCTAATCGAACTAACTATTATTCTAATTGAAGTAAATTCTGATTGCAATGTAAACCGAAAACATATGAAGAAAGTAACCGTTTTAACCCTAATACTATCATGTCTGTCGATGGGGACGAAAGCTCAAAAAGCACTTCCCATCATTGGAATAGCCCATGTGGCGATTCAAGTCTCAAGCTTGGAGCAGTCACGTGCCTACTATACGGCTTTCTATGGTTTTGAATTCGCTTTTGCGGCGTATGAGGATCGAGAGACCTGGTATTTAAAAATCAACGACGATCAGTTCTTGAAGTTAGTTTCAAAGCCGGAGGGTACAGATGA
>CAYVFU010000095.1:0-10971 GCA_964450495.1 uncultured Saprospiraceae bacterium | reverse complement strand
AAATCAACGACGATCAGTTCTTGAAGTTAGTTTCAAAGCCGGAGGGTACAGATGACAATCGGTTAGTGGAAGTTGCATTTCAGGTTTCGGATTTAGAAGCTACAGTGGCACTGCTCCGAGAAAGAGGGCTCGATCCAACACCTGTGGAAAAAAAACAGGATGGAACCTTGGCAAGTAGTCTCGTTGATCCAAACGAGCATAAGCTGCTTTTTGTTGAATATACTTCTGATTCAAAGCAGTCGCTAACACGAGGCAAGTATCTTGGGTCGAGACGAGTTTCCGATAGATTGTTGCACGTGGGTCTTACAATTAAGAACGAAGAGGCGGCCGACGCACTATATCGCGACGCATTAGGCTTTCGGGAGATATGGCGTGGAACTCGGGAGGATGGTGGTCCGGATGCTTGGGTGAATATGCAGATGCCTGGTGATAGGGGTGACTATGTCGAGTATATTCTTATAAACGATATGAAACTGAGTCGAGAGCAAATGGGGACAATGCATCATATGTGCCTTTTGACCGATGATATTAAAAAGGCGCATCGCGAAATGCTATTTAATGCCTTGCCCGATATTGAACGCTACGAACCCTTGATTGCGCGCAACAACCGCTGGTTGTTCAATGTGCACGATCTCGATGGTACACGTTGTGAAATAATGGAATCAAAAGAAGCTGTCACCAAATGATTCAAATGATATTATCATCTCGATTCTCCCTTTTGGGAACCCTTTTTTTAATGATTGGTTTATTTGTTCCTTCGCAAGCTAGTTTTGCACAAGGCAAGCCAGCTAAAGCTTCAATCGGCAAAGAAAGTCCTCGATTCTTTGGGGCTAGACGCGGAGCCTTACCCATGGTCAAGCAAGGCATTGCTCGAAATGAAATGTCTCTTATGCCAGCCTATAATGCACTGCTGAAGAAGGCAGACGAAGCCTTAACAAAAGAACCTCCCACAGTGACAGATAAAAAAAGGCATCCCGTCACTGGGAATCTGAATGACTACTACACACAGGCTCCTTACCTTTGGCCAGATCCTTCTAAGTCTGACGGTCTGCCTTACTTGCCTAAAGACGGCATAATCAATCCTGAATCACGAAACCCTGACTTTGTGGACTATTCACGCGGCCAGGAAATTGGTCACATGGTAGAGTCGCTTGCACTTGCTTATTACCTAACAGGTGAGGAGTCTTATGCTGCTCATGCAGCTAAATGTCTGCAGGTATGGTATATCAATCCTGCTACTCGGATGAATCCACACCTACAGTATGCCCAGGCTGTACCCGGTCGAAACCAAGGCCGGTATATAGGAATGATCGAAGCAGATGGTGTAGTGCGAGCGGCGGATGCTGCGGGTCTTTTGGATGGATCAACTCATTGGACCGAGGATGATAGAGCGGCATTAGAGATTTGGATAGCGGACTTTCTGGATTGGTTTATGAATAGCGAATATGGCCGTGAAGAGGTTCAGATGCGACAGAATCACGGCACAATGTTCGATGTACGAGTTGTGCGATTGGCTCTTGCCTTGGGCCGACATGATCTTGCTCGTCAAAAGCTATTGTCGGTGAAAGAAAACCGTATCGCTCGTCAAATTGAACCGGATGGAACTCAGCCAATGGAGCTGCGCCGCACCAAGTCCTTTAACTACTCTGTAATGAATATAACAGGACTCACTGAACTGGCGACTCTTGGCGAGTGGGTTGGAGTAGATTTATGGACCTATGTGACAGCAGATGGTCGCAGTATCCGCCGAGCGTTAGAGTTTCTTCGGCCTTATGTCGAGGAAGCGCCTGATGGCTGGCCTCCTAGGGTCTGGCACTATCAGCAGATTGTTCCTTTTCATCCTGAGATCCTCGCTCCTGCATTGCGTATGGCGAGTGTAGGCTATCAGGATGAAGCATACGAGACGATTGTTTCGCAGTTTCCCGATTTCAGAAAATCGAGATTTCAACTTACCCATCCCAAATACTTATTCTAATTGAATTAGAATAGCTCATGGCTATTCGAAAATGATAAAATTTAAAAACATCAAACAATGGAGAGAGTAGCTTTTAAAATGAAACTAAACAAGGGCCAAAAAGAGTCTTACATTAAGCGTCACAATCAGATTTGGCCAGAATTAAGAGAGTTATTAAAGGAGAGTGGAGTCAGTGAGTATTCGATCTTTTTTGACGAAGAGACCAATACCTTATTTGGTTTTCAGAAAGTAAGTGGGAAGGGAGGCTCTCAAGATCTTGGATCAAATAAAATAGTAAAAAAATGGTGGGACTATATGGCAGATATCATGGAGGTCAATGATGATAACTCCCCAGTATCGATACCTCTCGAGGAGGTGTTTTATATGTCCTGAGTCTCGAGGGGGAGACTGTAAACATGTATTTGGTGCTTTCATATGCTGATGTTGTTATCCAAAATTATGAAATGCAAACCGTAGGCCTATTTGAGTTTTTTAATATGATTTTTGAAATAAGAAACTGAATTACATGATCGGTATAGAATCTACCGTAGCTATGCGAATCAAGGAGTCTGAAAATAGTAGAATATACAACCAAGTCCCAGGTGTAGAGGTGCTGCCGATCTGGGTGGCTTATCCAGAAGGAGTAGAGGATCTGTTTGTGGCTATTAAAATAGTATAGATCGTTAACACAGCCTAGTTAACTTTTCCTGCCAAGGGCAACAAAACTGTCAATAAAAAAATATGAATCACTTTTTTAAATCATTAATGATCCTCAGTGCTTATTCATTATTGCTCTCATGTGCACAACGAGCTATAGTGACGGAAGCCACAAGCTTGACATTCGAGTCGCTGAGCTGTGAGTCTCAAGATTATCCGATGGCTATCGAGGATCCTCATCCCAGGCTATCATGGATCGTGAACTCGACGGGCTACAATAAATCACAGACCGCATATCAGGTGATCGTAGCGACAAATAGAGCTCTGCTCACTGAGCTCAGTGCCGATATGTGGAATACTGATAAAGTAATGAGTCAGCAGTCTATCAATATCAGGTATCAAGGTGCGGCCTTACAGCCAAAGAATATCTACTGGTGGAAAGTGAGAATATGGGATGAAACCAATAAGGTATCTACTTGGTCAGAGGCTCAGCTCTTTGAGATGGGTCTGATGGAGGAGACACAATGGGATGGTGCGGAGTGGATCAGTCTCAGTGAGGATACTCGTGTGTCAGAGCATCGATATCGAGAGTATCAGACTAATAAGATGCCTGCTCCTACTATGGTGACCAGCCATCCAGCAGGTTACTTCAGAAAGATCATTAGTCCTGATAAAAAGATCGATAAAGCTCGAGTATACATCTGTGGATTAGGTTATTATGAGCTCTATCTCAATGGCGATAAGGTCGGTGATCACGTCTTGGATCCAGCACCCTCTAATTATGATAAGCAGGCCTACTATGTGAGCTACGATATCACAGATGAGATGGAGTCAGGAGACAATGTTATAGGTATTATTTTGGGCAATGGATTTTATGGTCAGAACATATCATGGAAAAGTGATCCAGAGTCTGAGCGAGATCTATCGTTTGGCGCACCTTCAGTTCGCCTTTTAGTGGATCTACAGTACACAGATGGATCACGAGAGAGTTTCGCGACAGATCGGACATGGAAAGAATCAACAGGTCCCATCGTATTTGATAATATTTATGGCGGGGATACCTACGACGCTCGTTATGAGAACGATGGCTGGGATGAGCTCGGCTATGATGATAACGAGTGGGGACCAGTGCAGGTGGTGAGCCCAGCAGTGGACGACATCAGTAGTCAGCAGATGCCTCCTATCCGAAAGCTCAAAGAGCTATCGCCTCAGAAAATATTCAAATCGGTCAGAGATACTTGGATCGTAGACTTTGGTCAGAATATAGCTGGCTGGGTAAAGATCAATGTGGAAGAAAAACGAGGACAATTAGTCAAAATAATAGCAACGGAAGCACTTACACAGAGTGGCGATGATATATATCCAGGGTCGACAGGTGGTGGAGCTAATGGTATGAAGCAGCTCCAGCAGTATGTCTGCAAAGGCAGTGGGATGGAGACGTGGGAGCCCAAGTTTAGCTATCATGGATTCAGATATGTAGAGATCACGGGTGTATCATCAGCGCCAGATGCCTCGTCTATCACTGCGATCTTAGTAGCGAATGATGTAGAGCATAAAGGCAGTTTTGAGTGCTCAGATCCACTGCTGAATAAAATGCATGATATCAGCATATGGACCATCGTGGACAATCTGCATGGGATCCCAGAAGACTGTCCTCATCGTGAGAAGAATGGCTGGCTTGGCGATGCGCATGCTTTTTGTGAATACGCTTTGTACAATTTAGAAATGAAAAATTTTTATGAAAAATACATGGAAGATATCCGTTCTCAAATGCGTGATGTCAAAGGAAATGACGGCTCATCCATAAAGTATAAGGTGCCCACAATGATAGCTCCTGGTAGGCGTACTTCCTCAATAGCTAAACTCGACTGGGGGATAGCGACGATCTATCTGCCTTGGTATAACTATCTCTACTACGGAGATCCCACAATCGTGACAGAGTATTATGCTGAGATGAAAGGACTCACGGACTATTATCTCACATTTAAAGATGATAGAGGCATCATCATTAATGGAATGGGTGACTGGTGTCCACCGAGATGGGATCGTCGCAAAAATCCAAGTGCCATGGAGTGTGATCCTATAGTATCAGCCAATGCCTACTTTTATGATATACTCGGTATCATGGAGAAGATGGCAGCTATGAATGATGACTCTGCATATGCAGGTAAGATGAAGTCTGAACAACGGCAACTTTTTGAAGCATTTAATAATGAGTTTCTCGAGAGTATTTCTGGTGCTGAGTATAAATGGTACGGTAGCCAGACAGCTACTGTCATGGCTTTGCAGTTTGGCATGGTGCCGGCGGAGGATGATCAGTCGGTAATTGATGGCTTAGTATATGATATCCAGACTATCAAAGGTGGCCATCACTCTACAGGTATTCATGGCAATCGATATATTTACACTGTCCTGACCAAGTATGGCAGGGGCGACGTCGCTCTTGAAATACTGACGACACCGGATTTTCCGAGTCAGACCTATGTTATGGACTATGGGTTTACCACTTGGCCAGAGCGCCAGTTTGAGTGGGCAGAAGTCGATGAATTGACCAATTCTCTCAATCACCCAATGCATAGTGGTTTCGCTGCTTACTTTTATGAGTCATTAGTGGGTGTAAAGCCAGCTTTTGATCAACCGGCATATAGAAGGTTTACTATTGATCCTCAGTATCCGGATCAGCTCGACCTTGCATCGGCACAGATACCGACACCATACGGAGACATAGACTTTAGCTGGCAGGAGAAGGACCAAGAATTCTCTATGGAAATAGCCGTACCATTTAATACTGAGGCGGAGGTGTCACTGACATCTACAGATCAGGAATCGCTCCGTATCAATGGTATCTCTTGGACACGCTGGAAGAATGAACACAATATATCGGATGGGGATGCTTCATCGATCGTATTGGGATCAGGTCGATACACGCTGCGATATAGTAGAGGACAATAACAGATCATAAAGGCCGAGAATGATTACATCTCGACCTTTTTATACGTTGTGTTTGCCCATCTGATTTGCGCTCGTCCACCTTTGACTCGATATGCACCATATCTGATGCCAGATTGCGTGCCTTTTTCGGGTTCAGGGATATCCCATCTGTATTCCTCACCTCCGATGATTGCATCGGCATAGTGTATCTTTTTAGATGTATCCGTAGAGTCTACCCTGAATCCTACCTTGAGCTCTATATCCACGCAAAGTCCTTTTTTGATATTGGTGAGATAGACTACCTGGCGGCCATCTTTTCCTTCTCCACCTCGATAATTTATTTGCTCTCGATATAGATCAAATGATACTTGTTCATTTTTAGTCTCTTCGGTGTCACCATAAACAGGTTTGGCCAGGTAAAGACAGATCGCAGGATCTGGCGAGCCGCCGCCCCCTGTATGTTTCCCTTTAGCCTGCATAATATAGGAGCCATCGTTGTTAGTATTATTTGTTATACCAGTCTCGAGTATGCGTACCGTACCTGTGAAATGTGCATAGCTGTCTATTTCGGCAGACTGAGATCGGGATAGTGATCTTTCTATCCGAGGCTGCAGGCTATTGTTATCTTGATTATTAGATCCATCTGTGATGTTGTAGAGGCCCCATATGGTTTCTCCTATTAATATTTCATTATAGTTAGCATAGCAGCTTCTGTCATCTATAGCACCCACATTGCTGGGGTCAGAGATGTCTGTAGCTCTCACTGCATTAGCGCCCTCAGGAGTACAGGTATCATATGGACCGGTGATCTCATCTGCTACGTATATACCATCCTCTTTGGTGTTTGGAGGAGATTGCTCCTCCTCTTCCATTTCGTCTTCTTTTCTATCCATTATGAGACCATCATCATCTGTACATGATATGAGACCAGAGAGTAGCAGAGCTGCGAGTAGGCAAAGAGTGATACTATGGGCTTGTGATAATTTCATACCGTGTTATTTATTTATAGCTTGTTTATATATTTCCATGGCAGGCCATCTTCTTTAGTCGAGTCGGGACAATAATGTCGGATATAGCAACGATGATAAATACGCTAGACGTCAGTCTTTGTTGATTTCTATTGGTAGCCTAATTGTTTTAACCTATTCAAATGTGATGACTTTACAGCAGGCTTCATTTGAAAAAGTCTCCAAAATTTCTAAACGTTCATATCACTTACTTCTACGTTAATATCACAACCACCATGTAGCCAAATTGCATTTAGCTTATGATCCGTTCAATCATAAAAAAAAGGTATGCATACTTGTGTCTGCACACCCTTTAACATGAAAAAACTATCTATTATTTAATTAATTAGAAAACCCATTATTTCTTGGATCAGCTTACTCATTACCTAATCTTAATAACCTGGATTTTGAGTCAAATTTGGATTTAGTTGCAACTCATTAAGGGGAATTGGCAGTAATACATGATGGTCTTGAATATTAGTGTTAGGACTATAGGTCTTAAATTCAGCATTTCGAACAACGTCTAAATAAATACCCCATCTTATTAAATCGTATCTTCTCGTTGCTTCAGCTGCTAACTCCCATTTACGTTCATCATAAATAGCTTCCCTAAAACCTTGTTGGTCAAGTCCCGTCAAATCCCATTCGGCTTGAGTTTCATACGCTCGTTGTCTTATTGGATTTAAATATTGAAATGCACCTGCTGGCCCATTGATTTCATTTTCACACTCTGCTGCCATTAAATACACATCTGCAAGCCTAAACACCAATCGATTATCTCCGTGATTAAAACGTGGAGAAGTCTCAAAATTACGATTCATAAATTTCGGCATGTAGGTATGATTCAATTGAATGCCTTCGTAATCACCCATTATATTCAAAGGTCTTCGCAAATCATTCAGTGGAAATTTATTAGCAAAGTCAACTGATGCTATCTGAAGTCCAGTACCATTAAATTCTTCTCCATTAGCCGCTAACGCATCTCTTAAAGCTCGATTCTCATCCGCGTTGGCCGGCTCATCCCTTATACGCGGATTAAATAGACTTGGCCTCCAATAATTATTTCCTGCAAATGCACGACCAGGGAACGCTGGCTCGAATTGACCGGTAATATCCCTAGCAAAATCTAAAGACCATATAATTTCAGCATTGTATTCATTAGCGGGATCAAAAACTTCATCATAAGTCGGAAGTAACTCGTGCGGTGACTCATTAATGATTTCCAAGCTTTTACTTAATCCTGCTTGCCAATCTTGGGCTGCCATATGGATTTTTGCTTCAATTACAGCTGCTGCCCATTTCGTGGCTCTACCTCTATTCTCATCCGTGTTAACAGATGGTAGGTTATTTTGTGCGAACGCTAAATCATCCAATACACTGGCTATAACTACATCTTTACTGGTTCTTCCCAGTTCAGCAATTTCATTTAGGGTCAATAATTCATTGTAAAAAGGTACATCACCCCAAAGGTTGGTTAAATGCCAATATGACATTGCACGTAAAAATCTCGCCTGTGCAACAACATCGGTCTGAACCTCTTGAGAGATGTCTTCATTGCCGTCAACTCTATCAATAGTAACAGTAGCATTTAAGATAACTCTATATAGGTTTTGCCATGTATCTGTTACACTCATTAATTGATTTGAGGCATCGGCAGTGACTTCACTTAATGTATAATTACCCATCACCTCAAATATTGGATGCGTACGATTTGGCTCAATAATATCGACCCCGTTATCATACCAATTGTCTAGCCCAGCTTGCCCATAGATAGAGTTGTTTTTAATTACCGAATATACGCCCGTTATGGCTTGATTTGCATCCGCATCGCTGGTAAAAAAATTTTCTGGAGCAATAATGTCTCGTGGATCTTCTTCTAAAAAACTCTCACAACTAATAAATGGAATTAATAGGAAGACGTATAGAAATATATTTTTTGTTTTCATTATAATTATTTTTAAAAAGTAACATTAAGTCCTGCAGTAAAAATTCTTGCATTTGGATACTCTCCATTTGAAAATCCTTGAGCAATATTACCCAACCCACTTCTACCAAATCTACTTGACTCTGGATCGATCAATCTAAAATCAGAAAATAGTAGCAAATTGGTTCCAGATACATAAAGTGCCATGTCTTGTAAACCATCCCATCCCAATTTTTTAACTGGAAAATTATATGTCAATCGAACATTTTTAAGACGCAAATGTGTACCATCTTCAATTTCAAAGGAATTGGGTTGATAAGCACCTTCAACAAATCCAGGTCTAGGAATATCTGAAGTTGGATTGTCAGCCGACCAGTAATCAGCTACTTCAGCATACTTTGGAAGCTCCCCTCGAATGAAAAAGCTATTACGTGATCTTAAATTATACACTTCATTACCAACTGTTCCTTGTATATAAATATTTAAATCCAGGTTTTTGTAGGAAATATTATTTTCAATTCCGTAGATTAAATCAGGCCAGGGATTACCCAGTACTTCAAAATCCTCGTTAGATATAGTGCCATCTCCATTTGTATCTTGATATCTGGGGCCACCAACAGCATTTGTTGCGGGATCTTGCCCTGACGCATCAATTTCTTCTTGACTCTTCCAAGTTCCTAAATACTGTGCCCCTGTAAATACTGGCGATGGTTCTCCAACAATTAATCTTAAGTTCCCCGCACCAAGAATCTGGTCTACAACGACGTCTATAAACTCCTCTTCTCCAAGATCCAATATCTCATTTTTATTCGACGATAAAGTCACAGTAGAATTCCATTTAAAATCAGGTTTAGTAACATTAAATGAATTAAGCAAAAACTCCCATCCTTTATTCTCTAAAGAACCGATATTTTGCAATTGATTTGTATACCCGGTTTGTCTTGGAATGGTAACATTTAATAACAGGTCATTAGTCTCTTTTCTGTAATAGTTGAGTTCTGTAAAGAGCCTACCTCTAAAAAACGAAGCCTCTAAAGCGATATCAAATGCTGTCGTGGTTTCCCATTTCAAATCCGGATTTGCTGGTCTTCCCAATACCGCACCAGGAACTTCAACACCATTAAAGGAGGTATTTCCTTCAACTAAAACACCTAAGGTATTATATGGAGAGATGGCTTGATTTCCTGATCTACCATAACTTGCTCTTAATTTTAAATCCTGAACGGTATTTTGATTTTGCATAAAAGGCTCTTCCGAAATTTTCCATGCTGCTGCAATAGATGGATAAAACTCATATTTATTACCAGGAGCAAATACAGAACTTCCGTCACTTCTACCGACTACTGTTAATAAGTACTTGTTTTTATACGAATAATTAACCCTTCCGAAAAAGGAGACGATTTGATTTTGAGTAAAAGAAGAGCCTAGTAAATTTCTTAGGGGATCGCTTCCTGTTCCTAAGTTGTTGAATGTAGTTGCGTCTGTAGTAAAACCAAAAGCTTGCGCAAAAGCAGTCTCATTGGTTGTTTTCTGAAAAGAGGCACCCCCTAAAAGAGTGTAACTATGATTACCATCAAGGTCTCCAGAATATTGAATGGTATTTTCGTTATTCCATCCAAAAGATGAGACTGAACTTACTCTGGCATTACTATCTGTAATAGGTAAATCAGGTCTTTGGCTAGACGTAAACTCATTTCTTTTAGAATTGGTAATATCGGGATTAAAGGTTGAACGTATAATTAAATTTTCAATAGGATTATATTCTAAATATACTGTACCTAACAAATTATTTATAGTGGTCTCATCTATATCCAATTGTGACGTAGCAACAGGATTGTTAAAGGGGTTTCCAACTACTTCATTAGTTCCGTTAAAAGAACCATCATCATTAAATATGGGCTGAGTTGGCAGAATACCTAAGAGACCGCTATAGCCAACAACACCATTATCCTGGTCTATTCTTGAATAATTAATACGGAGTCCTGCATTTAAATTATCACTTAATTTAAAATCCAAATTTGATCTAAAAATATATTTTTGAATACCTGAATTATCAATAAGACCATCTTGATCGAAAAAATTAAGCGAATTATAATAATTAACATTTCCATTTTCTGAAGAACCAGCTATTGAAAGATCAGCATTATATATCGGTGATGAGCTTAATAGCAGATCAAAATAGTCATTATCTGGGAAGTCCGATGGATTACCTGGAAATGGTTCAGCTACACCCCTAAGTATTGCATCTTGGTTAGTGTACTCTATTTGTTGTGCTTGATTTAAATACTCAGGTCGGTCAGGTACTAACTGCGTACTAGTATATAAACCTACACTTACTTGAGGTTTACCACTTCCTACACTGGATCCATTTTTAGTAGTTACCAATACGACACCATTTGCACCTCTAGATCCATAAATGGCTATTGAGGATGCATCTTTTAATATCTCAATGGATTCAACATCATTGGCATTAATATTATTAAGGTTGAAATTTGTAC
>CAYVFU010000094.1:0-17086 GCA_964450495.1 uncultured Saprospiraceae bacterium | reverse complement strand
GTGAATGCATCGTTAATAAAAACGAATTTAAGTGTAGAGTCCTTTACAAATACTGGATTAGTACCACCATTTAGAATAGCCGCTAAAAATTGGTTTGTATGCTCAGACATTTTTGATCAACTTTGATTTATACAAATAACAGGACACTACACAAGATGTGAACAACTCACTTTTGTTTTAATAAAATGAGTTAGGATATTATCAAATTGTTGGTAATATTAAAATTATTTCTAATAATAAGATACAAATAAATATCATCAATGCACACTATATGTCGACAGATAAAACAATAAGCTAAGCCGCATCAATATTTTCTTAACGCCTTACTTCTATACTTACTCTTACCTTATTTGCTATTCTCATTCAGGCCTTTGGAGAAATTCCTTGTACTAAGCATTCATTTAACTATTTCATAGGAAACGATTCGAACGATCTCGCCTGTCATGTGCATACTAGACAAATCATTTTGCTTAGACAATTTACACTTTACTTTAAGCCCTGGTTCCCGCATATCGGCTGGCATATTTATAGGAATATAGATACTGCCGGTTTGCGATAATAATTGCCAACTCCCGGTCTCAAGATTAGAATAGTGTACTGTATAGGTTTTTGAAAACATGTTATTCTTCTTTAGGTAATATACCAGATTCTTCTCCAAAAAATTCTGTGAACTTTGCTAAATGATTCGAAAGATCTGTGTTTTGCGTTGCTCTATGATATGTCTCTGCGATGCCTTTGAGCGTAAAATAGACGAATCTATCCATCTCAGAGACCTGCATCTCCTTTGTCCACAGGTCAATTCTAAACGTATCTTTATGTTCCTTATCAAACAAAGAAAGTAAAAAGGCTTTACATTCTAGAGGACCTTCATTCTGGGGATTATCTGTACTTTCCCAAGTGATCTTTTCTGGAATTCTGTCTGCACCTAATTCAACGTTCAGATTTATTTTTGAATGTTTCTTTGTAGTCATATATTGCTTATAATTGATTCTTGAAATGTGAGAATGTCTTCATTATTAAATGTATGGATACCAGCATCAAGCTGCTGAGCATTTTGCATCATCATATCGATAATGACATCTGTTTCGATAGGCGTAATTTTTTTAAAGAAATTATTGGTTATAACATTCAGCCGCTTACCAATAAACCCAGCTATCTTTTCACGTACTCCTTGTTGCTGCTGCTCTACAACAACGAATATAGGCTTATAAATATAGTAACTCCAAAAATCCAGATCAGCCAATCTAATTTCTAATTCTTCTTTTGTTTTGTGTGGCAAAAAAACAGATTTCAATACCGTATTTGAAGAAGACAATAAACTCAGTTGATTGACATTATTGTGCTTAGCATATAACGCTATTCTCAATGGAATAAGGAAGTTTTTCTTTAGAAACAAGTCCGTGTCCTCTATTTCATTTTCCTGGAAAATAAACAGATCATCGCCTTTGATTTGATTAGTAATACCCTCTAGAGTTTCGTTCTCTATTTTTACAAATTCAATTTTATTGTGCTCTATTCCTACATCTTGAAATGAAAAAACCAAGACGGACGAATAGGAATTATTTTGCAAAAGATTTTCCAAAGCATGAGCACCTGCTTTAGTATGAATACCATATAACAATGCCTTTTTATTACTTTTTTGTAAAACTATTTTCTCTTCCATAACGCTCTTTTAATTGAAGAATACAGGTTTCACAACAAATGCTCTTTTTTTTAACAAAGCTAATATTCCATACTTTCCGCTTAGATGAGCTGCTCCTACAGCACAAAAAGTACTTTGTTGTGATGATAATTCATCGGCAAGACGCAATGCCATTTTAGCATTACGCTCATAGATCATTAGCCTCCTTTGCTTCCCTAATGTACGCTTAGATAATCTGTACAACATGTCAATATCTTGCTTCTCGTAAAGATCTATCATTCTAACCAATTTTGTTCTGAATGATTGTGGATTTTTGCCAATACTTAAAAGGCTTTTCACTTGATACGATATTGGAATAGCGGACAAAATATTAAACTGATCCTGAATAGATTCTAGACCAAAGAGCTCCTTATTATTTTGTTCTGCATATTTCCATAGTACAGAATCTAAAGCAAGATTTTCAGAATTATACAACACAGATTCTGAGATGATATTTATCAACAACAAGGGCAACAAACGATCAAAAGGGGTAATATCGATCTGGAAAGATTTATTGACTATACCAACAAGCTTCTTATATTTTACTTCTGGTAAGTAATCTTTCAACGTATTGCCATCAGGAAAATACTGAAAGTCTGTATTTCCAACTTCTGCCATTTCATTTAAATGAAACTCAGAAGCGAAGGCACTACATCTGTCCAAAAAGGGCTTAACCAGATTTACAAAAGAATGCACTCTATAGTCTTTGACATGCATGGTACCAAAGATATAGGAAACACTGCCCTCTTTCTCTAAAGACCAGAGAAGAGAAGATCGTTTGTTTGACATTAAATTTACTCGTATTTAAACGGCAGAACTTTTGACTTCTTAGCCTTTGACAGCGTCATTAATGTTTTCAACCTTTCTACTTCTTCGATTTGAGATAGTTTTTTGAATAGTAATTGCTCATATGCCGAAATATCACTGCAAATAATTCTAAGAAGAAAATCACCGTCTCCTGTAATAATGTAACATTCTGTGATTTCATCAATATCTTGAATTTTATTAATGAAATTTTCAAGCGCATTTTCTTTCTGCCAAGCGAGAGATACCAGCACAAAAGTACCTATATTTAGGCCAATTTTAGAAGCATCGACTTTGGCGTGATAGCTTTGTATAACCTCCGATTGCTCAAGTTTTTTAACACGTTCAAGTGTCGGCGCTGGTGATAAGCCTATTTTTTTAGATAGCTCAAGATTCGTAATTTTGCTATTCTCTTGTAACAGTTTTAAAATCTTCAAATCAATTTTATCCAACTTCGTTTCAGACATTTTCTAAATTTTGTGCAAATTTATCAAATAATCTGAATTGTGCGTCTTATTTAAAATATAATTTGTAAAAAGTCGTCTTTAACCACTTATAAAGAAAGAATATAACGTTGTACGTTTTTGGCTTGGTGTTCTATTTTGTAGCTTTCTTTATTTAAAGATCGATATGAATGGAGAAAATTACTTAAACCATTACAATGCAAAAAATATAGGGTAGCAGCTAGGCCACTACCCTATCCTCCATTACATTTATCCGTTCCTGACGAACAGATCATGTTTCTTTAATTAAACTATGAAGATTTCGTGTCTAATCTCACAGGTAGTGTATATACCTTATTGATTTCAACATCAGTAGCTTTTAATTCTTTATAGTTTAGTTCTTGTTTAATTCTATTGTCGATTTGATTGTTGTCAGTTGACAATACAATGAGTTCTTTTTTAGAGTTAACAGTAAATTTCACGTAGAAAATTCCATCTTCATCTTCGACAGTATCGAAGTTAATTTTTGAGATAAAGCTTGACAATTCAGCGCGAAGCTCAGCTTTCTTCTCAGGAATAAGATTTGCAAAAGATGCTGTTGAAGCAATAATTACAGCAAGGGCGACTAGATACATTTTTAATTTTGACATAGGTCGATAGATTTAATTGACTGGGGTTAAACAATACATTATTAAATTTCAATTGGTAAGGATCATAGATTTTTATAGTCTAGAATCCTTATTGTTCGATGTCAGTGGCCACGTAAATCGTACACATAAATGACGTCCGTTTCACGACCAATGTTGCACAGCCCACGATACAAATCGATGAATGGAACAAAAATCTCGATTAACGAATGTTAACCAAGGATAGGTATTTCTACTTTTTTTTGAATAATCGTTCAGATATAATGCTCTCATGGGATCAAATCACACAAAAGAGATTTAGAGAGGAAGATATTTAGAAATTAACTGATTTAATTCAGGTGAGATTTTAAAGAACCAAACGGCACTGAGATACAATATGGCGAAGAAAGCTGATTTGAATATTGTATCTATCCACACATTACTCATTGTTGGCATAAAATAAAGTGCGAGTACTAACACTACTGTGACTAGCAACAACTTAAGGCTTGCTGAACTAAATGGACTCATTTTCATAGTATACCAAATGAATATTAGCTTCATTAGATTAAATAAGATGTAAGAAAATGCAGTTGCGCTAGCAGCACCAATCATTCCATAGCTCTTGATTGCAACGTAGTTTAAGATGATGTTAGAAACAGCAAGAGTGATAAGGAATAGCAGATTATATCTATACCAACTTGAGTAGTCTATTAGTTGGGTATTTACACTCAGACTAATATCAATCACTTTTGCACTGGCAATAAGTAAAAAGACAAATCTCCATTCATAGAATATCGGCTGCCCTACAGATATGACATCCAAGAGTGGAAGGCCTATATAAATACCAATCGCCAAGAAAAAACTAGGAATCATCAAATTTATACTTGTGCTTTTGTACAGGTATTCGAGCTTTGCAAAATCCTTGTTACTCCATGCTTGGCTTATAATAGGGTTAGCAATTTTATAGATAGCTTTCCTTGGTATTTCAATGATAGTTGTAAGAAAAATCATCATTGTATAAATACCATTTGCCCCCATACCTATCATTGTCGCGACCATAATAACGTCAACCCTAAAGGCCACAGTTGCGCTTAAAGAATTTAAACTGCTGAACAAGGAATAAGAAGCTATTGACTCCTTCGTATTCTTCCGTATGTCTTTTATCACCCCTTGGGTAATCCCAATTGTACCTAATGAGCTCAAATAAAATACGATTATCAATACCAAAAATCCATGGCTAAGGAGGATATAAATAGGTATCTGATCTTTGGTAACCCACCCCATAATAGCTGCATATATAATAATCGGCAGAAGAAGCTTGAAACCTATATTCGTGACCATCTCTGGGATTGTGATTCTCAGTAAATTCGAAGCCTGATTTGTAAGTAATAAGTTTAGTGCTAAAACAATGGCAAGTGGAATGATCAGATAATCATATTGTTCAATGATTCTTTCTTTATCGATCAATATGAATTCTAAGAAATCATGGATATGGTGAGAAAAAAGGAGATAAAAGAGTAAAAAAATCAAAGACGCTCCGAAAAACAACAATAGAAAACTATTCAAGTACTGCTTACGATTATCCTTATTAGGTGGGAAAAATTTTATTATAGCACTATAGGTCCCAAGCGATACAAAAGGAATTAACAGGAAACCCAAATTGAGAATAAACTGAGCGAAGCCATAGATTTCTTCATCCTGCTTATAGATAAACATCGTTGCAAAAAATGCAATGAATACACCCAAGTATGAAATTATGGAGAATTTAATGCTTTGCCGTTGTATGACTCCCATTTGATCAAATATACTTAATAATCGAAGTCAAGCATCATGTTAGTATATTCGTGTCATGGTATCATTAAGGATACAAACTTTTTGAGCGGAAAAATACGTTAATTTTGAGCGCTTAAATTCTAATAAAACAGTCAAAATACGTTGAAAATTTATACATGGAACCCATCAAGATTATAGCTGAAATTGGCATAAACCACAATGGCAATTTGGAACATGCAAAGCAGTTGATCGATGAGGCAATTGTCGCTAAGTTTGACTATGTAAAATTTCAAAAGCGTACACCAGACATCTGTGTTCCAGAACATAAAAAAGCTGATTTAAAAGAGACTCCTTGGGGAAAAATGACCTATTTGGAATACAAACACAGACTAGAATTATCCAAGAAAGATTATGATGAAATTAATTCGTATTGCTCAAAAAAAGAGATCAAATGGTTTGCATCAGTATGGGATATACCTTCTGCAGAATTTATGTCAGAGTTTGTTTCGATCGTAAAAATACCTTCAGCCCAACTCACTAATACAGACTTACTAGTCCGATCACGACAATTGTTTGATACACTTATACTTTCAACAGGTATGTCTACTGAAGAAGAAATCAAAACTGCTATTGACATTGCAAAGCCGGATGTAGTGATGCATACAAATTCAACGTATCCTACTCCAGTAGAACATTTAAATTTGGAATACATCCAATGGTTGAGTGACACCTACAAAACAGATGTAGGCTATAGCGGTCACGAATATGGACTCACCACTACTTTTGCAACAGTTCCAATGGGTGTGAAGTGGATTGAGCGACACATCACATTAGATCGAACGATGTGGGGTTCAGATCAATTATCGTCTGTAGAACCTATAGGTATGATAAAATTAGTCAAAGGTATCAGAGCTATTGAAAAAGCATTAGGTGGTTATGGGCCACGTAAACTACTTGACGGTGAATTAAGTAAAAAAGAAAATCTGCGTACAAGCTAATGACGATTGCTTTCATACCAGCTAGAGGAGGCAGTAAGTCTATCCCTCTCAAAAACATAAAACACTTTGGTGGCAAACCACTTATTTATTGGGTGTTAAAAGCGGCTGAAGATGCTGGCTCTGTAGATTATACCGTGCTTGCAACTGACAATGACAAGATCAAAGAGACTTGCCTAGGATTCGGATTCTCTAAATTAAGATTTTATGATCGCTCTACAGAAAGTGCAACTGACGATGCCTCGACCGAAATGGCCTTAATGGAATATTTGAAGAAGGGCAATATAGATCAGTCAGCCACAGTCATCCTTCTACAGGCAACTTCTCCATACACTACAAACAAGGATATTGACAGTGCACTTAAACTTAAAGATGAAGAAGACTATGATTCAGTTTTGTCCTGTGTGAGAATTAAACATTTTTTTTGGAATCAAGATGGGACACCAAAAAATTACAACTACAAGAACAGACCAAGAAGGCAGGAATTCGATGGAACCCTACAAGAAAATGGCGCTATTTATATAAGCACAGCTTCTCAGATTTTAGAATCACATAATCGACTGAGCGGAAATATTGGCATCTATGAAATGCCAGAGTACACCAAATTAGAATTAGATGAGCCAATGGATTGGATAACTGGTGAAGCAATATTGCAAGAGCTAAAAAAGAAATCCAGCCATGAATAAGATAAAAATGGTAGACCTAAATGGACAGTATCATCGATTGAAACTTGAAATTGATACTGCCATCCATCAAGTCTTAAACAGCTCCCAATTTATCGGTGGGCCTATTGTACAACAATTCGAATCCTCCTTGGCTAAATACTTGGACTGCAGGCATGTCGTGGGATGTGCAAATGGAACCGATGCTCTCCAAATAGCATTGATGAGTCTTAATCTGGAGGCAGGAGACGAAATCATTATTCCTAGCTTCACTTATGTTTCAACGGTAGAAGTCATCGCACTTTTAGGGCTTACACCTGTTATGGTCGATGTTGACAAAGATCATTTCAATTGTACTGCCCATGCTATAGAACAAGCAATTACTAAAAAAACTAAAGCGATTATCCCAGTCCACTTATTCGGGCAAAGCAGTCCAATGGAGGACATTATGACCATTGCACAACGGTATCAATTATATGTGATAGAAGATAATGCCCAGTCAATAGGGGCGTCACATTATCATGCAGATGGAAGCAGTAAGAAAACCGGAACTATCGGGCATATAGGCTGTGTATCCTTTTTCCCTACTAAAAATCTAGCTTGCTTTGGAGACGGAGGTGCCATAATCACAAATGACGACCACCTTGCAAAAAGAATCAGAATGATTGCTAAGCATGGGCAGCAGATAAAATATCATCACGAATTAGTAGGGTGTAATTCACGCTTAGATGCTATACAAGCTGCAGTACTCAATGTAAAACTAAGTCATCTTGATTCATTTCTTTTAAAGAGGCAAGTAGCGGCTCAATGTTACGATACTTTATTCTCCGATATAAAATCAGTGATTATTCCTAAACGAATCTCCTCTTCAGACCATGTCTTTAATCAATATACTATATGCGTGTTAGATGGACAAAGAGATCAATTAAAAAAGTACCTTAACAGTGTAGGTATCGAATCTGCCATTTACTACCCTATTCCATTATACAAGCAACTTGCGTTTAACCATTATGGTGAATGTGTTCATCCCAATTCAGAAAGCTTGTGTAAAACCGTGCTGTCTTTACCTATGCATACTGAATTAAATCGTGACATTCAAACAAGAATTGTAAAAGAAATAAAAGCATTTTTTAAAGTATGATGAGATAAGAGGTATTCACCACAAACCTCTCCAAGCATAGTCTTTTCATTATTTCAAAAAAGGATGATTTGACAATGGCAAGTGACAGAACGAATGACTTTGTTCTGAAATTGGCGTTATATCTTGAGTCCGAATTTTATTGACTAGTTCTATGGAAGGTAAGATGTCCGTTATACCAAATCCTTTGCCGTCAAGTATAGATCTGTAAGTCTCCGTATGAAGATCATCAAAACCTTTACTGAAATCAAATGTATGTTCTTTAACCTTTAATGATCTATATATTCGTTGGCCTGTCACTTTAATTTCTGTTGGCAATGTTTCATAGTTAATGCTCAAAAACCATTTTACAGTTGCATTTTCAAATTCCAGAATTCCTGCAGCTCTATCATGTGTATAAACATTAACTATATTTTCTTGCACTTCTCCGTACAACAGCAACAGTAAGTCAAAAAGGTGGATTCCTATATTCGTAGCTACACCTCCAGATTTTGTGTCATCTCCTTTCCAACTTGAATAATACCAATTGCCTCTTGATGCGACATAGGTCAACTCTACCTCATGCTTAGTGTCGCTTGGTATAGTTTCTATTGTCTTTTTAAGTCGCTTTACCTCTTCGTGCAATCTTAACTGAAGAATACAAAATACACGTTGTGTAGATTCTTGTTCGAGTTTGAGTAATGCTTCGGCATTCCATGGATTAAGCACTAGCGGTTTTTCACAAATCACATTTACACCACTTCTGAGACCGAAACGAATGTGGGCATCGTGAAGATAATTTGGTGTACAAATAGATAAATAATCAATCCCTACGCCAAGACGTCTCTGCTTTTCTAAATGCCTATCAAAACGCTCAAATTCTGTAAAAAAAGCCGCATTGGGAAAATATGAATCAATGACTCCTATAGAATCAAATTTATCCATTGCAGCAACGAGCAAGCCCTGAGTTTCTTTGATTGCCCTCATATGTTTAGGCGCTATATATCCCGCCGCGCCAATCAATCCAAATCTCTTCATCAACTATTTATTGAGAGTCTTTCTTTCTCTTTTTGGTAGATTTCTTTTTTTTCTTTGCGGATGATTCTTTTTTTGCAACTACATTTTCTTGAATTATTTCTTTAGGTTTCTTTGCAACAAATTCAGTTACAACCTCAGCACTATTCGATGTTCGATTTTTATACCAAAAGCCAATAGCTGCAATCGCCAGAAGTAAAAATAAAATAGAAGAAATTAAAGAGATTATGTTGCCTGTCTTATAGACACCAGGGTCGAATATAAAGGTAACAGTATGTTTACCTGGAGGAGTTCTCAACGCTCTTAGTCCATAATTCACTCTTATGTGCTCGACAGGTTTTCCATCTATGTATGCTTGCCATCCTTTATTGGGACCATACCACATTTCAGAAAACACAGCTAATTGCTCACTGGATGTATTACTCTCATACCTCAATTGATTAGGCGAATATTCAACTAATTTGATATCACCATTATTTACTGGATTGAGGCCATTTACATAATCAGCAAACTCCTGATGGACTATAGCTTCTTCAGCAGCTACAAAACCATTCAATGCATCAATTTCTTCATTTGCATTATTGACAAGCCTGATCGAATTCACAAACCAGGCATTGCCTAAAGCACCGGGATTTTGTCTGGCTTCAGGATTATTTTCATTGCCAGGTTGAATAAAATATTTTGTATTCAACATATTGAAGACCTGCATATTCCCTTGAGATATATGTCGTTCAATCAGGTCTTGAATTCTTTGCAACTTTGCAGCATGTGCGCCTCCAATTGTTTTATGAAAATAGGAGGAACGAGAGTCATTAAATGTATTAATTGTTTGATCGAACACTCTAAAATGGGGGTCAGGATCTGACAATAGTTGAGTATCTACAGGTCTAGGCGTAAACTCCGAGCTGATTCTAGTGTTTTGTAAAAATGATTTGGAATCTAAGTATCTTCTGGCAACACCAATCTGATCAAACAATATTAAAACAGCAATAAGTCCAATTAATAGGGACTTTGACAATTTATCTTTAATGAACAGGTAAATACCTCCTGCTGTGAATATCATCAAGAGTAAAGATCTCAATGAATCCATTCGCATTAAAGATTTTCTGTCTTCTATAAGCGCTGTATCTAATCCAGAATTTGCATAATTACTATCGCCATTTCCAACAAAATCAAAAAAGCCAGGTCCAATAAATGCAAAAAACAAACAGATAAAACCCATGACACCAGATGCTAATAATAGGGGTTTCAAATAGGTCTTTTTATCTTCAGCATTAAATAATGATTGTAAGACCAGAGCGCCTAATACAGGAATTATTACAGCTGTTACACTCAAGATAGAATTAGGTGTTCGAAACTTATTGTATAGAGGTATGTAGTTAAATATAAATTTATTTAGTCCTTCCAAATTTTTACCCATAGACAACAGTAGTGTCAAAAACACTGCAATGATCATCCACCACTTTAATGGGCTTTTTAACCCGAAAAATCCAAAAACCATCAGGAAGAAAAACATCATCCCAAAGTATACCGGTCCACTAGTACCAGGTAGACTTCCCCAATACAAAGGGCCTACATCAGTACGACTTCCAAGCTTCCGCACCCCTTTCGCAAATTCTGAATCAGATGAAATTTTTTCACTTGAGCCTCCACCTACGACACCTGGAATAAATGAAGAAAATAAATCCAAAAAACCATTTGACCACACCATTGCATAATTAAAATCTAAACCGTCAGTCTCGCTACTTGTAGTCGGCGTCCCTGTACTTTCTAGAATTGGGGCACCTCGCATGGTATCTTCTGAATATTCGATCGTAGGAAGCATTTTTGATGCTGACCCTCCCAACGCAATTAGACATCCTAATGCACTAACCACTATAATTTTACCTAGCAGTTTTTTATTCCCATTTTTTAAAAGTTGAATGGCTTCAAACACAAAATAAATGGCTAACAAAAGAGCAAGGTAATAAGTCATCTGAATGTGGTTAGCTCCTATATTAAGGCCTAGTCCAAGTGTAAACGCCAATCCACCAATCATTATACGGTTGCGAAACATTGCATATAAGCCTCCTACGATTAAAGGGCTTGACATGACTGCAATTATTTTAGACATATGACCAGCTTCAAAAAGCACAATGTGGTTAGTCATAAAGCTAAAGCCTATCGACATAGGAATGCTCAACCATGGATTGATCCGCATTAACAGCAACATCAAATAACAGGATATACTTCCGAAAATAAAATAACTTATAGGTCTTGAAAAACCCATGTACAAGACTCTCTGAATTTGTCTAAATATGTTGTTTGAGTTAGGCGCAGTAATTTGATAAGTGGGCATTCCACCAAACATACTGTTGGTCCATAAAGCTGTCTCACCAGTTTCTTTTTCATAATCAAGTGCTTCCTTTGCCATACCCTTAAACAGAATGGTGTCGCTTGAGCGAATACCCTTACCTTCCAATTGTGGATAGAAATACATTACAGAGACTGCAATAAAACTTATCAAGGCAATTAAATGTGGTAACGCTACTTTAAGAAATGACTGATTCATGTAAATTACTAGTTATCAAACACTTATATAATGATAAATTATTTTATCCAAAGGTAATCGAATCAAATGGAATTTTAATGACTTTCACGTCGTTATAAAGCGAAATAACAATCTTAGCATGAGAGCAGCAATTTTACTTTACTTCTTAATGACATCTATTTCTATTCAAGCACAAATCATTTCAACGAATAGTACTGCCGTCGATGAAAATCGGTATAAGGACATCAAGGGAAGCCCTTATATCCTTGACGATTTCGCCGAAGCTGTAGTCTACGATGCTGACGGTGAAACAATTAATGATGTCTTGGCAAATTACAATGCGTTTGAACATGGTGTTGAAGTCAAAAAAGACAATCGGATAACCATCCTTGATGAAGACTTTTATCCTAAAGTGATCATTAGCAAAAAGGGTAAAAAGAAAGAAAAGGCGAGCGAGATAGTATTAGTACACTCTCCAGAATCAAACAAGAAAGGCACTTATGTCCAAGAAATTTTTGCCTCTGAAGACATCAAATTTTATAAACAATTCAGAGTATCTCAATCTGAAAATAAAACGGAAGCGCCTGGTAAAACATTTACCACAAAACGATTTGCACTCAAAACAGAGTATTTACTTGATTACAATGGTGAACTCAAACAAGTGAAGGGAAAACTTGATGCCATTACAGAAGTTATTGGGAATACAAAAGAGTTGAAAACATATTGTAAGAAAAATAAGAATAAGCTCAAATCAGATCAAGATTGGAATGACCTGTTTAGCTACCATTCCACTTTATAAATGCTGAGGCGTTTGTTTGCGTACTTTTCGGGTGCTTCTTAGTCTTCGTAAATTTTCACAACTCTTTCGTTAGGCTTTGCATAACCTCGATACATGCCGGCAGAATTAAAGGGCATGGCTACATTTCCATATGAGTCAACAGCAATAAGGCCACCACTCCCACCTTTATCAACCAATTTTTTATTGATCACATGCGTAGCTGCATCCGACAGACTTTCTTTCAAGTATTCCATTCGAGCTGAGACGTCATGGGCTACAGCGTATCGAATAAAATACTCGCCATGCCCCGTGCATGACACTCCACAAGTATTGTTATCTGCATAAGTACCGGCACCTATGATTGGAACATCTCCAAATCTGTTATAGCGTTTATTTGTCATTCCACCAGTGGAGGTACCAGCAACAATATTTCCATGATTGTCAAGAGCAACACAGCCAACTGTACCATGTTTATTTTCGCTTAATTCAGAAAGTACTTTTTTATCCTTTGCCTCTTCTTCAAGAATTCTTTGTAGTGAATTCCATCTTCTTTCCGTTTTAAAATAAGAGGGATCAACAATTTCCAAACCTTGTTCTTTAGCAAACTGGTCCGCTCCAACGCTTGTCAATAAGACGTGATCTGACTTTTCTAAAACAGCTCTTGCAGCAGATATCGGGTGCCGTACAGTCTTCACACCACCAACAGAACCAGCATTTTGGTCATCCCCAGACATGATTGAAGCATCCAGTTCATTCTCCCCTTCGTTTGTGAACACAGCTCCTTTACCAGCATTAAACAACGGTGAATCTTCTAGGAGCCAGATCGTTTGTTCTACAGCATCAATTGCACTACCTCCATTTTTAAGAATCTTTTCACCGACATCAAGTGCTTCATTCAATGCTGATATATATTCTTTCTCCCGCTCATCTGTCATGTTCTTTTTCAAAATAGTACCTGCACCACCATGAATAACAATTGCATATGGGGCTTTTTCCATAGAGCTTGTCATAACTGACTTTTTATTTTCTTGACCTGCACATGACATTAAAATCAATACAATAAAACTAAATAATAGAAGTCTCATACTATTTGAAAATTTGATTTGTAATCCTAAAATACTCTTTTCTAAGAGATTCCTTTCTTCCTCCTAATCGAAAGTGATTCATCATAGTCTTTGCTTCCTTGACATAGTAAATGGCATAGGTACCTAATAATGCAAATGCAAGCAGAATAAAGAATGCATGTTGTACACCAAGAAATTTCAGGATAACAAACAATATAATGTATAGTAATCCTACGAGAACGAAGCGCACAACAAATACCGTGACCATATAAAACTCAGATTTTTTTATAGTGTTATTAGCATAGGTTTTTGCTATCCACATTGGAAGAAAATGAAAGAGTCGTCCTAGCAAAGCAGGGATCGAACCAAAAACTAATGTTATGAGTCGAAAAATAGATAATGGCTGAAACAGTGCAGACGTGTTAGATGATACTTTGCCTAACTTATTCTTAAACGCGTCGATATCATCATTGAGCCTAGCCTTGTTTGTCTCTTCAGTCTTGTTTATTTGATCTGCGGCTGACTTAATTTTATTGAAGGTCTGTTCATTTGCTGGTAAAATAGACACTAATTTTTGCAACAATGCTTCATCTTTAATTAAGTCTAATTGAGGTACATTAGCATGACTACTTTCTGTAATTTTCTTCGTTAGTTGTTTTAAGAATATTGGTTTTGAAGTAGCTGACTTGTACAAGCTATGTGGGTATATTGGTTTCGCTATATTGACAAATACATTGCTCCCCAATCTTGTCATATCAGAATCCGAATATCCAATTGGAACGACAGCAATATTTGCCTCAGGATCATCTTCCAGCATTTGATGCACAATTCTAGCTACACCTTTTTGAATCGGACGAAATGAATATTGCAATTTTGTACTCCCTTCTACAAACACCAAAAAACTTTTTCCAGACTTTAAAAGGTCAATTGCATTTTGCATCGCTTGTTCATTATTACGCATATCGCTAAATCCATCTCTAAACCTGTATATCGGTAGAATGTGAATTTGATTCAACAACCATCGAAAAAGCGGCTTTTTAAAAAAGTCTCCTCTAGCCAGATAGTTTAATGATCGTGGAATATGAGTTGCTAATACGAGCGGCTCCATAAAGCCGACAGGATGATTGCTAGTAAATATGACAGGTGTATTCTTTGGCAAATGCTCCAAACCCCTTAATTCAATCTTCCTGAAAGAGAACTTCAGTGAGAATTTTACAATACACCATAAAAACCAATACAACATAAGTGTGCAAAATAGTTAACCTGATTGAAAATTGGTATGTAAAGCTTTTTACTTTTGAGGAATAGATGTTAAAACACGGTCCATATCTCATCGTTATTGCCGGACCTACCGCTGTAGGGAAAACAGCCATTTCTATAGAAATAGCTAAACGGTTTAATACCAGCATCGTAAATGCAGATAGCAGACAAGTCTATAAAGAACTTAACATTGGTGTTGCAAAGCCAACTCAAATGGAATTAAATGAAGTCGAGCATCATTTTGTAAACCACTGTTCAATACACGAGGCATTTACAGCGTCGGATTACGAACAACAATGTATGACCATCTTGGATAGATTGTACGAAACCAAAGATGTTATCGTCATGAGTGGAGGTACAGGCTTGTACATACAAGCAGTCTTAGAAGGCTTCGATTCCATTCCTGATGTTCCAGAGCACTTTGTAGCAGAATTGAATGAGATCCATAAAGCAAAAGGCATTACACATTTGCAAGGCTTGCTACAGCAATGTGATCCAGACTATTATGAAAAAGTAGATAAGGAAAACCCTCGCAGATTAATCAGAGCTATATCTGTATTCAATGCACACAACAATCCATATTCGAGTTATTTAGGCAAAGCTTCAACAGTCCGTTCATTTACTCCTATACTGATACAAGTGGACAGAAAACGTGAAGAATTGTATGAAAGAATCAACAAAAGAGTGGACATCATGATCGCTGAGGGACTTGAAGACGAAGCAAGATCGTTGTACAAATTTAAAAATATTAGAGCTCTTCAAACAGTGGGCTACACTGAGTTCTTCAAGTATTTTGATGGGGAGATATCTAAAGAAGAGGCCATTTCATTAATCAAACAACAAACTAGGCGTTATGCAAAAAGACAACTGACTTGGTATCGAAATAAGAAAAACTGGCAACTACTCCCAGCCGACGATTTATCACAAATTGGGGTTTACTTGGATCAAAAAATCATGTAAAAACTACAATTTAAGGTTTTCATAAGTCGTTTGTTATCAAAATCCAAGCGTATAAGCCAAAGTTAGACATTAACTAAAACTCGAATAACGTGAAAAAATCATTTGCATTTAACCCTTTACAGGGATATTCACTATTTACGACGCTTTATTTTGCTACACTTTTCTTGATCTCTTCAATACGTTTGGAATATTCCAAAGATTTCTACGAAAATACGTTAAGTAATATCCAAATATCAATGGATGTGGTCTACTTTACAGGCATATTCTGGGCAGCTATATTCTGTGTATCAGGATTATATACAGCAAAAAACCTAGTCACTACAAAAAAATGGAAATGGGATTTGCACAGCGTTTTGTTTTTATTAAGCTCATCTTTGGTAGCATGTCAGATTTGTTGTGCGCAGCATGATTGTGGCGCTACTAGTGTTGCTTTAGTTGCTTAAAGCGAATACTCAACAACCTAAAAACCATATAAGTAAGCCATACCAGCTGAAACTCTTCTGCTATTTAAGTTTGCCGATCCATCACTTCCCAAAAAGAATGATCGCTGCGAAGTTGTATAACGTATTCCAAACTGAATTTGACTAGCAGGGCTTAAGGAGTAATTGACGCCGATCTCACCGAGGATACCAATTTCTGTTTTATCAAATACGGTGATAGGTTGGTTTTGTGGAATGAAATCTGGAATTCCTGGACCAAAGGTTTGAACTACTTCATTCTTTGTACTAATTCCGACTTGAACTCCAGTGCTCACATATGGTTTCAATTTATTAGAGGAAAACGAATACCCTACAATCAAAGGCACATTGACATATGAGAATGATGCTCTTAATTCTGTTTCAAAAGAACCGGCATCCAGCGAGACAAAGTTTAAATCTTCTGTGCTTCTATTGTCAAAAGTAACTTCTGTCTGCAAGAAAAAATTTACAAATTGGTATCGGGCTATAAGGCCGCCGCTTATTCCAGAATAATTAGAAAACTCAGCCCCTCTGAAGGAACGTAAACTTGTTGATAAATCTTCAATACCTGAGTTTCCATACAAAACAGCACCCAATTTAAAGCCAGAATAGTCATTGGTTTGTGCATTAGAAATATGTACAATAAATAAGGAAGCTAGAAAGAAATAGAGTCTCATGATGTAAAGTTTGCCCAAAGATATATGTTTATATTAAACTACTGTCTTCATTTAAATAATAGTATCTGGAACCAACACAACTCTTTTTTAAAACAAGTAACTTGATGGTTGTTTTGAAAAAATTAATCCTTTGATAAAATAAAACATACGCCTAATTTAATGTGGGATAATACATGGCATTTTTATTTAACTGGACGAGTGCAAGGGATTGGATTTAGACCTT
>CAYVFU010000093.1:0-17308 GCA_964450495.1 uncultured Saprospiraceae bacterium | reverse complement strand
ATTGGACTAGCCCCCAAACAGGTCAAATAGACAGAAATCAATTGAATTCATTTAAGACAGCTATTGAGAATGGTGACGACTTAGATCCTAGGTTTAGAGAATTTTGGGCTGAGCAAGAAGAACAAATTGTCAAGTTTCACAAACAGAATAAGATTAACAACCTAGTATCAAAAGCAATCTTTACGCCAGCGTGGATGGCAGAAGGAGCATATAAAGAACAAAATGGTACAGTTGATTTTGATTATGTCAAGGTCCCTTTTGATAAGATAAGTGATTCAGAAATCACTTTGGAAGATGCCGATTACACTTCTTATTTAAATGCAAATAAAGACAAATACACTAACGAAGAAGAGACGAGGACTATAGAGTATGTTGTGTTTGATGTAAACGCGACTGACGAAGATCGTACTAAGATTTTCAATGAAATGACAGCTCTTAAAGCTGAGTTTGCCGCGACGACAAACGATTCTCTTTTTGCATTTTCAAATGATGGATTTTATAGACACTTATACTACTCAGATGCACAGCTGGATGAGAATTTTTCTGAGAGTATTAAAGGAGCTGTAAGAACGATGGAGCCGGGACAGATTGTTGGCCCATTAGAAGAAAGTGGATTTTACAGAAATATAAAGTTGATAGACAAAAAAGTTGTTCCTGATTCAGTGAAAGCACGTCACATATTGCTTCGAGGAGCTAATGCTCGTGCGACTGCTGACAGTTTACTAGGAGTACTCAGAAGAGGAGCAGAGCGTTTTGATTCCTTAGCTGTTAAATTTAGTGTAGATCCAGGATCTAAAAACAACGGAGGAGATTTAGGATACTTTGATGCAACAAGAATGCTAGCTCCATTTACAGAAGCGTGTTTTTATGAAGGAAAGATTGGTGACTATAAAATACAAACTACAACTGCTGGGACTCACCTTATCCACATACAAGATCAAAAATTCTTGGATAAAGAACCAAAGTATAAACTTGCTTTTGTTAATCAAGCAATTATTCCTTCAACAGAGACTCAAGATAAAATCAATGAGGAAGTTGCAGATATCGTCGCAAGTCATCCATATTTAGATGATATGATTAATGTTATCTCTCAAAGAGATGATGTTTCTTTTGATCGAGTTTCGAATATAAAGGCAAATGATTATCAATTTGCTGACCTTCCTTCTGGAAATACATCTAGAGACATTATCAGATGGGCATTTAATGGAGGCACTGAAACAAATGATATGGCGCCAGATGTATTTATTTATACTGAGCCTAATCTTTTTTACAATAATAAATATGTCATTGCAGGTTTAAAGTCAATTGAGCCTAAAGGTCTTCGCACATTGGCTAGCGTTAAAGATGAGCTAGCGCCTATATTAAGAAATGAGAAAAAAGGTGCTATTATTTCAAGTAACCTAAGCGGCAAATCTTTAGAGGCATCTGCTGCTGAATATAATGTTAGCATAGAGTCTGCTAATGGTGTTGGATACAACACTCGGTTTTTGCCTGTTATAGGTAGTGAGCCAAAAGTGATGGCGTCAGCAATCGGATCTGATTTGAATACTGGAAATGTTGTAGTAGGAAATTCTGGCGTATTCATCGTAACGCCTACAAACAGAACTGAGGCTGGTACTGCACCTGACTTACCTGCATTTCGTAAGGCAGATGCAAACACGGCAAGAAGTAAAGTTACAGAGCGTTTAATGGCTTCATTACGTAAGCTAGCGGATGTTTCTGACAGTCGATTTACATTCTTTTAGAATTTAGTGTAGATCGCTTGTTTGAAGACTTAATAAACAGACAAGTTTGCCCGTTGTATTCCTACGATGTCTAAAGTAAGTGTATTATTCTTTACGTGCATAATTGGTATGGTTGCTTGTGCAAGTAATCAAAAGAAAACCACCGTTCAAGAGAATGGCTACAACTACACCTATTTTATAGATGATGAAAATCAAAAGCAAGGCAAACAAACGGTAACTCATCCAGACGGTTTTATTTTCGAAGAATCTGAGTACAAAAACGGCCAACTTCATGGAAATCGGTTCATCTTTTATCCGTCAGGTTACAAAGAACTAGAAGAGACTTATGACAATGGATTATTGAATGGGCCTTATAAGTCTTACTATGAAAATGGTCAATTAAAATATGAAACTAATTATTCTGAGAATGTACTCAATGGGTTATTTACTCAATATTATTCCAATGGAAATATAAAAGAAAAAGTGACATTTGAGAATAATGAAGAAAACGGTCCTTTTGTGGAGTACTTTGAAAATGGCAACTTAAAATGGGCAGGAACCTATAAAAATGGGGACAATGAGGTTGGATTACTTCAGAAATACAATGAATCCGGACAACTAATTCGTAAACTTACATGCGATGATAATTCAGTTTGCACAACTATATGGACTATAGAAGATGAAGGCTCAAAGTAAGATTGCGTTTATGTTTGTTGCTTTAATTGCTTCACAACTCCATGCCCAAATTGGAGGTCAAGAGTCTTTTGAATTCTTATCATTAACTCAATCATCAAGAAATACCGCATTGGGAGGGCAACTCATAAGTGTTAAAGACAGCGATGTGAGTTTAGCTTACAGCAATCCTGCGATTCTTAATGCTGATATGCATAGCCAATTAAGCATTAATCACAATTTTCATTTCGCTGGCATCAGTCATGGCTTTGCAAATGTTGGCTATCACCATTCCGGAGTTAATGCGACCTTTCACCTAGGATTTAACTACATCAGCTACGGTGATTTTGTAAGAACTGATCTTTTTGGAAATGAGTTGGGTGAATTTAACTCTGGAGAAGTGGCATTGACCATTGGTGCAGGTAAGCAAATTAATGATCGCATACGAGCAGGTATCAATTTAAAATTTGCCAATTCGTCTTTTGATATCTATAGAGCATCAGCAATAGCTGGAGATATCGGTCTGTACTATGAGAATCCTGAGCGTGAATTTAGTTTTGGTATTGTTGCCAAAAATATAGGAACTCCCCTATCTAATTTTACCACACAAAAAGAATCTTTACCATTTGATTTTCAGATAGGCCTTTCAAAACGATTAAAATATTTACCACTTAGGTTATCTATAACGGCTCACCAATTACATAAATGGAACATTCGATTTGATGACGCAAACAACTCTAATACGGTGACATTTCTTGGCCAGGATCCTGTAGAACAAAGCAGCATCAGCAAAGGGCTTGATAATTTTTTCAGACATTTTGTATTTAGTGGAGAATTCTTAATTGGTGAAAATGAAAACTTTAGACTTCGATTGGGTTATAACCATTTAAGAAAGCAAGAATTATCTGTGTCAGAATTTCGATCACTTGGTGGACTTTCATTTGGTCTAGGATTCAAAGTCCGAAATTTTAGATTTGATTATGGCGTAGGTTATTATCATTTAGCTGGAGCAACTAATCACTTATCGATTTCCATCAACTTATCCTCTTTTGGTAAAAAAGTATAGGACTAAAAATAGTTTAATTTTCAGGCCATTTACATCATCGTGATATCGAATTGGCTTACACTAAACTCAGCAAATTCAATATAAAAAAGGAAGAAGCCTCACCAACTTCCTCCTTACATTGAAAAACTATAATCTTTTTCTTCTCATTACAAGTTATTTTCTAACTAGTAATTTTTGGTTTACCAATTTTTGGTTTACCAATTATGCGATTGATTAATGATACCATATTGTTTACACTTACTAAAACAAATAATCGGATCACGTGCTTCATGCGACATTTTGTATTGAAATAAAAATAGCATGAGGAATATTATTATGTTTTGACGATATAGACTATTAGCGCTTAGCTTAAGAATTCATAATCGTTTCCAAAACAAATATCTTCGTCAACTCCACTAACTTGTTGTTTATCAATGTTTTATGCGCTCTAACCTTGACTTTGTCACTACTTTTTTCGTATATTTATATTTTCTACACAGAAATCAATTCCATTTTATGAGGAAAAAGAACTTTGACTACGCTAAAGACAAATACTATTTCAACATCAAAACAAGTGCACAAAGCGCTATTACCATTAACAGAACTGACAAAAGAGAAGCTATGTTAACCTTTATGGGTTACCAAAAAGCAAAGAAAAATGTCGAGTGGTTAGGTAAATGGGATGGCAAGAAGTTCACAGAAGACAACTTTGAGAAGATTAAAGAAAACTAGTCTGCTCTAGCCAATATTTTTTGCAATTTACACGCTTCATTTTCCAATGAAGCAAGTCAAATCAAAATTGCTCCTGTTTTTATTGTTCTGCGTTGCGGACTCTATAGGTGTATGCTCCCAAAGTTGTGAGAATACAATACAAGTTATAGATACATTTTGTACAGGCACGAGATACCTTTTTGGCGACACCTTAATACTAAATGAAGGCCTCTATACAAAAACCTTTAAAGATATTGATGATTGCGACAGCATCGTGAATTTAGATTTAAGAGAGACTCCTAATGTTACTTTCAATATAGATATTGACACTTTAGCACCATCTTGCTTAGGAGATAGTTTGGGTGGCTTTAGAGTTAATGTACAGAATGCTGTAGAACCAATACAATATGCCATTTTAGATGGATTTTTGTCGTTTAACCAAGTAGGACTTCCTCTTGAAGAACCTCAAACATCTAATGTTTTTGAAGAATTGACATTTGGTCGATATACACTTATTGTCATAGACCGTTTTGGATGCGGTGGTCTTGCAAATATAAATTTGACTCTCCAACCTGTTCAAGGGGCAATTGCTATAGATACAATTTGCGAAGGCTCGAGCATTATATTCGGTGATCAACTCATTTCTGATCCAGGCATTTACGTAGACACGATGATTGGCTCAAAAGGCTGCGACAGCGTTATCACACTAGACCTTAGAGTTGAAGATTTTGACACCACTATTGACTTTGCTTTATTACCAGTACCCGTCGGATGTATGCCAAATGAATTAGGCTCAATTGAAGTGTCCAGTATCTCTGGAGGTTCTGGCCCATACGAACAATTTATCAATGGAGATTCATTTGCAACCATTGCTACTGATTTGGAAGTTGGAACATACGAAATACGCGTTGAAGATAGATTTGAATGTCATACAGATCGATTCATAGAAGTCGGCACAGCAGAAAACATTTTTCAATTAAGCATTGACAATCCCGAAACCATAAATTTAGGTGAGTCGGTAAATATCGATATCACGGCCTCAACACCCATAGAAACATTTACTTGGAGCAGTATTCCTTCTGCCAATTGTCCAGACTGTTTAGCATTTAGTTTTAGTCCGATAGAATCATTCGAATATGTGCTCAATGCAACTAACCAAGAGGGATGTAAGGATATAGACACTTTATCTGTAGTTGTATTAGAAGGTCAACCCTTATTCATACCAGACATCATTAAACCCAATAGTGCTCTACAAGAAAATCAAATATTCTCCATTTTTGCTAATCCGCTTGCCGTCCAATCCGTCAATAATCTTTCCATTTTTGACAGATATGGCAATCAGGTTTTCAGTAATCCAAACTTAACCATCAATGATGTGTCCACTGGATGGAATGGAACATTTAATGGAAACTTTGTTGAGCAAGGAGTCTACTCCTACCGTGCTGATGTCCAGTTTGTCGGTGGACAAAGAGAAACTATATTGGGGTCGTTTTTAGTGGTGTATTAGATTGAGGCGATACGCTTTTCGGGTGGCAATTATACACGCCAAGAGCTTACAAACCTTTGGCTCGCTTAGTTAGAATCAAAAGCGAATAAAAGGTCTCCTGACCTCTTTATGTATTTGATCATCACACGCCAAGAGCTTACAAACCTTTGGCTCGCCTTGTAGAATAAAAGGAGCTACGCATGTAGCACTTGGCTCACATCTACCTTCTCATTGATGATCGATACCAGTTGGTCAATGCTTACTCTTTCTTGCTGAAGCGAATCGCGATCTCTGATGGTCACCGTTTGATCTTCCAGCGTATCAAAATCAATAGTCACACAAAGTGGTGTTCCTATCGCATCTTGTCTTCTGTATCGTCTGCCAATCGCATCTTTCTCATCGTATTGGCAATTGAATTTAAATTTCAATTGATCAAAGACATCTTTTGCTGCTTTTGTTAACGGTTCTTTGTTTTTCAACAATGGCAAGACGGCAACTTTCACTGGCGCTAAACTTGGGTGTAGCTTCATGACGACTCTTGTAGACTCTTTACCTTCAGAATCCGGCACTGTCTCTTCTTGCAGAGATTCGCTAATCATTGCTAAAAACATTCGATCACAGCCGATTGAAGTTTCTACAACATAAGGGACATAGTTTTCATTTTTAGCAGGATCAAAGTACTGTAACTTTTTTCCTGACAATTCTTGATGGCTACTTAAGTCAAAATCTGTTCTGGAGTGAATGCCTTCCAACTCTCTGAAGCCGA
This sequence comes from uncultured Saprospiraceae bacterium, assembly GCA_964450495.1. Classification (GTDB taxonomy): domain Bacteria; phylum Bacteroidota; class Bacteroidia; order Chitinophagales; family Saprospiraceae; genus CALFUK01. The sequence continues at coordinate 10,904 of CAYVFU010000093.1, read as the reverse complement.
ATGGGAATTCGTACTCAATATCAAGTGCAGCATTGGCGTAATGCGCCAAGTTATCGTGATCGTGGTACCTCAATTTTTCATGTGGCGTACCTAAAGCTAGGTGCCAGTTCATTCTCGTTTCTTTCCAGTAATTGTACCACTCCATTTCTGCTCCAGGAGGTACGAAAAATTGCATCTCCATCTGCTCAAACTCCCGCATTCTAAAGATGAATTGTCTTGCGACAATTTCGTTTCTGAATGCTTTTCCAATCTGAGCGATGCCAAATGGTATTTTCTGTCTGGTTGTTTTTTGGACATTTAAGAAATTAACAAATATGCCTTGTGCTGTCTCTGGTCGTAAATATAACTTCCCTTCCTCACCAGCAATGTTTCCAAGCTGCGTAGAGAACATCAAGTTGAATTGTCTCACATCTGTCCATTCACGTGAACCACTTTCTGGACAAGCGATCTCTAATTCAACAATCTGATTTTTGAGCCCTTCCATATTTTCATCTCGCATGTTGTCAGCCAATTGACCAAGTATGGCATCAATCCGATTCTGGCGATCAACGATTCTGCCATTGGTAGTTCTGAACTGCTGCTCATCAAAATCGTCTCCGAATTTCTTTCTCGCCTTCTCTACGTCTTTTTTGATTTTGGCCTCGATTTTTTCACAATAGCCTTCGATCAACTGATCTGCGCGATATCTTTTCTTAGAATCTTTGTTGTCTACCAATGGATCGTTAAATGCATCAACGTGTCCTGAAGCCTTCCAGGTCTTAGGGTGCATGAAAATGGCAGCATCTAGTCCAACAATATTTTGATGCATATTGACCATGCTCTTCCACCAATAGTTTTTGATGTTGTTCTTAAGCTCTACACCATTAGGGCCATAATCGTATACTGCAGCGAGTCCATCATACACTTCACTTGATTGAAAAATGAAGCCATATTCTTTACAGTGCGAAATCAACTGTTTAAAATCCATCGTTTTCTTTATTTGAAGGTGCAAAGATAAAGTTATCTAGCTAATGCAGGATTGGTTTATATATATTACTTTTGCAGCAAAATTGAATGATATGGCTGAGGCACAGAATTCTAGCAAAAAATACTTCGGATTATTCGGGATTTTCCTCGTATTAACCATTATATGGTTGATTTTCTTCAACTCTTGGTTTTGGATATGGTTACCACCATTATTGACTTGTTTGGTTAAAGCGTTTGATGTTATATAGGCATATTGGAGGGTGATTTATCCCTCCAAGGGTCATGACCCCTTGGATTTAAATACTCTTCTATTTATACTTTTAAGAATCATAGCAAAATAAGTGTAGCTGCGCTGACTAATGGTAGGCTCATTATTGTGCTTCATTAAATATCATTTCGGCATCAATATTTAACTTTTTATACAGTCCTTTTGCACGCATCCCTTCAAATTTACATTCTTAACAATTTTACATCAACATCAGAGAAATTGCACTGACTAAGGCTACTCCGAAGTAAATGGCAATCGTCTTTGCCCCATCGTAGTCTTTCGCGATCCTTTGTCCAAAAAGTAACATTAATAGTGACAATATAGATACAATCAACGCCTGTTCAATCCAAAAGGTCGATCGATTTATAAGAAAATAGACAGCTCCAAAAATAGCCAACGCGCCTGCTAGAAGTTCAAAAAAAGTGACTGTTCCAAGTAAGAAAGGGACCATAGGACTCAAAAATGTGTCTTTAAAATGAGAAGAAATCCAACTTTTATTGCCTTTCCAATCGAACACTTTATCCAATCCTGATTGTAGAAAAACAATTGCAAAGAAAATTGCAATACAAATCGGAATCATAAAGGATAGCTCATGTATTATTTCCATTGGTTTTATTCTTGTCGTATAATGAATATCGACATTTATGGTGGATTAATCCAATAATTTAAAATACCTTACTCATTATAATATTCAATATCATGTTCGATCAGCTAAAATCCTTAATTACAGCGCTTCCTGATTACAACTTATCCCAACAAGGAGAGCATTTAATAGATTCTATTATGCAGCATTTGGATGAAGGCATAGCTGCAGCAGAATTTGCAGACACTCATTATTGTAGACAATTAATTCATCGAATCAGGGACTTTGATGTTGTGTTAATCGGATGGATGCCAAGTCAAAAAAGCCCAATTCACAATCATCCCTCTAATGGTTGCCTGGTGTATCCAATCAAAGGACATTTGAAAGAAGAACGGTTTTGTGAAGAACTGCATCCTACGGAATCAGCGATAATAACTGTCGGTCAATACAGTTATGTCGATGATGGCATTTGTGTTCATCGATTAGGCAATGCATCAGAATCGGAAACGGCGATTTCTTTGCATATTTATTCTCCCTCAAATTTTGTCGCAACAATTTTTGAAAAGGAAGGTGAACAAACAAAGTCTTATCAGTTACAGCCATAAATAGCGAGATCATTCATAGACTTTCTAGCTCGGCATCCCCAATAAATATGTTCCCAATTTTTTACCCTTTAGATTCTTTCCATAACCCAAACTCCATGTATAAGCATCAGAATTGAAATCCTCTGTCATCGATTTCAAATCTTTAAAACTGTACATTCTGGGTAAAGACGCTTGACCATCCCACGCAAAAGACAATGGTATGATAGGTATAATAAAGGTGAAGAATAATTGGTCAAGTGTAATTGGCCTGCTGAGCAATGTGAGAACCAATGCCATAATAAAGGTGATCAATAGCCCAAGAGGTAAAAACAAAAACCATATGATTAATGGAATGTTGTTTTCTCTCATCTCATAAATCAGCATCGCTTGTCCGTTATCTGTAGCGGATTGCAATATTTGTTTGGCATCAGCAGGGGGTATATGATGAAACATATTAACCATTGTCTTTAAGCCCGCTGGAATTGTTTCAAAATTTCTAGCATCTACAGATTCCTGATAATATATTACCGAATCTGTATTGTTTTGAAATTTTGTAATAGTAGCTTGACTGGGATGCAAATCTGTAAGTGTCAGCTTTGCATCAAGCTTTTGCTGCTCTTGCAATAACTTAACAACATCTGGCATCACACCACCGGAACCGGAGCCTAGATCGACAATATCTGTAATAGGATAATTATTATGAATCTCACTTATTGTATCCGCAATAGCGAAATCCAGACCCATCAGTTGATTAAGTCTTGACAGCAGCTTTGTCATATGGGATCGTATGGATTCTGGAAACCAATCAAAGTCTTCAAATTCAAATAATTGTACTCTGTCCATATATAGTATGTGTCTTATAAATCTACACCAAAAGCATAAAAGACATTATGCAATTAAGGACTAATTTCTTTTTAGTTGACTTAAATAATGACAACTTTGCGCGCTAGTTAAATGATCTATGTCATAATGACAGAAATTATCGAATGGCATACGCTTTGACATCTACACAACTGTATTAATCAATTGATAAAACCACACTAAACTATAAACAATGGAGAAGGGTCAAATTTCAGTACAAACGGAAAACATCTTTCCAATCATCAAACAATTTTTATACTCTGATCAGGAGATATTTTTACGTGAATTGGTCTCTAATGCAGTAGATGCAAGCTCAAAATTAAAAACACTTGTATCGAAAGGAGAAGTAAAAGCAGACATAGATAATCTGATCATCGATGTGGCTATTGATAAAGAGAATAACACCTTGACGATAAGTGATCAAGGCATAGGAATGACAGAGGCTGAAGTCAAAAAATACCTTAACCAAGTAGCCTTTTCATCTGCAACAGACTTTTTAAAAAAATACAAAGATGAAGCGAGCATCATAGGCCATTTTGGTCTTGGCTTCTATTCTGCATTTATGGTTGCAGATAAAGTTGAAGTTGTGACTCGTTCTTATAAAAAATCTGGTAAAGCTGTCAAATGGGTGTGCGAAGGAGATCCTCAATACGAAATTGGCAAAGGGGAGAAGAAAGAGAGAGGAACTGACATTATTTTGCACATCAGTGATGACAGCAAGGAATTTTTGGAAGAGGCCAGAATTCAAAATTTATTGGATAAATACTGTAAGTTTTTACCTATCCAGATTCGATTTGGCACAAAGACGGAAACAACTTATGAAGGTGAAGGAGATGACAGAACACCAATCGAAAGTGAAGTTGATAATCTGATTAACAACACCAGTCCTGCTTGGAAAAAGAAGCCAGCAAAACTTAAAGACGAAGACTATAAGAATTTTTATAATGAATTGTATCCGTATAGTCAACCGCCGTTGTTCTGGATTCATTTGAATATTGATTTTCCATTTGACTTAACTGGTATACTGTATTTTCCAAAGTTGAATAATTCAATTGAGGTACAAAAAAATAAAATCCAATTGTACAGTAATCAAGTCTATGTGACTGATGATGTTAAAGAGATTGTACCAGAATTTTTGACCTTATTGCACGGTGTCATTGATTCTCCAGATATTCCATTGAATGTATCCAGAAGTTACCTGCAGTCTGATTCTAATGTCAAAAAAATCACTTCCTACATTACAAAAAAGGTAGCAGAAAAATTGGCTAAGCTGTTTAAGAAAGATCGTGAAGAATATCAATCCAAGTGGTCAGAGATTGGCACTTTTGTAAAGTACGGCATGTTGACTGAGGAGAAGTTTCATGATAAAGCAGTTAAGTTTGCTTTGCTACAAAACTTGTCTAATGAGTATTATACGATCGAAGAATACAAAGAAAAAATAAAGGCTACACAAACAGACAAACACGATAAAATCATTTGTCTGTATACCAATAACCCACAAGAGCATCACAGCTACATAGAATCTGCCAAGAACTATGGCTATGATGTGATAGAATTTAATAACATTATTGACAATCACTTTATGCAACACCTAGAATCGAAAGTAGGTGATATGACCTTTGTACGAGTTGACAGTGACACTGTTGATAATCTTGTCCAGAAAGAAGATACAAGAGAATCTGTATTGAGTGAAAAAGAGCAAGATAAAGTAAAAGAATTCTTTGAATCAGCCGTCGGACAGAGTGGTGGTCATTTGACTATGAAAGCATTATCTCCAGACGATCATCCAGTGTTGATTACCAAACCAGAATTTATGCGACGAATGAAAGAGATGCAAAGTATGCAAGGGATGGATATGGGCATGATGCCAGATTCACATAATGTAGTCGTGAATACCAATCATCCCTTAATTGCAGAAAAGCTGTTGAAGATGAAAGGTGCAGAACGCAAAGAAGGATTTGCAAGCTACTTGTATGACCTTGCCAGACTTAATCAAAACATGCTTAAGGGAGAAGACATGAGTAAGTTTATCGAGAAGAGTTTGAGTTTTGTTGGTTAAATGACAATCAAACAAAAAGGTTTAAGCCTCGGCTCGCAGCTCCTGATAATGCGAACAAAAGGTCTCCTGACCTCTTTGTGCTTTTGGTCACAAACCGCCTAGAGATTAGAAACCTTTCGCTCGTCTTAGGTTAAATGAAAAGAAAATAAAGTTTGGCTTTTAAGCTTAGACGAGATAGGACTCTATTTCTTGTTTTATATAGGTCGCTTCCTGGAGACTTTGGTATGTCCATGGCATTAATTTAATTTCTTCTACACCTTCGCCACGATCAATGCGGAGACGAACTTGATGATATTCATTGCCCATACCATATGGATCGCCAACTTTTTGGATATAAACGTTTTTTATGGTATCCACATCAATTTCTTTTTTGCGGGTAAAAAACCAAGGAACATACTCCATGGTTAAAAAGTGTCCATCTATTTCTATAATTATCTTCTGGGTGAGAGACCGGTATATGTAAGTATACCAGAGTGTGAATGACCAAGCGATGACATTTAATGTGACTGCAACTTCTGTAAATCCTTCCTTATATAAGACAAGCAAAAAGAGTGCAGAAATCATATAGAGAATTGACAAAAATCCTTTGATTCCTTTTTTATCCCTGATCTCAATTTCCTTAGAGGCACCTTCATGCATGATAGAGACATTACTTGGTCTCTCTACAAGTGCTTGTATTGAATTTGATTTGGTGATTAATTTTTGAAGGTTTAGTGGAAACAAAGAATCACAAGAATTACACTTTGCAATTTTATCTACGATATTCATATTCTCAGCAGGGATAACTGATTTACAAGAAGGGCAATGTACTTTAAAAGACTGTTCGTCTTCAGTATCTACTTCTTCTAATTTTACTTTGTGTATGTCTTTATACTTTCCTTCCATTTGTAAAATTCAAGTTATAATAAAAGACTACGAAATACAATGTTAATTCGACTAAAGTATTAAAATGGCTATACCTCTGTCAATGTATCATGTTTAGGTTAAATAAATTCTTTAAAAAAATTACTTAGGCACATAAATATCTGACTCATCTATTTTTCAGAGAATATGGTTGCAAGTGAGCTATTTATCAATAGTTAAGTTTCTTCACTAGCATCAGAATTCGAATAATTGTACTTTTAGCCAACTTAGCCTTGCAATACATGTAATAAGGATGTTATATGGTGATCAAAGACTCAATTTGGGTATTAAATTTTGTGCTATTTGTCTTTGTACAAGGCATAGCGCAGACCTTTGGTCCTCCCAAAAATTATACCCTTGATGACGGTCTTCCGAGCTTAGTTATTTATAGTATCGCGCAAGACAATAATGGGTTTATTTGGCTTGGATTAGAAGCAGGTCTTAGCAAATTCAATGGACACTCTTTTGAGAACTACTCAGTAAGTGATGGCCTTAGCTATAATGAAGTAGTGTCTATTCAAAATGATCGTAAAGGACGACTATGGCTTAACTCATTAGGTAAAATTAGCTATATTGAAAATGGAGAAATAAAGTCTCTTGACATTAATGTAGATCAAAACCTCTTTTGGAATTTTAATATTTTATTTACAAATTCAATGGCTTGGATAGTCAATGGAGGCACAAAATATGTATATACAACTAATTTTAAATCTCCTAAGGAATTACCTGAGTCGTGGGCAGGAGAAGTCATATCGCTGATCGATGTTTATGATAATTCTATAATTTATTATAGTGACGAAAAGATTTTGCAGATTGATGAACAATACGAGATTACGGTTATTCACGAATTTGATAAAGAAAATTACAGAGGGGTCAATCAAAGAGCATTAATTATCGAGGATGATTTATTTTTTAGTAATCATGACCAACTATTTTCTTATAATTTCAAAACGAAAAAAACTAAACGCCATAATGTACCTTTCAATGATGTTAGGTCGATTAAACAGGCTTATCCATTTTTGTATTTTATTTATACTAGTGGAGGATACAGGACGTATAATGTAGAATCCAAAACATTAGGTGATCTACATTTCGACAGCACGTATATTTCAGATTTACTAATTGACAATCAAAAAAATTTATGGATTTCTACCTTAGGTAAAGGCCTATTCTTTTATCACAAGACCAATTCAGGAATTACTTCTTTGGACCAATTTGAATTAGGAGAATTAAAAGAATTGGAAACCATTTTTATTGATGGTGATGATCTATGGCTTGGAACAAATCGCGGAAAATTATTCAAAATATCAGATGAAGGAAATGCAGTATTCCAAGTCCCAATTCAAAACCCTCATGGCGTAAATAGAGTACTTGATATTGACAGACAAGATGATGAAAAATTGATCATTGCGACAGACAGCGGCATATTCCATATTGAGAATGATCAAATAGAAAAAATTTTCAAAGGACCAATCAAACAAATTTCTTTAACAGACACTTCAGCGGTTATTAATAGTTATGCCAATAGCATGAATATACCGTTTGATTGTCTTGAAGAAATTAAGACCCATGATTTCAGTTTCAGAGTAACTGTTAACAGCTTAGATTGTATTTATCAGTATTCGGCACATCGGGCATTTGCGACATTAGTTGACTCTAAAGGAAATGTATGGATTGACAATTCTGTAAATGGCTTGATTAGGATTAGTGGAAAAGAAAGATTTCATTACAAGACACTTTCACCAGTATTCAGATCCCATATCAAAAGAATCTATGAATTAGAATCAGGAGTTATTCTTGCAGCTACTGTAGGAAGTGGTCTTATTGCAATAAATAATGATAGTTACAACGTGTTTACAATTGCTGACGGACTTCCGTCAAATGTATGTAATGATGTAATCTCTAATGGGGATCAAATTTATGTAGCAACCAATCAGGGTATCGGAATCATGCATTTTCGAAATGACAATTCTATCGAATTATCTGGTTTAATTACTACAGAAGACGGATTGCTTTCTAACAATATTAAAAACCTTGCATTTAAGAATGACTCCCTGTATTGCACATCAGAGAATGGCTTAAACATCGTCGATCTGGCATCATACAAAAGTGGTATGAACTCAAAAGTAGTGATTGAAAAATTGATTACAACTGCTGATCGTGTCTTGGATAAAACCGAAGGCTACGTCCTTGAGGCAGGAGAAGATGACCTTGTTATAAGTTATTCAGATCTAATTTTTAATAATAAACAGGGACAAGGATTTGCGTACATTCTGGAAGGGTTCGAGAAAGATTGGAAAATTACAAATGATCATGAAGTCCGATATACTAATCTTGATCCTGGTAATTATATCTTTAAAGTACAGCGTCTAGGTATTTCTAATAAACCAAGTTATATTGATGAAGATTCAAACTTGAATGTTGCCGAAATTGCAGTTGAAGTAAAACCAAGTTTTTCACAAAGTACATTTGCAAAAATTCTACTTATGTGTGGGTTTGCAGCGATGATATTTCTCATTTCCAGGTATATTTTAAATTCACGCACGAAAAGAAATTTATCCGCTTTGGTTAAAGAAAGGACAAAAGAATTAAATCAAAAAATCGAAGAAGTACATATAATCAATCAAAAATTAAAATTGTCTAATCAGGAACTGCAAGAATATGCTCATGTAACTTCTCATGATTTGAAATCCCCTTTACGTACGATAAATAGCTTCGTCTCTCTACTGAGCAAAAGAAATACCAACAAATTTGACAGTAAAGACAAAGAGTATATAAAATTTATTGAAGATGCCGCATTTCGCATGGATCAGGTGGTACATGATTTACTCAATTTATCAAAGGTCAGTATTCATTCAGATCCTGAAATAGTTGATTCTAAACTTATTGTGAAAGATGTAATCAATGATCTTGATTATGATATTTATAAAAAGAAGGTCGACATTCAAGTAGAAGGAGAATTTCCCGAATTAAAGATGGAGGCTACAAATCTAAAGCAGCTATTCCAGAATTTAATTTCAAATGCCATTAAATATAATAAAAACGAAACGCCAAAAGTTACCATAACAGCAAGGTCAAACTCAGATAACTATCTATTTTCAATTCAGGATAATGGTATTGGTTTTGAGAAAAAGTACGAAGAAGAAATATTTAAAATTTTTAAACGTCTTCATGGTACTGAAGAATTCGAAGGTACGGGCATTGGTCTGGCAATTTGCAAAAAGGTCATAGATAAATACCAAGGCTCTATTTGGTGTCATTCTGTTCCAGGTGGCGGATCCTCATTCTTTTTTAAGTTGCCAAAGAATCTAGGACCAAAATATCAAAGAGTATAAGATTAGAATTTCACTTTGGATTATTTATTAGCAAACTCCCGCTGTGTAAGAAGTACAGATTCAAAAAGGATACTGACGATTATCAGAAAAAGAATCTCCTGATATGGATTCTTATTTTTTAACGAAGAATCATGGCATAACCTTTATAAGCAACTAGATTTAAATCCTGAAGCCATCAATTACTTCCAGGGTCTGCGTCACCAGTTACATCTCCTACCTTATATGCCTCGATTTCAAATGATACACTTGGTGACATGTCCAAAGTAAAGGAAGGTGGCGAAAAACCCCAACTCTCCCTATTCGGAAATTCATCAATGATTCCAACAATCGCATTTCTAAGAATGACAAGATCAGAACCCGTCAAATTACCATCTCCATTTGTATCAGCTGCAAGAATTTGCAAATTATTTGTAAACAGACTCACGCCTAATAGGTGATTAGTTATCTGCACTAAATCTAAACCAGATATACCATTGCCTATATTACCATCTCTTGAAAAACTGACAGTCAATCCATCAAAAGAAGTAACCTCTCCGAATATGAATACTCCTGTTGAGTCAGTGACAAAGCTTTGTCCATTGGATAAATTGACAGTAACATTTGTAACTGGATTTCCGTTAAAATCCCTTATGATTCCTTGCAAAATTGACTCACTACTCAGTGGGTCTACTCCATCACAATTCTCATCTATATTGTTTGCTGGAATTTCTTGTGCATTTGGATTTATGGCTGCATCTGTATCATTACAATCTTCATCCGAATTAAAGCCATCTCCATCCTCATCAATAATCAGTATAGTGCCATCACAATTCTCATCTATATTATTGTTTTGAATCTCTACTGCATTAGGGTTGATATTTGGGTCATTATCATCACAGTCCACATCATTTAAAAAACCGTCGTTGTCATTATCCACTGCAATGACTAAATCTCCGTCCATACAATCTTCATCGATTCCATTATTCGGAATTTCTTCGGCAAATGGATTAACATTTGGATCGTTATCATCGCAGTCAATTGCAGAACTCACACCATCATTATCTTCATCAATAATTTCAATAATTGAATCACAGTTTTCATCCACGCTGTTATTTGGAATCTCCATTGCGCCTGGATTCACATTTGGATCTAAATCATCGCAATCCACATCAGAGGTAAATCCATCATTATCCACATCAGTAATGGTGGACTGTACTATGCCATCACAATCTTCATCAATCTCATTATTGAAAATTTCAGTGGCACCTGGAAAGATATCTGGATTCGTATCATCACAATCTACGTCTGAATTAAATCCGTCCATATCTGCGTCTACTACTGTCATCTCTATAACATCATCACAATT
>CAYVFU010000092.1:0-17545 GCA_964450495.1 uncultured Saprospiraceae bacterium | reverse complement strand
GTATACATTTAAACAAACCATATCAGTATCCAAAAACAATTCATATACAAAGACCATATGCAGTAAATCTTGAGAAGGACTACTATATTGATCGAACCAATTACTATTCTAACATCAGAAAACTTGGACTTGAATATGACAAATTGGACTATTCAAAAACAATACATTTTCTATTAATGTCCATTCAAAGCATAATAAAATAGAGTTCAGACACAATGATTCCTAGATCAATTGAAAAATTTCTCCGCCATTTTGCATCTTTTAGCCTCATTCACCGTCATGGTTGTGACATTCAATTTGAATCACATTAAAATGAATATTATGACAAATAAGAATCAGTGTACCTGTGACTGTGAAGGATGCCAAAACGGAAACTGTCAAGATTGTACTTGCAGCAACTGTACTTGCGAATCCTGCGGTTGCTAGAACTTTTTATACCCCAATATTGGTTAAATAATTATGACAAACAAACAGACTAACGAGTTGGTGTCTATATCGCATGACACATATGCCGAACCGCTTCGTAGGTATTTATTGTCGAAAGAGAAGAACCTTGGATTGATAGAAGACATCGTCCAAGATTCTTTTCTTAAGCTTCAAATCGAATTGCAAAAAGGCAAAAAGATCAGCAACACAAAAGCATGGTTATACAAAGTGGCTTATAATAATTTGATGGATCATTATCGCCAGCATAAAACCTTGCCATCAAATCATCTTGTTGAAAGTTCTGAAGAAATCAAACATAATAGTGATCATCGTCCAGAAGACTGCTTGAGAGGCATCATCGCTAATCTTCCATACAAGTATAAAAAAGCCGTCTATTTGGTTGACATTAAGGGGATAAAACAAACGGATGCAGCCAAGGAAATGAATCTTGCCCTTCCAACATTTAAATCTCATGTTCAACGAGGCCGAAATCTAGTGAAGCAAGGCTATATAGATTGTTGTGACTACAGTCTTAATGAACAAGGACATCTTGTTGGCGAGATAAAAGATAAAGAAAGCTGTAAAGTTTGTACTTAACTCTATTACGCATGTACACCGGCGCTGCATTCAATCAATTTGCAAAAATAATCTTCATAAACGGGTACAATAGAATCTATGTGAAAGTCTTTAGCACGTGCAATTGAAGCAGCTCTAAATTGCTTGTGCATTGTTTCATTTGTCAATAGACTAACTCCGTGAGCAGCCATTGCCTTGACATCTCCTACATCTTCCAAAAAGCCATTGACACCATGTTGAATAACTTCTGGTAACCCACCAATATTTGATGAAATTACAGGCACCTCACATGCCATAGCTTCTAAAGCTGCAAGACCAAAGCTTTCATTCTGAGAAGGAATCAAAAACAAATCTGAAATAGCCAGCAACTCCTCAACAGCATCTTGCTTGCCTAAAAAGCGGACAGCATCGTGGCAGTCTAAATCTCTGCAAAGGGTTTCCAATCCGCTACGATCAGGACCATCACCTATTAACAGTAATCTAGACGGAACCGTTTTATGAATTTCATTAAAAATACGAAGGACATCATCTACTCGCTTTACCTTTCGGAAGTTAGATGTGTGCGCAACTATCTTCTCTCCGTTAGGCGCAATTGCTTGTTTGAAGTGATCTTTGTCTACCCTTCTGAATCTTTTAAAATCAATAAAATTATAGATGACTTTTATGTCTTTACTAATGTTAAATCGATCTACCGTTTCTTGCTTTAGATGGTTAGAAACTGCTGTCACGCCATCCGATTGATTGATACTGAATTCAACAACTGGCTCAAACGCTGGATTTTTTCCTACAAGAGTAATGTCGGTACCGTGCAAGGTCGTTATGACTGGAATAGACTTTCCTCTAGTTTCGAGGATTTGCTTGGCCATATAAGCCACAGCTGCATGCGGGATCGCGTAATGCACATGTAAGATGTCTAATTTCTCCCTTTCTACTACTTCGACCATTTTACTTGCCAAAGAAGTCTCATAAGGAAGATATTCAAATAAAGGATAATTTGCCGTTGTCACCTCATGCAAATAGATGTTTTCAGAGAAAATATTGAGACGTGCCGGCCTTTTATAAGAAATAAAGTGAATATGATGACCTTTTTTGGCTAACGCAATACCCAATTCTGTAGCTACAACTCCGCTGCCACCGTATGTTGGGTAGCAAACCACTCCAATTTTCAACTTTTTATCCATGCAATTTAGATTCTAACGTTTTTGTTTAAAAACAAACGACTAATACCTAAACATAATTATGCTCATACTGTTCTTTTCTTGTTCCCTATTGTTTCAAAATATGGTCGTATACTCAATTAACGATATAGAGAAAATCTCTGGAGTCAAAGCCCACACTCTGAGGATTTGGGAAAAGCGGTACGGGATCATACAACCTAAGCGTACAGATACAAATATCAGGTACTTTCTTGATGATGATTTAAAACATGTCCTCAACATTGCATTACTCAATAAAAATGGCATAAAAATATCTAAGATTGCCAAAATGCCTTTAGACGAAATCAAGCGCAAAGCTGCTGAAATTTCTTCTGTAGACGTAGAACACGAAAATCAGCTTGACTCTTTAACTCTTTCCTTATTGGAGCTCAACGAATTCAAATTTGACCGCATAATCAGCTCGCACATCGAGCAGCGTGGATTTGAAACTACGATGATAGAAATTGTGTACCCGCTAATGGATAAGCTTGGCTTAATGTGGGTCACTGGTTCTATAAACGGCGCACATGAACGATTCGTCAGAGCATACATCAGACAAAAGATCATTGCTGCCATAGATAAAACAGAAGTCAATTCAAATGAACAGCCAACTTTTCTGGTTTTCCTTCCGGAGAATGAAGATCACGAATTAAGTATATTATTCTCTCAATTTCTCATTAAACGGAGAGGATTCAAAATCATTAATTTGGGTCTAAATTCTTCCCTTACGCATGTTAAAGATGCTTGTGAGATTACAAAGCCAGACTACATTTACACTATTCTAAATGATGGAGAAGTTGGCATAAGCATAGAAGAATATTTCAAGTTATTGATCGAAGTAACAGGAGATGCCAAGATTCTCACATCAGGAATTCAAGTTGCTAGACACAACATTAAGAGCAATGACAATATTACAGTTCTCATGAGTTTTGCCGAATTGACTGATTACCTAGAAAAGTTGTAACACTACCTTAGCAAATCAATTAAGGGGTATTGTCAGTAAATCTATAAGAATGTATAGAATTTTAACTGGCATTATTAGAGACCATCTTAATTAGCACCTTCAATCCAATCTATGATTTTTCGATGGTTAGGCTTAGTTTGTGGTGAAATGACTTTTTCTAAAATTCCTTCTTCATTGATCAAGTATTTTTGAAAATTCCACTTTACCCGAGAACTTATTACTCCATTTAATTTCTTCGAAGTAAGGAATTTGTATAAGGGGTGTTGCTGTCTGCCTCTAACAGATATTTTTGACATCATTGGGAAGCTTACTCCATAATTCTTTTGGCAAAATGCTGCAATCTTTTCATTTGATCCTGGCTCCTGCATTAAAAAATTATTTGATGGAAATCCAACTATCATGAAATTTGAGCTTTTGTATTTTTCATACAAATCCTCTAATAGAGCATATTGAGGTGTCAGTCCGCACCTTGAAGCCGTATTGACAATCATCAACTTTTTTCCCTTACATGCTTCAAATGAAAATAATTTTCCATTTATATCCTCTATTTCAAAATCGTAAATTGATGATTTGACTTGCTTTGAGTTTTGGACTTTAGTCGACATTCAAAATTGTAATTTAATTATGGATTACGTTATAGCAAGAAGAACAAGACATTTAGAAAAGGGTTCATTTGAATGGTAAAAGAAAGCGAACTTATTGTTGATTGTCAGGGTTATTTACTCCGTAAACAACATTCTTCTCATTGTCTGGATCAGTTTTACCTTCAACTAAAACAAAAGAATTATTTTCTAGTAATGTTCTAGATTTCACATTATCATACTGAGTAAAAGCCTCTACCCTTTTGCAATTTAGCTGTTCAAAAGCAAACGGTATAACCACATTGAGGGCCTCTGTCATCAATCCGATTCCTTGATATTGAGGACTAAGTTCGTAGCCGACTTCAGCTACTTTCATGTCATCAGAAAAATTCCAAAGGCTAATGCTTCCTATCATCTCTTTTTGTTCAGTTGTAGATATACACCAATAATATGATTCTTGATTGTGGAATGCAGTTTCTATTTTTTTAATAAATGCTCTAGCTAACTCTTCGGTTTTAGCAGAAGGGCGCTTGACATATGCATTAATGTATGGATCTGATCTCAGGTAAGAAACAGCTTTCCAATCATGTTGTGTCAACTCGCGTAGCAGCAAGCGAGAAGTCTTTAAAATCGGAAAAACATCCATTACCTTCTTAATGAAGCAACACTCATATTCTTTTCTTCCCAGAAGCCTTCTTTGGTAAATGCAAAAGCAGAAGGATTGTATTCACCAACAAAATTCACATTAGCTTTAGGTGGGACTGATTTACCCAATAAGTGAAATACCGCATTTACATACATACGGCGGACACCTTCGGACAACAAATCCGTAGAAGCACCCACAGTACTTGTAAATGCCTGGCCTTCTTTTCCATCTGGAAGTTGATAAGACTTTGTCCAGGCAATAGGCATCATAGGATCATTTGGATTTATGTTATTTTTTTTATTGGCAGGATTTTCTGTGGCAACTTCATCATCTGTAGGCCTCATTCCATAGAGCGGATCATTTTCATCATATTCTCCTTTTCGATTTATCACTTGACCTAGCAAAATAGCTTGTCCATCACGTGGCAGCGGCGAACGGATTCCATAAACATCTGATGGCGCCCAAACATCTCCTTCGTTTATTCCAGAAAGTATGGGATGAGATTCTGATCCCGGAGCAGGGACACCTCGAGTACTTTGGTGCTTGTGATGACCGTGGTGAGATATCCAATTCTCCCCTAAGACTAACCTTCCAAAACCATCTTTCCATACATCATCACCTTTATAATAATTGCCATAATGCATGTAATTTGTTGCTGTAGAATCTTTGAAATTAAATGCATGAGTGGCAGTGCGTATGCCGATCACTGGCTTTCCCGCTTTCAAGTAATTATCAATATGAGCCATTTGATCATCTGGCAAAGCTCTAAATCGAGTGAAGATGACCATAAGATCAGCATCATCCAAACTTTCTAATCCAGGAATGTTGTGCAAGTAATTAGCATTTATAATTCCGGGAGACTTGGGATCTTGGGCAAATAATACTTGGGTATTGAATCCATGATGCTCTGTTAAAATTTTTGCTAATTGCGGCAATGCTTCTTCAGACCTATATTCCTCATCTCCTGATACCAATACAATTTTAGGCATATCAGAGTCACCCGCATAGTTGACCCATAAATTGGATTGTTCTATTTTTTCGCTTGAATCAGTTAGTTCTTTCTTAGCAGAGTCCTTATCACTTTTACAAGAGAAAAAAAAGACAAGGATTGAAAAGCACACTATCCATTTAAAACTATTCATACCTAATAAAATTTTGACTTTTAAAATAGCCAATCCACCACACTATAAAGAATAATGTCCACATTATCTAGCTCAGTTACAAAATGAAAGTGCTCATCCTGAAGCCTATTGGGAAAAAAATTAAATAAATCTCAAACTTAAAGAGTACAACTTGAGCAATCCTTGCTTAGTAAAGAAAAGAGATTCTATATGCATAAATAATTTACAAAATCAATTTCATTTTTCAATTCAAACGATCAGAAACTCTGATCATATTATTCACTAACAAAACTAATATTTATGCAAGTTTTAAAATTAAGTTTCTGGTCCCTAATCTTAATGGTAGGTCTATTGTCTTCTTGTTCTGATGACTTAGATACAGATGTCATAAGCGAGAATTTCGCCAACGGAAATAATAATCGAGGTCAAGGAAACAATGGGCCTAATGATGATGATGATGATGCTGAATTCGATATGGATACTGAATCATTGGATGCAAGTATCCCAACAGCTTGGACTGACTTATTCCTTGAAATAGATCGATATGCAGAAGGTATGAGACCAACAGCTACAGCTAGAGCGTTGGCTTATATCCATCTAGCAGCATATGAGACAGCAGCCCCTGCAATGCGCGATTATGACTCTGCGGAAAGAATCGTTAGAGGCCTTAACATAAGCACTAATGACTTTAGTAGAGATGTCGATGTAGAATTAGCATTGAATAAAGCTTATGCTACTGTGATGGACCATTTTATGCTGAATCTTCCTGCAAACTCAAGAGCGATGATAGGAGAATTAGAAACAACAATGCAGGCAAATCTAAGCGAAGGTTTACTAGAACTCGACATTGAAGAATCCTTAGCTTGGGGTCAACAAGTAGCTGAAGAGATTATCGAATTTTCACAATCTGATCTAGCTGCAGAAGAGCAAATCTTAGAACCACAGCCTAGATCTTACGAACCACCTGTTGGTGATGGCTTCTGGACGTATTCAGCTGATCCTGAAAGAGCATTATTTCCATATTGGGAAGAAGTAAGAACCTTTGTCATTTCCTCTCGAGAGACAAGTTCTGTAGACCCATTGATGTACAGTGAAAATCCAAACAGCGAATACTTCCAACAAATGCAAGAAGTGTATGATGCCAATAATAGTGCGAAAGAAAATCAAGGAGAGCAGTATTGGATAGCAGAGTTTTGGAGTGATGATGTGACAAATATTGTATTCAGTCCACCTGCAAGACAATTCTCTATAGCAAACCAATTGATCGAACAAGAAGACTTAGATTTTGGTGAAGCGTTGTATCTAAATCTAAAACTTGGATTTTCTTTGAATGATGCAGCTGTATCAGCATGGGCAGATAAGTATGAGCATATGGTTATGCGTCCGAACGTTTTCATTCATGAGTTTATTGATCCAAGTTTTCAGACAAACTTATTCCGAATAGTACCATGGCCTAACCCTACTTTCCCAGGTTACCCATCAGGTCATTCAACTTTTGCTTCTGCTGCAGGTGGTGTATTCATAGATTTCTTTGGAGATGACTTGACATTCACAGATCGCTCACATGTAGGTCGAACTGAATTCGAATCAGCACCAAGAACATACACGACAATAAGTGATATGGCGTATGAAAATGCTTATTCTAGAATTCCATTGGGCGTGCATGTCAGAATGGATTGTGATGAAGGATTGCGCTTAGGCTACGAAATTGCAGATGCCGTAAATGATGTTAATTTAACTAATAGAAATGGACGTGGCAATATAGCTGGTAGATAGATTATGTTTTAGTTCGTTATTTGAGATTAGAATCCTTCACCACTGTGGTGAAGGATTTTTTTATTTTTCCTATTGATCTAAAGTCCTCGGCTTAGCATTGCTAGCTACTCTCCAATTGCCTCAAATACATGCTTCCCGTTCAATTGTTTATTCGCTTTTGCACCTAAGGATTTAATTTTCTCAGCACGTCTCACCAAATTACCCTGTCCACTATGCAGCTTCTTCATTGAATCTTGCACACTATGCTGAACAGTATTTAGTTGCTTATTTATTTTTTCCATATCATCTATAAAGCCAACAAATTTATCATACATCTTACCAGCTTCATCCGCAATTTCAATGGCATTTCGGTTCTGTTTTGCATTGCGCCATAGAGTCTCAATGGTTTTTAATGTTGCTAATAAAGTTGACGGAGTGACAATAACAATATTCTTATCGTAAGCATAACTGTACAGTTTACCATTTGTTTCTATAACACTAAATGCAGTGTCTATGGGAATAAACATCAAGACAAAATCAGGGCTTTCCATTTTATATAAATCATGGTATGCTTTAGAAGCAAGTTGATCGATATGTCTGCGTACAGCAATTAGATGCGCTTGCTGGTATTCTTCACACTCTCCTTTTGAATCTGTATTGATCAATTGATTATATGCGTTTAACGATACCTTTGAATCAATGACGATTTTCTTACCGTCTGGTAAATGGACGACCACATCAGGTTTTTTTAATCTACCATCATCGTCTCGCTCTGATTGTTGGATGGTGTATTCTCGTCCTTTGACTAAGCCAGACTTGTCGAGGATAGACTCGAGTATCAATTCCCCCCAGTTACCTTGCTGCTTAAAATCGCCTTTGAGTGCCTTAGCAAGTCTATTCGCATCTTCCCCAATCTGTTGGCTTCGTTGGCTGAGAAAATGAATCTGCTCCTTAAGTGATTGGTGTCGTTTTACAGATTCTGTGTGGCTTCGTTCAACTTTCAATTCAAATTGATTGATGCGTTGTTGGAGAGGTTGTAAGATGGATTTCAGTTTTATGTGTTGTTCTTCAGAAGCTTGATTGGATTGTTGATGTAATACTCGTCTGGCTATAGACTCAAATTGATGGAGTTGTCCTTCTCTGTCATTCAATTGATCATCATAAGCTTTGCGCAAATGTTTAAAATCTGTTTTCAGAATGGACAATTGCTGTAGTAAACCTTGCTTTTCCTTTTTCTCTTCTTTTAGCAATTCTTTTTCTTGCTTAAGTTCTTCTTTTAATAGGGAACTTGCTTCTAGAAAATGATTTTGTTGTTTGTCAAAATAGTTCAGTTTTAGCTTAAAATAGATATAGGTAATAATAAAAACAAAGACGGATGTGACAATTACAGCCAGTAATAATGTAGTAGGTTCAATTGACGTCATTTTGAGATTTTTTACAAATCTCATACATATCATGCAATCTATCTACACGATAAAATCAGACAACCCTTTTGGTATGGATAGAAAAAAGATGCCCCATACTCTGACTTATGTTCAGAATATAGTCCCGCCAGATATTCCCGTAGAAGTATGTAAAGACTATCTTCTCAAGCTAAAGCGTTCTTGAGGCGGGACACCTACAAGGACGCTCAAAATTGAATCATTTCACTAACTAGTTAGTTTAAGATAACACCGCCTGAATCTCCTTTGACGCACTTGCCTCATACTGCTTAAAATTACCTTTAAACAATTCAACTAACTTTTTGGCTTGAGCATCATACTCTTCTTCATTCGGCCAGGTGTCTCTTGGATACAATAATGCGTTTGGCACATCTGGACAAGCTTTAGGGACTTCCAATCCAAAGAATGGCTCCGTCTGATATTCGACATCATCCAAGACTCCAGTAAGCGCAGCTTTAATCATCGCTCTTGTATACGCCAATTCCATTCTTGCACCGCTTCCAAATGGTCCACCACTCCAGCCAGTGTTTACCAACCACACATTTATCTTTTTTTGCAATCTCTCTTGACCAGCTTCTATTTTTTCGCCTAATAAATCAGCATAAACTGTTGGCTTTAGAGGTAAGAAAGGCAAACCAAAACAAGCTGAGAATGTCGCCTCTGGTTCATCCACACCAGCTTCAGTTCCTGCAATTTTTGCTGTGTATCCAGATAAGAAATGATACATAGCTTGCGCTTTAGTCAACTTGGAGATCGGAGGCAGTACTCCGAAAGCATCACAGGTTAAAAAGAAAACATTCTCTGGAATTTCTCCTCTGGAATTATATACAATATTATCTATGTGATAAATAGGATAACTCACACGTGTGTTCTGCGTTTTAGATTTATCACTGAAGTCCACAGCTCTGTTCGCTTCATCAAAAAAGCCAACATTTTCCAACATTGCACCGAACTTGATGGCTTTATAAATCTGAGGCTCTTTCGTTTCTGATAAATCTATTGTCTTTGCGTAGCAGCCGCCTTCAAAATTAAATACACTGGTTGTGGCCCAAGCGTGTTCGTCATCACCAATTAACTTTCGATCATTGTCTGTAGATAAGGTTGTCTTACCTGTACCTGATAAGCCAAAAAATAATGCTGTATCTCCTTTTTTACCCACATTAGCAGAGCAGTGCATGGATAGGATATTGTTGTTTTTAGGTAGAATGAAATTCAAGACAGAAAAAATACCTTTCTTAATTTCACCTGTATATGCAGTCCCACCAATGATGATTCTCTGTTTTGTAAAATTGATGATGGCAAAATTAGAATCACTTATGCCTATTTCTTCCGCATTGGCATGATAGCTAGGTGCTGCAAAAATTTCCCAATCGGGATCAATAGATTCAACATCCTTCTTTTTTGGTCGAAGAAACATGTTGTGTACAAATAAATTTTGCCATGGAAATTCTGTGTACGCACGAATATTAAGTCTGTAATTTAAACTTGCGCATGCATAACCATCTCTGGCATATATCTCATCTTTAGAATTTAAATGCTTGATGACAGCCTCTTCAAGTATATCGAATTGCTCTGGTGTTACAGGTTGATTGATGTCACCCCAATCTACATCCTCTCTGGTGATATCATCTTCTACTATATATCTGTCTTTAGGAGATCTTCCTGTAAATTTACCTGTGTCAATAGTCAGAGCTCCCGAAGAAGCAAGTGCTCCTTGTCCTGTTGAAATGGTTTTTTCAATCAATGCTGCAGGAGTTAGATTCCAATAGATTGTGGTTTTGTCCAATCCAATTTTCTGGAGATCAATTGATTCATTTTTATAGCCGTAAGATTTCATATGGTTATAATTCTATAAGGTTAAAAGGTTATGCTTAGTAAATTGGTTTTCTATCAAAACTGTGTTGAGCTGTGATATTCCGAATGGTTCCAGAAGCACTTCTCATCACAATAGAATGTGTCGTTGCTCCACCAGCCTTAAATTTTACGCCTTTAAGCAAACTTCCATCAGTGACACCTGTTGCGACAAACATCACATTACCACCAGCAAGATCTGCTGTACGATAAATTTTATCTAGATTTTCGTAGCCCATTTTTTGAGCTCTCTCTACTTGGTCCTCTCCGATGGCAACCAACTGACCTTGGAATTCTCCCCTCAAGCATTTCATTGCTGCTGCAGATATTACTCCCTCAGGAGCGCCACCTATTCCATCCATCAAATCAATCCCACTGTCTGGCAACGCCGTAGCTATAGAAGACGATACATCCCCATCACCGATCAATTGGATTCTTGCTCCAGACTCTCTAGTTTCTCTAATCAAATCATGGTGTCGTTCTCTGTCTAAAATAGAGACCGTCAAATCAGAAATGGTACATCTTTTCCGTTCGGCTAATCGTTCCAGATTTTGAGTCACAGAATCTCTGATATCGATTAACCCGACACCTTCAGGACCAACAGCAATTTTCTTCATATAAATGTCAGGCGCATGGAGCAATGAATCCTTTTCGCCGATTGCCATGACGGAGGTCGCGTTGTATCCTCCAGTAGCACAAATGGTTGTCCCTTCTAATGGGTCAAGAGCAATTTCCAAAACAATACCTTTTCCTGTGCCGACTTTCTCTCCGATATAAAGCATTGGGGCTTCATCTCGTTCGCCTTCGCCGATCACAACGGTGGCATCACATTCTATGGTATCAAGCATTTTACGCATGCCATCGACAGCGGCTTGATCTGCTGCTTTTTCTTCTCCACGTCCCATCCAACGAGCTGAGTTAATGGCAGCAATTTCAGTTACACGCACAAATTCTAGTGCTAAGTTTCTATTCATTTTAGTTAGGATTAGAATGCAAAAGTAACACAATCACTGGTTAGATGATCGCAGAAAATTACAATTACAAAAATGAATTTTCGTGACTATTTATTTGTGTAGATATGTATGATCAATCGACACTAGCAAATACTATTGTCGACTTATTTTTACAAACAACTATGAAATCAAAGCTTTATATGCCTCATTGGTCAACAACTCTGTTAACTCTTCTGGATTAGTGATTTCAATTTTCACTATCCAACCTTCTCCATATGCATCTTCATTGATTAGCCCTGGATTATCTCCTTCATCTTCATTTAGTGCTGGATTAAATTCTACTATTTTTCCTGATACTGGCATGAACAAATCAGAGGTCGTTTTTACAGCTTCCACTGTACCAAATACTTCATCTTTGGCTATCTCCTCTCCTACAGTATCAACTTCAACATAAACCAATTCTCCCAATTCTGATTGAGCAAAATCTGTAATGCCTATGGTTGCTGTAGATTTGTCATCACTTATTAGAATCCATTCATGTTCTTTTGTGTAGCTTAAATTTTCTGGTAGATTCATCAATTATACATTTTCTTTTACAAAGCTTTTAATCGCATCATAAGTCATTGACTTAGGTCTTTCTAATGGGAAGCCAAGTGCTCTTGACCACACTAGAGAAGACAATACACCCAATGCTCTTGAGACACCAAACAACACGGTATAATATGTATACTCTTTCAAGCCATAGTGAACTAGGATTGCTCCTGAATGTGCATCCACATTAGGCCAAGGATTTTTCACTTTACCAAGACTGTCTAATATTCCAGGTACAACTTCAAACAATTGCCAAACGATATTCACATAAGTACTACTCTTTATGTATTCTTCTGCAAATAATCTCTGAGCAGTAAATCTAGGATCTGGTTGTCTCAATACTGCATGACCATAACCAGGAATAACTCTTCCATTGTCCAATGTTTGTTTGACAAAATCAGCCACTTGTTCGTTAGTAGGTGTATCGGTCCCAACAGTCTCTACCAGCTCAAAAATAAACTTGATTACTTCTTGATTCGCCAAACCGTGTAAAGGTCCTGCTAGAGAACACATCCCACCTGCCAATGATAGATAGGCATCACTCAATGTCGATCCAACAAGATGTACTGTATGCGCAGAAGCATTACCACCTTCATGATCCGCATGAATGGTTAGATACAATCTCATCAAGCTTTTAAAATCTTCACTGTCTGAAACACCTAGCATATGAGCAAAATTACCAGCCCAGTCCAATGAATTGTCTGGTGCGATATGTTCGCCATTGTGATAAGTCTTCCTATAGATGTATGCCGCTACCAAAGGAAGCTTAGCTATAAGATTCATTGCATCTTCAAATGTCGCATCCCAATAATCAGATTTTGACATACCATCTGCATATCGACTTGAAAACACACTTTCTGACTGCAGAGATGACAATGCAGCGATTAACTGTGTCATCGGGTGAGTCGAATCTGGAAGATTATCTAATAAGTCGTAGGTATGCTGAGGGATGTTATTTCTCTTTTCCCACTCATCACTAAGCCAATTCACTTCTTCTTGTGTCGGAATTTCATCCACAAGCATCAACCAAAACAGTGCTTCAGGTAAGGGTTCTTTATCTCCTTCTCTTTTCGGAAGTTTCTCTCTCAATTCAGGAATAGAGTATCCTCTAAATCTGATACCCTCATTTGGATCAAGTTTAGAAGTTTCCCAAATCATACTCTTTACACCTCTCATGCCTCCAAAGACTTGTTTGAGTGTAACTTCGTCTACTTTGGTATCTCCATTCTCTTTGAGGTATGCTCTCATTTCAGTACGAAGAGCGGAGGATTTTTCGAAGAATTTTTGCTTAAGTGAGTTCATTAATTATTTCTAAAAAATTTATGGATTATAATGCGTGCTAAGTTACTATTTTTAAAGGATAAATTCTCGTGTGTTTGCCTTATACTAGCTAAGCTTAACATTCGCCAATTTTTACTTACAAAACAAGTGTTACATTTAACAACATGGTTATTATACAAGGTGTTCTGATAAGCAGGAAATTATTTACTAAATCCTTTGTCTGCAACCTTACAAAATGTAAAGGTGCCTGTTGCTGGGAAGGTGATTTTGGTGCTCCATTAACGGACGAAGAATTAGATTTCTTAGAGAATGATTTAGAGCGTATAATGACATTTCTACCAGAAGCAAACAAACAGCGGATAAAAGAAAAAGGCTTCCATACCTACTATAAGCGAATGCGAGATATAGGCACGGAACTCATGCCAGATAAGGCCTGTGTATTTATGACTAAGGATAAGAACGGCATTGCCCAATGCGGCATTGAACAAGCCAACAAAAAAGGCAAATCCACTTTGCGCAAACCAATCTCCTGTCATCTCTACCCTATTCGCATGAAATCAAACAGTCAATCAGGATTGCAGCGAATGGAATATGATGAATGGGACATCTGTAGTGCAGCGTGTCAACTTGGCGAGAAATTAAAAGTACCAGTCTATCAATTTTTAAAAGAAGCCATCATTCGCAAATTTGGAGAAGACTTTTATCGGGAAATGGAAGCGTTTGGGAAGCATTTGGAGAGCCAAGATAAAAGCAGTTAATATTATAGATAATACATGAAATCGTCTATTTTACACACAAAAGAAATAATATCTAATGTCGAAATCACTTGATAATCAGCCTCAGTTGTGGGGACATCCCATAGGCTTGTATGTTTTGTTTTTCACAGAAATGTGGGAAAGATTCTCTTATTATGGCATGCGGGCATTACTTGTTTTATATATGACAGCCAAAACTGTTGGGTTTGATGAACGTGGGGCTGGTTTAGGTTGGACTAAGACAGAAGCTTTAGCCCTTTATGGGTGGTATACAATGTTAGTATATGTCGCATCTATACCAGGCGGTATGATTGCAGATAAACTTCTAGGTCAAAAAAAGGCAGTTTTAATTGGTGGAATTATTTTGTGTTTCGGACATGGTGTTTTAGCTCTTACTCCTGAATGGGCTTTTTACACAGGATTAGGCTTAATTATAGTCGGAGTAGGATTGTTAAAACCTAATATTTCAACAATGGTAGGTGGGCTCTATGGAGAGAAGGACATAAGAAGAGATAAAGGTTTTAGTATTTTTTACATTGGCATAAATCTCGGAGCTCTGTTATCTACATTAGTTGTTGGATTTGTTGTAAAAAAATATGGTTGGCATGCTGGATTTGGTTTGGCAGGCATAGCAATGGTACTAGGGTTAATAGTATATATCTGGGGTCAAAAACATTTAAAACATGTGGGCAATTTGATAAAAGGTGATGCTGATACAAAAGAGGTTTCTTATGGTAAGTTATTCTCTCAATTACCTAGTTCTCCCACACAATTAGTGGCTACATTAATTCTTACAAGTTTTTCAATATTTGGATGGTATAGATTGGGATGGAAGTATGGTTTACTATTTCTATTTATTACAGCAATTACCAGTTTATTGATGATGATCTACAAGAATTTACCTTCGCAAAAATACAAAGATCGGTTTCTTGTTCTTTTACTTTCATTTATTATGGTTATTATTTTTTGGGGTGCTTTCGAACAGGCTGGAGGTTTAATGAACCTCTATACTGATGAAAAAACAAATAGATTAATTGGTGGCTGGGAGGTACCTACTGTAATGTTTCAAAGTTTAAATGCAGGCTTTATTATTCTTTTTGCAACCTTGATCGCAAACATTTGGGCCAAAAGAAGATTAAAAGGAAAAGAAGCTTCTTCTTTATTTAAAATGGCCACTGGGATCATTATTATGGGTTTTGGCTTTCTATTTATGGTATTTGCTGCAATGCAATTTGAAAAGAATGGGACTTCAAGTATGATCTGGTTAGTGCTAGCTTATTTATTTCATACAATAGGCGAGCTCTGTACTTCACCTGTAGCCTTGTCTTTTATTACTAAACTTGCTCCTGCAAAATATGCATCATTATTGATGGGTGTTTATTTTGCAGCCACTGGACTTGGAAATAAGGTCGCTGGTATTATTGGAGAAAGCTCAGAGAAATTTGGAGATTTAAACATATTTTGGGGTATTCTAATCTTCACAGTTGTCATTGGTCTGTTCTTTATATTAATATTGAAACCACTTAAAAGGCTTACACATGGAGCAGAAGAAAATGAAGGAATTACTGACAACGATGAAGCAGAAGGCTTTGAATTAGCATAATTATATTAATACAATTAACTACGAAATAAAGATATGAGTCAATCAACTGGATTCGAGATCAAACAAGAAGTGATGGGGCATCCATCGCAGTTGTTTATTTTGTTTTTTACTGAGATGTGGGAGCGGTTTTCATACTACGGGATGAGATCGATTTTAGTCATTTTCTTAACTGGAGTCATTACAGGTGATAATCCTGGATGGGGCTGGTCTAGTGAAGATGCCTTACATCTACTTGGTATATATGCATCATTGGTTTATTTAACGCCGATAGTCGGTGGTTGGCTTGCAGATAATAAAATCGGGTATCGATTAGCAGTTGTGATTGGAGCATTGCTGATGACTTTAGGTCATGCTTCGATGGCCATAGAAACACCCATGTCTCTATACATAGGGATCGCCTTATTGATCGCAGGTAATGGATTTTTCAAACCGAATATGACCTCTATCATATCTAAAATGTATGATGGACACGATGAGAAAAAAGATGGCGCATATAATATCTTTTATATGGGTGTTAATGCAGGTGCGTTCTTAGGTATCATGCTTTGTGGATGGGTCGGTGAAGTAATTGGCTGGTCCTACGGTTTTGGCTTGGCAGGTATTTTTATGTTCTTAGGTATGTTACAGTTCTATTTTGCTCAATCCATGTTTGGACATATTGGTGATAAACCGACACAAAGTCTAAAGGAAAAAGAAGAAGCATTAAGTGCCGAAGGAGTTGTACTCAATCACTTTACCATAGTCGATTACGTTTTGACAGCCGTATTTGCTATTTCAGCAATAGCTTTCATCTTTACCGATAATGTGGCTGCTTCAATTACGGCATTGGTCTCTTTTGTGCTATTACTTGCCATGAGAATTCCTCGATATGTGAAGATTGAAAGAGATCGATTAATTGCCTTTATGATTTTTTGCATATTTACAATTGTATTTTGGGCAGCTTTTGAACAAGCAGCAGGTTCCTTGCCGATCTACACCCGAGATTTTACAAATAGAGTATTAGAAGGAGGCGCAGCCACAACATTTAAAATAGTTGATTTGTTGGTTACTGTCATTCCACTTGGGATTATTACTTATGTTTTGATTTCACTCTTCCGAAAGACCTTTAACAGGATTGCATTATCTAACATTATTTTAGGGACTAGTTTTCTAATTATCTGGGGAATTGTGTCTTACAAATTATACTTAGATTTTCAAACAGAAGGGAAAGAAGTTCAAGTGACTTGGTTTGCAATATTAAATTCACTGTACATTATTATTTTTGCACCTTTGTTTACGAAGTGGTGGGATAGTAAATATAATCCACCTGCGTCGGTGAAATATTTCTTAGGGCTAGCGCTTCTAGGTGTCGGATTTGGATTTCTTGCAATGGGAGCTTGGAGTGTACCTTCTGGAGCTGAGTCAGCTAAATTAAGTATGGCTTGGTTAGTTCTCGCATACTTATTCCATACCTTAGGTGAGCTTTGTTTGTCACCAATGGGATTATCTTATTTAAGCAAATTAATACCTACGCGGATGATTGCATTTATGTTTGGTGTATATTATCTGGCGATTGCTATAGGTAATAAACTGGCTCACTACATTGGTGGAGATATCGAAAAAATTACCGCCGAATATAGTCTGTCTACCTTCTTTTTAATTTTTACGATTGTGCCAATAGGTTTAGGATTTATTTCACTTCTATGTCATCCATTGCTGAAGAGATTAATGCATGGGGTGAAGTAGGGTCGGTGAATAAATCGAGAGGTACGGACCTGTGAGCCTTTGGCTTAGACCTTCGATTCAGTAATCATCCATAGACACT
>CAYVFU010000091.1:11763-17722 GCA_964450495.1 uncultured Saprospiraceae bacterium | reverse complement strand
CTTTAGTGTTTTGAGTTGTTTCTACTTTAGGCTGTTCTAAGACCAATTGAAACTGGTCATTAAATCGGAGCAAGCCATTGACCTTATTTCCATCTTGTTTGAATCCTTTTAATGAAACTGTCGACCCCTTGTCTAGCAAACGTTTGTATTGATTTTCCGATATTTTTTTGCCCATAAATAAAAAGGGCAAGGTGAATCGACAGCCAGATTTCCATTGGGAGCAACCGTATGCCGTTTTCCCTTTTATTAAAGTTCCTACCTGACATTGGGGACAACGTTGTTCTGTAATCTCTTTCTTTTTAGGTTTAGGTTTCTTTTTATTTGGTGGCTTTGATTGCTGACTAGAACCCGACTTTGACTTAGGTTTTGATTTGGTTTTAAATTTAGATTTTGAAAATCTATCTGGCAAATGAGACACATCAATTTTGGAACTTGATTTAGACAGCCGTACTTCAGTCACAAGCGCATCCGTCATATCTTTCATTTCTTGAATAAATACAGCTGGGTTGTATTCATTCTGCTCGATCATTCTCAGTTTTCTTTCCCATTGCCCGGTCAATTCAGCTGATGTCAATAGATGGTTTTCAATAGTGTCAATCAATTGAATGCCCAAATCGGTAGGCATAATTAATTTGCGTTTTCGATAGCAGTATTTTCGCTTGAATAATGTTTCGATAATGTTTGCTCGAGTGGACGGTCTGCCGATGCCATTTTCTTTCATCAAGTCGCGTAGTTCTTCATTATCGACAGTCTTGCCAGCTGTTTCCATAGCACGAAGTAAAGTTGCTTCTGTATAGTATTTGGGCGGTTGAGTTTTCTTTTCGACAAGAGCAGGACTGTGTGGACCAGATTCTCCTTTCGTGAATGCTGGTAAAATAGTTTCCTCTTCTTTTTTATTCTCGTCAGTGGACTTAGTAGCTGATTTATGGAAGAGTACCTTCCAGCCAGGGTTGACAATTTCTTTTCCTGTAGCTTTAAACCGCAGTCCGTCTGATTCACCTATAACAGTGGTGTTGTTGACGTCGCATTCGGGATAAAAATTTGCTATAAATCGCCTACAGATTGCATCGTATACTTTTTGCTGATCGTTGGGTACTGGTGCTTGTACACCCGTTGGGATAATGGCATGATGATCCGTTACTTTTTTATCATTAAAAACTCTAGTTGATTTTTTAATGGGCTTGGACAACAAAGGCTGAGTGAATTCTTGATAAGTTTTCAGTTTGCTGAGTATGCCTTTAATTTTTGGATAAACATCATTTGGTAAAAAGCTGGTGTCGACACGTGGGTAGCTGACCAGTTTTTGTTCATACAATTTTTGTACAAGTTTTAATGTCATGTCAGCAGAATAACCAAAGCGCTTATTGCAATGTACCTGCAATCCGGTAAGGTCAAATAATTTGGGTGCATATTCCTTCCCTTTCTTTTTTGTGAATGAGACGATTGTAAATGGCTTATTTTTAATTCGCTGTAATAAACCCTGGCCTTCTTCGATAGTTTGGAATCGACCTTTCTCGTATTTGAATTGGACTGACTTATAGACGGTATGTAATTCCCAGAATGGAGACGATACAAAATTGATGATTTCTTTATGACGGGCGACGAGCATCGCTAGGGTAGGAGTCTGTACTCTCCCTATAGACAAGACCTGCTTACCACCACCGTACTTTAAGGTGTAGAGCCTCGTTGCATTCATGCCCAACAACCAATCGCCAATGGCTCTTGCACTCCCAGCAAAAAAGAGTGAGTCAAAATCACTACCTGCTTTCAAATGTTCGAAGCCTTCTTTAACGGCCTCCTTGGTGAGTGAAGATATCCACAATCGCTTTACCTCACCAGAATACTTCGCTTCCTTAATTACCCACCGTTGTATCAACTCACCTTCCTGCCCAGCATCACCGCAATTAATCACTACTGAGGCTTGCTTAAACAACTTTTTGATAACCTTAAATTGCTTCTTGACGCCACTATCGTTCATCAATTTAGTCAGAAATTTTTCTGGAAGCATCGGCAAACTATCCAGGTTCCATCTCTTCCAGGTAGGGCTATAATCATCAGGAGCATACAGCGTACAAAAGTGTCCAAAGGTCCAAGTAACTGCATAGCCATTCCCTTCAAAGTACCCATCCTTTCGGCTGGATGCACCAACGACTTGTGCGATTTCTCTGGCGACGGAAGGTTTCTCAGCAATACAAACTTTCACTTGTTCTAAAAATTATTTTTTGGAGATATTATAGAATATGAAGATATGTATTTTAAGTAGATTAATGTGGTTGGATTTCGCAAAGAACTGATATGCTAGAGGTAATAATTGCAGTCGATCTCATTGCTGAGCCCAACTTTTTGCCGATAGGTAAAACTCATAACTCGCCTGTACACAGGCAGGCTCAACACTTTTTGCCAAAGGCAAAACCCTACATGCTGCGACGATACTGCCCCCCAACCTCAAACAGCGCATCCGTAATTTGACCAAGCGTACAAACCTTTGTCACTTCCATTAATGAGTCAAATACATTCCCATTTTCCGTTGCAATTTGTTGTAAAGATTTTATCGCGTTAGGTATGATGTCTTTTTTTGCGGTGTGAATAGCATTTAGATTTTTTATCTGCAATTCTTTCTCTTCTGTGGTTGCACGAATCACTTCTTTAGGAATGATTGTCGGTGAGCCTTTCGAAGATAAGAAAGTATTGACACCAATGATTTTATATTCACCTGTATGTTTTAATGTCTCGTAATACAAACTTTCTTCTTGGATTTTGCTTCGTTGGTACATGGTTTCCATAGCACCTAGTACGCCTCCTCGTTCTGTGATTCGATCAAACTCTGCCAGGACTGCTTCCTCGACTAAGTCTGTCAATTCTTCAATGATGAATGCACCTTGCAATGGGTTTTCATTATTGGCTAGTCCAAGCTCGTGGTTGATGATCATCTGGATAGCAACTGCTCGTCGGACACTCTCTTCCGTTGGTGTTGTGATGGCTTCGTCATAGGCATTGGTGTGTAACGAATTACAGTTGTCATAAATCGCATACAATGCTTGAAGCGTTGTACGAATATCATTAAAATCAATCTCTTGTGCGTGTAGTGATCGACCGGAAGTTTGGATGTGGTATTTTAATTTTTGTGAACGTTCGTTAGCATTGTATTTATATTTCATGGCTTTTGCCCAAATACGTCTGGCTACTCTTCCAATCACAGCATATTCTGGATCCACACCATTAGAGAAAAAGAAAGATAAGTTTGGTGCAAAATCATTAATGTCCATACCACGAGCTAGATAATATTCCACGAAAGTGAAACCATTGGACAAGGTAAATGCCAATTGAGAAATTGGATTTGCACCAGCCTCTGCAATATGATAACCGGATATGGAAACAGAATAAAAATTACGAACACCATTATCTATAAAATACTCTTGCATGTCACCCATCAACTTTAATGAAAATTCGGTGGAATAAATACAAGTGTTTTGCGCTTGGTCTTCTTTCAATATATCTGCCTGCACCGTACCTCGAACAGCTTTAAGTGCTTTTTCTTTTAATTGATCGTATATGCCGCCATCCAATATTTGATCTCCTGTCAAGCCAAGCAGCATTAAGCCAAGACCATCATTTCCTTCTGGGACATCGCCATTGTATGTCGGTCTGGTTAAGCCTTTTTTATCATAGTACTTTTCAAAAGCAGCTTCAACCAAATGTTCGAGCTTATGTTCTTTGATATACAATTCACATTGTTGGTCAATAGCAGCATTCATAAAAAATGCACAGATCGTCGCTGCTGGTCCATTGATGGTCATTGATACAGATGTATTTGGATTGCAAAGATCAAATCCAGAGTATAGTTTTTTAGCATCATTAAGCGAACTGATGTTTACACCAGAATTACCCACTTTGCCATAAATGTCAGGACGATGATCAGGGTCATTCCCGTAAAGGGTGACAGAATCAAAAGCAGTAGACAATCGCTTTGCTGGCATGCCACTTGACAAATAATGGAAGCGCTTATTGGTTCGTTCTGGTCCGCCTTCACCAGCAAACATTCTGGTAGGATCTTCGCCTTTCCTTTTAAAAGGAAATACACCTGCAGTAAATGGAAATTCGCCAGGCACATTTTCTTGTCTTACCCACCGGATAATTTCTCCCCAATCTTTAAACTTTGGTAAAACGACTTTAGGGACTTTATTTTGAGATAGGGTAGTGGTATAATTGTCAACAGTGATTTTTTTATCTCTGACTTGATACACAAATTCATCAGCTTTGTAATTCTTCTTTTTCTCTTCCCAGTTATCCAAAATTAACTTAGAGTCTTTTGATAACTCTTGAGATAAATCGTCTTGAACAGCATCGAGTGATTTAATGGCATCATCTATACCGTCTTGCTTCGAAATTAAATCCCGAGTATTTTTAATGGAGAATAATCCACGTGCGATCTCACTTTGCACTTGTGTCTCTTCGTCGTATCGTTGAATGGTTTCAGTAATTTCGGACAGATAGCGAACTCTTGCAGGTGGAATGATGTATTGTTTTTCACTTTCACCTTTGACTTCCATTGACTTTAATTCGTCTGGAAATAATTTTAGCATCAAGGCATTAAATAGGGCATTCACACCAGGGTCATTAAACTGAGAAGCGATCGAACCATAGACAGGCATCTCTTCCATCGGAGTATCCCACAAATCATGATTGCGCATGTATTGCTTTTTGACATCTCGTAATGCATCTTGAGCACCACGTTTGTCGAATTTATTGATGGCAATAATATCTGCAAAATCAAGCATGTCAATTTTCTCCAATTGTGAAGCTGCACCAAATTCTGGAGTCATCACATAGACAGATAAATCAGCATGATCGACAATTTCCGAATCGGATTGACCAATACCTGATGTTTCCAAAATGATGAGGTCAAAGCCTGCATGTTTCATTATAGAGATTGCCGCATCAATGTGCTTGTTTAGTGCAAGATTGTATTGCCTAGTTGCAAGAGAACGCATAAATACCCGTGATTCCGAAATGGCATTCATACGGATTCTGTCTCCCAGTAAAGCGCCGCCAGTTTTTCGTTTTGACGGGTCTACTGAAATGATACCAAGTGTTTTTTCGGGAAACTGCCTCAGGTAGCGCAACACGAGTTCGTCAACAAGACTAGATTTTCCAGCACCGCCAGTACCAGTTATACCCAATACAGGAATATTCGTGTCCTTGACTTTGTCTTTTAATTCATTAACCCAATCCGTATTGTCTTCAGGATAATTTTCGACTGCAGAAATAAGCCTAGCAATTGATGGCTGATCTTTAGTAGTTATTTTTTTTAATTGTCCATTTAATTGAGCGCCGACAGGATAGTCACAAGCTTCTAAAAGGTTGTTGATCATACCTTGTAGGCCCATCTCTCTTCCATCGTCTGGTGAGTATATTCTGGTGATGCCATAGTCATGTAGTTCTTCTATTTCAGTTGGAAGAATTGTGCCACCTCCTCCACCAAATAATTTAATGTGTCCAGCTCCTTTATCTTTAAGCAAGTCATAAGCGTATTTGAAAAACTCATTGTGTCCACCTTGATAGGAAGTAATTGCGATTCCTTGGACATCTTCCTGGATAGCAGCATCCACGATTTCGTGCACTGGCCGATTGTGTCCGAGGTGAATGACTTCAGCTCCTGAGCGTTGGATGATTCTGCGCATGATGTTGATCGCAGCATCGTGTCCATCAAATAAAGATCCTGCAGTCAAGATGCGAATCTTATTGCTTGCTTTATACGGAGCTATTTTTTCCATGGTTGTGATTTACACAAAAATAACAGAAAGGAGACAGGAATGTTATTTTTTTTGATTTGATAGGTATTAAAAAATGAGTGGCAACAGATGGACTTCTGTATTTGATGACAAAAGCATACATTACATGTGTTGTATTCTGGAGAAGGGTAATAAAATACATTGTCCAGACAACTTATAATTAGCGA
>CAYVFU010000091.1:0-11663 GCA_964450495.1 uncultured Saprospiraceae bacterium | reverse complement strand
TGTATTCTGGAGAAGGGTAATAAAATACATTGTCCAGACAACTTATAATTAGCGAATTTTGATGAGTTCATGGGATTTGATATTCAAACTTACTAAACAGAATAGTCATAATCAGAATAACTCTGCTGTATAGAAAACAAATGAAGGACACTCAAAATTAAAACTCAATGTTATACATAATGTTAGGAAAGAATCCTAATTGAAAAACATCATTCACTTGGTTTGTAACTCTGTTGTATGATTTGCGGAATATATTTTCCAGATTGGTCACATTCTGAATGTCCAAATAAAATGACTGACTAAATTTTCTTTTTGCACTATTCAGTTTACAGCCGATTTTAATGTCCCATCTAAAATAGTTGTCATATTGTTCGGCAAAGGCTCTACTTTCATCAAAGACTTCTATTTCATTTACCATAGAAGCTGCCAAATCCACCGGTGTATAATATCTGACACCAGCTGTTGTTACTTTGTGTCAATGGTAAACCTATGTCGTTTTTGTATTCCCAAATTAAACTCTTTCCCGACTAAAAAATTAGCAACATATTAAAAGCAGTGTTACGTTCCATACCATCAAGTGTACTATACGTTGATTCAAAAACAGATCCTGTTGTTAAAAGATAGAATCCTTGATTAAAAAATTTTTCGATCGTTAACTCTACGACTCGATTAGTTCCACCACCTTCATTCACTAGTTCTCCTATTTCTGTTGGGAAGCCAAAATCTGCACCTACATTTAATATAGAAAATGCAGTGCTGTCTTTAGCAACCGGCACATTAGATAAATGCTGGTAATAGATTTCTAATTTTGATCGCCAACTTGCATTCCATTTAAAATCATAAGAGATGACAACATCTCTATTGAGATCATAGTACATGCCATGAATACCAGCATTAAATGTCCATTGTTCATTAAATCGGTATTGCGTTTTAAAATTACCTTTAAGTAATATCTAAATATTTATTTGCTTCTTTTAAAAAAAAGAGATGAATAATAATTAAATCATTTTTATTTAAACATTGCTTTTCCAATATCTCTCCAAGTAACCAGCTGAATATTATTCTCCTCCAGTAGCCGCTTACATTTATTACTTGTAAAAAAATCAAAATCTTGCTGGCGCCATCTTGATCCCCAATATTCCTGACCTCGAGTAATGGCTTGCATTTCTGCATTGTCAAATGCCAAATGGAGGAGTAGTACGTGCACACCTGCATCTAATTCATTAAGTACATTTGTATAAAATGCTTCCATACCGTTGTCATAATCAGCTGGTCCTGCACTAAGCACATTTTCAACAATGATATCCTCTTTGGTCATTTTATCTAAAAATGCTTGACTGGCAGCTTGTAGAAATAATCGCGACACCATTACTGGAACTTTGTATTCTCTGCCTAATTTTAAATAAACTTCAAACATGTCTGGCGAACTGAATACCAAGCAGCCCATATGCGTATCAAAATGCGTAGGCTGTATACCCATACGCAATGCTTTTTCTATTTGCGCACGCAATTCTATTTCGGCTTCTTCTACCGTAGCGTTTTGACCAAAGACTAGACAATCCGCATGCAAGAATCCATTTTCATTGATCAGGCTAGGTACCTTGTCTTTGGAGGCGACTGGTCCCCAATTGTAATCGTACCATTCATTGGTCAAAGTAAGATGTAATCCCAAATCAGCCTGTTCGTTTTCACGAGCATATACAGCAACCTCCTCAACCCATGGACAAGGCATCATGATACTAGCCGAATTTACCATCCCAACTCTCATAGCTAGAATGCTTGCTTCATTTTTGGAATGTGCTACACCAAGGTCATCGCCATGTATAATTAGAAGTTTCGCATCTTCCGGATATCCAAGTTTAGCATTAAGAGATTGTTGACTAATACTAGAAAATGATAATAATATAATTGAAAGGCTGATAATAAACTTCATATTCTAATTTACATAAATCTATATAATTTGGCTTAAAACGTTAATTTGGTGGTACAGTCATTGACTCATGATATATGCATTGTTGTCAACCCATCAATATTAAAATTATGAAAATCGATTTGATCACAATCTTATTTCTAGGGACTTTATTCGTCTCTTGTAAACCTAATTCAGAAACATCAAAAATGCAACAAGAAAACACAGATGCTATTGGTCAAGTCATTGTAGTAGATGAGCGATTTAATACAATTGTAAAACCAGGTGCATATATAGAAAAAATAGCAGAAGGCTATCAGTGGACAGAAGGACCTTTGTGGATTGAGAATGGTAATTATTTATTGTTTTCTGAAATTCCTACTAATACTATTTATAAGTGGACTGAGGCGAAAGGTGCCGAAGTGTACATCTCGCCTTCAGGATATACTGGACTTGAAGAACGAGGAGGTGAACCCGGTTCAAATGGTTTAATCCTAGACCCACAAGGTCGATTGGTGATGTGCCAACATGGTGACAGGCAAATGGCAAGAATGAATGCGCCATTGGATAGTCCAGAATCTTCTTTTGTGACGATCGTTAGCAAGTGGGAAGGGAAACGTTTCAACAGTCCGAATGATGCCATTTACGATAGCAAGGGGAACTTATATTTTACTGATCCACCTTATGGGTTAGTTGGGAATGTCAATGATCCAGCAAAGGAAATTGATTTCCAAGGTGTATATCGATACGGTAATGATGGGGTATTGACCTTACTTACCGATTCCATGACAAGACCAAATGGTTTGGCTTTATCTCCAGATGAGCGGACATTGTATGTCGCTAACTCCGATCCGGATAAAGCTATTTGGAACGCTTTCGATATAAGTGAAAATGGAGAAATCTCCAATGAACGAGTATTTTTCGATGTAACAGGTAAACCAGGGAAAGGACTTCCAGACGGCATGAAAATTATGCCTGACGGAACAATTTTTGCAACAGCTGCCGGAGGTGTCTGGGTATTTACCCCGGAAGGTGAAGTTCTTGGAAGGATAGATTCAGGAGAAGCAACTTCAAATTGTGCATTCAATTCAGATTATTCTATATTGTACATGACTTGTGACGATTATGTCATGAGGATAAAACTGAATTAATGTCTACACCTGCAACTGGCAGATACAAATGGTATGTCCTAATCATGCTTACCATTATGTATACGTTCAACTTCATTGACAGGCAAATCCTTGTCATACTTCAAGAACCTATAAAAGCTGAACTGGGTTTAAGTGATACACAATTAGGCTTATTGACGGGCCTGGCATTCGCGGCCTTGTATGTTGTCTTAGGTATTCCAATTGCCAGATATGCGGATTTAAATAATCGTAAAAATGTCGTGGCTTTAAGTTTGGCTGTTTGGTCTGCTATGACTGCCATATCTGGAAGAGCTATGAATTTTACACACCTCCTGTTTGCAAGAATTGGTGTGGGTATAGGTGAAGCAGGAGGAAGTCCACCAGCGCATTCTATTATATCTGATTATTTTCCACCAGAAAAACGGGCCACTGCTCTATCTATTTATTCTACTGGAATTTATATTGGTATTTTATTGGGTTATATCGTAGGCGGTGTAATTGCTCGATATTATGGTTGGAGAATGGCATTTTATGCACTTGGATTACCAGGGATTCTTTTTGCCTTGGTTGTTTACTTTACAATCAAAGAACCAGTCAAAGGTCAATCAGACCATGCTGTTGATGCTTTTGGAGAGAATGTGGCATCTGCAGTACCTGATCCTACGGTGATGGAAACCATGCGTCATTTGCTTTCAAAGAAAACATTTGTCTATTGTGCATTTGCAGCTGGCTTCCACACATTCACGACTTATGGAGTAGGGAATTTTTTACCTTCGTTTTTACAAAGAGTACATAGTGTTGATATAGTTACTGCAGGAATAGTACTGGGATTAACGACAGGTGTTGGCGGATTTATAGGAACCTATTTAGGTGGATATTTAGCGGACAAAAAAAGAAAGAGTGATATGAGGTGGTACATGTGGGTGCCTTTAATTGCTGGAGTCTTAAATATTATACCCGCACTTGTTTTGTACTTAACGCCAAATCCGACCCTTGCTATGGGAATGACTTTTTTTACTGGTAGCTTAACGGCTTTGTATTTAGGGCCAGGGCTTGCAGTCACGCACAGTTTAGTAAATGCCAAAATGCGTGCTTTTGCATCATCTGTTTTCTTTTTTATACTTAATTTTATTGGACTAGGATTTGGACCATTACTAGTTGGGGTCATGAGTGATAAGTTGACAGCTCAATTTGGAGACGAAAGCTTGCGATGGGCATTTATGTTGACATTTATCCCTGGGATTATCGCAATGCTATTACTCATTAAGGCAGCCAAACATTATAAAAAAGATTTAGAATCAGTCGAGTATAATTTTCCGAAATTAGCTTAAAATATAGTATGAGATTTATTGTCATTTTATGTTGTGCATTACTTACAGTTACTGCTTCCGCACAATTGGTGCCTGTAGAAAAAGACAATCTTAGATATGGGTTTGATAAAGATAGATTGGAGCGTCTAGACAAACGCATGCATCGGTATGTAGACGAAGGTAAATTGGCTGGAGTGCAAAGCGCCATTATACGTGATGGTCAATTAGTACATTCGGATACGTATGGGTATGCAGATTTAGGTACACAAACTGCATTAACAGAAGATCACATCTGGCGAATTTATTCGATGACAAAACCAATTGCTTCAGTCGGTTTAATGATGCTTTATGAAGAAGGCTTATTTGATTTGAGTGATCCTGTTGAAAAGTACATACCTGCATTTAAAAACATGAATGTATATGATGGGGAAAATGGAGTTGTCGAGGCAAAAAATAAAATGACAATTACTGATTTATTGACACACACGAGTGGAATTGGTTATGGCTGGGGTGGTGGATATGTTGATTCTTTATATAGAGCGACCAGTAGAAGAAGCCACGAAAGTAATGCTGATTTTGTCAATTGGCTTGCGAGCCAACCTCTTTATTTCGAACCAGGAACAGCTTGGAGATATGGTTTGTCCACAGATGTGCTTGGCTATCTAATTGAAGTGCTATCTGGTCAATCATTATACGATTATTTAAATGATGCCCTCTTTCAACCTTTGGGTATGCACAATACTTATTTTTCTATTCCTCAAGAAAAAGCGAGTCGATTGGTAACGAATTATACAGACACAGAAGGAGACTCGTTAACAGTAATTGACCATTATACAATGAGCCCATATACCAAGCCAACACAATTACTGTCGGCTGGTGGTGGTCTGGCATCGACCATGGGTGATTATCTTATTTTTAGTCAAATGTTATTGAATGGTGGCGAATATAGAGGCAATAGATACCTCAGCAGAAAGACTCTTGATCTAATGCTGGAAGATCACTGCACAGATGTCAAACATCATGGAGGACCTGTTGTGATGCCAGGAAATGGTAATGGGTTTGGATTAGGTTTTTCTGTTGTCAATAATGTTGCTGATACCAATCTATTAGGTTCGGAAGGTATGTACGGATGGGGAGGTGCTGCTGGTACAGTATTCAGAATTGACCCTAAAGAAAATATTATTTCCATTATGATGATCCAATTGATGCCTTATCACCATTTACAAGCTAGAGAGACTTTTCAAAATATGGTGTATCAAGCGTTGATTGAATAATTCTAGACTTCTGTAAGAATGCAAGTACCTGAATTATTGTGTATTGGTTTTTTATGTCATGATCTTCATAACGGCGAATACATACTTGGAGGCACAGCTTCTTA
Source organism: uncultured Saprospiraceae bacterium (assembly GCA_964450495.1). Lineage (GTDB taxonomy): Bacteria > Bacteroidota > Bacteroidia > Chitinophagales > Saprospiraceae > CALFUK01. The sequence goes on along the minus strand of CAYVFU010000091.1, from coordinate 5,936 downwards.
TTCTAGTATCATGGCAAGTCATCTTGGGTTAAAGACAGCCATCTTAACAAGTGTCGGTGAAGATTTTAAATTTTTACCTAAATTTTCTGAGCGAAGTATAGCGCTAGAAATAATTCCTTCCAATAAGACAACAGTTTTTGAGAATATATATCAAGAGGGTAGAAGGACGCAGTATTTACATCAAAGAGCAACATCATTGTCATCACATCATTTACCTAACAACTGGCAAGATGTATCGATCATAAAATTTTGTTTGATTGCTGATGAAGTTGATGATGCCTTTTTAATACAATTTCCAAATGCCCTCGTAGCTGCAACAATTCAAGGTTGGCTAAGGCAATGGGATGAGGATGGTAAGGTTAGTCCGAAAGAAATGGATTGGGACTTATTGTCAAGCGTGGATATAGTATTTATGAGCGACGAAGATATTCGAGGATTTGAATATGCAGTTCCCATTATTGCAGAAAAAGCAAATTGCCTAGTCATGACAAAAGGCAAAAAACCAGTAGTTATTCACCACAACGGTAAGCAATCTGAGTTCGCTTGTTATCCAGTAGTTGAAGTCGACCCAACTGGTGCAGGTGATATTTTTGCTGCTTCCTTTTTATATCAATTTTATAAAACGAATGACATGACATTAGCTGCAGCTTTTGCTCATGCTTCGGCTTCTTGTGTGGTTGAAAAAGTTGGCGTGCATATTCCTGAAATAGAGGAAATAAACAGAAGGTATGACTGGTACTTAAAAAACATGCTGTAACTTAGAAACTATGAAAACAATCAACGTGGGAGTAATCGGGCTAGGACGAATCGGTAAAGTTCATTTAGAAAATTTACTCTATAGGATTCCCGAAGCACATGTGATAACAGCTTACGATCCAAATAGAGATAAACAGAACTATGCAAAAGAACTTGGCGTCCCAGTTGTAACACAATCTGAAGAAGAAGCCATTAATCATGAACAGCTAGACGCTGTTTTTATTTGTTCGCCCACCACAACACATGTAGATATCATCAAAAAGGCTATCGATGGAGGCAAACATATTTTTTGTGAAAAGCCACTGGATTTATCGATTGATAATATTGAAACTGTCAGCAAGTGGGTCAATAAAAGTGAGATTAAATTACAGGTTGGATTCAATAGAAGATTCGATGCTAATTTTAAACACATTCGTCAAGAGGTGCAAGAAGGCAATATCGGTGAGCCACATATATTAACGATTACAAGTCGCGATCCCACTCCTCCTCCAATTGAGTTTATTCCCACATCCGGGGGTCTGTTTATGGATATGACCATTCACGATTTTGATATGGCTAGATTTATTGTTGGCAGTGAAGTGGTTGAAGTCTTTGCCAAAGCGGCAGTTAAAGTAGACGATGCAATCAAAGAATTTGACGATGTGGATACGGCAACCATTCAGTTAGAGTTTGCCAATGGCTGTTTGGGACAGATTAACAACAGTCGGCAATCGGGCTATGGTTATGATCAGCGTCTAGAAATTTTTGGTTCGAATGGCATGGCTAGGCTAGGAAATAATTATCCTAATTCAACAGTCGTACATAATAAGAAAGGAAGACATAGTGTCAACCCATTGTACTTTTTTATGGAGCGTTATACAGAGGCCTATTGTGAGGAAGTTCGATCCTTTGTAAAAGCTGTCGTTAACGATACTCCTGTAGAAGTATCGGTAGCAGACGCGCTGGCAGCTACAAAGATTGCCCTTGCCTGTAAAGCTTCCATACACCAGAATTTGCCGATTAAATTATAAATCTACTCCCATGATTCAATTTATCAGCTTTCTGATATTTACCTTGCTTGTAGCTGGATATGCAACATATAACCTTAGAAAAGACAAACTAAATACCAAGGATGGTTTCTTTTTGGGAGGCAGAAGTTTGACAGGAGTGGTGATTGCAGGATCGATGTTGTTGACTAATATTTCGACCGAACATTTGATTGGTATGAATGGATCTGCTTATCGCAATGGGGCTATTATTATAGCTTGGGAGGTGACATCCGCTTTGGCGTTGGTAGCAGCAGCTATGTATTTTGTCCCTCGCTATTTAAAAATGGGATTGACAACTATTCCAGAATTTTTAGAAAAACGATTTGATGGGATGACACGGACGATAATTGCCTTGCTTTTGATTACGTCTTTTGTATCAACCTTATTACCCATAGTTTTATATACTGGAGCGATTAATATCGAAAGTATTTTTGAGATTTCTACACTATTGGATATTTCTAAAAATCAAGGGTTGTGGTTGACGGTTCTGGTGGTTGGAATTATAGGTGCCATTTATGCCATTTTTGGAGGGCTTAAAATGGTGGCATACACAGATACATTTAATGGCTTTGGATTACTTATTGCTGGACTTGCAGTTCCCTTAATTGCCTTGTGGAATATTGGTGATGGAAATATGTTGACTGGATTAAAAACTGTTTTTCAACATGCACCAGAAAAATTTGCATTGATTAGTGATGAACCTTCAGTCGGTCCCGGAGCGAGAGATTCTATTTTACCTTTTAGTGTGTTGTTTACTGGATTAATCGTCAACCAATTGTATTTCTGGACAATGCATCAGTCTATAATTCAACGAGCACTAGGAGCCGTAAGTTTGAAAGAGGCGCAAAAAGGTTTGTTGTTTACAGGTGTATTGAAAATTTTAATTCCTATCGTGATTGTGTTGCCAGGTATTATTGGTTTTTATTATTTCGGTGATTCTCTTTACGATAACCCTGATACCGTTTACCCTTTATTATTAAAAAAGGTATTGCCATTGTGGATGACTGGATTTTTTGTTGCTGTGGTTATGGGTGCTGTACTGAGTACATTTAATAGTGCCTTAAATAGTGCGGCGACTTTATTTAGTTTGGGAATTTATAAGCGGTACATCAATAAGGATGCCTCTGAACAACGACAGGTTTGGATGGGGCGTTTGTCTTCCTTGATTTTAGCGATTTTCGCTATTGGTGTTGCCCCTTTTGTTGCCAATGCCCCTGATGGTTTATATCAATTATTACAACAATTAAATGGGATATTTTTTATACCTATGGCAACAGTGATATTAGCGGGATTCTTTTTTCCTAAAGTATCTGCTGTTGGTGCAAAGGCTGGATTGTTTTTCGGATTGGCCTTTTATGTGTTGTTGTATTTTATTTTGAAAGTGGATTTACATTTCGTTCATATTTGGGGAATTGAATTCGTATTAAATGTCATTGTGATGCATATCGTTTCTATGATATACGAACGAAAAAATCCGTATGTCATCACCGATGTTGGTGCAGTAGAATTGGTGCCATGGAAATATGCGAAAACATTGAGTTGGTTTTTAATTGGGATAACTGTCGTGATTTATATTCTATTGGGAAATGCACGGTAATTTAAATTAGGGTATGACTTTTAAAAATAATATCACTCTATTAACCACCCCGTCCGCCTATTGGCGTCCACCCCTCCTTGGAGGGAAATTTTATCCGCTAGTTAGCAAATATTCAGTGGATGAAGGTGCTAAATTCTCCTCCATTGAAGGATTGGTCCCTCTGTACAGCAGAAGCGAGGTGGTCCCACTACAGAATAATCTAAACAGTAAATAATCCGCTTTTAAAATTTAACCAAATGAAATACATCATAGTAGGCACCGGAAACATCAGTAACACTTATTTGCGTGCTGTTGGTGAAATAGAAGGAAGCGAAATTGTCGGATGTGTAAGTCGCTCTGGAAAAAGCCCTGAAGCCAATCCTGAATTACCGTCTTATCAAGATCTAAATGATGTGGACTTAGCATTTGATGCCGTTATAATTACCACACCAAATGGTTTGCATGGAGAAGGCATCAGAGCAGCCGCTTCTTTGGGCAAACACGTACTGACGGAAAAGCCATTAGGTATTGATAGCTCAGATATGTCATCTTCTCTAGAAGCAGCTAGCTCATCCGGCATTAAAGTAGCTGTTGCCTATCAAAGACGTACGGCTCCTGACGCAAAGGCCATTAAAAAACTCTTGGACCAAGGCAGTCTGGGGAAAGTATTTGCTGCAGATTTGTCAGCTAAGTTTTATCGTGATCAAGCCTATTATGACAGCGGGGACTATCGTGGCGGCTACGGTATAGATGGGGGAGGACCTTTTATGCAGCAAGCTTGTCATAATATTGATATTTATGTTTGGTTTTTTGGGATGCCTGGAAAAGTGGTAAGTATGCTTGGACAATTTACCCATGATATAGAGGTCGAAGATCACGGAGCAGCATTGTTGAAATATTCGAATGGTATGATTGGTACAATAATAGCATCCACATCTACCACACCAGGATTTGCTGCAAGACTAGAAGTACATTCTGATAAAGGGAGCTTTACATTAACGGATGATGTCATTACCGAATGGCATTTTGAAGGTATCCCCAATCCTACGAATGCTGATTTCAACTATACTCACGATGGAGCAACAAGTGCTGTTGTTCATGATGTAAGTGCTCACAAAGAAATTCTTCTGGATTTTGAGCAGTCAGTAAAATTGGGAACCAGTCCTCTAGTAGATGGACAAAGTGCTAAAGAAACATCAGAGTTAATTCTACAGATTTATAATGCAGCGATTGATTAAATGATAACCAACAAAAAATTTCTCAGCGTCGATTGGGGTACAACTAATTTCAGACTTCGACTTGTTGATCGAGAATCAGAAAATATACTTATTGACTATAAATCTGATGACGGGATTTTAAAGACCTATGACGATTTTGTCAATCAGATAACTTTAGGCCAACAAGAATATTTTATTAACCACCTTCGAGCTATCATTTTAAATATTCCTCACGATGTCATGCAGCATCCCATTCTATTATCAGGTATGGCATCATCTTCAATTGGTCTCAAGGAATTGCCTTATGCTGAATTTCCATTCGATAAATCAGGAGAGTCGCTAATATTTGAAAAGCTTCATTTGGACGATGAACTGAACATCATTTTGGTGTCAGGAGTCAAATCCAATACAGGTATGATGAGAGGGGAGGAGATACAGGCAATCGGTCTTGCAGAATTTATGAAGGATGATAAACGAGGAGTCCTAGTCTTACCAGGGACTCACAGCAAACATATGATATATGAGAATGGCATATTTACTGAATTGCGTAACTATATGACTGGTGAGTTGTTCGATGTGCTTACTCAAAATAGTATTTTGGCAAAATCTGTAGAAAAATCTAACTTCGATGACAAAGTGAAAAGCCATTTTCTTCGTGGACTGGATATTGGGGGCCAAGGAGATTTGAGTGCTCATTTATTGTCTGTTAGAGCAAATGATGTCATACACAAAATAGCTGCTAGTCATAATTACCATTTTCTCAGTGGTGTCATCATCGGAGCTGAACTGAAAGATATTATTAGTAGTGAAGACTATGTCTACTTAGCGGCTAATGAGCCATTATTCAGTATCTATAAAACAGCCTTAACACATATCGGCAATGGAGGAAAGTTAAGCTTCTTCGATGGAGATGTATCAGATCAAGCATTGATAAAAGGGCAACTTAAGATTTTGAGGAAATATGAAAGTGGATGAATTAAGGGAATAAAAAAAGACCCATGCTAAGCATGAGTCTTTTGTGAGAGTGGAGGGATTCGAACCCCCGACCCCTACCCTGTCAAGGTAATGCTCTAAACCAACTGAGCTACACTCTCAATAAATACTAAATTTTATATCTCTATTATGCTTCTCTTTTGAGCATTACCGCCAACCCACCCGCGATTGATATCGCGGTTCCTTCATTTTAATGGTCCGATTAGGACCATTAATTCTCTACGAGAACCACTCAGTCTTTCTAAACCAACTGAGCCTGTCTGCCGTCAGGCAGGCTACACTCTCAATAATTACTAAATTTTATATCTCTATTATGCTTCTCTTTTGAGCATTACCGCCAACCCACCCGCGATTGATATCGCGGTT
>CAYVFU010000090.1:0-18009 GCA_964450495.1 uncultured Saprospiraceae bacterium | reverse complement strand
TATGTAGAATCATATTACATATATATATTTTAACATTACATGTATTTTATTTACATTAGCCTCAGTAAAATACCCTATGAATGTTATTGTCGGCTTCCTGGTTATCAAAATGGGCTCGTAACTTTTCGTTAGAACAACGATCTTACACTCTCAAACATACCACAAAACAGTACATCAGTCTTGCATTATTTTCACTCTTTATCGTGTCGTTGCAAGCACAAATGATTGAAGATAAAGACAATGATCTTGTTGAAGATTTTGCTGATATGGATAGTGACAATGACGGTATCATGGATATGGACGAAGGTGTAGAATGTGAAATTGTAGACTTAGATATTCTTTTCCCAATGGGCTCTTTAAACGCGATTGACGATTTTAATGCAGCGCTTATTACCGTTGGGGGTGTAAATGGAGCACTTATTCAAGTTGACACCACATTCACTGGTGGAGCTACTTTAGATGAATTTGAAATTTCAAACAGACATACTGGAGATGAATCGGGTTTACTTTTAGGTGTAAATTCAAATGATCCTTCGCAAACACTTTCTGAGATTTACACATTTAGTGAGTTAGTCTGTGACTTCAGCATCACTGTTTTTGATTTAGATAGATCAGATGCCATTACAGTCTTTGGAAGTAATGGTGGAGTACCAGTACCATTTACACTGACTGAGGTTGGAGCATGCATCGGAATTATCGGAACAAATCAATTAAACAGCACCTGTAATGTCCAAGTAGAACCTGGAAGTGGTGATATCGCTGCCCATAGTTTTATATTGCAGTTTGATGGCTGTATAGATGAGATGAATCTCACTTATTTTGATCAAGGGCCTGGTAATGGAGGCTCGTTTACTTTTGTACCGACGCCTTTTCCTACATGCCTGGGTCAAGATACGGATGGTGATGGTATACCAGATGCGTTAGATTCTGATTCTGATAACGATGGTATACCAGATGCAATTGAAGCTTGTGGAGAAATTACGCTACTCCTAGAAGACTGCTCACTTGATTCAAACGGCGATGGTATCTATCAAATGGAAAATGGAGTAAGTAAAGGGATTCTAGTTGAATTATGCGCTGAAGCACCCGTAGATACTGATATGGATGGCACCCCAGACTTCCTAGATCTTGATAGTGACAATGATGGTTGTCCAGACGCCATCGAAGCCTGTACAAACAGTAACCCAAATGTAAATGATGGTTTCACTTTCGATGTTCCCGCGGCCGGAGTCAATGAGTGTGGAGTCGTACTTGATGTTGATGGAGTGTCTATTTCATGTGAAATGCCACCCAATAACAATTACATTAATGAAGACATTGGATGTTTACAAGCATCATTAACTTTTATACAAAACATTACTTGCTTTGGCGATGATGATGGTTCCGCTAGTGTCCTCGCTAGTGAAGGCAATGTACCTTATACCTACTTATGGAGTCCAAGTGGTGAAACAACACCTTTGGCGACTATGTTGCAACCAGGGACTAATACAGTTACTGTGACTGATGGATGTGATGAAGAGGTTGTTTTGACTATTGACATTCTAGAACCGCCTATCTTAGAAACAACTTTTACAACTATTGATGTGGCTTGTAATGGAGATGCAACAGGCGCAATAGATCTCACGATCATTGGAGGCACTCCTGGATATGATTATATGTGGAATGATGGCGCAATTTCTCAAGATAGAAACAACATACCAGCTGGCAATTATTCTGTAACTGTAACTGATATGAATGACTGTGAAATCATAGAAAATTTTGTTATCACAGAACCTCCTGCTTTGCAATTATCTGGAATTATAGATGACGTTGCTTGCTTTAGTGAGAGTACCGGATCAATTGATATCACTGTTGCTGACGGTACACCTCCGTATACTTTCTCTTGGAATGATGGTATTACAACCGAAGACAGAACTAGTATACCAATGGGTATGTATAGTGTGACAGTAACAGACAATAACGATTGTACAATTGCAGATTCATACGTGATCACAGAACCTGCATTGCTTCAATTGTCTACTACGCAAGTTGACATTTTGTGCAATGGTGATGCAACAGGCAGTATTGATGTGACAGTAAGTGGTGGAACACTTCCGTACAACTTCGCATGGAATTCAGGTCAAACAACAGAAGACATAAATACACTTACTGCGGGCACATATATGCTTTCTGTCACTGATGCGAATGGATGCACGGTCGAAACAGAAGTCACATTGACAGAACCAGAAGAACTTATTTGCTCAACGACTTCTGATGCTAATGCCATTTGCTCTTTACCAAATGGTGTAGGAACAGTTTTGGCTGAAGGAGGAGTAGCGCCATATCAATACAGTTGGGATAATGGAGAAACCACTCCCACAGCAGTAGGTTTAACATCAGGATTGCATATGGTAACAGTAATTGATGCTAATGGATGTGATGTAGTATGTGATGTCACAATAGCTGAAACATGTAATCCATGTATAGAAATCATCAAATCATCTTCTCTAGACGTTGGACCTGATAATATAGCCACTCCTTCTGATGTAATAAGTTACACATATGAGATTCTCAACTGTGGCGATGTGACAATCACTGACATTTCAATAGGTGAAGATCCAGTCCTTTTTAGTGGTGCAGGTACATTACCCCTTCCAGTTGTGCCTCCCAATACTGATTTAGACCCTGCGGAGTCAATTACCATTCAAGCACAATATGATATAACACTTGATGACATTAATGCAGGTTTTGTAGACAATCAAGCTATTGCTAGCAGTCTTGACCCAGATGGAAACCTAGTGGATGATTTATCAGATACTGGCAATGCAAATGACGTCAATGAAACAGGAGGTGAAGATGATCCAACAAATACCCCGATTGAAGAAATGCCATGCATAGAACTAACGAAATCATCTTTGATCAATCTTGGAATAGATGGTGAAGTATCAGCTGAAGATTTAGTCACTTATACTTATGAGATCATTAATTGTGGAAATGTAACTTTAAATAATATTACCATTACAGAAGACGCTTCATTATTTTCTGGTACTGGTTCTACCCCTGTTCCAGATCCACTTGTTGCCACAACACTAAATCCCGGAGAATCAACAACATCAAGTGCTAGTTATGAGATTACTCAAGCAGATATTGATGCTGGATTTATAAACAATCAAGCTTTAACAGATGCTGAAAGTCCTTCAGGCACACCAGTATCTGATTTATCAGATACACAAAATCCAGGTGATGTTAATGAAACTGGCGGTCCAGATGACCCTACTAACACACCACTTGAGCAAACCCCTTGCATCATAGCTACGAAAGGTTCTTTACTTGATCTTGGAGCAAACGGAGTAGCTAATCCAGGCGATATAATCACCTATACATATGAACTTACTAATTGTGGTAATGTCACTTTATCTGATGTCAACCTGAATGAGGATGCAAACTTATTTTCAGGTACAGGCATAATTCCTGCACCTTCTTCTCCTGAATCAATCTTAGCTCCAAATGAATCAACTACATTAACCTCGACATATGGCATTACACAAATGGATATTGATGCTGGATTTATAGATAATCAAGCAATTGCCACCGCTAACGAACCTAATGGCAGCAGCATTATTGATTTATCTGATACGTCTAATCCAGAAGATATTAATGAAACAGGTGGGCCAGATGATCCCACTAACACGCCAATCGGCGAAACACCTTGTATAGAAGTTGTCAAAGAATCAAGTCTTAATGTTGGGGCAGATGGTATTTCAACACCTGGTGATATCATTACTTATTCTTACACATTCTTGAATTGTGGAAATACAACTCTTTCTGGAATCACAATAGTAGAATCTACTAGCTCATTTTCAGGTACAGGCAATCTACCTATTCCATCTACGCCTTCATCAACAGTTCTTAGTCCAGGTGAAGAAGCAACGGCTACAGCTACCTATTCTATTACACAAGAGGATATAGATGCAGGATTAGTAGATAATCAAGCTTTAGTATCTGGCATCAGCCCGGCAGGTAGCACGACTATGGATGAATCAGATACTGGCAATGAGAACGATATAAACGAAACTGGAGGACCAGATGATCCGACAAATACGCCTATACCACAAGATCCATGTATAGAAGTTGTAAAATCTTCATCCCTTGATCTTGGTATTGATGCTGTATCAACTTTAGGAGACCTTATTTCTTATGAATATGTCATTAGCAACTGTGGCAATGTCACATTAGACAATATTAGTATTTTAGAAGAAACAACCCTTTTTTCAGGTACAGGTGAATTGCCAATAATAGCACCATTACTTAGTACGACATTATCTCCTGGACAGTCTACGACATCGACTTCAACCTATGCGATTACTCAAGCAGATATAGATGCTGCGTTTATTAACAACCAAGCAATAGTTAACGGTAACCCTCCTTTTGGAGGTGCTATCTCAGACCAATCTGATACTGGCAACGCAGATGATGTAAATGAAACTGGTGGTCCTGATGACCCAACGAACACACCAATTCCACAACTGTCTTGCATTGAATTATTCAAGTCGTCAACTTTCGATGCAGGCATTGATGCTACGACAACTGTGGGTGATGTAATTACCTATGATTACGTGATTATCAATTGCGGGACAGTCACGCTGAATAATATTTCTATAGTTGAAGATCCAATACTATTTAGTGGTTCTGGAAATATCCCTGTTCCATCTCCTATCACTGTAGCGGCACTGTTACCAGGAGAACAAACAACTTCTAGCGCAACCTATGTCATTACGCAAGAAGATATTGATGCAGGGGAAGTTAACAATCAAGCAATTGTTGATTCAGAAGATCCTTTTGGTGAACCAGTTACTGATTTATCAGATACGCAAAACATTGGTGACATAAACGAAACAGGTGGGCCTGATGACCCTACCAATACTCCTTTACCAAACGGTGCATGCATCGTTGTCACAAAGGGTTCTGTACTCGATCTTGGTGTGGATGCCATTGCAAGCCCTGGAGATATTGTTCTCTATACATACCAACTTAGAAATTGTGGAAACGTAACCTTATCTAATGTCACTTTAACTGAAGATTCCAATTTATTTTCAGGTACTGGGACGATACCCACGCCCTCTACCCCACCAGCTGTCTTGGCACCAAATGAATCAACGACTATAACATCGACTTATGCGATAACTCAAATGGACATAGATGCAGGTTTTATAGATAACCAAGCCATTGCAAATGCAACTGATCCTGATGGGAATAATGTGGAAGATCTTTCAGATACTTCTAACTCGCCAGATATTAATGAAACAGGTGGGCCCGATGATCCGACCAATACACCAATTGGTGAAAGCCCTTGTATAGAAATCTTGAAAGAATCTAGTCTTAATGTCGGTGCAGATGGCATTTCTACTCCTGGTGATGTGATTACCTACTCTTTTACAATAATCAATTGTGGTAATGTAACCTTGGGAGAGATCTCATTGGCAGAGTCTTCTGATTTATTCTCAGGTACTGGTATTTTACCTATCCCAACTTCGCCATCATCAACAACACTTAGTCCAGGTGAAGAAGCTACAGCTTCTGCAACATATGCCATTACCCAAGAAGATATTGATGCTGGATTTGTAGATAACCAAACTATTGTATCTGGGTCCAGTCCTTCAGGGACAACCACAATGGATGAATCAGATACAGGAAACAATAACGACATAAATGAAACCGGTGGCCCAGATGATCCAACCAATACACCAATTCCTCAAGAGCCATGTATTGCTGTTGTAAAATCGTCTTCTCTAGATCTTGGCGTAGATGGAGTATCTACAGTTGGGGATATCATTACATACGAATATGTAATCATTAACTGCGGCAATGTTACTCTTAATGGCATTGACTTAGCAGAAGACGTCAATCTGTTTACAGGTACAGGTAATTTACCAAGCATTACTCCATTAACAACCACAATATTATCTCCAGGACAAGAAACGACAACAACATCAACCTATGTAATCACACAAGCAGATATAAATGCCGGCCTTATAGACAATCAGGCATTGGTAAGTGGTACGCCACCATTAGGCGAAGCTATTTCAGACCTATCTGATACTGGAAATGCAGGAGACATAAATGAAACAGGCGGATTGGATGACCCGACAAATACACCAATCCCTCAAGATCCGTGCATCGAATTATTGAAGTCATCCACTTTTGAAGCTGGAATCGATGGCACGACAAGTGCAGGAGATATTATCACCTATGATTATACAATTATAAATTGTGGCACCGTAACACTTGATAATATAACCCTATCAGAAGATGGCTCATTATTTAATGGGACTGGCACTTTACCTCTACCATCAGTGCTTCTTATCACAACACTAGATCCTGGAGAAACGACAACTGCAAGCGCAACTTATGAAATTACACAAGCTGATATTGATGCAGGAGCCATAGATAACCAAGCCATAGTAGAATCAGAAGATCCGTTTGGCGCTCCCATTAATGATCTATCAGATACGCAAAACGATGGAGATATAAACGAAACGGGTGGACCGGACGACCCAACAAACACTCCACTAGAGCAGATTCCTTGCATTGCACTTACTAAAGGGTCTTTGCTAGACCTTGGAGCAAATGGCGTTGCTGATCCAGAAGATATTGTCACCTATACTTATGAATTGACCAATTGCGGAAATGTGACACTATCCAATGTTGCACTGACGGAAGATGATGTCTTATTTACAGGTACAGGCATGCTTCCTGTGCCAAGTGTTCCTCCATCAATCTTAGCTCCTGGTGCATCAGCAACACTGACCTCGACATATGCAATCACTCAAATGGATATTGATGCTGGCTTTATTAATAATCAAGCAATTACAACATCTACAGATCCAAATGGAAATGGGGTCAATGATTTGTCAGACACTTCTAACCCTGAAGATGCTAATGAAACAGGTGGACCAGATGACCCAACCAATACACCTATTGGGGAAACACCTTGCATAAAAATTCTAAAAGAATCGAGTTTAGATACTGGTGCTGATGGTATTTCGACACCTGGAGATATCATTACATTTTCCTATACAATAATTAACTGTGGCAATACCACTCTTTCTGGAATAACATTAACAGAATCATCTGACTTGTTTTCCGGAACAGGGATGTTACCTACACCAACGGTACCTTCTGCTACAACGCTGAGTCCAGGACAGGAAGCTACGGCTTCTGCGACCTATGCAATTACACAAGAAGATATTGATGCTGGATTAGTTGATAATCAAGCCTTAGTAGCAGGAACCAGCCCAACAGGTAGTACTTCAATGGATGAATCCGATACTGCAAATGAAAAGGACATAAACGAAACAGGAGGACCAGATGATCCGACAAACACTCCTATTCCTCAAGAACCATGCATAGAGATTCTCAAATCTTCTTCACTTGATCTTGCAGCGGATGGCCAAGCTACTGTAGGCGATGTCATAACATACGAATATGTCATTCTAAACTGTGGTAATGTAACCTTAGAAGATATTGATCTGTCTGAAGAGGCTACTCTTTTTACAGGTACAGGATCACTACCGACTATTTCTCCTCTCACAGTAACAACTTTGTCTCCAGGTCAACAAACAAATACGATGGCGACTTACATCATTACTCAAGCCGATATCGATGCTGCTGGAATTGACAATCAAGCTATAGCAATAGGGACTCCCCCATTTGGCAGTCCTGTATCAGACCTGTCAGATACAGCAAACCCATTAGACATTAATGAGACTGGTGGACCTGACGACGCAACAAACACACCAATTCCACAAGACCCATGCATAGAATTATTGAAATCATCAACTTTCGATGCAGGTCCTGATGGAACGACAACAGCTGGTGATATTATCACATACGATTATATCATTATCAATTGTGGCACTGTCACACTTAGCAATGTAACCATATCTGAAGAAGTTGGGATATTCACCGGTAGTGGAAACTTGCCTGTGCCTACTGCACCTGTTGCCACTACCCTTGCACCAGGAGAATCAACCACTTCTAGTGCCACCTATATTGTTACACAAGAAGATATTGATGCCGGTTCTGTGGACAACCAAGCATTTGCTGAATCAGTAGATCCATTTGGTGAACCAGTCACTGACTTCTCTGACACACAAAATCCAGGTGACACCAATGAAACAGGTGGGCCGGATGATGCGACGAACACCCCTTTTCCAACTGGTGCTTGTATTGTCGTAACCAAAGGCTCCGTATTTAATACAGGCGCTGATGGCATTTCAAATCCAGGAGATATAATTACATACAGCTATGAGATTACAAACTGTGGAACTGTTACTTTATCGAACATCGCGCTAATTGAGGATGCAGGTTTATTTACTGGCACAGGTACACTGCCAGTTCCATTTTCTCCACCTGCAGTATTGGCGCCTGGTGAATCGGTAACTGTAAGCTCTACTTATGCCATTACTCAAATGGACATTGATGCAGGGTTTATAGACAATCAAGCCATTGCAAGTTCGATTGATCCTGAAGGAAATGATGTGATCGATTTATCTGACACTTCAAACTCTGGGGATGTCAATGAAACTGGCGGGCCAGATGACCCAACAAATACACCAATTGGTAACCAAGATTGTATAGAAGTATTAAAAGGTTCATCATTGGACTTGGGACCTGACAATCAAGCAAGCGTTGGAGACATCGTGACATACAACTATGAGTTAATTAATTGTGGAAATACTACTTTGACAGATATAAGCCTTGTAGAAATAGATGCATTGTTTTCGGGAACTGGACTTTTACCCGTCCCGTCGACTCCAATTCCGCAAACACTTGCTCCAGGTGCAATGGCAACTTCATTAGCCACTTACATACTGACTCAAGCAGACATAGATGCTGGTGGAGTCAATAATCAAGTATTAGGCAGCGGCACTGGACCATCAGGTGGAGAAGTCTCTGATCAATCTGACACTACAAATCCTAATGACCCTAATGAAACAGGTGGACCTGATGACCCAACATTTACTGGTATTCCTCAAGTGCCTTGCTTAGAACTAATCAAATCGTCGAGTTTTGATCTGGGCTCTGATAATACAACGAATGCAGGTGATATAATTTTTTACATATACACCTTTAGAAACTGTGGAAATGTTACAGTTAATAATTTATCCCTAGAAGAGACTTTATCTAGTTTTAGTGGTACCGGTGGTTTACCAGTCATTGAAGATTTAGTATTGACTTCATTGTCTCCTGGACAGGAATCTCAGACAATAGGCACATATCAAGTAACACAAGAAGACATAGATGCAGGTTTTGTAGATAATCAAGCTTTAATAACCGGAAATGCCCCTTTAGGAGAACCAGTAGAAGATATATCTGACACTGGAAATGTCAATGATATAAATGAAACAGGTGGACCTGACGATGCGACAAATACACCTTTAGAAGAAAACCCATGCATTGAGGTGACAAAAGGCTCGACCTTAGATGTAGGTGGAGACGGAATTGTTAGTCCTGGTGACATCGTCACATATAGCTATGTGGTAACTAATTGTGGAAATGTTACATTGTCAAATATAGATCTAACAGAAGACTCAGACCTGTTTACCGGGACTGGTGCATTACCTCTTCCTCTACCTGCCATGCCTTCGATTTTAGCGCCAGGAGAATCAGCTACGTCCACTTCAACTTATTCGATCACTCAGCAAGACATAGACTCTGGATCAGTAAATAATCAAGCGATTGCCATGGCCATTGACCCTATGGGGAATCCAATTACAGATCTTTCTGACACAAGTAATGAACTTGACATTAATGAAACTGATGGTAGCGACGATCCAACGAATACACCATTGGAAGAGGCACCCTGTATATCCATCATCAAGTCTTCAAATTTAGATTTGGGTGATGATAGTATTGCTAATCCTGGAGATCAAATTACCTACACCTACGTAATTACTAATTGCGGAAACATCACATTAGAAAACATAACAGTAGTAGAAGATGATTTATTCTCCGGAGATGGTCCATTGCCTTTTATTCCTCCTGTAGTACCTTCTACTTTAGCCCCCGGAGAGAATGCAACAGTTAGTGCAATTTATACAATAAACCAAACAGATATAAATGTAGGATTCATTACAAATCAAGCAATAGCAACTGGCACTGATCCTAGTGGTGATTTAGTAGAAGATTTGTCTGATACAGGTAATGAATTAGATCCTACCGAAACAGGTGGACCTGATGATGCTACATTCACAGGTATTCCACAAGATAACTGCATCAATTTATTAAAGAGTTCAGTTTTATTGGTTGATGACTCTTCATTACCAGCTACTGGAGACATCATAGAATATATGTTTGAAGTCACTAACTGTGGTAATGTGACATTGACTGATTTGACATTGGAGGAGTTAGATGCTGTTTTCACTGGAACTGGAAACAATTTTATTATCGATCCTCTACCTGTATTAGAACTTAACCCAAATGAAAGTTTTACTATAGGCGCAACATATGAAATCACTCAAACAGATATCGATGCTGGCTCTATTGATAATCAAGCGTTAATCACTTCTGTCAATCCCCTTGGAACTGAGGTCAGTGACTTATCCGATACCGCAAACTCAAACGACATCAATGAAACTGGGGGTCCAGATGACGCTACAAATACACCTCTACCAAATATTGATTGTGTAGAACTAATCAAGTCTTCTGTCTTTCTTCTTGGTACAAATCAAGAATCAAATCCAGGCGACACAATAATTTATACTTACGAATACAGCAATTGTGGCAATACGACTTTACTAAACTTAGAGATCAATGAAGACGATATTTTATTTACGGGGTCAGGTAATCTTCCAACGATTGACCTAGGTGTGACGACATTATTACCTGGAGAATCTGCTTCTGTCGAGGCAATTTATATTATTACTCAAGCTGATGTTGACGCTACTTCAATCAATAACCAGGCAATTATTTCGGGAGTAACTCCTAATGGATCCACAGTAGAAGATTTATCGGATACTGGTAATCCAAATGATCCGAATGAGACTGGCGGTCCAGATGATGCAACGAATACAGAAATTGGCATTAATCCATGTATAGAGTTACTGAAAGGTTCAGAATTTATGTCTACTGTCGGAGCTCAAGGCATAATTACATATCTCTACACAATTCAAAATTGTGGAAACGTAACATTAAGTAATATAGAGCTTATTGAAAGAGAAGAATTCTTCACTGGCACAAATGGAATACCAGTTATTATTCCGTCAAGCATTACAACTTTGGCAGTGGGCGAATCAACAACAGCAACAGCGCAATATCAGATTAGTATAGATGATGTCATTGCTGAGTTTGTAAATAACCAAGCCTTTGTTACTGCAGTAGATCCTACAGGTCAAGTTGTTGAAGATTTATCAGACACAACAAATCCAAATGATCCGAATGAAACAGGTGGACCTGATGATGCCACCTTTACAGAAATCGATATAGTATCAAGTGTCTCTGGAACGGTATTCGAAGACATTGATGGCAATAGCGTTGAAGACATTCCTCTTGAAGGAATAATTGTTACAGTTATTGACCAAGGAGGAATTGTACAAGTAGATACAACAGATGCTGATGGAAATTATATGTTTGAAGATGTTATCCCTGGTCCAATAACAATCATAGAAACTGATCCTGAAGGCTTTAATTCTGTGGGAGATACTGATGGTGAAAATGACAATACCATTGTTGTTTTTATTCAACCATCTGACATTAATACGGATAATGACTTCATTGATGAAGAACCAGGAATAATTCTCGGTAATGTCTTTGAAGACGAAGGTGCTGATTTGACAGCAGATGTACCACTTGAAAATGTATTAGTGACCTTAATAGATCGAGATGGTGATGAATTTACCACACTAACTGACTCACTTGGAAACTATATGTTTGTAGATGTGGACCCAGGTCCGTTTACATTAATCGAAACAGATCCAGAAGATTTTTCTAGTGTAGCAGACGTAGATGGTGATGATCCTAATGTTATAAATAATATGTTGTTTTCAGGAGAAGAAGTTCCTGATCAGGATTTCCTTGATGCACAGTGTGATGAACTCGTATGTAATGCTGATTTGCAGATTAGTCTTAATGTTGACTGCGAATTAGTGCTTGACCCAGATGACCTATTAGAAGCTCCGATTCCTGGTGATTATACAATAGAACTGTTTAATGAACATGGAGATTTTATTAGAAATGATACATTGACTGCGGAAGAAGCTGGAGAAACAATACAATATCAGATTTCGTGCTTAGACAATTCATGCTGGGGTAACATTATTGTAGAGGCAAATATTATCCCTGAAATATTTTCTCCTTGCGCCTGTACAGAAGATGGTAGCATTCCTAGTGAATGTAATCTTTGGTGCACACCTGAAAACACTTTCCCTGGAGGGATTATCAGTCCCGAAGAAGCTGCATCTAGATTTGGCTTTTGTGGACCAAATTTACTAGGCGATATATCCATTGAAGAAACAAGAACTGGAGACATGTGTGCAGAAGGTGGCGAAATCATTGAAATAACCTATACTGGTAAAGTAATTTTACATGGGCAAATTTCAGAGGTAGATATACTTTGTCAGCGATATTCTGTATTCCCAATAAGCCTAGATTCGACATCATTCAGTCTACCTGACGATATCAACCTTGATTGCAATTACCTGGATGCTATCGACTTATCAGATGAGGAACTTGGTTCTCCGTTGTCGATTTATAAATCTACAAATTCAATTATAAGTGCTTATCCGCATTACATAAACTCACATGATTCTATACCGTTGGTAGAAATCAGCTACGATACCATTCAAATTGAAGTAGGACAAGTCCCTAGAGACACTATGGTAAAAGAATTCATTAATGGAGGTGAAATATGGGTTCTAAAAACGATTGTTGATAAAGTATATGAGGAGGAAATTTCTGAAGTGAGAGACACCATAGGTATGACTCCTGAATTGATTCCTGTACAAGATAGAGTATGTAACATACTCAGTAGCTTTAGCGATATCCCTTTTGAAGCTTGTGGCAATGGGATTAAAATTATACGTACTTGGGAATTGATAGATTGGTGTAATTCAGAAATCAGTTTGGACGGAAGACAAACCATCGAAATTGAAGATTTAACTCCACCTACTATTGTAGAATTGGTAGATGGAGAATTAGTAGAGCGTACGACATTTGATGACGTCATAGTTTCAATAGAAGCATATAGATGTGAAGCAAGTGTTGCGCTGCCAAGGCTTTTGACTTCTGATAATTGTGATTCGTCTCCTACTGTAATTTGGCAAACAGAAGAAGGCACAGTTGGCAATAATTTTATCACAGGTCTTTGGCTAAGCGATGCCCCTATCGCAGTAACAGCAATTGTGACTGATGAATGTGGTAATGAAACAAGTGCAACATTCAATTATTATGTTATCGACGATGTTCCTCCTGTTGTTTCCTGTGAAACATCTTTGCAGATTTCATTGACGAGTAGTGCTTCTAATGGATTTGGATATGCAACGATATCAGCATACGACCTAGATGAAGGCAGTCATGATTCAGGATGTGGGAAAGTGACATTAAGCGCAATAAGAGCTGAAGATTGGAGAACACCAGTATACAATTGCAACTCAACAATTGCTGGATTTGAAAGTATCAGTTGTTCAGGAAATACTATCGATGTTGATCTCGGTAGCAAAGATGGAAAAGAAAGCTGCACATTTGATGAATCTACTATTGGCTCAATAAGTTCTCCAGGAGAGACAGTCCGTTTTTGTTGCGAAGATCTTGGAAAAATAATCCCTGTTATTTTATTTGTAGAAGATGAAAATGGTAATATTAATCAATGTCTTGTAAATGTAGAAATTGTAGATAATTCCAAAGCACTCATCCAATGTCAAGACTTAACTGTGAATTGTTCGGATGGAGACGCACTACTAAATCCACCTCTAGCTGGCAGAGTTTGCGAAAGCGAGCGCACATATCGTGTTGAATTACTTAGGGAGTCAAGAGAAAATGACGCATGCCTTGGTGGCAGTGTTATTAGAGAATGGTACATTGATGTCGATGGCAATAATACTTATGAGACGAATGAGCCATATTGCAAACAGGTAGTAACTGTAAGCTCAGAAGATTCATTCAATCCTTACTCCATTAAATGGCCAAAACATTTTGACGGTCAATCCATAGCCGGAATTAATATTGAATATGTAAATGAAGAAATAGTCGAAGTTCCATCCAGTGTTCATATGGGGGATGCTTTAGAATGTACGCCATCTGATGATTTAGAAGAATCAAATCAATTTGTCCCAATTTGGTGCGACACTGATTGTGGTTTGGTTGGCATTAGTGCTGAGACTGATACCATAACAGCAGGTGACGCTTGCTTAAAATTGATAAAAAAATGGACAATTATTGATTGGTGCACTTACAATTCTAACCAGGAGTCTATCGATGATGAAAATGATACATCAGCCGATACTTACGAAGCTATAGAAGACTGGGCCCAGTTTGAACATACGTCTACATGTCAATCATATTCTGGAATGATAGATGACCCTGTATACTTTAGATATGTAGATGTTGATGTTGATGGATACTACACTTTCGATCAAGTGATTTCAGTTGTAGACAATCAAGCACCTGAAATTATGGCTGAAGACATCATACGCGTAAACACCTCAGGAGGAGCAACAACAAAAGATGATGGAACTGTCTGCATTGGCGAAGTCAATGTAACAGCAAGTGCTATTGATTTTTGCAATTCAACATTGACTTCAACAACACAATTAAGATGGCAAATAACTGTGTTTAATGGAGGGCAGTTATTATTTAGAGAAAATGCAATCGGGTCTGAAGCTATTGTTGCTTCTTTGGTAGGAGAATCATCAGATGAAATAGTAATTAATTGGCAAGTGAGTGATGGGTGCGGTAACAGCGCATCTTCTAGGACTATTGTGGAATTTATCGACCAACAAGCTCCTACTCCATTCTGTGTACCTGGTATTTCAACTGTATTTATGCGATCTGATGGAACAGTGTCTTTCTGGGCTAAAGATTTTGACTTTGGAAGTTTTGATAATTGTACACAATCAGACAACCTTCGATTTACCATTGTTCAAAGAGGTCTAGCACCAGCTGTACCAGATGACGAAGCTTTTACAGAGCAATCAAATATAACTGTGCATTGTAGTGAGATAAATGGTTTGGGGCAATTCGATATTTGGGTATGGGATAACCATGGAAATGGAGATTTCTGTTCTGTCGATGTTCTAATTTCAGATCCAGGAAATCAATGTGATCGTGAAGCTCAAGGCAATATTAGTGGCGTTGTCAGTACATCCTACGGAATGGCAGTAGCAAATGTTGATGTGGTATTATCGTCAAATGAGCAATCCGAATTTCCGAAACAAGCAACTACTGACACTCAAGGTCAATATGCATTCAACAATAATCCAACTGGATATAATTATGAAATCGAAGCTCACAAAACTGATGACTATTCTAATGGTCTGACTACATTAGATGTCTTCCTTATTAGTCAACACATACTTAATGCCGCTCCAATTCAAGATTCGTATAAAATTATTGCAGCTGATGCAAATGGAGATTCTAGTATCACAGCTAGTGATCTGAATGTGCTTCGACGGTTAATTCTCGGTCTTGATCGAGAATTGGCTAATCAATCATCATGGAAATTTGTACCAAGTGATTTTACATTCTTTGATAAAAATAATCCGTGGCCTTTTATTCAGTCAATACAAATTCGAGCGTTTAATGAACCATCCAATGACAATGATTTTATTGCTGTTAAAATAGGTGATGTCAATGAAAGTTATAATCAAACGGAATCACGTTCGTCTGAACAAGTAACTTTAGAGGTAACAGATGCAAATGTGGAAGCAGGACAATTAGTCCATGTGCCGATTTACTCAACAGCTCAATTAATAGGTTTCCAATTCACCTTAGAACTAGACGGCTTAGCATATCATGACGTAATTCCTGGGGCTATTCCTATTAATGATTACAACATTGGCACACATGAAGAGGCACTAAGTCTGAGTTGGAATTTGACAGATGATAACCTTAAAATTGATAACACTGAATTATTCACGCTAGTATTTAAAGCCTCAGAAAAGACTACATTATCTAAAGCTTTAACTTTAAGTTCATCGATCACAAGTGCGGAAGCTTATAGTTCTGAGATAAATCCTATACACTCATTGGTACTATCAATATCATCAAAGGATCAATATTTGTTTGTCCATCAAAACTCACCAAATCCATTTTCTGAGTTTACAAAAATTAAATTTGAGTTGGAGAAGAGCGCAAATGTATCTCTTTCCATATTCAACTTAGCTGGTCAAACCATTTTGGAAACAGAGGATTTTTACAGTGATGGAGTCAATTTTATAACCATTAATAGTGAAGATCTATCAAATGCTCGAGGCATACTGTACTATAGATTGAAGATAGACGGTGAAAGCTACATTAATCGTATGATATCTTTGGAATAATGCCTTTTAGTCAAAGCTAAAGGATATGATAAGTAAGATATATTTTGAGATGAATAATCACTATTCTCAATCAATTCTTGGCTACTTTAGGATATAGTACCCGTTTTACAAACACTTCTCATGGTTTTTTCGTTATAAGCTCAATTATGCAAAACATAGAAGTTAATCTACTCAAATTAGAAGAAATGGAAGAACATCTTAATTTTGCAGTCAATATTAGACTATGTCACGAGAAGTACGTTTAGGATTACTTGCCATCATTACCATTGGATTAGCAATTTGGGGGTATAAATTTGTAAAAGGCAAAAACATTTTCAAGAGCACTAAAACCTTCCACATTGTTTTTGACAACGTGGATCAATTGACGGTAGCTAGCCCTGTAATGATAAATGGGTATAATATAGGCGCAGTATCAGCCATCAAGTTGAATCCTAAAGACACGAAATCCATCGTTGTGTCTATTGAGGTGGATGGAAATATTGATTACCCGAAGGATACAAGAGCTGTACTGCAAAGCGCTGGCGTTGTTAGTGGAAAAATGATATCTATTGAATTTGACGCGCCTTGTGAATCTAGCACCTGTGCACAGGATGAAGATTTCCTTCAAGCCAAAACTGTCGGGTTAATTGAGACAATGCTTGGCGGATCTGATCTATCAAGCTATAGTGGGACGGTCAAAGAAACTGTTGGCGGAGCAATGGATACAATCCTGACACAATTGTCTGATAAAGACAATCCGTCGCCTATCAATCAAAGCTTATGGCGAATGCAAGAAACTATGGAGAGTTTGTCTGATGCCACTAAAACAATGAACTCATTAATGAATGCTTCATTTGGGGACATGAAGACTACAATGTCAAACATGGCAACGTTGAGCAACAGTTTAGCTGAAAGTAATGAACAGATAAAAAGCTTATTGGTGAACTTAGATGCCATTTCTGGTGAGATGCGAAAAGTACAATTAACACCTACTTTAGACGCTGCTAATAACGCACTATTTAAGGCAACTGACCTTATGGGGGGATTAGACTCAACCCTGCTTACTACCAATGAAACATTTGAAGAACTATCAAATCTTCTTCACAACATGAATGAAGGTGATGGCATGCTTCCAAAACTCTTAAACGATAAAGCATTTTCAGATAATATAGAGCTATCTACAGCAAATCTTAATCTGCTCTTACAAGATTTGAGATTAAACCCACGTAGATACTTTAAAGTCTTTGGTAAAAAAGTACCTGCCTATGAGCTACCAGAAAATGATCCTGCAAATGGCGTATTAGAAAATGTAACAAAGAACTAATACTGAGGGAATTATTACATGTTTAAGGTATATATCCTTTGACAATCTACGTGCAGACGAGCTAATTGGTTCAAGAAACCCTTCGCTAAGAAATTTCACAAGAATGAATGTTTGGTATTTCCTTTCTGATATTCTTAGGGGCAATCTATGATGTAGACTTCATGCGTATTTTGATCTCTACAACTCAAAGCT
>CAYVFU010000089.1:0-18256 GCA_964450495.1 uncultured Saprospiraceae bacterium | reverse complement strand
GCTTATTCAAATGCACATAGAAATTAGCTAATATTTTTCTGTTGAAGATTTAAAAGGAATTATTGATTTTGTGTCTTAATAAAAGACTTGTCACATTTATGTTGTTTTTAAAAGTCGACAAAGTCAATAATTCCTTTTTAGTTTTATTCAATATTTTTATAAGAAGTGATGCATAAATGATCTATCCAAAATAGATTACATTTCCTTTGATTGTCTAGGGAGTCTCAATTTAATTTAACAGAATCAACATTATCCCAGCTCACATAAACTGCATCACCATCTTTTCCTTTTTCAAAAATCAGAATTCCATCATTGTCTTTATTGACATCCACTTTGTCTTCTAGTTCTAATCTTTTCCCATTTTTCAAGGTCACCATTGCTCTATCTCTTCTGTGTGGTTCGATTACACTTATGTTAGAAAATGGAATAAAATATTCAATGTCATCTATCATGCCATTCAGAATTTCTAATTCGAATTGTTCGTCGAGATCATACACTAAATAACCAGTGTGCTTTTGACCGCTATTCGTGTTCACAGTTCCATATAAGTCTTGCTCGCCTGTATAAGAGTTGTAAGTTATGCGAGTATTACTTGGTGGTGTCGTAAAATAAATTTCTTCGAATTCATCCCACTGAATGTCTACACGACCTTGACCAGGCATATTTACAATAATTCCTCTATTGCTTTTGTTTACATCATTCGTGCCCTCTAGCTCAAAGCTTCGACCTGAATTTAATGTCACTGTACAACTTTTCCATTCTTTTTTGATGGATTTTATATTGCCAAATTTGATGTCAAGATCACCATCCTCAGTTTCACCATTTAGTTCATCTTCTGTTAATCTTTCATCATGATCCCATTGCAAGTATCCAGTGAAATCTCCTTCTTCCGACTTTACAGTTCCGTATAATGGTTCGCCTAATGCATTTACTAAATTGGTTGGCGTATCTGTAAATTCTACTTTCTCAATATTTTTCCATTTTACTTTAATGAGGCCGATTTCTTTATCATGAATTTGAATTTGAGCCCCGATATCATTAGAGCCGCCTTCCAATTTCATTTCATAGCCATTCTTAAGAATGACATTAACTCTTTCTCCTCGACCCATTTCTATGCTTTTTATGTCACCGAATTGGCAAGCAAACGAATGTGTATGATCGCTATTACCAGACCAAGAAACAATACTTGTCTTTTTGCCTAGCCAAGAATTGTTGCTCGTATAATAACTGTCTCCAGATAAATCATCTAATTCATCATCTGTCAAATAATCTAGGAATTCGTTTTCGGGCTTTGATGAGTTAAAGTAGTCAAACCAAAAGGCTTCTTCTTTTCCCCAGCGAATTTGTCCAGTATAGCTTTCATTATCCTCCGTGGTGATGGTTCCATAGATCAACAATTCACTTGAAGGGCTCGTCACATTGTCAATTTCATTGAGTAGATAGGCGTTGATGAAGGCAGTTAAAGTGATAAGAAATAGTTTAGTTTTCATAATGGTTTCATATTAATTGGCGTAGTCGAGATTTAATTCGGCATACATAAATGAATAATCAGCTTACGTTCCTAAAATTGAGGGTTTAATATATTCTTTGGATGTGTTTTTGGATGAAGCGGTAGATATGTCGACTGAAATGGGTGTTTTTTTTATAAAAGCTAATACTCCAATTATGTTTAGAGTATGCTCTTTTATGCTAACGATCCAACCATGCCTTAAATAAAGGTGATCGCTCTGTACTCACGACAATATCATCTTCAATATTTGGATTCAATTTTAATTTTAGCCGCCCTTTGAAGTAGGGGTGTATCTCATCAATGCCATCAAAATGAATAATGTATTTGCGGTTCACTCTAAAGAAAAATTTTGGATCCAACATGCTGTCAATCTCCTCTAAATTATTATTCACTGGAAACCGATTGTTGTTTTCATCAATCAAAAATGTCAACTTATCTTTGCTATAGAAATATCGAATACTTTCAGTAGGAACAGATTTGATTTTATTTCCCAACTTACAAAGGAATCTTGATTTATACTCTTTATTTGCTTGCGCCATAAGAGTTTTAAATTGTGTAAATAACGCTGTGGATTCAACTGCCGTACTTGTTGTCGTAGATTGATATTTTTCTATCGCTTGTTGGAGACGTTCTTTTTGGATTGGTTTCAGAAGATAATCTATGCTGTTTACTTCAAAGGCTTTGATGGCATATTTTTCATATGCAGTGACAAATATAATTGGACACTGCACATTTACAGTAGCGTATATCGTAAAGCAAATGCCATCCGCAAGATGGATATCGCTCAAAATCAGATCTGGATGATCATTGTTCTGTAGCCACTCAATGCTTGATTCTACAGAATCAAGTACATCGATTACAGTGGAAGACTCGTTGATGTCATGAATTAGTTTTTTCATTTTCTCAGCTGCAAAATGTTCGTCTTCTATGAGTAGTATTTTCATAATTCTAAGCGTTGGATCTTATTCAATTTCCATTAAAGGTACACGGACTTCAAAGGTATCTTTGCTTTCATTGACTAGGACTTCTTGATTAGTGAAAAAGCGGTACCTTGATTTTATATTTTCTAGTCCAGTACCACTTACTGTTCCAGGATCAATGTGTTTTTTCTGAAGCTCATTTGATATGATTAAAGTGTCTTCTGTCGCTGTGCTTATATTAATGTGTAATGGTTTTGATTTGCTTGCAATATTATGTTTTAACACATTTTCTATAAGCATTTGAATTGTTAATGGTGGAATGGCTTTTTCCATACAACTTTCGCAAATGTCAATATTAAAAAATACGGCATCTTTAAATCGAATGTTGGTAAGGTAGATGTATGCATTCACCATGTCCATTTCTTCTTGTACTGTTGTCAAATCACTATGTTCAGTCCGCAAAATGGTGCGATATACCTCTGCAAACTTATCCAGATATTTTTTAGATAAATCGACATCAATATCCATTAAGGAAGAGAGAGTGTTTAAATTATTAAATAAAAAATGGGGGTCTAGATGATTGCGTAGAGAAATCATTTGTGATCGTGTATTCTCTTTTTGAAGTTGTTCGGATTCTAAATCTGCTTTTCGCCATGCGTGTAAAAATTTATAACCAAAGAAAGATGCATAAAGCGGTATTAATAGAGCTAGTCCAAAAATATTGGCAGTAAGCAATTGGTCAAATTGTGCTGGTGCTTCTGTAAACGTATTTTTTAATAGTTGGAAAACACAAGAAATAATTAAAAGCGACAAAATGGTGCCAGTAAGCATGTGCACAATAAAGCGAAGACCCGGATGTTTTTTCCAAGATAAGAGTCGATTTAATAGCTTATTCCAGATGACGTTAAAGAAGTATACGACGATTCCAGACAGTAAGGCCCAAGCCACTGTAAGGTTGTATTGATTGTCTCGTTCAGCATTAATAGCGGTCAAAAGGAATGTGCTGATAGCAATAACTATTGCAATGAGAAGCGTTAGGAATATTTGTCTTTTTTTCAATATAGCTTAAAGATAATGGCAGAAGTCCTTAGAATCAATACACTTTATTCCTTCAATAGAATGTCTTCGATATCATCCCATTTGATGTGAATGGGATCTGTTTCTCCTTTTTCAAAAAGTAGAATACCATCGTTTCGTGAACTAACATCTTGGGAATCGCCTAGGAGTAATTCTTCTCCATTGTGCAGGTAGACTAGTGAATAGGAAGAATTCTTAGGTGTCAATCGCTTAATGTTACGAAACGGAATCTGATACATAAGGTCATTGTCTGTTCCATCAAGAGTTTCTATTTCCCACATTTCATCAACATCAAACACGATCAGGCCTTCTAATAATTCATCATCATATGTAGTGATTCTCGCTTCCAGACTTTTTGGTACACTAAAGTCATCATACCCAGGTCCACCAAGATGGTCATCACTAAACTCAATACGTTCAAATTGACTCCATGGAATTTCTATATTGCCAATATTGTGATCATACACACCGATTCCTCTATTGCCGCTATCCACGTCATTGGACCCATCCAAAAATAGTTTTTGTCCAGATTTGAAAATAACTGTCGACCCTCTGCCGTCTTTTTCAATTTGGACTATATTTTTAAATTCAAATTTTTGATCTCCTGCGGCTGTATCACCATCTAAAATATCGTTTCCACATCGTTCGTCAAGATCCCACTTTATGTAACCACTGAAAATTCCATTGCGTCTAGTTTCTACTTCGCCATATAAGGGTTTGCCAAACGGAGGTGTTACTCCTTCAGGTGCATGAAAAAACTCAATTCTATCAATCTTTTTCCAAGCTAAGGACACTTTACCTAATTCGTAATCATATAAATGGATCGTTGCTCCGATGTCATTAGAACCTCCATTTAATCTCAACTGAGTACCATTTTTCATTTCTAAAAAAACAAGGTCCCCTCTTCCTATTTCCAACGACTTGATGTCTCCAAACAGGCAAGCAAACATGTGAGAAACATTGCTGTATTTGTTATCCCAAATCTTTTTGATGTTCCATTGGAATTGGTCCCAAATGCTTTCAGAATCATTACTATTATTTATTCTTTGCTGATCAGATTGGACTTTATTAGAATTAAAGAGATCATGCCAAAACATCTCTTCTTTTCCCCAACGCATAAATCCTTCGTATTCTTCACCAGATAGTGTTTTTAATGAACCATAGATGTATTCTCTGTTCGATTGTGCGCTTATTTGGATTGATTGTGTAAGCAACAATAGGCTGGTAAAGATTATATAGTTGTAGTATTTAGCTTTCAAAAATTTTGATTTTATATACCTACAAAGTTGAGCTAAAAATAAGAATCAATGTTGAAATGTAGACTGAAGTGGACAATAGAGTGGATGAAACAGAAGAAATTGTACAGTTAGAGGATATTTATCCTTTTAAAGAGTATAAATCTAGTAGTATAAGCTTGGTAACAAATTCTATTCTTACCAAACACCTTTGGGCGCCTGGCTATTGTGAAAGTAATAATAATGTTTTGCTCGGTTGGATAAAGAAAATTGACGTTTATCATAGACTTGAAATATGGTTTTTATTCTTAGTGCAGGTTGAATACAATATTTTTTATAGTCAGATGTAGCAAACTATAAATATTTAAAAGTGCTTTTAGTCTTTATTTATTCTGAGGACTTAAAGATAATAGAAGGCATTTCTAATCCAGCCAAATAACTTAGTGTTGTACTCGGATCAAAAAGCCTTGACCAAAAATTTCTTTTACGTGTAGTGAATATGAATGCATCTGATATTTTTGTAAAAGATTGGTTTTCTAGTTTGACATAATCTCCTACTTCTTCATATATCCTGATGAATTCAGTCTCATTTTTCACTTTCGAATTTAAATACGTCTGCCAATTTTTTTCTCTAACAGTTATATCAGCATCTCTTGCTTCCATGTGAGATATTTTTAGTAAACTATCGGAGAATAAATTTGACAATTGAATAATATGATCTAAGTCCTTTTCAGTATGCGTTGTTAAAAAATTCAGTACTTTAAGTGGTTGGAAGATCTGTAAATCTGGTATGATAAGCAGTGGTATATCGATAACATTTAGAAGTATGTTTTTATGGTCTAGAAAATCTGACTTTTTATTAATATCCTTATTGCCTATAATTATTAAGTCAATAAAGTTATCTGTAATAAAGGTGTTTAAAATTTCCTTTTGATTACCTTCTTGTATTGTTACTTGTACTAGATCGTATTCAGTTATAGTTGAAATTTTGGTGGCAATATTTATGTTGGATTTCTCTTTAATGAATTTATTATATTCTATATTATTCTGATCGTAATTTATGGGAGAGCTAATCAGTACTGGCTCGTTATAATTACTAATATGAAGCACATGAAATTTACAGTTATAGTATTTGCAAAAGGCAGACGCATATTCAATTAGTTTATCATTATCTAAGGATATGTTGGCGATTAGGAGCAAGTTTTTCATAGTGATTGGACGGTTGAGTTCATATTTTTTGAATTTAAGTTCTTTACTTTATATACGATTTAAGTCTACTTATCAAATTGTTAGTTACATAAGACAAGCTATTAATTATTGAATTCTGTTGATTAATCATCAACATCTGAATCTTCCATTCCATCAATCATTTCATCAATAGATCTTATTAAAGTTTTCCGTTTCAATTTTGCTTTTTCAATAATTTCTTTGCTGTTATTGGGGCTTGATATTTGTGTATTATAATAATTAATTATGGTACTCATAGCATTGATTTTAGCAGATAGATGCGTCTGAACCACTTGCTCTTTAAGAGCCACTTGTGATTGATGTTGAGCAGTCGCTGATTTTTTTAATTCCTTTCTATTCATTTCAATTTCTTCCCTGTTCATTTGGATTTCTTCTCTTTGAATAAGAATAGTATATATTAATCCAACGAATGCAAGTCCAGAAAACAAAGCATTTACTGCACCAAACATATCACCTATTGTACCTCGGTCAGACCAATTTGGAGATACATAGTAAATCACGATCCCTGATAAAACCCATGTAAAGATTACTAATGATACCAATATCCATAAGGTATGTTTATGATTGCTTGACTTTACCATTCTATTTTTCATTATTGACAGTAATCTTATCTTTCAAAATTATTGTGCGATACGGAAAGGGGATTTCTATACCTTCTTCATCAAATTTATTTTTGATACTTCTAAGTACATCAGATTGCAGTTCTATGGCTGAGTCAAGATCTGAGGTCCAAACAATTGCTCTTAAATTCACACTATACTCCCCAAGACTTGTTAATTTGATTGGTACTACAGATTTGTTATTTTCTTTTTCTTCATTGGTTCTATTGTCAATGCATAATGGATGTGCCATGATAATATTTCTTATAATAGCTTCTGCTTTATCTAAGCTGGCATCATAAGCAATTCCAAAGTCTATAAATTTCCTAATTTTCTTATCTGTGAGGCTACTATTTATAATGGTTTCATCACTCATGTGGCTATTTGGGATCACGATTCTTCTAAACTCAAAATCCTTGATGACCGTATGCCTTAGGGTGATTTCTTCTACTGCGCCTCCTTGTCCACTAGCCAATTGTATTCTATCTCCAACTCTAAATGGTTTAAAAATCAATATGAATATCCCACCTACAATATTGGAAAACGCTTTTTGCGACGCAAAACCAACGACTGCTGCTAATACACCTGCACTTGCAAAAAGTGCTGTTCCTAGGTGATTGAAGTATGGAATCTTGGAAAATACCCAGAACAAAGTAATACTGTAGCAAATGAAACTGACAGAGTTTTTTAGGAAAATAAAATTAGTTGGATCAGCGTGAAGCTGTTGACTATTCTTCTTTATAAAAAAGTCAATCGTCTTTCTTAAAAATTTTGAAACTGCCCATGCAACTACAAAGGACAGAATGATTAAAAGAATATATTCAACATGTTTTTCCATCTGGGCTAGAAGAATTCAATACATACTTTTGACAAAGCCTCGTCAATATAATCATTTTCTCATTTGTTGACAGTCCAAACCAAAATAGCTTTAGGGTGAAAATAGTGTTGTTTCGCTTTGACTTTCTGGTGCTCAGGGTCGGTCAATGACAAAAATTGTTATTAGACTCGCTTCTCTTAATCATCAATAACTTTAGCCCATGCTGTCTTAAATATATAATATTCTTAATCTGTATAATTGTCATTATATGAGGTATTTAGCCAAGTGCTAAACTTCTTTTTCAAGATGTACACACCTTATTATTTATTCCACTTACTTGGTCGAGAGGCAAGAATTTACTCATTTTTTATTGTCAAAATTGAGTACTGAAATACACAAAGTCTTGATACTGAATAAGATAAATAAAGTCTCTTGTATGATAACTTCATATATATGTAAGTAATTCAGTATCATGTGGATACTATTGTTATAAGTTCATATATAAAAAAAATCGTTATTTACAGTAACTTTTTGCTCTGAGAGTAATAGATTATAAAAATCTGTTATATATTAGCATTATATTTAGATTACGTCTACAACCAAGAACTTGTTTTTACGTATCCCAAGACCCTAAAAATGTAGTTTTCTTATTTTGAGACCTTAGTCGAAAGAGCCAGAGTTTGATAGCAAACTCGGGCTCTTCGCATTTTTACTCATATTTAAGATGTCTCCTCCACTTCATTCTGATACATTGTTATAAAACCTTATGTGTTAATTATAGCTTACACACTATCATTACAGTTGTGTACAACTTACCTTTATACAGCAAGTTTAATCCCATTAACAATCGAATAAGTGATCCGGAGACTAATCTCATGTTTATCCTTACTACTTTTGTCCAGTCTTTGCTTGGGGCAAGGCATAGATAATGTTTCCATACGAGTACTTTTAAATGAGTTTCCTGACGATATATTTTGGGAATTGCAAGATGGAGAGAACAACAGAATTACAACCTCAGATTTTTCTAATTGTGAAGCTTCGACAAAATGTAGCAACGACTTTTTGATTTCAGAGAAAGATTGTTACAGATTATTGGTATCAGATTCGAATCCATCTGATTCTGAAAGTCCTATCGAATATGAAGTGTTGTTTAATGGGGAGGTTGTAGTATCAAGATTTCTGACAGATAGTTTACAAACGCATGGATTTGGCTGTGAGCCAGGTAAAATTTGTGAAAGTGCTTTTTATTACAATGAACTAAATGATACTGTGGTCTGGCCTCCAGTTGATGATTATTGGGTGGAATTTGTCCCACCACAATCAGGCTTGTACCAATTACTTAACTGTGATTTAAATGTCGAGCGAAGATTTCCGCAGACACGTATGTGGGTATATGAAAAATGCCTTTCAGAGTTTAGTGATGGACCTGAAGGTGCAATAGCCTTTTCTAAAGATTTTAGTTTTTGTCCACCTTCATCTGGCTTTAACGCCATTCCACTAGAAGGGAATAAATCATATTTTATCAGATTGTCTTTAGTTGATAGAGTCAATTGGACCGATAGTATACAACTCACGATTTCGAGATTTAATGATAACCCGGGTTGTACTGATCCTAATGCATGTAATTATTATCCTTTTGCTACGTCAGATGATGGCAGTTGTTATTATGATAATTGTGCTCCTGATTTGGAGGTAGATCAATCTGTATTTGAGAAGAGTGTTTTTCTGGATTCAATCCAACAAAATGATGCCTGCTTAATTACAGAAGGTTGTTTGACTGGACCAGGTAATCGATACATTATTCGGTTTTCGACATTGATAAAGAACATAGGCAATTCAGATTATATAGTCGGGTCACCTGAAGACAATACTGGTGGATTTTCAAATGACAACTGCCATCAACATTATCACCAGTTGGGCTATGCCGAATATATCCTATTTGCCGGAAACGGTAATCCAGAACCTTTAGGATTTAAAAATGGATTCTGTGTTCAAGACTCAGAATGTCCAGATAGACAACAAAGGTACTTTTGTAATTTTATGGGTATATCTGCAGGCTGTGAGGATTTATACTCGAGTGATATCCCTTGTCAATGGGTTGATATTACCAATGTTGACGAAGGTGAATATACATTGGTCGTTCGTATTAACTGGAGTCGCCAACCTGATCTTCGTGGGTTTGAAGAATCTGATTACGACAACAACTGGGCACAGGTATGCCTAATCATTGATAAATCTGGATCAAGTCCGAAGATTGAAATACTAGATAAAGATTGCGGCACCTTTAGAGACTGTGCGGGGTTTGCTTATGGCAAGGCTACTGTTGATTGCAATAATGTGTGTGGAGGCACAGGTCACTTTGCAGATCTAGATGGCAATGGCGAATTAGATGCTGACGATGTAAAAGAGTATCTTGATAATTTGGCATCTTCAGGTATTCCAGCAGAACCTTGTTTTGATTTAAACGATGATGGACAGATTAGTATCTATGACGCGGTGCTTGCTAATGATTGTTTGCGAAATGGTAATTTTGAAACTGTGCAGCATAATCATTGTTTATTTCCTGCAGGCCAATATCAAGAATTAGATACCGTTCGCTTTATTGTTTCCGAAATTGACAGGATAAATCAAGTCATAACACTCGCTTACAATAGTGCACAAACTGCATTAAAAGCAATTCAGTTGAGTTTTGAAGGGATTGATATTTTAGGAATTGATCAAATGAAATCTAACGGTTTTGTTGATCAAAACTCGAACAACATCTTTTTATTTGATGAAATTGAGTTATTGTCCAGAACACTAGAGGATGAAGATTTCGTAACAATCAGCTACAGCACTATTGACGAAAATTCCTTCTGCCTTTCAGGATCAGAAGTCGTTAATGTCAGGAATCAAGTTATCTTCAGTTTTAATGGCTTTCCAGGTGATTGCTCATTTTTGACAAATACAACAGAAACTGAAAACGCCTTTCAATTCGAGACATTTCCCAATCCAGCAGATGAAAAATTATTAATAAATAGTGGTTTTGCTGCTATGGATAACATTGATCTTTTAAGAATTGATGGAACCTTAATTGCGAATTGGGACGTCTCAAAAAGGACTGTAATAGAGCTGGATTTACCTCAAGTTATAGGGGGGCTTTACTTCGTATGTGTTACCACAGATGATGCAAAAAAGGCCTGTCAAAAATTAATACTACAATAGCAGCAGATAACGAATCTATACCATTTTCTTTTTCTGATACAACAAGTCTAGCCAAATAACAACAACAGCAGAAAATGCTGATAAGCCATAAATCAAATATTGTGGCGATATCTCGAAATTAAATTTTAAGATACTCCAATCAATTAGACCTGAGGATTCTCCATTTGCCATAGGAGTAAAACTGATTAAAAACGATATAAATACTAACGCTGCAAAAATATAGATGATTGGTTTGAAAGAAGCTCGTTCTAAGTGGAGCTTAGGAAAAGCACGGTTTAATATTGAAGCGGTGAAACCAACTGAAGGCGATAGAGTCGCTTTTTCTAAGGCTCTATCCACAACCTTAATCTGATTGTACAATTTGAGCGCATCTTTATCAGATTCTAAAAGCGATTTAACTTCTAGCTTTTCTGATTCTGTTGCTGTACCGTCAATATAATTCCAAAATAATTCTTCCATAGTTAGTAATTATAAAAGTACCTCTAATTCTGTATTTAGTCTTATTGCAATTTCTTTTCTCAACCACTTTCTCGATCTAAAAAGTTTCGTTTTAATGTTTGTTGTCGTCAATTCCAAAATCTCCTCAATTTCTTTAATACTCTTTTGTTCAAAATAAAACAGGTTTAATACAGTAGAATCGACTGGATCCAATTCCTTGATCAACTGTTTTACAAGCGACATCAGTTCTTTATGATGAAATTCATTTCCAATATTTTGGCTATCGGCCAAATGTACATAATCTGAAGTATCAACAGAATATTGCTTTCTTTTTTTGATGTAATCTAGAGAAGTTCTGTAAGCGATCTTATACATCCAGCTGCTTAATTTAGACTCTTGATTAAATTGTAAAATTGATTTAAATACTTTCATAAATGTATCTTGCGTCGCTTCTTCAGCTTTTGTATGATCCTTTATTATGTTATTGCAAATGGTAAACACGTAATCTTTGTACTGATTGACAAACATCTCAAAGACCTTTTGGTCTTTTAGCATTATGCCTGAGATAAATTGTTTGTCAGTAAGCATGATAAGGTAGTTACGATGATTTGACGAGAGTCAAGTAATAGAGGTTGCAATATTTTTTCAGTTTTTCTGCAACCTCATTCAAATGGTCTTCGTCAAAGGGTTAAAATTGTATATCATGGTAGTACCAATAGTCTTATTTATTTCAAACGCAGCAATCGTAATTACATTTCTATATCTGTATTTTTCGACTAGACATAAAGAACGGATGGCATTGATTGAAAGTGGTCGAGACGCTAAAATATTTAAAGAAGATAATCGGTTTGGGACTAATTCTCTCAAATTCGGATTGTTTTCGGTGTTTGTTGGTGTTGGTTTATTTTTAGGGGTTATGATAGAAACACAAGGCCTCGATGTTCCAGAAGGAAGTGTCACTATCCCTATGGTATTGATTTTTGGCGGTGCGGCATTACTTACTTATTATCGATTAATCAGAAGACATACAGACACAGAAGATTCTAAACCATTGGTATAAATTGATACAGACTCATATCGATTCGATGCCAATTAAAAATAGCGGCTTAAGTCATCTTTATTGCCTTAGAAGAGTCGTTAACCTTTGACAGCTTGTAAAAAACTCTATGAGGTCAGTACCTGTGAGCCTTTGACTTAGACCTATGGTTTACTCGTTATTTGTTATAATAAAAATGAAAGAAAATCTTGAATTAAGAGAAATTAGAAAAACAGACTGTCAAAAGATCAGCCTTGCCTTCCAAAAACAAGGATGGCATAAGCCAATTTCTCAATATAAAATGTATGTAGAGTTACAAGAAAATGGAGACAGAGATGTTATAGTTGCATTATTAAATCAAGAGTTTGCTGGGTATTTGACGATAAAATGGGAATCAGAGTATACACCTTTTCGTATTAAGAACATACCCGAAATTGCTGATTTTAATGTGTTGAAAAAATACCAAAGACTTGGAATAGGAACAAGTCTTATGGATGAAGCAGAAAAAAGGATAAGAAGGGTTTCTGAATATGCAGGAATTGGCTTTGGCATATATAAAGATTATGGAGCTGCACAAATTCTATACATAAATAGAGGTTATATACCTGATGGGAATGGTCTAGTTAGACATTCAATACCAGTACAATTTGGAGAAAGAATAACTATTGACGATAGTATTGTATTCTGCCTCACAAAGAAATTGCGATAAGGACAGTAATACTATTGAATTGGATATCTAGTTGCTTAACTATAGAAAAAATGAATCCAACAAAATGTTCAAAATAGGCCTATTAAAATAATAAACTCGCATGCTCAGCAGCCCTCGCACTTAATGCCATATACGTCAGCGAAGGATTTTGCACACCTGTCGAACTCATACAAGAGCCATCGGTCACATACACATTTTGACATTGATGTAAACGACAATGTCTGTCTACCATGGAAGTAGTGGGGTCGCTACCCATTCTGATGCCACCCATCGTGTGAATATCAAGACCAGGAGCTTGTTGCGAATCATGTGCAGTTATGTCTTCACATCCAGCAGAGTATAACATTTGTTTTCCCTCGCTTAAGAAATCCTGAAGCATTCGCTCGTCATTGTCATCGTAGTCAATGGCCGTTACAATTAGTGGAATGTCCCATTCGTCAACTTGGTCTTTACTTAAGTACACTCTATTTGAAGCTTTAGGAATTGTTTCGCCTTGCATCATCATATAGACTGACCATGGTCCAGGCTTGGACAATTTACGTTTATAATCCACACCGTATTGCTGGCCTTCGATTTGACGACTCCAGCCTTCTCTTGACGTGGAATAAAAAGTCATATATCCACCTTGAAAATCAGTATCCTGTCTATTGATATTTCTGAAATTTGGAATCATAATTGAAGTTGGTCTCCGACCAGAAAAATAGCTGTCTAAATGTTTATTATACCTTGCAGTCAAAGATCCTCTATAATGATGAAATGCCATGTATCTACCAAGCACATCATAATCATTTGATAATCCAGTTGGAAATCTGTCTGAAGTAGAATTCAATAAAATCAGATTCGAATTTATAGAGCCAGCATTCAAGAAAACGACTTCTGAAAAATAATAGCGCTCTTCTTTTGTCAAGCGATCAATCACTTTTACACCAATGGCTTTTTTAGAGTCATCATCATATATAATTGAGTGTACAACTGCATCTGTTTTGACTGTCAAATTTCCACTTTTTTCAGCCCATGGAATAGTCCCAGAATTTGAACTAAAATATCCTCCATAAGGACATCCGCGATAGCACAGATTTCGAGCTTGGCATTTACCCCTGCCTTGTTCTTGGTGTATTGGTTTGGGTTCTGTGAGGTGTGCACATCTACCAATTACAGCATGTCGGTCAGGATAATTTTCATTGATAAAATTCGCAATCGAGGCTTCAGCTTTATTCATCTCCCAAGCTGGTAGGACTTCACTATCAGGCAATACTTCAAGTCCATTTTTCTGACCGCTAATCCCTACAAATTTTTCGACATGACTATACCATGGAGCTAAATCATCATAAGAGATTGGCCATGGAATCGAATAGCCATCTCTGCTTGGTTTTTCAAATTCAAACCGACTCCATCGTTGTGTTTGTCTTGCCCAAATTAGCGATCGACCGCCAAGCTGATATCCCCTGATCCAATCGAAAGGCTTTTCTTGAATATAGGGGTGTTCTTCATCCTTGACAAAAAAGTGTTTTGTTGCATCGTCAAAGGCATAACATCTAGAAGCAATTGGATTTTTCTCAGATGTCTCGAGAGGTAAATCTACTCGATTGGGAAATTCCCAAGGATCAGTTGTCGCGGTTGGATAATCTCGTAAATGACGGACATCACGCCCTCGTTCGAGCATCAATGTAGCAATTCCCTTATCGCATAATTCTTTTGCAACCCATCCGCCACTAATACCTGAACCAATAACAATGGCTTGAAAGGTATTGGCATCGTTTTTAAGTAATTGATAGTCTTCCTTCATATAGCCCATCCGTTATCATTTTCATGCAAAGGAATGTCTCCCCTATAGCCTCCAGGTACAGGAACATAACGCAGAGCCTTAGTCATGCCTTCTTCCGAAGTAAAGAACGCAAACAGTATCATAGATTTCAACGAATCATATCCAACTAATTTTTTTTCTTCAAACAATGCTATCCATGTGTTTTTCTTTGCGTCACTTTCTTTAAGTAAAGATAGACCACCTGATTCCTGGTATAACACTAGTAAAGATTGCAAAGTCTCTTTGAATTTCTGCTGTTGAATTTTTGGCTTACAAACCGGAATATATTGATCCAAAAATGAAGCAACGCCAGCTTCAGTGGCTCCAGGTGATTCTTCACAGCTTGGCAAAACACAGTTTGCGAAAACGGATAAAAAATTATATTGCTCTTGGTCAAAAAACTGAGGTAAATAATTGACGTCAGAACAGCGATAAAAAGAAAATCCTCCTACTGTAATTAACAGTGACCCTTTACCTAAAAACTTAATTGTCTGCCGTCTATTCATGGTAAGCTATTGGTTCATGTTTATTTCTTCGCCGTCAAAGCGAATTGCTTTTTTTCTAAAAGGGTTTATCATCTCATCAAACACCTTGGCAAACTCTCGTCTTGTCACTTGAGCATTATCTTTTGAATAATATTCTGGCCATTCACAATCTACATTAAAATGTTGGCAGCTGAAGTTTATAATATAACTAAGTTGATTAAGAGTGAGATACTTGTCTCCGAATTCGTTCGAGTCTAAGTCTGTGTAAGAAGAATCAAACATTGACAAAGACGATAACAACTCAACTGTCTGGACTAAACTATCTGGGTCAAACCAAGTTTGATTTGCCCACTTATATGGGACAGGTCTTCCTTTTAAGATGCCAGATGCTCCAATTCGTTGCATCGCCTTAAAATCAGGATCGGTAGGGGAGACATCTATGTAAGGCATTAGGTACCCATTATAGTCCAATATGCTTTCTTGTACATGTCGAATAGCTAAGTCTCTTGGTGACACGTCTTCTTTAGCTGACATGGCAGCAATGAGACCAGCAGCTTGACCGACTTGAAGAATGACAGGTTGCAGACGAGTAGAACCATTCGCAATATTACTGACTGAAATAGCTTTATCTGCAATGACTAAATGGTCCACATCTTTTGAGATTAAAGAGCCAAATGGAATAGAAAAAGAAGGTATGGTTGGAAAATCAAAAGCAGGCGGATCGGGATGTTTATCGTGATGGTGATCAATGGGGTAATCACCTACAGCAACACCTGTTTTATACAGTCCATGCGCATAGGGGTCAGCGATCTCATTGAGTGTCAATAAAGTCAAGCCTTGTATACGACGACCTTCACGATGATATGGTATTAGTGGTAGTTGATCTTCTGTTGGGAATTCATCATTGGCTAAACCAAGATTTACATACCCAAGATCATGCTGGATAAAATAGATAAAGTTTAAGGTATGCTGCTTAGCTTTTTCTAACTCTCTTTGCCTTTCGGCGAATGATAAATTGACAATATTAGTATAGTAATCGTTGCCATGAATTGGCCAGTTGATCATGTACTTATTATTTGGTAATTTACCATAATTCAACATCGTTTCACAGTCGTGTTGGCCTTCTGGACACAATGACTTGCAAGCACAGCGAAATAAATTCGGATCGTAATTTACTGGCCGCTCTAATGTGTGTGCTCCTGGGCCATTGTAATCTTTAAGGATTGCAGAGTAGGTTAAATCTTGTAAAATTTCGGTTGATTCTGTTAATGCAATTGACTCTTGAGTTAAGGAACGAGCATCGGTACCTAAAGCATAATCAACACCGACGGCTGCTGCAACATCCCCAAGGTCTGTACCGTCGACCAAAACCTTAGCAGTGATCAATTCGTCATCAACAAAAACTTGCCAAGTCTTTTCGTAGTTGATTTTACCCCAATTGGTAGTATATCTTATGGTTAGATTCTCCTCTTTATCAGCGAGTTGTTTCCAGAATCGATCCCCGATTGACGGTTCGAACATGGTATTGCTCACCCATCCTGTAAAGACACTATCAATTCCTCCATAGTGTTGTCTAATAAGCGCTCGCCATTCGTTCCATAAACCTGCATGCAATTGGTGATTACCATCAGTAGCTGGGACACCAGCTGATGTCAGCATGCCACCAAGCCAAGGTAATGGATTGACAAGTAAGGTCCTGGCACCCGATCTGGCAGATTGTATCGCAGCAGCCACAGCTCCTGTACCTTCACCAAGTACGATAACATCGTATTGAGGTTTGGTCTTCTGGCAGCTTGTGAAAAGTAAACAGCTAACCAACAACAAAGAATAAAGCTGTCTGCAGCTAAATAACATGCTTTAAAAATAGCACTTAATTAGGAATTGTGTAACTACTAATTCATTCGAAAAATAAATTATACGCTTATTTTTCATTGCAATAAATGAAAGCAACAATCACAGAATTAATTCGATGCTACATTATTCGTACTTTTATCTACACAGAGTAAAATAAAGATAATGGTACCAGCAGAAGAAACATTCAACGACACTTTTCCATTCAAACCCAACTTTTTTGATGGTCAGGGATTTAAGATGCACTATGTCGATGAAGGTGATGGAGAAGTCATAATCTGTCTACATGGTCAACCTACGTGGGGTTATTTATACCGCAATTTTATTCCACCTTTATCGCAAGGCTATCGGGTCATTGTACCGGATCATATGGGCTATGGAAAAAGCGAAACGCCTCAAGATAAATTTTATACTTTCCAACAACATGTAGAGAATTTAGCTGCGTTAATCGAACATTTAAACTTAGAAGAAATAACCATTGCCTGCCAAGACTGGGGTGGCCCAATTGCTGCCGCATATACCATTCGACATCCAGAAAAAGTCAAACGACTATTTTTAATGAACACCATGATGGGCTATGGCGTCGCTGTTCAAGATGTACCAAAGTCAGACCCGCCACCACCTTCTTTAATGGACTCAAATTGGTTTAAATGGGTGAGTGCACGGATTGAGGATGGCACTTATCATGACATCATGAAGCATCTTGGTCACCATGTGGTCAGCAATATGAAGAAGCTTTATTTTCATGATTCTTCTGTCATCACACCAGAATGGATTGATGCATACAGCAGGCCATTCCCTAATGAAGCAGAAACAATTGCAGCCATAGAATTTCCACTGGATGCTGCACAAAACAGAATCAAGGATTACGTCATCGCTGGTCTCAAAACAGGCAACTTGGAAAAACTCAGATCCATACCGGCCATGCTTGCCGAAGGAATGGCAGATC
Organism: uncultured Saprospiraceae bacterium; assembly: GCA_964450495.1. GTDB lineage: Bacteria > Bacteroidota > Bacteroidia > Chitinophagales > Saprospiraceae > CALFUK01. The sequence goes on along the minus strand of CAYVFU010000089.1, from coordinate 374 downwards.
AAGCTATGCCGCCTCTCATGGTCATGGATGACTTCAAAAGGTTGTGGCCGAATGGTCCAATAGTCAAGTTAGATAATGTTGGACACTTTTGTCAAGAGGATGCGCCGAAAACCTTAATTGCGTTGATCCAGTTATTCATGCAAATAGTTGATTAATGTTGAATGTTTAATTTTAAATGTTTAATCAGTGTAAATGCCTGATATGGGTTGACCTGACTAAACAAACATTCAATGAAAAAGAAGTTAGGTCGGAATAAGTATTATTCCGGAGAGTTTAAAAAATCTCGTGTCTTAGATTACGAAAGTGGCAATTTTACAGTTTTAGAATTATCAAGATTGTATGGTTTCTCTCAATAAGATATGTACAAGTGGATT
>CAYVFU010000088.1:0-18426 GCA_964450495.1 uncultured Saprospiraceae bacterium | reverse complement strand
TATGAGACTAGGGAACCGATATAAATTAAAGCCATGTCCAATCCGCCGACTGTTTAATAGAACAGCATCATAGAGGTTGTGATTATTTATCCAGTTACTTTCGCCATTATGCAGGTATAATGGCAATTCTGTATTGCTGACTTTTTCCAATGAATCTAACTTTAAGAAGCTCTCCAAATGGAATAGTGTAGGGTGTCCGTTATCTTCTTCGGCAACAAGATCATAACCAGCTAACCAATCAGGTGCGATGCTTTTGTGTGCTAATGCCTGCTGCATATCTGCCCAGATTGTATTGTTATTTCTAAACCGCAGATTGGCATGGATAATCCTTGCTGTAAAGTTTGGGTTGAGTGACCGAGCATAGTCTAATGATTCATTCAGATACTTAACGAAAGGCTTTATACTTTGATCTGAGTTGTCATCCGTAAGATTATAAATATTATTTCTGAATGGCATCCTTAATTCAACGTGTTGGACATTATCATTGATTAAAATTTCGAAGCCATGTTTTAAATAGGCGGGGAATATGGGTTCGTATCTCATAAAACCAGTCATGCGTTGAAAGATTTTTTCGAAATCATTCCATATATCAAATGAGTCTTGATTGACCGTCTCATCAAAAGTTAATAAAGACTTTATGATTTCTTTGTTGTCTTGATCCTCTTGTACAAGTTTATTGACTGAGCGATAGCCGCTGGGCTTTTCGTCCTGACGATATGCCATAAATTGACCTTTGATATGTGGCCCACTCAATTCATCTCCCCAGTAAATATACATATTAGGTGTTGCTACTGCTGTCTCGATTACCCAGTCTGCTTTGCCCATCGCCATTGTGTGCACATGCAAGGCTCCACCCTTTGGCATCTTTTGAATGATATGGAATAGATTGTCATTTTCGATGTGCTCTTTAGACTGATAAAAATTTCGTGCAGGCGGAAAGAAATGAGTCTCCTTATAGGTTTTTATTTTTTTTTCTCGCATGTGATGTAGTAAAGAATCAAGCCTAAGTTCTTCATCGTTGAGCTGAATAGAATTGGAAAAATTTGAGGACTGGTCGGCTATTAGTAAATCATTTCTTTGCTGTAAATAACTCGCTGCAGCATTCACAGTCGGCTGACTCGTCATTGGATTAGTCGATCTGCATGAACTAAACATCAGTATGATAGCACCTAAGGCTGCGAGCTGCAAGCGGGGTCTAACAAAGTCCATTCTGCTGTCATCTAACATCACGTAATAATAATGCAGTCAACTGTACGATTCTAATTTTAGAAGCCTAATATTCAGTTCTTTAGAAACTTATTAGCCTGACTTTGTTATGGCTAAACCAATTCTGTTTATGTTTAACCTAATGCATAAGTTTTTTGGGATCGCAGAAAGTGGCTCAAGCATTAAGACTGATTGACAGCAGGGACATTCTAGTAAAACAAATTTTATATTAGTTAAAGTTAAAAGATAACCTGCCTCAACAGGCAGGCATAAAGAGCCTGCATAATGGCAGGTTATTATTGTTGTAAATGCAGAAGATTTATTCTAAAAAGCCTATTGCTAATCAAGGAAATATCCCCATCATCTCATAGTCTCCAGCAATCTTATCTATGGCATTGATGAACGCAGCTTCTCTGTATGTCTTTACCTTTTTACGTCTGTTTTTGACTTCTCTGATGTTATGGTAAGCATTGATCATTGTTTCTTCAAGTCCACTTCTGACCAAATCAATTTCATCTCCACCTTTAGTCAACAGCTCCTTATTGGCTTTAGACACTGTCTTACCCGTCATTTTTTCGACCATGTTGACAAGATTGAAATAGGTATTTTGATTGAATCGTTTGTCCATCCGACCAAAGCGCATATGAGACAAATTTTTCAACCATTCGAAGTATGAGACTGTTACTCCGCCTGCATTTAAATACATATCAGGTATAATGATGACTCCTTTCTTGGTGAGGATCTCCTCTGCTTTTGCTGTAACAGGTCCGTTGGCTGCTTCTGCAATAATTTTGGCTTTAACCTTTTTTGCATTACCAGCGTGGATTTGGCTTTCCAGTGCAGCAGGAACAAGAATATCACATTTGATTTTTATCCAGTCGTCTTTTCCTTTTAGCAATTTGCCACCTGGAAATCCACTCACTTTACCTTTTGCTTTTTTATAGCTGATGAGTTTTTGCACATTGATCCCATCTGGATTATAAATCGTGCCATCATATTCAGCGACAGCGATAACTTTAGCATCGCCTTCATCCACAGATATGGAGGCTGTGTATGAGCCTACATTTCCTAGACCTTGAATGACTAATGTTTTCCCTGCGATCCCTGGTGTGAGACCTATATCTTTCATCTCCTTTTCTTGTTGTAACAATTCCCTCATACCATAATAGACTCCCCTACCCGTTGCTTCAGTTCTACCTCTGATACCATTTTGATTGACAGGCTTTCCAGTAACACAACCGACTGCATCTATTTCTTCATTTGCAAATGTGCGGTAAGTATCAAGTATCCATGCCATCTCTCTTGCGCCTGTCCCGTAGTCAGGTGCAGGGACATCTACGCTTGGTCCTATAAATCCTTTGCGGATAAGTTCGACTGTGTAACGTCTTGTTATTCTTTCAAGCTGATCTCTGTTGTATTTCTTATGATTGATTTTGACACCACCTTTAGCTCCACCAAATGGTACATCCACGAGAGCACATTTAAATGTCATCAAAGCAGCAAGTGCCATGACTTCTTCTTGGCTGGCATGTTCTGAAAAACGAATTCCTCCTTTGGTTGGAGATCTGTGATGTGAATGTTGCACACGATAAGCTTCTATCACTTCATACTGATTGCCCATTTTGACAGGAAATCTCATCTGATATACTGAGTTACATTCTCGTATTTGATCTAATAAGCCCTTAGGATGTGAAGTCAATCCTGCAGCTTTATCGAAGTTTAGCATAACTCCTTCGTAAAAGCTCGGTTCATTGAATTTTTTCATGTGTATATTTTAGTTAAGATATTTTCGCTTACAACGCAATTAATCGGTCCTTTCGTCTTCCATTTGTTTGACTTTTTTGTCTAAACGCCAAACATAAAACACGAGACCTAAAAACATAATGACTAGAACCACCACAACAGAATATATTTTACCAGTACTACGTAAAAAATCATCTGAAGCTTGAGCAGCCAACAGCTGTGGAATGATTACGGTCATTAAAAATAAGTATACTTTTTTCATTCCAATTGAGATTTTTTGTAGAATAACGTTTCAATTCTTGTACGAATGGTCGCAATCCACATTCCAAACAAAAACAGACCTATGACAGCTGGGTAAAACACCATGCGCAATGTGTTGTCCATATCTTCTCCTCCCAAGGCAGGATTCCCTCCATTTCCAGGATGCAGACTGATGACATTTCCCATTCGTGGTAACACAAATAATAATGGAATCATAGCTGCAAAAGCAAAGAGTGCATACAATGCTGATAACCTAGCTCTCTTGTCAATGTCATCTACTGATGCTCTTAAAATTGCATAGGCTACGTAAATCAACATCGAGATCGCTGCCATATTTAATTTTATATCTGTTGTCCACCAAGTACCCCATGTGTATTTTGCCCATATAGATCCAGTTGCTAATCCAAGCAAGCCGTAGACAATGGCAATCATATTATAAGAGGATGCTTTCGAATCGTATAGAATATTTTTAGTTCGTAAGTATTGACATCCATGGTACAGTCCCACAACCAATAAAGCAAACATTGACATCCATAGTGCGACATGGAAAAATGTATTTCTGATTGTTTCATTCAGGATTTCCCTATAGGGGAATAAAAATCCTGCTTTGCTACTCAATCGCTCATAGGGAATAAGCTGCTTTGTGTAGTTTGAAGTATTGCCACTTTTTGTGATTCTAATTGCGGATGGTAAGAATGCTGTATTATCTATATCATTATTGACGTATAATGTGGCATCAGTAAATTGATTTTCAATTGTACCAATAGCAAATGTCGCCTCCATCAAATTATCATTTTTAACAATAATCTTATTCGCTCGTACGCCATGAATAGAATCCAACTTTAACCACGCTTCTAAGGATTGTTTACCAGATTCAAAATGTGTGTTGTATCCTTCAATTGATAACTGTAAAATCGAATTTGAAGGCGTTGTTTGGGGAGACACTAATGCAATCCCAGGTTTAAGAGGTACAGTAAATCCTGCGATGATTACGTATGTTAAGAGCAAAACACTAAGGAGTTTCCACCAACTCATACAATACATTTATGATCGCCACAAATATGGGAATAAAAAACTGCCAATTCCCAACATTATAAGGTTTATCCCAATTAAAATATTGTAGTCTGTTTCACTTCCATCATCTATCAAGGCACCTACGGATACCAGACTCAATTTGACAGCTATGAGAAGAACCGGTATAATAAGTGGGAGGCTTAACAAGGTCATCATAGTGTGCTTTATTTGCGTGTGTACTGCTATTGCAGATGTAAAACTGAATATGATAGAAACAGCAAGACTAGAAAGCGCAACTGTAGTAAGAAGCATACTGTGTTCAGAAACAGGACTTTCTAAAAATAATGTCATGAACAGGTACACCACAAGAGTCGAAATGCAGATGACAATAAAATTAAAAATGGTCCTAGAGATGTATAAAGACAATGGATGCATAATAGAATAATAAAATAAAATTGACTTCCCTTGTTCTTTAGAATAACTATGTATTGTCACATTGATCGTCGTAAACATAAACACGATCCAAAAGACAGCCACCCAAGCAGGAGGTGAAATTTGATTGAATATCCGATAAATAATAAAGATGATGGTAACAACGTATAATACATTAGCCGCTATGACATGAGGACTTTTACTTTCTAATTTGAATTGATGTTGAAGGAGATGTAATATTTGCTTTGCTGGATTCAATAATTTTAACTAATTGGTTTTAATAGTATTATATATTATAATATTTTTTAATGTATATTTGAAGACCAAAATCGATTTAACATGGTTTCAAGTCTTTTCATTCTTGCAAACTTACTTCTTGTTTTACACTCTCCTATAGATCTGAGTGATAAACCTATATCTAATTATCAAGTTGAAGCAATAGCTGGCGATGGTGTATTTTCTTTATTAAGAAGATACAAACTTGCCGAACACTCGTGTAATATACAGGCCTTTTACAAGATGAATAAGTTAAATTCATCAGATTATCTCAAAGAGGGAGCGCATTATACTCTGCCAGTTTTCATATACAAGTACAATGGAAAAAGCATCAGATCAACAATTGGAGAAGACAATTGGGAAAAAGCTGTTCGTATAAAGGCATATAATGAAAAACTAAAAGAACTCGAGATACGGAAAACCCACTATACAGAATCAAAGCTTTTATGGGTGCCTTATAACGAATTGCACTGTGCTGATGACGGGATTGTTCCAGAAGAATTCACAGCAAGTGAAGTCATCAATAAAGCTCCCATTGTAGAAAAAAAGGAAACATCCGTAACTAAAAACAGAACAGAAACTCTATTTGGCAAGAAGTATAAACATGTAGAAGTTGTTGACAACAGTTTAAAAAATCAAGTTTTCTATTTGGTAAGTGGTCATGGTGGGCCTGATCCTGGTACAAGCTATCAAGGTTATTCTTCCAGAATATGTGAAGATGAATATGCTTATGATGTTGTCTTAAGAATTGCTAGAAATTTGATGCAACATGGCGCACAAGTGGAGATAATTGTGCAGGATGATTCTGATGGGATAAGAGACGACAAGATTCTAAAATGTGATAATGACGAAAAATACTCAGGCAATATCCGCATCGCGCGAAATCAATTGGCCAGACTTGCTGATAGAACCAAAGTGATAAATGATCTCTATCTCTCCTATAAAAGAAAGGGTTATAAAGAGCAAAAAGCCGTTATGATCCATGTTGATTCACAATCAAAAAACAAAAGACAGGATGTTTATTTCTACCATTATAAACCCAGTAAAAGTGGCTTAGCATTGGCAGAAAATCTTCAGCAAACTTTTAAGAAGAAGTATGACAAATACCAAAAAAACAGAGGCTACAAAGGATTTGTCAAAGACCGAGGATTGTTTATGCTAAGAAATACATTACCAACTGCAGTCTATATCGAATTAGCAAACATTAAGAACACAGAAGATCATGCTCGTTTGTTGATTAAAGAAAACAGGCAAGCTCTTGCCAATTGGATTTTTGAAGGTATTATAGAGAAATAGCCTTAAACAAATTCGATCTTAAAGTAAAATTATCCTTATCGATTGAATTAAATGCTTAGTTGGGAGACACAAAAGTGAAAACACGATCTAAATTCACAATAACCTGACTTTAATCCTTTATAGCTTTCTTTAGCTAAAGCCTTTATCCTTAGAAATCATTTACTTAAAAAGCTGATACACTTCAAGTTTTACATTTGTAGAGAAAAATTTGTTACCGAATCCCCCATAGTTCGTCTTAAGAAGGTGTTAAGACAAAATGTGATTAATTGAATTAAAATCTATTACATATAGATTATTTTCATATATTTAAAAGCTTTTTTAAAAACTAACTAATTAACATTATGGGAAAATATATTGTTGAATTTATCGGTACTTTCTTCTTAGTACTTACTGTCGTAGTGGCAGTTGCTAATGGAGGAGCTATGGCAGGACTCGCTATTGGTGCGTCCTTAATGGTAATGATTTATGCTGGGGGACACATCTCAGGAGGTCATTTTAACCCTGCTGTATCTATAGGTGTTCTTATCAGAGGAGCTATGTCTGCTGCTGATTTTGTGCCTTATGTTATAGCTCAATTGGCTGGTGCGGCTCTTGCTGCTCTTGTTGCTACATCTGTATTAGGCATTAGCCATGAGGCTGCTGCGGCTTTCGGTTCTGGCGGCGATGCTGCTTCTGTTGTTGCTGCATTTGTAGCAGAATTACTTGGTACATTTGCATTGGTTTGGGTTGTATTGAATACAGCTACAACTAAATCTAACGAAGGTAATTCATTTTACGGCTTAGCAATTGGCTTAACAGTAACAGCTATGGCTTATGGCCTTGGAGGTATCTCAGGAGGTGCATTTAATCCTGCTGTTGGTTTAGGCGTTTCTGTAGCAGGAATGACTTCATGGGCTAACATATGGGTATTTGCAGTTGCTTGTTCATTAGGTGGTGCTTTAGCTGCAATAATGTTCAAAGTATGCTATCACTTAGACGACTAGTCTTTTAAGAGAAATATTTATTTTTTAAGGCATTCAGGTAACTGGGTGCCTTTTTTTAGTTTAAGAGATAGTGCTCCTAAAGCTTAGACATTTTCCTTGTGTATCCAAACGTACAACCTAGACTCAAGACAAATAACTCTAGTCACTTATGACTAATTAATTATTTATTTGTAACTTTAGCGTGTGTTGAACACAAAAGAGAAAATCATTGCAAAAGCAATCCAACTATTCAACAACAATGGATTTGGTGCTGTCAGTTTATTTGAGATAGCTAATAGTCTCAGTATGAGCAGAGGTAACCTTACCTACCACTTCAAAGATAAAGACCAACTACTCTTGGCGATTACTGCTGAGGTTTGGGGTAAACTTGAGAGAAAAAGACAAGAATCTTTACAAGTACCTTCTTTCAAAAACCTACACAATGAAATACAACTTTTCTACCAATACCAGAAAGAGTATGCTTTTATATTCATGGATCACCATGTATTAACCCATCCAATGGTGAGAGATCATTTTAGAAAAATAACCAATAAATCAATTGAGTATAGTAAGAATATCATTGCTTTCTCCATAGAGTTGGGCAATATGAAAGAAGAGGCTTTTCCCGGATTGTATAATCATCTGGCAATGGTGACTTGGATGTCTACTTTCTTTTGGTTACCTCAACAGGTCATTCGCGGAGAAAAGAAAACCGCAGATGCAGAAAAAGTTGTTTGGAGTATGCTACTGCCACATTTAACAAAGAAAGGGCTTACTAATTTTAAAAAGTTTTTTGGCCAAGATTATATTAGTGAGTTGGGAGAACCTTTCGACATTAACATAGAAAATTTGATTACTATCTAATAAATTATGTGAAGCAAAATAGCTAATGAATATATACACGAAACAACAAGTAGAGTCAATCAAATCACAAACTTTTGCTTATCTCGTCGTAGAAGAAGCTGACCATGTACTGACACTTACATTGGATAGAGAAAGAAAAAAGAATGCACTACATCCTCAATTGGTAAATGAAATTGCCTTCGCTATGCAATACGCTTATGAGACTACGGACATTTGGATGGTGGTCTTTAAGGCGAAAGGTAATGTGTTTTGTGCAGGAGCTGATCTAAAGGCGATGGCTGGAATAATTGAAGAAAACGACTCTACAATTCCTCAACCAACTCATAATATCTTAATTGGAGAATTATTCAATACTGTCCATAAACCTACTATTGCTGTGGTGACTGGAGATGTGTATGCTGGTGGGTTTTTCTTTCTTGCAGGCGCATCAATTGTTCTAGCGCAAGACGATGTCAAATTTGGATTACCAGAAGTAAAAAGAGGTCTCTACCCTTTTCAAGTCATGCAGGCCTTGTTGCAAGTAATGCCCGAACGAAAAGTAATCGACTGGTGCATCAGAGGCTATAATTTACCAGTTGAAGAAGCCGCAACTTTTGGTTTGGTGACAGAAGTTTGTACCGCAGATAAAATCGAAACCAGAACAACTGAAATTTGTGAAGAATTAAAATTAAATAGCCCAGCAGCGATTCGAAATGGTCTGAAAGCCTATAGACATATCCGTCCATCAGGCGCTCAACATGCCTATCTTTATGATATGCTGCAACAGACTATAACAAGTGCAGACGGCCAAGAAGGATTAAAAGCATTTAGGGAAAAAAGAAAACCAAATTGGACTGGGGCATAAATAATGATAAATAAATATGGCAGTAGAAACCAAATATAGAACATGTAATCTCTGTGAAGCTATTTGCGGATTGGAGATAACAGTCGAAGACAATACCGTACTTTCCATCCGAGGTGATGAAAAGGATACATTTAGTCGAGGGCACATTTGTCCAAAGGCAGTCGGACTTAAAGACCTACACGAAGATCCTGACAGACTAAAGAAACCATTGATTAAAAAAGATGGTGAATGGATAGAGGCAACTTGGGATGAAGCCATTAAGCATGCTGCAAGATCATTAGTCGATATTCAAATCAAATACAGTAAAGACGCAGTTGCTGTTTATCAAGGAAACCCGAGTGTTCATAATTTGGGCACATCATTATTCTCACCTGATTTTGTCAGATCGATAAAAACAAAAAACAGATACTCTGCGACTTCAGTTGATCAACTTGGTCATCATTTAGCAGCTGAGACCATGTTTGGGAACGGTCTGTTTGTCCCTGTACCAGATATAAATCGAACAGATTTATGGGTGATCATTGGAGGTAATCCTATGGTATCTAATGGCAGTATGATGACTGCACCAGATATCCGTGGAAGGATTAGAGACATCCAAGAAAGAGAAGGACGCATTATAGTCATTGATCCACGTTACACAGAGACTTCAGAAAAAGCTGACGAACATATCTTCATTAAACCAGGAACAGACATTTGGTTATTGATGGGTATGTTGAACTTTGTAATTGCAAATGATAAAATAAACTTGGGACATTTAGCTGATGCGATTGACTATACTAAAATTGAAGCCATTGCAAAAGCAGTTGAATCATTCGATCTTGATTTAGCAGCAGCAAAAACGAAAATTTCCAAAGAAAGGCTAAGTAAATTCTATACTGATTTTTGCAATGCCAAACGTGCAGTACTTTACGGCAGACTTGGAATCTCAGCCAATAAATTTGGAGGCTTATGCCATTGGGCAATCAACACACTAAATATACTAACAGGAAATTTTGATACGGAAGGCGGAGCCATGTTTACTAATCCAGCTGTCAATGTCAGTTCGAAAAAAAGCCCTATTGTTCGATTTGGCAGGTGGCATAGTCGTGTACGTAACCTTCCAGAGTATGGAGGAGAATTACCATCATCGACATTAGCAGAGGACATTTTAGAACCAGGTGATGGGCAAATAAAAGCTTTGTTTACCTCGTGCGGCAATCCAGTACTGAGTGTGCCCAATGGTCGTAAATTAGATGAAGCTTTTGAGTCACTAGACTTCATGGTTTCTGTAGATATTTATTTGAATGAAACAACGAGACACGCAGATGTGATCCTTCCTCCTGCTACAGGATTGGAGACACCTCACTACCCTATTGGATTTCATAATTTAGCAATACACAACACAGCAAACTATAGTGATCCTGCAGTGGAAAAATCTGAAGGCAGCTTATATGATTGGGAAATTTTTAGTAGACTTAAAAAAGAAGTTGAAGCATACCGGCTAGAAATAACTGGGGAAGAAAAATCGGACAAACCAGAATTCACTTTAGAGCAGAAGCTAGGGTTTATGTTGCAATTCGGTCCACATAAATTAAGCTTAGAGGAATTGAAAAAGCATCCACATGGGATAGACCTTGGAGCACTAGAACCTCAATTACCAGAGCGAATCATCACGCCAGACGGCAAACTGAATATCTATCCAACTATTTATGAAACTGGCGTACAAAACCTAATCAACAGTCATGATGAAGAAGAACATGAGTTCTTATTGATTGGCAGACGTAATCTGAGAAGTAATAATTCATGGATGCATAATCTACAGCGCATGACGAAGGGCCCAAATACATGTACGGCACTCGTCCATCCTGAAGATGCAGAGGCTTACAATATCAAGAATGGAGACAATATTAAAATACGATCTAGAATCACAGCAGTTGAAATAGAAGCAGAAGTATCTGATGAAATTATGAAAGGAACAATCAGTATACCACATGGCTGGGGACATGACAGAGAAGGTATTCGACTACATACAGCATCTGCTAAAGCAGGAGTCAGTTTTAATGATTTAGCTGACGATCAATTGGTAGATGAATTAAGTGGTGTATCAGTCATCAATGCGATACCAGTAAGTATAGAATTATAAATGGCAGTATCAATTATAAAATCTCCATTACCTGGCATTGTTTTAAATATTGCTTGCAAAGAAGGTGACACCATCCGAAAGGGAGAAGATATCATCATCATTGAAGCCATGAAAATGGAAAATGCCATTACAGCTCCGGATAACATTTTGATCAAATCAGTGTACAAGGCAGATGGTGATGTCATTAAAAAAGATGACCCAATATTGAGCTTTGATGCCATTGCAGAATCCGATCTAGTATCTGAAGTCATAGAAGAAAACACTTCATCGCTAGGCCAGAACAACGCTAAAGAACTTAAGGAAAGACGAGAATTTTTACTTGATAAAAATAGAGGTAAAGCAACTGAAAAACGAAGAAAAAAAGGCTACAATACAGCTAGAGAAAATTTGGACTTATTGGTTGATGAGGATTCATTCCAAGAATATGGAGGGCTTATTATTGCTGCACAATTGAGTAGACGATCAAAAGAGGATTTGATTAAAGAAACGCCTGCTGATGGTTTAATCGCAGGTACCGCTACTATTAATGCCAACGACTTTGAGAAAAATACTGAATGTGCAATCTTAATCTATGATTACTCTGTATTGGCAGGCACGCAGGGTACTATGAACCATTTAAAAATGGACCGAGTCTTAGAGATTGCACATCGCAGTAACCTTCCGACAATTTTATTTGCAGAAGGCGGAGGTGGAAGACCTGGAGATGTTGATCAACAAACAATTGCAGGTTTACATATTTCTACGTTTTATCAATTTGCGGCCCTCAACGGGAAGGTACCCTTGATTTCAATTGTGAATGGGTATTGTTTTGCAGGAAATGCAGCTCTTGCTGGTAGTTCAGAGATCATTATTGCTACCAAATCCATCTCATTAGGTATGGGAGGTCCAGCTATGATTGAAGGTGGGGGACTCGGAAGCGTGGGACCTAAAGAAGTAGGCCCATACGAGGTACATTTGACGAATGGTGTCATAGATATTCTCGTGGAAAATGAAACAGAAGCCATTGATAAAGCAAAACAATACTTAAGTTATTTTCAAGGTGATTCTACACACTGGGAATTATCAGACCAGACAACATTGAATAGTATAATTCCTGAAAACAGGAAACGTGTCTACAATGTTAGAGAACTTGTGATTACCCTATTTGACGTAAATTCTGTGCTTGAACTACGTCAGTGGTATGGCAGTGGTATTATTACGTGCTTGGCAAGAATTGAAGGAATACCAGTTGCAGTTGTTGCGAATGACCCTTCTAAAGATGCTGGCGCTATTACACATAAAGCGGCAGTTAAATTGAAAGAGTTTTTAGAATTGGTAAACACGCATAAATTGCCAATCATTTCTCTTGTGGATACACCCGGCATTATGGTCGGCCCAGAATCTGAAAAAACGGGAAATGTAAAACACGCTTCTAGGCTGTTTGTCGCTTCCGCTAGATTGGAAGTGCCATTGATTGGCATAGTTACTAGGCGAGCTTACGGACTTGGTGCAATGGCAATGGTTGGAGGGAGCATGCATATTCCTCATGTTATGTTGGCTTGGCCTTCGGGAGAGTTTGGTGCTATGGGATTAGAAGGAGCGGTCAAATTAGGTTTTAGAAAAGAATTGGAAGCAGTAGAAGAGCCTAAAGCAAGAGAGGAGTTGTTTGAACAAATGGTGGCTCTGGCTTATGAAAGAGGTAAAGCAATGAGTATGGCAACTGCATTTGAAATAGACGACGTCATTCAACCACATGAAACTAGACAAAGAATTATACAATCATTAAAATCAAGTAGAGGAAAATATGAGTCATAACGTAGCGATAGTTACAGGAGCGGGTTCCGGCATAGGACAATCAACAGCTAAACTTCTTACCGAAAAAGGTTACAGAGTCGTGGTGTCAGATATTAATGAAGAAGGTATGGAAGAAACGATGGAGAAAATCAAGCTCTCAGGTGGCAATGCTTCAGCCCAACGCTGCGATGTTTCCGATCAAACGCAAGTCCAGCAATTATTTCAAAAGACTGTTGCGAATTATGGTGAAGTTCATGCAGTCATCAATAACGCCGGCATTGGTGGTCACGCTGGATTTTTTCATGAATATGACGACAAAGTCTATGATAGAATTATTGCAGTCAATCAGACAGGCCTCTGGTATTGCATGAAGGAAGCCCTTTCTATCATGATGAAACAGCAAACGGGAGGTTCAATAGTGAACGTTTCGTCTTTAGCTGGAATTGGAGCAGCTCCAATGATGTCTGCTTATTCTGCTAGTAAGCATGCTGTTATTGGAATGACAAAAACAGCTGCAGCAGAATATGGAAAATATAATGTTCGAGTAAATGCAGTTTGCCCAACAGTCATTGATACTCCAATGGGACGTTCTTTGCTTGATCTAAATGATCAGATCAAACACACTATTATGGCAGCTATACCAATGAGGAGATTTGGTCAACCGAAAGAAGTAGCTGATGTCATTGCTTGGTTATGCGACGACAGCAGTTCTTTTGTTAACGGACAAGAGATTCGTATCGACGGCGGCATGAAAGCCTAACTAAACAAAGACTTATTAAAAAAAGACAATCCTAATTTAAAATAAAAAAACTAATCTTATGCATTCTCAAATATTCACTGAAGAACACGAAATGTTTCGTCAAAGTCTAAGAGCTTTTCTGGAAAAAGAAGCTATCCCACATATTGATCAGTGGGAAGAAGACAGACGCACACCACGCGATATCTGGAAGAAAATGGGCGACATGGGATTCCTCGGATTAAGTTATCCAGAAGAATATGGTGGATCAAATCTGGACTTCTTTTATGATGTTGTGTTTAATGAAGAATTGGGGCGAACAAATTCTGGTGGGTTTGCAATCACTCAGCAAGTGACCCAATACATGGCTGGCCCTTATGTGCTCAAATATGGTTCTGAAGAATTGAAGAAAAAATATTTGCCAGGAATCATTTCTGGCGATCTGATTTGTTCGATTGGCATCACAGAGCCTGGTGCTGGTTCTGATGCGCAAAACATTCAAACAAGAGCAGAGGATAAAGGTGATCACTACCTTGTCAACGGCTCAAAGACGTTTATAACAAATGGCGTTTATGGTGATTTCATTATTACTGTCGTAAAAACGGATCCAAATGCCGGCTCAGCGGGAGTCAGTTTGTTGGTCATCGAACAAAAAATGGATGGTGTATCTACAAGCAAATTAAAAAAACTAGGTTGGCATTGCTCAGACACAGCTGAAATAAGCTTTAATAACGTCAAAGTCCCAAAAGAAAATCTAATTGGTGAAGAAGGCAGAGGATTTTTTTACTTAATGAATGGTTTGCAACTAGAGCGTTTAGTTGCGGTACCTGCTGGTATATCCGCATGTGAGAAAGCCGTTGAACTGTCCCTCCAATATATGTCCGAACGACAAGCCTTTGGAAGGCCGATCAATAAATTTCAAGTACTGAGACATAGAATTGCACAATTGGCTTCCGAAATCGAAGCTGCAAAAGCATTCAGCTATCACTGCTGTCGAATGTATGGAGATGGCATTTATGATGTTAAACTATGTAGTATGGCTAAACTCCTCGTTACAGAATTATCAGAAAAAGTAGCCACACAATGTTTACAATTTTATGGAGGTTATGGATTCATGGAAGAATACCCAATGGCTAGAATGTACAGAGATGTGAGAGTCGGTACCATTGGCGGTGGCTCTTCTGAAATCATGAGAGAGATCATAGCGAAAATGATCATCGACGACAAGTCTTATGCTAAAGCAGAATCAAGTCACGATAGGTCTAACGGTAAGCAAGCTGCTTCTAGTTCT
Source organism: uncultured Saprospiraceae bacterium (assembly GCA_964450495.1). Taxonomy (GTDB): domain Bacteria; phylum Bacteroidota; class Bacteroidia; order Chitinophagales; family Saprospiraceae; genus CALFUK01. Next base: position 3,606 of record CAYVFU010000088.1, on the reverse strand, counting down.
AATGGTAATGGAGAGCACAAATCAGATTTTTCCTCTATTTATAATGACATTGAATCCAAAGCTATAGGAGCTAATGCAATTGGCAATAGCCTTAAATTTGATTTTGGAGAAAAGCAGATTTTTATTGACGGTACAGGCGAATCTAATGTAGTCAGTGCAGATAATAATCAAGCAGACTGCACGCTGAATATTACCTTGGAAGATTTTCAAAAAGTGCTATCAGGGGATTTAAATCCAATGGGAGCTGTCATGTCTGGCAAGATTAAGATTGATGGCGACATGGGGGTAGCAATGAAATTACAAGGATTATTGAGCTAAGCAGCAATCAAAACAGGAACTCTGTTCGATAATTTATTTCCATATTAATTTCGTACATTTTGACTTTACTATGGATAGAAAATTAAAAGTCCTTGTATCTGGCACTGGTTTCGCCGGTCAAGGACATACAGATGCCTTTAGAGCCGCTGACTGTGATGTAGTTGGTATAGTAGGCCGCACTGAACATGTGGTTAAAGAAGTCGCACAGAAAAAAGGAATTCATTTTTCCGGGATGAATTGGGTACAAGCCATAGACGAATGCCAGCCTGATATTGTTGCAATTGGGACTCCTGGTGGAGCACATTTTGAAACAATTACACAAGCGATTAACAAAGGATGTCATGTCTTTTGTGATAAGCCTTTGATGCAAAGGAATTGATAGAAAGTCAATCGATAGATTTTTTACGAATGGCTGCTACTCATGCTGGAGGTATTACTGCATTAAAAAAGATTGCGAACTTTGCAGCTGTACATCAAGTTAGAATGGCTCCTCATGGTCCACCAGATATTTCACCTATAGGTCATGCTGCACATGCCCACCTAAACATTTGGGTTCCAAATTTCGGCATCCAAGAATTCGTCGGTTTCGGAGGAGATCATATGAAGGAAGTATTCAGTCACCCTCTTACTTTTGAAGATGGCTATATAAGCTTATCAAATGCGCCAGGATTGGGTGTTGAGTTTGATGAAGAACAAGCTAAGAAACATCCATATAATAGATCTTATTTGCCTGTAAGCAGATTGGAAGATGGAAGCATGTGGGATTGGTGATATTGGACCTTAACCTCAAAAAGGATTATATCAATAGAGACTTTAGTACAGGAATACTGAGAGTTTATTACCTTAACAACATCCCATAATACTCTGCCATTTTCTTAGGAGCCATCCCCATTTTAAACATAGTAAAAACGACGAGGTTCGCAAGTTGAACACGCAGGTACGAGTTCTTCTCATACTTACGAGCCGAGACTATAACATCATGCGGAATCACGGTGAAAGCATTTTTTTTACGTAAACGTTGAGTCAATTCGAAATCTTCCATGATGACATATTCTTCATTAAAGCCATTCATTTCTTCGAACAAAGATCTTTTAATGAATAAAGTTTGATCACCACCTCCACAAAGCATAGAATCTGATCTGGTCGCTTTAGAATTTATTTTCAACAACAAACGTGAGCTATCAAATTGATAACTAAAACAGCCAGACTGCTTGCCTTCCGATAAGGCCTGTTCTATTTTATTGATACAATCCGCATTAGGCAAGACATCGGCATGAATAAAATACAACACATCGCCAGTAGCATATTTTGCTCCTAAGTTTAACTGGGTAGCTCGACACTTTTTGGTCGATGTTATAATATTAATTTTATAGGTACTTGCTATAGGTAATGTTTGATCAGTACTTCCTGCATCAACAATAATTATTTCGTGGTCAATAGATTGGAACATTCTGTGTAAACGCCCAAGAGTTCGACCAATGTACTTCTCTTCATTTAATGTTGGAATAATAATACTATAGTTCATGTTAATGACACAAAGTTAATAATCGACTTAAGCATATTACTAGAATGCCTCGTTAAATGTTAGGTAGGGTAAAAACTCGCCTTCTTCATTAAATCCAAAATCTATACGCACATGCACTTTATCTTCCTTATTAATCTGGACCCTCAAGCCTAAGCCATATGAAACATGAAGTTCATTAAAACTAAAATCATTAAAATTAGGAGCAACTTGTCCCGTCCCTCCAAAGGCTGCTCCTTTTAAAATCCAGAATAATGGAAATCGATACTCAGCCTGAAACATCAATAGCTTTTCATCTCGATGACGACCTTCTATGAAGCCACGCATCTTTTTTGTTCCTCCAATAAATGCCAGTTGCTGAAAAGGAACATCTCCAAAGTTCAAATCAGTAAAAGCATTTAGTGCAAGTATATGATTTTCCTTACCCAGCAAGATATACTTAGATACATCAATTGTAAGTCGTCTGTAATGATGACTAGCCGCTGTAACTGATCCACTAAAAGATAACGATGCTTCTAAGTACCATCCTTTCGAGGGATAAAATAAATGATCCCTATTATCAAAAATAGCAACCGTACCTAATGTTGAAATTACACTTGATTCACTGCCAACAACTTCGTCACGAAACAATAATCCTCCAATTTGTCTTTCAGCCAATTGGTAATCATCCCACCAATAGCGTAACCCAACGTACCAATTTTTACCAACCCGCTTTAAAGCATTTAGTCGAATGCGTGGAAAATTGACACTATAAAATTCTTCGTCCTCCACATTGGTGTTATTCCCAATTCCATAATAAGGATAAGTGTATCTGTAATAACCTACTTCGCCAAATAGAAAATACGATTGATTTGGTGTAAACAATTGAAAAGACAAATAAGAAAGCACTTGCTTTTTTAATGTATATGCCCCACCTAACTGTATTTGTGATGGTCTATCACTTTCGTTTGAGTCCTTAAAACGAAAAGTAGATATACCAGCAGCCCCAAAGCCCCAATCTGTTTCTGGGGTGAAAAAGATAAGTGGAAGAACGACATTGCTTTTCTTCTTTGGCACTCCATCTTCAACTGATTGTCCATAGATTTGGAGGCCAATTCCAAAGCCCAAAACAATTAACAATATTCGAAGTACAAACATTAATGCATAGTTAAATATTTTGTAACACCTGATCAACTATTGGAAAGATATCATTTATAGAATGTCACTTATCCGCTGTCTTTACGATAATAGCTGAGACGTTATCAACTAAAACGTAAAGCAGTAAATTAATTAGACGTGTAAGTCTACTTAACTAACTTCATCAATACAAATTTACCACCATAATCATTTGGTTCTGCTTCAGATATCACTAAAGGGACTCTTTTCTTAATTTCTCTTTTTTGTCCAATAGAGAGGTAGTCATAATCTTGTTTATACAACTGTTGTGCTAGTTCATCCCACAGCTCATTGTATGCTGCTTTAATTTCATTGTATACACCTATATATGTATAGTAAGAAGTTTGCTTGTCATTAGTGATAGAGACCACAGGGGTTTTTTCTGTATTTTCAAGTGCACATAATTTGGTTTCGATAAATGTTTTGGTAATGTTTCTAATTGCATTCACATCTGTTTGTTCGCCCTCTGCATAAATGCCATTTTCATGGTTAATAAGAACTGTAAGCACATGTGCTTGATTGACATCTATAGGCTCTTGATTAGGATCCCAAGGAGGCAGTTTCACTAAAATGCCTTTGTCTTCAACTATTGTCGTTGCTACTAAAAAGAA
>CAYVFU010000087.1:0-18447 GCA_964450495.1 uncultured Saprospiraceae bacterium | reverse complement strand
ATCGGGAGGGTCGCGAGTTCGAATCTCGTCCAGAACGCCAACAAATCAAAGGTTATTTCACTCAGTGGAATAACCTTTTTTCGTTTTAAGAACTCACATTTTCATAAATCGAGCAGTATACCACTGATCATTATCCGAAATTGTCATAAGATAAATACCCGTTTCTAGTCCAGATACATTGTATTTTTTACCACTTGGTATCACACCAGACCCAACTTTTTGACCTTGAGTATTGTAAATATTGAGTTGATTACTGTTGCCATATAAGCCGCTTATCTGGATATAGTCTGTTGTAGGATTTGGAAATATGTTTATTGTAGGTGAATCGTTGATGTCAATCGTATTTGATGTGATATCCTCAGCCAATTGTACATCATCTATACAGAAATATGCTGGTGTATTCATCCCAAACTCTCCAACATCCGATGACGCCAATTGGAAGCCAATGCTATCAACTTCACCTAAAATACTCAAATCAACAAATGTCCATTCGTCAATTAAGAAGTCTTGGGTGTTGTCATCAAATCGATAGTCCGCCAGATAAAACTCAATAGTGGTATCTACAGCCTCTCCAGCAAGAAATCCATCAATAATCAATACGAAGAAATCTGGATCATCACCTGTGGCACCGCCAAATTTTTTGGAAAAGGCATCACCATCAAGCATACTCAAATAGGCGTATGTGCTGTTCGTGATATGAATCCCTTCGACAATTTGTGGACCTTCATTTAGATAGAGCTTATTTTGACCTGACTCAAATGAGACAGCATAGGTCGTTGATTCATTATTACCACTTCCCGTGATAGCACTAAACTCATTAGTAAAACCAGGTGTCTCATTATCTGTGATACTTGATATGGACCATCCTGACCAAAAAGAAAATTCTGGCGTTTGCGTAAATGAATTGGGGAAAGTTATTGCTTCGGTGATAAATGCTCCCTCTACTGTACTTCCATTTAAAAAAGAGTCTTGGTTAATCCCAAATTCTTCAAAGTCTACGATTTCTTGGGCCGTAATCATTTGTGATAAAAAAATCAAAAAGAATAATACGCTTGTTTTCATTTAAAATAATTTTAGCTGGATGCCTATACGAAAATGTCTTCCTGGAATAGGCCTTCGTTCAATAATAAAATACGATTGGTTAAAGAGGTTATTTATGTGTAAAAATATCTTGGCTCTTGCAAGTTGATAAGCTGCTCTAGCATTTGTGACAATAGAAGATTCTACATCTTCATTGATGCCTTGTGTTGCACCATTAAACGTTGTACCAATATCTAATGTCACGCTATTAGATTCGTAACTAACCAAAACGTTTCCTTGATGTACTGGCGTATACAACAACTGTTCACCTTTATCAATTTTTGGTATGTCTAATGGAATTTGATTTGTTGATTTGGTGTAATCATAATTGCCAGATAATTTAATGACGCCATTGTTTAAGCTATGTGTAAATGCTGCATTCAACTCTAAGCCTCGACTCCATACTTGGGCAACATTGAATGGAGAGAAAAAATTTGACCCGTCTGCTAATGTCCACAAAATCCAATTGGACATTGTTCTATTGTACACAGTAGCTGCGCTTGCGAATTGTTGTCTTCCTTTTTTCTTGTTGTATTTAATTCCTAATTCTTGACTCCAACCTGATTCTGCCAATAAATTAATATTCCCTCCAGGTGTCCAAAATCGGTCATTCAACGTTGGTAAGCGATAGTTGCGATTTGCGCTTACCATTAGGTTGATTGTTGGTGCTATTTTCAAGTCTAACGCTATTGACGGCATGATAGGAATCCATTGACCATCTACTCTTTCGTGTCTAGTTGTTGCTACTAAAGTATATCTTGGTTTTTTATGGCTTACTGTCAATACACCAGAATACCTATTCTCAGAGACCTCATCTTGGAATGCATTTGCTGATGCTGTTGTTAAATCTGCATTGCCGTTCAATGAAACAGAAAGATTAGGAATAGGAGAATAACTTTGCACTGCTCTTATAAAGTATCGATTAAAATTACTTGGCGAATTGATTGAGGCTAATGGGTCAGTAAAATTCAACTCTTCTGCAGAGTAAGCCACTACAATTTCCGTTTCCCCTTTTTCTTGCCTTGCTTTTAAGTTTGTCACAAACCTATGTGCCCTATCTTCTTGAAATGCTTCACTAACATTTTGCGTTGTTGTTGGCGGTATTTCTCTATCAACATGTTGAAACCAATAATTAAATTTTAATGATGCATTTGTTGACAATTGGACCAAGGAACTATGCGTAGCATTCCATTTTTGATATGCTGCATTCGTTTGTAAACGCCTAGGCAAGTCTTCGCGGATTTCATATTCAAAATCATTAACAGCAGTTTCTCTGTCTACCGTTGTTTTGTGTCTCCAAATCCCAATATTGTCTTGCCAAGTTCCACTGTATTGTCTAAATCCAAATGAACCAAATGATGATTGCAAAGCTAATTTCTGTTTGGAGCGTATTTCAATGTTATCTGTTAAAGAAATTACTCCAGCAACCGCTCCACTACCCCAAACAGATGATAAGCCACCTTTTACAATAGAGGCTTGATTAAATGCATTGTGATGTAAAAGAGATAAATCCAAGAGTCCGAGTAAAGGACTTTGCAGTGGCACATTATTCCACAATACTAATGTGTGTCCAGAACTGCCTCCACGAAGAGAACTAGTCGCTAGACTTCCTAAGCCATAACTTCTGATGTGTATCCCACTAGACTGATTTAAGAGATCTGAAAATTCTTTCTTTTGGAGCTCTTTACTCCCCTTTCGTTCTTCTTGTTTGCCTTTTGCATACTCTAAAGTAGAATCTATAATCAAAACTTCATCATATACGAGACTCGTATCAATCTGACCAAACAAATTGAACGAGAATGCAAATACAGCGAAAGTGAAGAATAGCTTCATCAATAATGTATTTGCTGAGTATATGAGATGAGAGTTGCGTGCCATCACACACAACAATAAGACATTGATTCGCAACTTTTCATCCGAAAGTACTCAGCGATTAAGCATTAGTAGGTCTTCTGACTTGATTCCATACTTTGCGCCTTCCCAAAAAATATTCAGTGGCGTTTGCAAAGCGTGCAGAATCTCACAGCAGCGGTGACTGTTCCGGACTCACACCGGATTCCCTGTTACATTGATATTCAATCACTAATGCATGGCAAAGGTACGATTTAAGCTGATCTAACGTGCAAATATATAGTCACAAGCTACATATAGTCAAAATTGCGCCTATGTTTTTATGTAAAACCCTTCCTCAAAATGTTAACACTTTCGTGTTTTTTTTGATTAGTTTTGTTAGTGACGCCAAACCAATGCTGACATGGTCTTTTTAGAATTTGAGAAACCACTAGAAAAGTTATATGAACAACTTCATAAACTACAGGACGTAGGTAAGGACGGTGAAATAGACACAACCGACAAACAAAAAGAAATAGAAGATAAAATTAAAATTAAGACAAAGGAGATTTTTGCGAATCTGAGTGGATGGCAAAAAGTGCAATTATCAAGGCACCCAAATCGTCCTTACACCATGTTCTATTTAGAGAATATGTGCAAGCAGTTTGTGGAATTACATGGCGATAGAAAATTTAAAGACGACAAAGCTATAGTAGGTGGTATTGGAAAAATAAATGATGAGTCCATTGTCTTTATTGGACATCAAAAAGGCATTAACACCAAGATGCGTCAATATCGTAATTTTGGTATGGCCAATCCAGAAGGTTATCGTAAAGCACTTCGATTGATGAAGATAGCAGAACGGTTTAATTATCCAGTTGTTTGTTTGATAGATACTCCAGGTGCTTTTCCAGGATTGGAAGCTGAAGAACGCGGTCAAGCAGAAGCAATCGCAAGAAATCTATTTGAAATGGCTCAATTAAAAGTGCCAATTTTATGCTACATCATTGGAGAAGGCGCTTCAGGTGGAGCGCTTGGAATTGGTCTCGGTGATCGTGTCTTTATGCTAGAAAATACGTGGTACTCTGTGATTTCACCAGAATCTTGTTCTTCTATTTTATGGCGAAGTTGGGACCATAAAGAAGAAGCTGCCGAAGCATTGAAACTCACACCTGATCACATGAAAAATTTTGGCCTCGTCGATGACATTGTAAAAGAACCAATAGGTGGTGCTCATATCCATCCGATGAAAATGACCAAAATATTAAAAGCACACATCAAAAAACAGATTGAAGAATTAAGTGGTAAAACGCCTAAACAGTTGATTGATCATCGACTTAAAAAATATGGTAAAATGGGGGACTTCCACTTATTGAAAAAAGCTGAACTCGTTTCCAAATAGACAAAGTAAACTAGACTTATGGTAAATTCCTTTAAAGGCACTGGTGTTGCCTTGATCACACCATTTTTTGAAAATACAGAAGTAGATTTTGATGCTTATGAGAAAATCATGGAATACGTAATTGAAGGTGGTGTTGATTATTTAGTTCCACTTGGATCAACAGGAGAAACGGCCACTCTGAATGAAGATGAAGCGAGAAAAATACTTGATTTTGTCATTGAGAAAAATGCACAAAGAAAACCAATTGTAGCAGGAAATTTTGGCGCTAACCACACTAAAGAATTAGTCAAAAAAATAAAGAACTATAACTTTGATGGTATTGATGCCATATTGAGTTCAAGCCCGGCTTATGTCAAACCTTCTCAAGAAGGGATCTATGCTCATTACATGGCAATGGCAGAAGTCTCACCAGTGCCGATCATCATTTATAATGTGCCCAGTCGTACTCGTTCTAATATTGAATGGTACACAACCGTCCGTCTAGCCAAGGCAAGTGAGAAATTTATCGGAATAAAAGAAGCTACCGGAGATCTTATCCAAGCGACAAGAATTATTAAAAACAAACCAACAAATTTCTTTGTGACTTCAGGAGATGATGAAGTCGCATTGCCGATGGTTGCTGCAGGTGGTGATGGGGTCATTTCTGTAATTGCAAATGCTTATCCAAAGGAGTTTTCTGAGATGATCAATGCGGCATTGAATCAAGATTATGTGAGTGCCCGAGAATGGAATTTCACGACCTATGACCTTCACAAATGGTTGTACATTGAAGGCAATCCTGTTGGAATTAAATCTGCTATGGAAGTTAAAGGATTATGTACCAATCAAGTGAGACTTCCGCTTCATAAATTATCGAAAGAGAATTACCAAAGGTTAGAATCTTGCATGAAAGATATTGGTTAAAGACAACAAGCTTGTTTTCTATATTTTTTCTTTTCTTATCTATAAAAACAGACCGATCGTCGATATTAACTTTACTTATCTTTTAGTTCATTTATATTAAACTAAAATAAATCGAAATGTTTGACACTATTCTTGATCCTTCTGTACTTATATTTATTATACCAATCGTAGCTATCGTATGTAGCACCGTCATAAAATTGCAAAAAATGAGATTTAAGCATGACGAACGAATAGCCAAAATCCAAGAGGGTATAGATCCTGATGCAGAATATGAATACTATGATAAAGGGGAAAATCTGATACTTAAAGAAAAGGCATACATACATTAATCTAAGCATAAATCCCTCCTCTGAAGCTGCTTGCCGAAACCTGATATAAAGACCTACTAGAAATAATTTTCGTTCATATTCATTCAATACTTGCGACTGAAGGGAGCATTCCTCACTTGCAGTTTTTCACTTTACTTTTTTATTGAATTTTATCAATTCAATAGTATTCTAATCTTTATATCTTTAGTCAGAGAGTTATGGTTTTACAATCCACTAACACTTAGCAAAATATTAGTATATGGAAACTATCATTCGTAACGGCCTTTACTTCGATGGAACGGGATCAAAAGGACAAGTCAAAGATATCGTCATCAAAGATTCGAAGATCGATGCTATCTATGAAAAAGCACCAATAATTGAAAACGCCAAAGAAATAGATGCAACAGGCAAATGGGTGACACCGGGGTTTATAGACATACACACACATTACGATGCAGAAATAGAAGTCATGCCAGGACTTGAAGAGTCGCTGCGCCATGGAACGACTACTGTCGTAATGGGCAATTGTTCTATATCAGCTGCCATTGGAAAAGATGAAGAAATTGTAGATCTGTTTTGCCGTGTTGAGAACATGCCTGCACAGGTGTTGACAGAATGGATTAAGGATAAAATTACCTGGCGAAATCTCGCTGAATATTATGAACATCTCGAGACACTCGCTATCGGACCAAACGTTGCTAGTTTTATTGGCCATTCTAATCTCCGCATTGCCGCAATGGGTGTGGACAGAAGTTTTCATGAACCAAATGCTACACAGCAAGAGTATAAGAAAATGGAAGCTAATTTGACTGAAGCTATGGAAGCAGGTTATCTAGGCATGTCTATTGACATGTTGCCTTTTCATCGTTGGGGAGGCGTCTTTAATGAAAAACATAAGGGTTCATCAGTACCCTCACAGCAAGCATCTGTAAAAGAGTACAGGAGATTAGCCAACATATTAAGAGATTACAATCGAGTACTACAAGCAACTCCCAATGCCCTAGACAAGCGATCAGGGGTTCACTTACTAAGGATGAGTTCAGGTCTTTTTAGGAAACCATTGAAGACAACCATCGTTGCTGCCATGGATTTAAAGTCTGATGAAAAAATTCACAAACTTGTTACGACGCTAGCCACTGTTGGCAAAAAAGTCTTTAATGCAGATATGCGCTTTCAAGCACTCGCTATGCCTTTTCTAAATTATGGTGAAGGTCCTATTACTCCCCTATTCGAAGAGTTTCCTTCAATGGTTGAAGTTATTGGTGCAGATAGAGAAGGACGCATCGCAGCTTTCAAAGATTCTAAATTCAGGAAGTGGTTTAAAAAAGATTGGAATCATAAAGGAACCTCTGTATTCCCTCGCTTATTAAAAGAAATGACCATTACCAAGTGTCCAGATCATAAACTTGTAGGAAAAACATTTCAAGACTTAGCTGATGAAAATGGAAAGGACGGTTTGGATGGGTTTATGGATTTGATTGTGCAGTATGATACGGATTTAGTGTGGAAATGTACGGCAGCAAATCACCGCGATAAGGTCCGTGTTCAATTACTCGCGCATGAATCTACAATGCCAGGATTTAATGATTCTGGAGCACATAATGTGAATATGGCTTTCCATGATGGTTCTCTTCAAGCTTTACGTCAATCATTAGACTATCCTGATATTTTTCCAATTGAAAAAGCTATTCATCGACTCACAAAAATGCCTGCAGACTGGCTAGGTCTAGATGCTGGCTCGATAGAAAAAGGCAGACGTGCAGATGTGTGCATTCTAGACCCAACCAAATTAAATTCAGGCTTGACAGAAGAGCCTATCGAAGATTATCATCCTAGTTTGAAAGGTGCTTATAGGTACGTCAAACGATCTGATGGTGTGGTTAACCATGTCTTTGTCAATGGCCAGGAAGTCTTTAATGATATTTCTGGATTTACAAACGATCTAGGTAATAAAAGATACGGTCAATTGTTGCGTAGTTTAAATTAACCCCAAATCTGTCTGTTTATGACCTTTGAAGAATGGAAGAACAGTGTCCAATATTTTAAATATAAAAATCACTCCATTGCTTATTGGACAGCTGGAAAAGGTCCTCCGCTTTTATTGATTCATGGATTTCCAACTTCTTCATGGGATTGGCATAAGACTTGGGTAAAGTTAACAAATAAGTTTACTGTATATGCTGTCGATATGATTGGTTTTGGTTATTCTGATAAACCTAGGGACTATAGCTATTCCTTAACCGATCAAGCCAGATTACACGAAACATTTCTGAAGCACGTCAATATTAAGTCTGCACATTTATTGGTTCATGACTATGGAGTATCAGTTGCACAAGAAATGCTGGCATCAGCAAAAGAAAGAAATGGCAATGGCTTCCAACCACAGTCCTGTTGCTTTTTAAACGGAGGGCTATTCCCACATTTACACCATGCCAGGCCAATTCAAAAAATACTCAATAGTCCTTTTGGTTTTTTAGTAAATGCACTGTTAAGTAAAGAAAGCCTGAGAAAGAGTTTTGACACTGTCTATGGCAATACAAAAGCCAGTGAACAAGAAATTGATTGGTTTTATCAACTGATCCTTTACAATGGTGGGAAAAAAATCACTCACAAATTGATGAGGTATATCACAGATCGAAAGACTAATGCAGACCGTTGGAAATCAGCCTTGACAAAATCCTCTATTCCCCTTCATTTTATTAATGGTCCTTTGGATCCAGTGTCAGGAGGTCATCTTGCGAAATATTGTCAACAGTTATTTCCTCAATGGAAGGTTGATGTGTTAAATGGTGTTGGACATTACCCGCATGATGAAGCACCCGATAAAGTACTTAGTTCATATTTTAATTTTGTTAATAATAGTTTACATTTAAATGTGTCTTTATATTAAATTCTATTTGAGTAATCTGGCAAGCAAATGAAAAAAAATTTATTCTTTCTTTTATGGCTTTTTATTCTACTTGCGTGCTCTGAAGAAAATGAATTTGCGACGTGTGATAGCTTTGATATCCTTGCAGATTGCTCCTCTTCATCTAGTGCACAATATTGTTTACTAGGTTATAAATGGGGAGAATCTGCCATAGTTGAAGATGCTGGAGAAGAAGCTAAAGGACCTGCGCTTCCTGGTGGTAACATTACGTACAGTTTCCACAATTCGGGAAACTTTGTGAATTATCATTTAAAAGAAAATGTGCCAACTTTAGATTTTGATATAAAAGGTGATTGTGCTAGAGACGAAATCAGACGTGCACTGCATGCGTATTTACAGATTGGCAATTTCACTTTTGAAGAAATACATGATGATTCCCCAGCGGATATTCAGTTTATTGTGCTGGATAACGAAGAGACTAATGTTGGATATGGTAATTTTCAAGACCCTATTTGTGCTCAAGTTGCTGGACAAGTTATGTTTACAAACAATGCGAATTTAAGCTGTCACGTGTTTTTTATCCTTGCTTTACATGAAATTGGTCATGCCTTAGGGTTAGGTCATGTCGGCTCAGAAAATATAATGAATATTGGTCGAGATAAGTATGCCTATGAAGGGCTACATATCGGAGATATTGCAGGCATTAAAGCATTATATGGAGAAAAATAACACTCTACTTTTCATTATCCAATTCTACTTCTTCTGACACAATACGTGTTTCAATTTTTTCTTTTATTTTCTCCAATTGTTCCTTTTTATGCTCTATTTTTTCCTTGACAAGGGAATCTTTCTCTAAAGTCTTTTGCTTATTTAAATCAACTATTTTTTGATTAATATTTTCTAAATGTTCCTTTCTATCTTCAATAGACTTCGCCTCTTCTGCCTTATCAAAAATAATATTTTCAGGTGTGCCGACTGCTTTAGTTTCTTTCTCTAATTGTTCTACCTCTTTTGCCTTTGCCTTTTTAGGAATAAATTCTATTTCATTTACCTGACGTTGACCAACAAAGGTCGGTGACATTATTTCAATGCCATCTTCATGCAACGCATCTAACATCATCGCATTTAATTTTGATCTGCCTGTTAAAATGGTTTTTACGTCTTTTAATAATCCGTGGACTTTATACACTACCGAAAAATCACCTAAGCTTGTGACATAGACAAAGGCATCTGTCAAACCCGCATTTTTAGCCGCTCCCAACAAAAGTTTTTCCACTCTAATTCTAGACACATCATACCCTAATGATACTTCTCCAGAAATAAATGTCCCTGTCTTACGAGTGACATTAACTGGATTTGTTGCTAAATATAAATTAGGTAACGTCGTTAAGTCTCGATTGTCCGTTTGTATTTCTGTATGAAATAGACCTCTTTCTGATATTCTTCCAAAATGATCTCCTACTCGAATAAAATCACCTGGCTTAAAATTATTAATTGATCGAAGCATAATTCCTGCAAGCCCATTTCCGATAAATGTTGCAGAACTCAATGCGAATACAGCAGAAATAACAATGCCAAGAAGACTTGTAATCTGACCTTTTATATCACTTGGCATTGGTATAGCTAACATAACTGCTATGATCCCTATTAGTGCAAGCGTAAATAATATGATTGTGCGGATGACCGTACTGTCTTTCTTACCTTTTCCTTGCCTATCAAGAATTAATTTAGTCAGAAGATATAGCCCGATAAAAATAATGGCCGTTACAAAAAAGGACATCCAATTATCAAAAAAACTCTCTATCATGATGTACTATTTCACATTTGGTGTGGGCTAACAGAAATTTGAATTTATTCTTTTACCCATTCTTTAAATTCCTGTATAATATTTCGATTTGGGCTAGTAGACAAATAAACAAAATCTCCTCTCTTATTAATTATCTCATAAGAAGGGATACTATATAATTCATACACTTCTTGTAATTCATCCAAATCATTTCCTCTAACATGCGTACCAATAATCTTATGCTTTACCATCGCACTGTGCCAATTAGATTCGTCTTTATCAATATTTACATTTAACAAGACAACACCAATTTCTGCAAGCTCAGCTCTCATCTCCTCATACTTTTCAAAATTATTGATACATGGCTTGCACCAACTAGCCCAAAAACTGACATACAATACTTCGCCCTTTAAATCTGACAGGCTCTCTATCTTTTCTTCTATAGTTGAAAACGAAAAATCTGGTGCAGCTTGCGACAACAAGGTTCCTGATATGAATAATAGGATACTAATCAAAAAAAGCTTTTGCTCCATAGTGTAATCAACAATTTCAACGTGTAAACAATTCAAAAAACATAGCTAGATTTATTCTCTAATTTGCTAGCTCCTTCAGCAATGTAATTGTCTCTTCAACATCTGAATCTGTAGTATAAACAGAAATACCCATTCTTGTCACACCGCCTTTTTCTTCATTGCCTAATACTTCAGACGCACGTAAGGCATAAAAGTGTCCATCCCATGCAAATACATTTTCTGCTGCTAATTTTTTGCATAAGTGTAAAGACTTGTTGTTTTCCGATAAAAAAGATAACGTGGGCGCTCTCTTAGTAGAAAAGTCAGGGCCAACTACAGCATAATTTGTTGATGATATTAAATATGAATATAATTTGATTGCTAACTCCTTTTCATGTTTTTCAATTGATTGATAGGCGGTTTCCAACTGATGTCTAAGTGTTTCACCACTTCCCATTGAGGCAACAAACTCTATACTTGCTTTTACTCCTGCTATCGCAGCATGATTTAATGTCCCCGTTTCTATTCTATAAGGAGAATTAGAATCTGCGGTTCTCAAAAAGTCTGTATCTAAGCTATCCAAATGTCCTTGTTTAGCATACAAAATACCAACATGAGGACCATAAAATTTATAAGCCGAGCACAACAAAAAATCACAGTCCATTTTTTGTACATCTATACTAAAGTGTGGCGCATAATGAACAGCATCTAACAACAATTGAGCTCCATGTTCCTGAGTTAGCTTTCTCGCAAATGCAACATCATTAACGGCTCCCGTATAATTTGAAGCCATCCCCATACATAACAATTTGGTCTTAGCTGATATTTTCTCAGTCAGGTCGTCGTAATTAATAGTTCCGTTACTGTGTATGCCAATTTCCTTGACAATGATCCCTTTATCTTGCAAACGCAACCAAGGTCCTCTGTTAGATTCATGATCTAATTGTGTAATTAAAATTTCATCTCCTTTATTCAGTTGGCGCCCTATTGCTCTACTCAAAGAATAGTTCAGACTAGTCATGTTTTGTCCAAAAGAAATACACTTGTAGCTCTCTGCATGTAAAAAAGATGCACATGCTTCCCTTGTGTCTTGCATGATCACGTCTGTTTGCTGTGTTGTTGCAAACGCTCCATGTGTATTGGCATTGGAATGTTTGTAATAATCAGAAATTGCTTCAATCACAGAAGAGGGAACTTGTACTCCAGCAGGGCCGTCTAAAAAAATTCCTCTTTTACCATTGTATACATTTGATAAAGATGGAAATTGGCCAATAATCGTTGAATTCATATGTTTTTTGTGCTTAATGTTTTGATCAGGTTAGTCTGTCAATTCTTGAAATATTTCTTTTAATTCTGTTAAACGTTTGTAAGCGTCTTTGCCTGGTCTTTGATCAGCTTGCTTGAGCATAGAAAATAAATATGAAATTTGGCTGATTAATGCTGGCTTCTGATATCTACCTTCGGCAGTTTTTAGTTTATTTATCGAAGCATTGAGTTCGTCTACCTTGTCTTGCATATTTTTATCGTCTAACGATTTCTTTTCTTGTTCTAAGCTTTCCAGATGACGTTTTACTTTATTTAATAAAGACACGCATTCTAAGGCTAAGCGTTCTTGTTCTTTCATATCCTCAATGGAAATTCCTTCTGCAAGAACTCTTGGATCAGGTTTTACTTTAAACATTTTTTCTTGTGATTCCCCATTAATTGTTAATCGAACAGCATAGTCTCCAGGTGCAACTAATGGTCCGCTTTTATAGGCGCTTGATGCCTTCTTATCCCAAGGTCCAGCATGTCTCCCGTCCCACTTAAACCGATGCATTCCTTTTGCTGTTTTGAGTGAAGGTGTTGAGCCTTCCTTGATAAAACCAGTTGCCATATCTCGTTCCTGATCCTCTTTTATTTCTGGCAGGGCTGAAAAATAACTTCTCACGATTTGTTTATCCACATTTAGAATATCTAGTCTTAATTGTGATGTCACTGTATCAACCAAAAAATAGTCAATGTCAATTCCTGGAGAAGGATAATTAGGCACTGAAGATTTGTTTGTGCCGCGATACCTTGATCGGAAGTCATTTTTTGGTTTAAATAATTGGTTTATTGTAAGCTCCGTATTTTCATTATACAATGGAGACAAATTATCTAAAATCCAAAAGCCTCTTCCCATTGTTGATAAGACCAGATCATAGTTCTTTATTTTTATATCTGTTATCGGCGTAATAGGTAAATTCAATTGAAACCGTTCCCATTTTTCTCCGTCATTTTTTGAAACGAACATCCCATACTCAGTACCTGCATATAAAAGTCCTTCTTTATTCGGATCTTCTCTCACTACGCGAACAGGGTAATCAGATGGAATTCCGTTTGTAATCAGATCCCAAGTTTTTCCATAATCTGTCGTCCTAAAAATATATGGCTTCCAATCATTCAGCTGATACCGTAAAGTTGTGACTATTGCTTTACCCGCAACATGTGGAGACGGTTCTACACTATCAACTCTGCCACCCATTTTAAATCCAGAAGGTGTGACATTGTCCCAAGTTTTACCTCCATCTTTACTAACATGTACGGGGCCATCATTTGCACCCACCCATAACACGCCTTTTTCCACAGATGACTCCCTCATAGAATAAATAGTGCTGTAAAACTCTTCACCTGTTATGTCTCTTGTTATTGGAGATCCTGAAATTTGCTGGGTTTCTTCTGTAAAAGCGGTTAAATCTGGAGAAATAGTTTCCCATGTTTCACCTTCGTCAGTGGTCTTGTGTACATATTGTGAACAATGGTATATGACAGATGAGTCATGTGGACTTATGTGAATAGGCGAGACACGTTGAAAACGATACTCAAGGTTTTTGGGGTTATGCCCATACATATTTGATGCACCGACATAGTATCTTTTTTCTTGCCCAGTCTTTTTGTTAAACACGCCAAATCTTCCTTTGCAATTAGAATACACAATGTCTGGATTGCCTGGTTTTGGAACAGCAGGACCTGTTTCACAACCTCCCGTATTTGTGACATAAGCTAAGCCTCCACCTTGCAAGCCGTATGGAGGACTGCTTGGTACAGAAATCGTTGTATAATTATCTTGTTGTCCAGCATATAACCAGTAAGGGTGTCGGTCATCTACTTCTACTTGATAAAGCTCTGCGGTTGATTGATTCAATTGTGAAGACCATGTAACCCCTCCATTAAAAGTAACATTTGCACCACCATCATTTCCTTGAATATACAAATCACTATTGTTTTGATTTATCCACATATCGTGATTATCTCCATGAGGTGTAGCAATCCGTTTCCAGGATTTACCAGCATCTTCCGATTTAAAATATCGTGTTGAATTCACATAAACAACATCTGCATTATTGGGATCAGCGTCGACATTACAGTAGTAAAAAGGACGATCCAATAATTCTTTTTTGTTTGATACAATATTGAAGCTGTCTCCGGCCATTTCTGACATGTATAGCCCACCTATACCTTTTGGTGCTTCGATTAATGCAAACAGTCTGTCTGCTTTATGCGGAGATACTGCTAAATCAATCTTGCCGATAAGTCCTGTAGGTAAGCCTGTCTTTAATTGACTCCATGATTCACCGCCATCAACAGACTTATAGATACCTCCTTCTTGCATGCCACCAGAAATAATCGTCCACGGCGTTCTTTGCGCCTTCCAAGCACCAGCATATAGTATTTTTGGGTTTTCTGGATGAAATTCTAAGTCTGAAAAACCAATTTTATCATTAAGATAGAGGACTTTTTTCCAGTTTTTCCCACCATCCATTGTCTTATATATGCCACGCTCTTCATTTGCTGCAAAAGCATTACCAATTGCTGCCACAAAGACCACATCAGGATTATCAGGGTGAATTTCTACAGCGCCTATATGACCTGTTTCTTTCAATCCAATATGAGTCCAAGTCTTACCTGCGTCTGTTGATTTATAAACCCCTTTTCCGCTAATGACATTGCTACGCAATCCATCTGAACCAGTTCCAACGTAAATAATATTTGGGTCAGTTTGACAGACTCGAATTGCACCAATTGAGGGGCTATCAAAATAGCCATCAGATACATTTTTCCAACTGGTTCCATAGTCTTCAGACTTCCATAATCCACCTCCAGTTGCACCCATATAATAAGTGTTTGGTAAGGAGGTGACTCCTGCAACTGCGGTTACACGACCACCTCGCGTAGGCCCAATATTTCGATAAGAGAGCACGTCAGATACAGCTTGACAATTGATTTGCATTTCGAATGCAATAGTTAAGGACAAAACCAACAGAATTCTTATAAATTTCATATAGCAAAATTATATATTGAAGATATTCATAAATTGTTAAATTATTGGATTCAAATAAAATCGGCACAATATTTCCTTTAACTTATAGTTTATAAAGGACACGATGTTTTTTTAATTAAAAAGTTTATATGGATAAAACTTACACTGAAAATCACATCGTGCGATATCTTTACTCTGATGCTTCACTAGTTGAAAAGCTCGAAATAGAGCACGCAATTCACGAGGACAAGTCTTTGTGGAGAGAGTATAAAAACCTTTTGAAAGCATTTAAGCTTTTGCCTAAAGTAAGCTTCGTTCCATCAAAAAATGTCATCAATGACTTAATGGTGTATAGTAGCATTACTGCTTTAGAAGCAAAGCTTCAGTAACGTCGCACGTTGTTGAAAAGAAAAACCCTAACTGGATGAATTCGGTTAGGGTTTTTTATTGTTATAAATTCAACATTATTTAGCCAAAGTAATTAGAATGTTTTCTATATTAATTTGCCAAAAACTAACTCAAGAACTACTCAATCATTGATAAAGGTATATCTTCCCGCCAGACCTTTTTATATTGGTGCATCCTTTATCTAAATAAAAAGTTGCCGAGGACGCTCATTCCCATTTTGGCGATTTCATCCATAGCACTTCCGTCTTTATCCCTGTCTAATATTCTACTCAAAATTCCTTGGTCATTATTTTCTCTATGTGTTATAGTGTTCGACAACAAGTCTGATAAGCCTCGCTCATTTAGGTTATTCTCTTTCTTCTTTTTACCTAACATTCCTAACACTAATGGTGCTAATCGAATCATCAGCATTGCTGTTTGGTTCTTTTGAAGTCCTACCATTTTTGCAATAGCTTCGACAACAAAATTCTGCCTTGCTCCCAAAATGTGACCAAGAATTCCAATTCCATTTAACGTTTTAGAGTTATATCCTCCTCCTACTGCACCCGTCAGCAAACCCATAACATCATCCAACACACTACCATCGTGGTCACGATCTAATGCACCCATTAATGCTCCAGCACCATTTGCAGAAGAAGTATTATTTGCTAGTGCTTTTGTAAGAAAGGCAAGAATAGCATTCGTCGCATTCTTAGTCTTTGCAGAATCGTTAATGCCAGTGTGCCTGCTCAATCCATCAATGGCATCGTCAGAAAGCTGTCCCTTTAATAAGTCTAAAAAATCCATAAAACTTGTGTTAGTATTGTATTAAAATGCTTGCAATAAGCAGTTATACAAGAGTAATGGAATTCTTTGGAATAAAGTTTGATTTAAACTTAAAATAATATATAAGCTTTAAGTTGAATATGATGAGATTGATTCTGATTTGTATGATCATAACTTCCACCTTAGTAGTACATGCACAATCGAAGGTGCAAGAATATATCTTTGCACACAAGGATATTGCTATAGAAGAGATGTATCGGACTGGAATTCCTGCATCAATAAAATTAGCTCAAGGTTTACTGGAATCTAATATTGGGCAAAGCCCATTAAGCAAGATTGGAAACAATCACTTTGGTATTAAATGCGGTAGTAATTGGAATGGTCAAGAAATTTATAAAGAAGATGATGATTATGATGCAAATAATCAACTTACCAAAAGTTGCTTCCGCGTTTTTCAATCTGCACATGATTCCTACATCGCTCATTCAGAATTCTTATTAAACCCAAGGAAATCTTACCGATATGGTTTTTTATTTTCCATTCCTTCTTATGATTACATCTCCTGGGCACGAGGACTAAAAAAAGCAGGTTATGCCACTGACCCTCAATACGCAGAAAAGTTAATATCTAGAATAGAAGATTATGCTTTATATCAATATGATGGTTCGTCAGAACCTATAGCCAGAATTAATATGCCAAAATTTATTAAAAACATAAAAGACATTACGTATTCACATATCGTTCAGATAGGAGAGTCTTTGCAATCAATTGCAGAACAATATCAGATGGACCCTAACATATTGATTCAATCAAATAATATTCACAGTCCCATCGTTGTCGGACAAGAATTAAGTTGGAGTAAAAATAATTCGAATAATGATGTTACATTTAAAGCAGTTCATCAAAAGCAACAAGTACATGCAAGTGACACACCAGATTAAGACCGTTTTTTTTATTGGGTTTTGTTTTCTTTTTTTACTTACTGATGGATACACTCAAAGTTTCGTCTTTGGGCCTAAAATTGGCCCATCCTTAGGTTTTCAACGATGGAGCAATTATCCTAATCGAGGAGCTCTCATTAGCTATCACGGTGCATTTTTTATAGAGAGTTATCAAGAAAATGAACCTTCTTCATTATACGTAGAAGCTGGATTCCACAGAAGAGGAAGCACAGAATTCAGAACGTTTAATGCGACGAGTGTTAATTCTTTTCGTGCAAGGCAAGCTTATGTGTTTAATAATGTAAATCTAATTGCTGGTGCAAAGCGAATTATAAACATGGAGAAATCAGCTAAGCCATACTATATATTGGGTGTACGGGCTGAATATACATTATCTACAAATTTAGAACAGTACAGTCAGTTTGTCCCCTGGACTCCAGCGATTGAATTGGTAAATAATTTTAATTATGGATTCACTGTAGGTGGTGGATATCAATTTGATTTTTCTGAATTGTTTGGTGGTGCAATTGAAGTAAGCATACACCCAGATATATCCAAGCAATATGATCAACCACCTTTAAACAATGTCATTAATCCTTGGGATCCAGGCAATCCACGTAGTCTCCCTCAGCAACAAATCAGGAATTTATCTTTGGAAATTAGTGCGGTCTTAAGGTTAAAGAGAATAGTAGAGTACATATAAGAGGGGACTACCTTCTAGTCACTAGACTGGAACGACTTATTTAAGCCTTTGTTATTAGATCAGTGATAAATCCATCTATTTGTTTTTCTCTTTCTTTTTTGTCATTCTTCAAAACGGTGTAAGTCCAATTAAGACGTTCTAATTCCTTTTTAAAAATATAAAACAATTCTTCTCGGTTATTTTCATTCTCTCTTAGAGGATCAAAAGTCCATGGAACTCCAGCTGTTGTTAAAAAAACGTGGTCAATCGTAATTGAATTAAGGGTGTTTAAAATCCACGGATCGCAAGAATCATATTTATACTCAGACCATATTTTAATGTTTAATAAATAAGTGTCTAACACCAAATTATTGTGTGTAGCCGTTGTTGATTCAACTAAATCGTGATGTGCTTTAGCTATATCCAGTAAGTCGTCTTTTACGTATGTTCCATGTTTTAATTCCAAATATTCGCGCGCATATTCTTTTACCAATTTGAATTCCCACTTATCTGATATATAAGATGCTATGGTTGATTTCCCAGTCGATTCGGGCCCTGTAATTAAAACCCTAATTGGCTGTTTGTGCATCATAAGATTTTTTCCAACTAATAAACCCATATAAAGAGAGTACAAAATAAATAAGCATTAATCCTGCATACACATAGATGCCTCTATCAA
>CAYVFU010000086.1:3903-18459 GCA_964450495.1 uncultured Saprospiraceae bacterium | reverse complement strand
ACTATTTTCATGAATCTTATTTTGAATTGATGGATTCAGACATATGGAGGGTAACTTAACTATATCAGGGTATTTATTAGCCAAGCTTATCGCAGTCGTTATCTCCTTTTCATTATCATCAAGACTTTCTCCATCGTGATCAGGTTGACTTGTAAATGCGTCTGCGCAATTGATCCATGCACCGAGCATCACATACATCTCAAAAGAATCATCATTTGTTTTTAATTCATGTATGGCTTGCAATACATTTCCAGCTTGCGCAAAATGTACATTATAGGTTCTAATAATACGAATTCCCATCGCATGGAGAATTTGCATATCTACTTTTAGCTCTTGTATTGTTGGTTGTTGTTCTCGTGTCTTTAGACGATAGCCGCCATATGACATTGCTCTGTACGAAGGATTGCCAAGAATTTCTTTTGGAGTCAAATTAACTTTAGCGTTTTCTTCCAAATGCACTGCATGTTGACAATTATAAAATACCGCAGCAAATAAGATGAATACCGCAGCTATTAGATGTATACTTATTTTAATAATTCTGGGTTTATATTAACAGTAATGTAGTCAACATTTCCGTTTCTTGAAAAAATATCTTTGCTGATGTCACTTGTCAACTGATGTCCATTTTGCTTAATGGTTGTTTGATCATTGAGAGTCACTTCAATACATTCTTCGTCAACAGAAGCCTTATAAATAACTGGAATTTGACAAATGGTGAAACACAATGAATCAACTGGTAGATGAAGTGATTTTTTATTTAGTGAAACATCATAATATTCAAACTGGGACTTCTCAGTTAAAAATTCTTCCTTTTTGAGTATGAATGGATAAAAGCTCAAACATCCATCTTTATAGGTGACGCCTAATTCTCCAAATCTTGAAATAACATCTTCTTTTACTTGCCCTGTCATGCCTGGTTGTTGAGCTCCTTTATTTCCTGGTGTATGCGAATAGGGGTCAGTAGGAAAAGCACCATACAATTCTGGAGACTTATGCAACCCTAAGCCTGCATTAATGTCGTAATAATGATCTATTAATCTATCAATGATTGCTTGATCTTCTTTTTCATTTATTGCTTTTTGACAACACTCCAAAACTGCTAATTGTAATTTAGACACCATATGCCAATAGATAGAACCAAGACCTTCATAGCCAAAGAATGTACCTGAACGACCTGTAAATGTCTTGTGTTGAAAAACACACTCAAATATTTCTAACATTATTTTTTTATCAGACGATAAAAGTTCACCGTAAGTATCCTTGTCTAGCTTATTTAATGCCGCAACTAAATCCATTGAATTTCGAAAATTTCCATTAAAGTGGACTTTTCCAAAAACATCTTCTGTAACAACTGTCTGGTCACCAGAAGAAATAAGTTTTTTTATCAATTCCGATTTATCGACATCTTCTGATTGAATCGTATTTTTTTCTCTGAAAAGTGGCAACTGTTTGTTCGGATATAATATATAACTAAACTGGTCTTCTCGATAAAGCTTACTCGCTCTTAATGCATCTAAAACGTCAAGTGCTTCTTTGGAAGTTAAAAAATTTGCACTCAATACACTCACCTGCCCTTCTAGCATTTCATACAAATAGGATACAGAAATTTCATTGTCAGAACTAGTCATTAAGTTATAGGCATGGTATAAATTATCATCTCTACGATTAGCCTTAATGGTGTGTTCAAAATACTTAAGCGTGGTGTCAATAAATGAAATTAAATTTTCTTTTGAAACATTACTCTTAGTATTCGAAAATCCTTTGTTGTATATATATTGTCGGTAATCTGCGCTTGCTTTACCAAGTTGATCAACAATGTCTTTACGTTGGACATCACTAATTGAAGATGACAGCAGATCCTTATTATCGTTTAATGTTTTATTTACCGCATTAAAAGAATTGACCAATTCTGAGGATATACCAAATTCAGAGTTTTCACTATTGTCAAGAATTCCTTTAAAGAATTTTAAAAAGCGATTCAAATAATATAAGGTAACCATGGACAGACCATCACCGACAAGAGCATTGTTTGCATCATTCCATTCTGGTCGTTGTGTATTTAACCAAATGCCACCTTCTGGAATAAAATTGGAAACCTTTGCCAATACAGTCGCTAGTATTTTTTCAATAAAATTTACTGTATAAATATTACCTACAGTGTCCGTTACTAATGCACCATCAGCACCATCCCTTTCTCTTTTGGCTCGAATCTGAGCATCAGCTTCTACATCAAACAGAATGGTATCTTTTGGATTTTGAAGTATGTCCTCGTAGCCTTTTATTTTATAAGGAACATTTGCATAAACAAAAACATCTTTTGAAAACAAAGTCTCTAATTGACCTGGAGAAACATTTTCAATAAATTCCAAAAATTTCAGCAAATAAATAATCTGATGATCGCCCCAATAGCCGATATAGGACCACGGATCATCTGGCTCTATGGTCTCCCAATCAAATCCATCTTTTGTGACTCGATAAGGATTGTATCCCTCAAACGTTGTCGCATTGAGAAATTTATGAATCATACTTTCGATAAAATCCGGATAAGAAAAAGCTAAGGCTTCCCAATTCTGAAATATATCTCTCCAGTTACCTTGATAATCTAAAATCTTTTCTCCTGTGAGTTCGTCTCTGGTATTGATAGAAAAAACATTCCAAGGTCGACTTGGATCTCCATGCCGACGACTAAATTTTAATGGTAAATATTCAAAACATAAGCGTTGAAATGCCTTATCGTCAGATGATTTTGCTAAGTCTCGTAACTCACTTAGTGTTATCAGCTCTGATAAATTTTCTATACCTTCTTTATTGCGTTTGCTCGCTTCCTTATTGGCTTGATGAATGTATTTTTTAAAATCTGATTTTTCTATTTGATAATTAAAATCAAAAATACCTCCTCTCATTATATTAAAAAGAGTATTCGAAAAATGTCTGGCATCTTTAAATGTATCAGCTGTCAATTGTTTGCTGTCAGAAGTGCCATTCAACTGAATTAATTGAGTTGTCCCAAGAGCAATATCCTCAAGTAAATGTTTTTCTAATTCAGTTGGCTTTGACAATGCATGATTTAATTCCGCTACATCATTGTGAGTTTGATTGACATTTGCAATAATCATCCATTCCTTATGTTGTGCAGCTGCTAGATCTATTGTCTCGTGTAAAAAATAAGCTCCTTTCTCAGCTTTGACGTCTGTTTCTTGACTGAGTGAATGACCTCTTCTAAATGAGTTTAATTGCAGAGAAGACATTAGCCTTAACGGGTCTTTTATTCCTAATGACCAGACGACGTTTGCTTTTAATGCCTCACTTGGTTCTGCTCGATCTACGATGATGGCACTTAAGGCATATATACCCAAACCTGTATCAAGATTTAATTCTGATCGCTTATATGCATCAACGAGATTACTTGATCCATTTTGCAAATCACTTGGTACGCCATGTGGAATAATATTCTGAATTCCATCTACATAAGAAATTGTTATATCATTCGCACCAGTATTCACTAGTTGTGAAGTCTTTACAAATCCATATTTATCACTGGTAGACCATTTAAATGAAAATGTTAGTGACAGATCATGATTGATTTCTTCAAAAATTATTTTATTGCCATACACACTTTTATAAAGATTGCGAGAGACATCATGAACACCTTCATATCTATACGAAAAGGGTTCCCATATTTTGGCGTCTCCTTCCGGGTCAATAATATAGATTGACTTAGTCCCGGTTATGTCAGACAGCTCCGTGATTTTATCATCCGTATAATATGGGAAAAGTGCATGTTGGGCATTTTTACGACCAGCTGAAAGACCAGTATTACTTGAAATAAACATCCAATGATTAGATGCACTTACGATACTCATAAAGAATGGTCGCATGTCATCTGCATTGTTAATCTTAAAATACGCTTCTCCTTGGATATCAACCTTTGAAAACTTAATTTCCTTTCTTACTGAATACTTCTTCATTATTGTAGTATCACACTATTTTATATTGGAATATCGCCCTTTTGGAAAAATTCCTTTTACTAAATTAAAAACAATAAAATCAAGACAATTTGATTAGTCATGAGTGTACTCAATCTACAATCTTTTGGAATAAGCACAACATAAAATCGGTTTATAAATGCAAATGATTTAATCAGATTGCCAATTTTCATTCTGTGCTTTAATCAAAGCCTCCATCGGTTCTATATTATCAAAATGGTCTGTAACCTTATTCAGTGTCATACCGCTATCATAAGGATTTAATTGGTGTACAACTTGTAATGCGTAAAAAGCGGCCCGAGGAAAGAGTTCGTATAAGCCCATAGAGTTAGTCGGGCCTTTGGCACAAATGCCAAACCATTCTTCATTCATATTCTTATCTCCTGGTTTAACTTGATCTCTGTTATACCCATTGCTTGACCAAGAAGCATTGTTGTCGTGGATATCTAGATTTTCTTTTTGATTATATTTCCACCAACCATCACTAAATTGAAAAGTAAATCCACCCAGACAATTATTTGTTTTACCGATACCAGCAGCATTTTGATAAATCTCTCTCCAATTTTCAATGACATAATACGCTTGCATCAACTGGTCTTCCTTATCATCTCTAGCGTTGTAGGCATCAGAGCCAAATTCTGTTAACAACATGGGAAGGCCCAATTCGTTTTGGACTCTTGTAAAGGCATCTGCAAATGATTTACCACGATACATATTTGTACCATAGATATCTATGTCTGTACATTCTTCTTTGACGAGGTCAATGTATAAAAGATCACCATTGCAGATGGCTACTGGGTGGCTTTGGTCGATGGCTTTCACTTCTTTGGCCGCATCGTTAAACGCTTTATATAAGGCTCTGGCTGCCTTTCTGGCTTGAGTTGTCTTTTCTTCAGTTGGGATATCTTCTGTTTCCGCCCCTTCCCAAGTTAGGTGATAATTATTTTCGTTTCCGATCATGTAAAGTAGGAGTCCTGGGGTGTCCTTATATTTGAGTGCCATGTCTTTGGCTTCATTCATCAAGACTATTTTAGTCTCCTCATTTGCATAATCCGTCTTTGGGACGCTGACACCATTTATGTCAAGACCATAGGCTCCGAATGTTATATTAATCATAGTATATATACCAAAAGTATGGTAGATGTAGCTGATCCACTTTGGCTCCATGTGATACGCTCGTATGGCATTAACGCCCATGTCTTTGAGCAAAGTCATTTCAGCTTGAAGAGCAGCTTTAATAACCTTATCAGAACGCTTCCATATGTCACGATCTGTGATAGTGGTACCTATCGGAACGTAATCCCAATTCATACCATTGACCATCATAGCATTGCCATTCACTACTAACTTCATTCCATTTTCGTCTTGTTGAACAGTCACTTGATCAACGGGAGAGGATGTGCATGAATACAGGATAATTATTAAACATGCTATATAGATTTTCATAACTCCAAATATAACAGAGTTATGATGCAAGCAACTAAACATTATGATTTCATTTGCACCCTATTCACATAGTGCACTTATCAGAATGCTTAATTTTATTAAAATTTAATTAATGCTTATGACGATTAGTCAAGTTCCAAGATGGCGTTGCGTGCAAAATATCTCAAAATTCGTTGATAATCCCATCCCCGTTTTATCCAAATTTCAAGAGGAGTTTGGCGATACCTACTACTTTTATTTAGGTGCAGTTGCTAAATGCATGATAACATCAAATCCAAAAGTCATCCAACATGTACTACAAAAAAATCATAGAAACTATAAAAAAACACCGTTACAAACTGAATACCTTGCAAGGTACGCAGGAAAAGGTCTTTTAACTAATGATGGCACAGATTGGTTGAAGCAACGACGATTAATACAACCTGGTTTTCACAAAAGTAAAATCACAGCGTTAGCACAAATCATTAATACAATTATTGTTGAATATGTTGAAAAATTCGATGCCTATGCACAAAGTCAGCAATCATTTGACATTACTCATATGATGATGGAGTTTGCATTTAAAGCAGTTGCAAAATCATTATTTAGCACTAGTGTTTCTGATGAAGAGATAAATAATCTCGCTAAAAATATAACAAAGATCCAAACCTATTTCATAAAGGAAATAAGACAGCCCTATCTAAAATGGTACTTTCAGATTTCTGGTTTGCAAAAAGCACACATTTTACTTTCTGAAAAGTCTAAAGAAATTATTCTCCAAATAATAAATGAACGCAAAAACTCGAATAAAACACATAATGATTTGCTAGACATGTTGTTAAGTACTCGCTATGAAGATTCAGGCGAAGGAATGACAGATCAACAACTACTAGATGAAGTCATCATTATTTTTGTTGCAGGACATGAAACTTCTGCGAACGCATTAACTTGGTTTTTTTATCTAATTGCAAAACATCCTACTGTTTTAGATAAGGCAAGAAAAGAAGCTCAAACTGTATTGAAAGGTAGGGTACCAACATTTATGGATTTGAACAACTTGGAATATGGGAAATGTTGTATCGATGAAACCATGAGACTTTATCCTCCTATATGGATAACAGAAAGAGCAGCTATTGAAGATGATAGTGTTGATGAAATTTCGATCCCGAAAGGGACGATTGTAGTTCCCTATATTTACGGCGTACATACATCTAAAAAATTATGGGAAAATCCAGAACAATTTAATCCTGAACGCTTTTCAGTTGACAATAAAAAACTTCACACTAACTATTCATATTTACCTTTTGGAGGAGGACCCAGATTTTGTATTGGAAATAATTTTGCATTAATGGAAATGCAACTTTTAACTACTCAACTCATTCAACGTTATGATTTTGAAATAGTCAAGAGTCATATCGTTGAAGCAAAACCAATCATAACACTTAGACCAAAGGATGGAATTATGATGACCGTTAAAAAACGATGATCAAGGACAATCCTATGCAATAAATAATGAGGTCTTAATAACTATTACTATTTCTCATCGGTACCATTACGAGCCTTCAAATATAATTCTAGTGCCATTAAAATAATATCGTTATCAGTACCTGAGGTATTCGAGATACATACAGATACAATATTACGACTCCGATCAATGAATATCTGAGAGCTCGTTCCTGTTTGTCCTCCACCGTGACCAATCAATACACTTTCGGTGCCTTTCGAACCATACAATTGGAATCCTAATCCATAAGGATTCCCTTTTTCAGGTTGGTATGAAATGTTCATCATCTCTTCAAAAACGTCTTCACTGATTAATGTTTTATCGATAATCGCTTGTCCAAAAGAGAGGATGTCTTCCAATGTTGTAGAGAAGCCGCCAGCTGGGACTCGATTGCTTAAATCATTTTGCTCAGCACGTTTTGCTTTTTTCCTTTTTTTATGGTATAACTGAGTTCGGTTTTCAAAATTCATGCCTTGGACTTCGACAGTTGTATTTGTCATTCCTGCTTTATCCCACACATTGGTCTTCATATAGTCAGCATAACTTAGTCCACTTATTTGTTCTATTAAAACACCCAAGACAACATAGCCATATGACGTATACTTAAATTGAGTTCCGGGTTCAAACAACAAGTCTCTGTGCTTAAAAATGTTGAGAGCGTCAGTTAAGGTCGGATAGTTGATTTTATTCTGGGCTTCCTTAGGGCTTGCATATCCATCAATGCCAGAGGTATGTGCAAGTAAATGTCGAGTCGTGATTGACGTCTTTGACTTCGTGGGAAAATCAATATAATCTGTGATGGGCGCGTCAAGATTTAATGTACCTTTTTCTACAAGTTGCATAATGGCAATGGCTGTCATCGGTTTTGCAAGCGAAGCCACTCTGGTTAATGTGGTCGATGTAAAAGCTTCTTTTGTTTCCTGGTTGCGGAATCCGTATTCCCCCTTCCAGCTGATGTCTCCATCTATAGAGTAAGCCGCAACTATGCCGACGTGTTTTTTCTCTAATAGCTCTTGCATCAATTGATCCTCTGACAGGCCACTTTGCGCGTGAAGTCCAATTATATATGAACAGCTAAATAGAAATATGAATATAAATTTCATGCGAATTCGATTTAAAGTTAGAAATAATTGCATGATTCAAATGTAGCAGGTTTTCTAAATGAAAATACGATGAATACTGCATTTGGGACGAAATTATCCTTTTTAGGGGCGAGTTTGAAGTGACAATATGGTCTCTTTATAGGTTTTAGTTACTGGAATGTTAAGCTGTCCTACAACAATTGTTTTTGAATCCTTCCATTCTGAAAAATGGGAAGGGTTTATCAGATGAGACCGATGGGTCTGAACAAGATTAGGGAGCTCTGTTGAGATTTTCTTTAGCGTCGTGCGAATAAGCTTTTTTGCCAATTCACCATTTTTTAGATAGCTAATTTCAACATAATTATCAGCACTCGACACTGCGACTAAATCTTCTTCCCGGATGCGTAGTGTATCCAATTTATTATCTCCAAAAATGGTAATCTTATTGGATTCGGTCTTTGCTGTTTGTTTGAATAGGAACCATCTTAAAATAATGAGAATGGAAAGTAGGACGAAAAAAATAGGAGTATAAATACCCAAAATGAATTCTGGCAATGAGTAGTTTCCTCTAATGTTATCTGTTTGATAATAGGATAAACAGGCTACACATACGATGATATTATAGGCAATAAGAAACAAGACTTCATACAACAGTGTCCATTGGTGTGATTTGTAGTATAACTTGTTTTGAATAGGAATCAACACCATATATCCCAAAAAAGTAATCAGTCCATATGGAGGCATTAAAAAAAGTCGTCTTCTCAAATCTAGCTCTGAAACATCAAAAGGTGCAATCAATATAAGGAAGCCGACTAACCAGACACTTATGAGAAAGGCAACAAGTATGTGAACCTTATATGATGGATTTAAATGGAGAGTCATAACGATTTGTCAATGTAAGACATCTGTACTTAAAATACGATCCAAAAAGAAGAAATGCATAGAAGCTCCCGTAATCCTATACCCATCTTATCCCCTAAAAAAGTGATTTTCAAATATCCCCTAAATAGGTGTATAGATAGAAAAGTGTTTGTAGGACTTTTACATCAATAACTTAAATCACATAAAACAATGAAAACTTTAAAACAAATATCTCTACTTTTTATCCTTCTAGGATCACTCAATATGGCGCATTCGCAAACTATACGCAGCGAAGTCGAAGGCCTATTGAAGATTACCAGTGCTGATGATCATCAACTTGAAATTCTCAATACGGGACCAGGAGGTACTAGCTGGCGACTATCATCAACACAGAATGGTTGGAATGCAGGGGGCGGCAAATTCATTATCAACAATTCTACCAACAGCTCGTCTTCAAAATTCACCATTTAATTAACTGGGAAAGAGTCGTATTTGATCGAGGAACATTGCCATACCCAGACCTATCTACATTAGAATATCCAAGTGTCTCATTTGATAGAGGGTCAATAGGAACATTAACAGATAATAGTTCATTTGACGGTGATGCTTTTATTGATAATGTTGCTTGTATCGCATCTCCATTTTGTAATGATCCATTGGAAGAATTTATCACTATTGATGTATCATTACAAGGTTTCGAAAGACCAACATTAGCATTTGATAGAGGCACATTCCCTACATGGGTACCAGGCGAAAGACCAGAAATTGATTTCTCAGCATTGATAGATCCTCAACTTCGAACCACGGCATATGGTGATATGATTGCAATTACTAATTGGGCAATTGAAAATGGAATAGAAGTATACACTGCATTGGATCCATGGGTCAACCAATGGTTACAAGATCCTCAGTATTGGAATAATATTGCTAAAGTAAAAGATGGTGGTGTTACGTATGCTTCCAAAGGCGCAGATTATGCTGAATGGTTAGAAAAAGAAGACATCAATCAAATCATTGATAATGGTCAAATAGTCGGTGTCAAAAATGGTAAAATCAGTTTGAATACAGACGATGCTGATCAGGTCATGGCAATCTCAGTCATGCCAGTGGTTATCGGCAATATGCCAGATACGACAAGACAAGAAGATTTTGAAAAAGTTGCCTTTATAGGCCAAACACCTGTATGGGTTGTTGGAACAGTCGAATCTGGTGACTTCATCATAGCATCTGGAAAAAATGATGGCTTTGGAATTGCGATTTCACCTGATGAATTGGCATTGGAACACGTCAGTAAAATTGTAGGAAAAGCTTGGGAAGAGAGCAATAAAGTTGTCAACCTTGTGAATGTTGCTGTTGGATTAAAAACAAATGATGTCGTGTCTATTTTACAGCAAACAGAAAAAAATGTAACAAATTTATCGAGCAGACTTGATAAACTTGAGCAACTGGTTAGTGACAGCAATTTAGCAGAAAATTAGAACAGCCTTTCAAATTCTTGAGTCTCTTGTGAACGAATGTGTGTTTTCATAAGAGCCCAAAATATCCATTGGTGTTTTGGGCTTTTTTTACTGTCTCCAATAATTTCAGCGATACAAATGTGTATATTCAACAACACATGCTTACAAAATATCTAATTCTCGCATTCTACTTTTTAATCCTACTATTAATAGGTTTCATTTCCTCAAAAGAGGTAAAGGACATAAAAGACTACTACGTGGGTGGGAAAAAACTCGGCTATTGGGTAGTGGCTTTTTCAACACGTGCCACGGGAGAATCAGCCTGGTTACTTTTAGGTCTGACTGGTTTGGGAGCAATTGCGGGGGTAAGTGCATTTTGGGTCGTCCTCGGCGAAATCATCGGTGTATCGGTTGCTTGGTTTGTACTTGCTAAACGATTCAAATGGTTGACCGATAGATACGAGTCCATCACGATTCCCGATTATCTGGTAAGCAGGTTTAATGCTGAGACACATACGTTGCGATTAATAGCAGCAATCTCTTTGGCCGTATTTGTTATCATTTATGTAAGTGCACAGATAGATGCGACGGGTTCGGCCTTTGAAGCATTCTTAGGATGGAATTATTATACGGGTGCTCTATTCGGCTTTGTGATTGTATTGGCATACATTTTTTTTGGGGGTTTTGTTGCGGTAGCCTGGTCTGATTTATTTCAAGGTGTTTTAATGTTTTTGGGACTGGTATTATTACCCATTTTTGCAGTATTCACAATATCGACGGGCACGGGTATTCTGGAAGGTTTGCATACTATTGATCCAAATTTAGTTAATGTCTGGGGTGGTAATCTAGACGCCTTGACTATTGCTACTCTAGCAGGGTATGTATTGATTGGGTTGGGCTTTATGGGGTCGCCTCAAATATTTGTTCGGTTTATGTCCATCAAAGATGAGGAAGAAATAAACAAAGGCAGATGGGTTGCGATTTTTTATACTTTATTGACTGATGCAGCCGCTGTAACCGTAGGTATCATTGGTCGTTACTTATTTACAGAATCAGGAGCCGATCCTGAAATTGTGCTTGGGAACAACGGTCAAAATGTGCTGATCCAATTGGTGGAGCATACGTTTCCTTTAATCATTGTGGGATTCTATATTGCAGTTGTCTTATCAGCGATAATGTCCACGATTGACTCTTTATTGGTTGTTGCATCAAGCGCCATCATGCGTGACATCTACCAACAAATATTGCGCCCGTCATCCAAAGTAGAAAATCTCACAGGTCTGTCAAGAATAGTAACCTTAGGCATGGCATTACTTGCATTGGCTATCGCCATGACCGTTGCTTTTACGACTCCAGACAGAACGATTTTTTGGTTTGTCATATTTGGTTGGTCAGGAATAGCAGCTACCTTTTGTCCCGTTATTATCTTATCCCTATTCTGGTCAAAGTATTCTGAAAAAGGAGCCATTGCATCTATGATTGTTGGCTTTCTGAGCGTTCCATTTTTTAAATTTGTTGTGACCCAATTAGAAGGCATTGGTCCGATATTCGACAGGCTTGATGTGTTAGGGCCGTCGTTTTTATTGTCGATGTTGGCAGGGGTGCTGGTGACAATGATGGCACCTGGGGATAATAAAGATGTGTTAGATTATGGGACAACCACCCCGTCCAGCTAATGGCGTCCACTCCTCCTTGGAACTCCTTGGAACTCCTTGGAGTGGTATTTTATCTTCTAGTTAGCAAACAGTCTATTCGTTAAAGAGATAGCTCATTCTCCTCCTAGGAGGAGGAGTCCCACTGTGCAGTGGGGACGAGGCGGTCATATGCAAATAGTTATTGTGACTGCGTATACTTTGCTAACCTGACGGATTTAAGATGTATGAATTCTGAGCTAAGATTTGAGATTTGAGATTTTTTTTTGCAATCACAACATAACCACTACCTCATCTTAGGCCGTCTTCTCTTACTACTTCCTCCACCGCGCATCATCTGGACGCCTTGTTTACCCATAGTACGAGCAAGCTTCATCTGACCTTGATTCTGTAAGGCTTTTTCAAACTGGTTGAGTTGGTCTTTTATCGCGCCTTCTGAGACTTTTAGGCCTTTGGCTTCTCTGAAATAATTCTTTGCTGCGTTCCATTTGTTTTTGGTCGCATTAATATTTGCTAATTGAAGCAGGACCATAGCTTTCTCATTGTCACTTGGCAATTTCATACTGTTGGCAGTCTGAAACAGCTCTTCTGCTCCTTTGGTATCTTTTTTATCCATTGCAATCGCTCCTCGCATGATGTAATAGACTGCTCGATTGGTGACATACAGCCATTGCGGCTTGACCGTTAAATTCAACCGCTTCTCTGCTCCTGCAAAATCTGTTTCTTGAATCATCTCTGCGGCAGACATAATCGTCCCTAACAAAAAGTAACTCGCTAACAAGCCTATCCCGATTAATAGTAAAGGGAAGGAATACCAAAAACCTTGAAAGATCCATAGCAAAATGCCACCTCCTAGAAATAAAGCGATTAAAGCAAATTTGAGATATATGTTGATTTTAAACATGGTCTAATTTTGTGCAAAGATATGGAAGTGATAGAATATTGCCGAAATAAATTTTGTAGAAGGATTTCGAATACAAATGCGCCTTACCTCAGTGCTTAATTATCTTTTCCATCAACACATTTACATTATTCTTATTGACAATCCGTATGAAATACATGCCATTGGGAAGACTTGAAATATCAACATTTAGCACTTCAGAATTCGAATTAAAACTCTGATAGACGCTGCCAGCACTATCCAATACCTGTATGGTATAGTTAGAAATAGGACCTCTTATTTCAAAAATATCATCAGTAGGGTTTGGATATACAACAATCTCATCATCCCCCAGATAAGCATCTACAGAAGAAATTAGATTTGTTGTGAAGACCACAACTATAGGTGGATTGCTGTACGGGCCTTGTTCTGTGTCAGCTCGCTGAATCGTTATGTATAAGTCACCAGATTCTCGATCAAAAGAAGCACCTCCAATTTCTTTCAGATCAGTTTGAAATGGGGTTTCAAATTCTCCATATTGATACGGTCTAACATCATGAGGTGCCATTACTCCAGATTTGACATCCATTAAATCATTCATATCCCAAAGCCAATAATATTGGTAGACATCGGTTTCATCGGGCGCACAATATCCACCACAGAGATTCCCATCGTTTTGTGTACACTTATAACATACACCACTCTCATGTCCACCGGTGTGTCCAATGGTAAAATACGTACGCGTCCCGGGAACAATAAATCCATAAGTCGCTCTGGACAAGTGAGTCCATACATCATTATTACCTGTACTGTTATCTAAGTCATCATTTAGAGGGTGTACCAAATTAAAATCTAAGAATGTTTTGGTAGTAACTTCATCAGCAGCAGAAAACAAGTCATCCATGTCAAACCCAAATGCAGATGGCCCTACACTAAGCCTAGCGATAATTGGCCAGCCACTTGATTGGCCTGTTATAAAATCAGATTCCATTGCAGTTTTCCATTCTAATGGGACAGGTGAAATCCAACCGGATGTATGTCCAGCTCCTCCTTCAAAATTGTAATACCCATTTATAGTCGAATTCGCCAGATCGTTTGGATTTTCAATAATTAAGGTTGAGTTTGTATTATCTGCTGGAGCGTCATAATATTCAAATGCATTGACAATCAATTTTTCAACACCATTTTGCTCATCAAGATACATACCACCAATACGATCTAGATTTTCACTATTGCCTCCGCTGGTATTATCCAACACTTGAGTGAATGTCTGTAAAGGTGCTTCTGACATATTCAGATCTACTATATTATTACTATTGACTAATTCTGGAACTGCAAATTCTGCGATGGCTTGTTGATGGCTATGACCTACGATGTAGATTGAGTGATCCAAATAATTATATGCAATAGGGCCTTGCGCATAATTCATGTTGGAAATACCAAATGTCTGGGCGGGTAACCTGAATGCTCCCTTATATTCTAGATCTTCAATGTCAAAAAGTGGAAGATTATTCACATTCTGTGCGTTTATATTTATTAGCATGACAACTTGGAACAAGGAAATAAGTCTACAAATCATTGGGAAGCGTTTGGTGAAAATGTTACTTAAATATATAAATAAGGAATATGTTTGTTCTATGGGTTTCCCCTAATAAAGAACCTCCAATTAGAAATTTAACTATATGTCTTTTATGTTATTCTTAGAGTCA
>CAYVFU010000086.1:0-3803 GCA_964450495.1 uncultured Saprospiraceae bacterium | reverse complement strand
AAGAACCTCCAATTAGAAATTTAACTATATGTCTTTTATGTTATTCTTAGAGTCAGAATACGAAAAAAATATATACTTTTAAAGGCTTGGCTAGTCTATCTGATGAAGCCATCTTGAAACACGTATACAATTTAATCTTAGCGAATACATAACACATGGAATCAATAGCTAAACACCCTCCAGTTAAAAATTTTATAAACGGAGAATTTTTGAGAAATGGACAGTCCGCCATGGATGTCATCAGCCCTATAGATGGCTCTGTCATATCGTCGATACCGATGAGTGGGATGTCAGAATTAGAGCAAGCGGTTAGTGCCGCAGAAGCTGCTTATCCTGCATGGTCAGGTCAGACGTTGAAAGAAAGAGTGCAGGTGTTTTTCAGGTACAGAACATTGCTGGAAGAAAATCTGGATGAGTTGACTCAAATCGTCAGTCTGGAAAATGGAAAAACATATGGTGAAGCAAAAGCTGAGGTGATGAAAAGTATTGAGCTCTGTGAATTTGCCGTTTCGATGCCACAGATAGTCACCAATGAAATACAAGAAGTCAGTCGTGGAGTCGAGTGTCGAATAGAACGAAAACCACTTGGTGTTGTGGCTTGCATTAGCCCATTTAATTTCCCAAACATGGTCCCTCACTGGACAGTGCCAAATGCATTGGTGTTAGGCAATTGTGTGATTTTAAAACCATCAGAAATGGTACCACTCAGTGCTGTTCGCATGGCAGAATTATTAAAAGAAGCAGGACTACCCGATGGTGTATTCAATGTGGTTAATGGTGGAAAAGAAATCGTCGAAGCCATTTGCGATCACCCAAGAATTGAAGCTGTGTCTTTCGTGGGGTCGACTCGAGTCGCTAAGATCGTCTATGCAAGAGCCTCCTCAAATTTAAAAAGATGTGTGGCACTAGGTGGTGCAAAAAATCACTTGCTGGTCTTGCCAGATGCGCATCCGCAAATGACTGCTGACAATGTTGTTGCTTCTATGTCCGGTTGCGCGGGTCAACGATGCATGGCAGCAGCCGTGATGGTTGGAGTCGATGCAGTCCAACACATCATTGACAAAATGGTGGAAGAAGGTAAGAAGATAGTCCCGGGAGAAAATCTTGGTTCTGTCATTAGTAAAGAAGCCAAAGAAAGAATCGAGGGCTACATCACAGAGGCGGAATCGCAAGGAGCCACTGTACTATTAGATGGCAGAAATGCAACCGTGCCAGGCAAAGAAGATGGCTTTTATGTGGGTGCTACAATAATAGATCATGTGACTCCAGATATGAAAATTGCAAAAGAAGAAGTATTCGGGCCAGTCATCTCTATTATCAGAGCAAAGGATTTAGATGAGGCCATCAAAATAGAGAATGCTTCAAATTACGGAAATGCTGCTGCAGTCTTCACACAAAGCGGAGGGCTCGCCAAAAAAGTAATTGAACAAGCAAGTGCAGGAATGGTCGGTGTCAATATTGGTGTTCCTGTACCTAGAGAGCCATTCTCCTTTGGCGGATGGAATGAATCAAAATTTGGTGTCGGCGACATCACCGGTCGAAGCTCTATAGAATTCTGGACACAAAACAAAAAGACCACAACGAAGTGGAACCCTGAAGACAAAACAAATTGGATGAGCTAGTCCTATTATATTATTGTAGAAATTTAAAGTCTAACCATGATTGATACTGTCATAGATAAACAACAAATTGTTGATAATTGTAAAGACTATACCCTATTCTCTTGGGCAAAGCAAGGCGGATTAAATCCAGTAAACATCCAGCGAGGAGAAGGCTGCTATCTCTATGACAGAGATGGTAAAAAGTACATTGATTTTACCTCCCAATTAATGAATGTCAACATCGGTCATGGCAACCAACGGATCACCGATGCTGTCGTCAAACAAATGAGTAACATCAGCTACGCCTATCCCGGCATGGCAACGCAAGTCCGTGGAGAACTCGGTAAAAAATTAGCTGAAGTGACTCCAGGCAATTTGACCAAAACCTTCTTCACACTTGGAGGAGCTGAAGCAATAGAAAACGGCATAAAGGTCGCTCGCATGTATACGGGCAGACATAAAATCATCACACAATACAGGTCATATCACGGCGCTACCATGGGAGCTATTTCTGCAGGAGGCGATCCCCGAAAGCATGCTGTAGAAATACAAGCAGCACCAGGATTCGTGCAAGTTGAAAATCCGTATTTCTATCGTTGTCCATGGAACACTTCATCTATCGAAGAATGTGGTGAGATGGCGCTACGCAATTTAGAACAAGTCATCCTTTACGAGAACCCACACAGCGTTGCTGCCATTTTAATGGAAGGTGAATCTGGTTCGTCTGGGTGCATCAAGTATCCCCCCAACTACTGGAAAGGCCTTCGACAAATTGCAGACAAATATGGTATTCTCTTGATCTGTGATGAAGTCATGAGTGGCTTTGGGCGTACAGGTAAGTGGTTTGGTATTGACAATCACGATGTCACTCCTGATATCCTTTGTATGGCCAAGGGACTGACTTCAGGATACTTACCATTAGGTGGTACTATCGTCACAGAAGAAATCGGCAACTACTTTGATGAACATCCATTGGTGATTGGCTTGACCTATTCTGCTCATCCTACTTGTTGCGCAGCTGCATTAGAAAATCTAAATATCATGCAGGAGGAAGACATGGTGGATAACGCAGCGATCATGGGCAAATACATCGAAAGTAAAGTCGTCGAATTAGCAGAAAAACATCCCTCTATTGGAGACTTTAGAAATACCGGTCTGCTCGGCTGCATAGAACTCGTCAAAAACAGAAAAACAAAAGAACCCTTTGCCCCTTGGAATGCCAAAGGTGACCACGCCAAACCAACAATGCAACTTGCAGCTAAAATTCGCGAGTTAGGAATGTTCACTTTTGTGAAATGGAATTTCATATTCATAGCCCCACCTTTGAATATTACAAAAAATGAGATTGATGAGGGTTTAGGGATTATATCAGAGGCGCTTGAGGTGGCGGATGGGTATTGTGAATAGTGTAAACTTACTCAATCACCAAGATCTGCTATCAGAGACTGAAGTAAAAATGCATGTAAATGTCTACATACCGAGTATACGTGGCTCCAAATTTTCCGCTAATATCGATTGTCTCTTTTTGACAATTTGAGGATCAAATTTACTCTGTCTGTCTTGAGGTGTTTTAAGCTCAATAGGTCCATGAGATGTCTTTACTATTTTAGTCTTATGACCATTCCTCTTATTTCCTTTTCCACGTTCACTTGGACCTAAATGTGAATCCATTTCAGCTTCAAGTGCAGAATCCAGTACTTCTTTTAGAAGTGGGGCTAATGCTCCTCATTCTCCAAATAATGATTTGCCACTCATAAGTTGTTCCAAGGCTTGAGCTTTTACAGCATCAAATTCTTTCTTTTCCATTTGTCTAATTTAATTGATTAGACAGAAATCAGATAACACCCTTAAAAACGTCCCATCATGCACATTACTTTACTATTTAATTGGAATTAATGAAAGATGGGAGGATATAATTAAGACGTCCAAAATAATTTCAGAATTGAATACAATAAATGGAATAAGCATATCAAGTCTCGAAAATGGTACGAATATTTTCAATTTAATATTAACAGAAGGAATAGACTTAAAAGAACTTGCCACATATTTATATGAAAAACATAATATTTGGTTAGGAAGAGCAAACGAAAAAGGGGTTATCAAATTTGCTATTAATGAAAGCTTAATAACAAGAGACCATACCGATATTATAAGTGCTTTCAAAAAAGGAATTGAACATGCTCGAAAATAAAATCTTTGTCT
>CAYVFU010000085.1:0-19163 GCA_964450495.1 uncultured Saprospiraceae bacterium | reverse complement strand
ACTGGTTTTTGATCTGCTACTGCCATGTTAGATTTAATTTTAAGAATTAAAGTAAGTACATTTTTTTATATTTTGCTTTGGGATTATAGAAAAAAGAAAAGGCATGTCAATCGATCATGCCTTTTCTTTGTTATAGAAAACTCACAGTAATTTTAAAGATTTTATTTTAGTCAAATGTCTTTATTGCCCACAAGATTCAATAAAGACTTCAAAGATGGCTCCTTGCTCAACATTGAAATTGGATTGTAGATTAATTTCAGAGCCTGCTTGAAAAATAACATCTCCATCAGCGGGTACCAAGCCTTGTGACCTTAATACAGAACCTGCAGCATAGACATCATTTGTAATTGGATTATCTACATCAAGTATATTTTCGCAAGGGCAACCGCCTGTATACATCGCACAAAAGTCATCCCAGTCAAAAGTATAATAGTTTTGTGCTATATCGATATTCGTTCCCTGACCGCATAGCTTCAGTAAGTTTGTATTAAGACATCCATCTAGTAAATTTCTTCGAACAGATAGAAAGTCTAGTGTTTCCAAATCACCAAAGGAGGCTGGAATATCACCAGTAAATTGGTTGTCTTGAAAAAAAACGAATT
Organism: uncultured Saprospiraceae bacterium; assembly: GCA_964450495.1. Lineage (GTDB taxonomy): Bacteria > Bacteroidota > Bacteroidia > Chitinophagales > Saprospiraceae > CALFUK01. The sequence goes on along the minus strand of CAYVFU010000085.1, from coordinate 18,561 downwards.
GAAGAGACTCCATACGTCCTAATGAATAAGGAATCTGTCCGCTAAGGTTATTATTAAGCAAAGCTAATCTGCTAAGCAACGGCAATTCTGAAATTTCTTCTGGAATAGTTCCAGTCAATCCACATTGATTTAAATTTAACGACCATAAATTCGTTAACTGTGAAATGCTGGCCGGGATCTCCCCTCCCAGAGAATTTCCGCTTAAAATTAATAATTCCAAAAACTCTAAATCCATTAAAGCTGATGGAATTCCACCAATTAGATTGTTACCGATTGGAGCTCCATTGCTGTTGTTAGCAAAACCATCAAAATCAAGTGCACTTACTCTTCCATTAGCATTACAAGTAACAGCATACCAGGAACAAACATTACAATTAGTCCCAGCTAATCCTTCAGCCCACCCAGTATTATTATCCCAATTTGGTCCTCCTGTTGCAGTATAAAAATTGAGCATAGCATTGATGTCGGGATGGCAATCCGGACTACAATGACCTGCAGGGTCAGTAACTGTAACAATAAAAGAGCAGGTTTTCTGATTGCCGCTAGCATCAGTAGCGGTCGCAGAATTTGATACGGTTCCAGTATCATCGCAATCAAAATCTGATTTCAATATTGTAATTTCTGGAACTGAACAATTATCATTAGCTATTCCAAATTGATCAAATTCTATACTAGCTGTTCCGTCCATATCCAATTCTATAGTAATATCCTGGCAGCTTATGGTAGGACTTTGAGAATCATTAAAGAGGCAGCTAAAGTCGAATTTAGTTCCTATAGTAGCCATTTCAGCTGTCGCTTCGTGAAAGTTCATCACTCCAATGGGTACGATATCAGGATCACCTACCAAAAGTTCATATTGCAATGCATCAATATTATAGTACGCTAATTCCTGGGGTGACAATAATTCTTTAGACACAACAATTAGGCGAGACTCGAAATGTTTTTGAGCTGTAGTGAAGTCAGGCACCCGAGGTCCCATTTCCTGAAGAAATTGTTGCTTATTAATACTAACAAGTCCAATATCTGAAGAATATTGACAACTAGATGTGTTACTAGTTTGGAAGTTTGCCAGAGTAGTAATCGGCCAAGGTATGTCATCAATAGAAGACAGCCCCATCAAGTATTTTTCCAAAGCACTATATTTAAAACTGTAATTATTTCTTTGCGTCGTATAACAGTTGCCACCTTGATCCAAGATGTCTGTCACTTGAAAACCAGAGGCAAATCCACTACTTTCCATTTCTACAACACCCCAATGTGGAGTTGTCGTCATAAATAGATTTGGGCTCAAGAATGCAGCGAACCTATGCAATAATTCATGATTCATGATATGATTTGCCATTCCTAAAGTGAAATTGAGTCTGATGATCCCATTTAAATTGCCCCTACTTCCAAAAAAAGCACTGTTGTCAAATGGACCACCATTATGAATTAATCCGGTTTCTTCATGTTTAATTCCCTGATAGTTTGCTGCTCCAATTCCACCAGGAGTTGGAATTGTGGAAGCTACACAAATAAAATCTGTGTCATCTGGAAAGAGATTGTAATAACTGGAAGTAATGGATGTAATGTCGGAAAAAGGTTCATCACCATCATCGGGAATGACTAAATTAAGTACGTGATCAGTCGCTTGAGTCGTACTATTGATGGGTATAATTGAGGGATCACTGACATTGGTACCGTTTATAAACCTGATTCCGTAGCCCAAATCGATATTACTGGTCTCTTGTGTATTATCAGAATAATAGTAAGTGACATTTGTGAAACGTAAAAATTGATAACCAACATAATTGATTGGATTAGAATTGTAAACCATGTCCAGTGAAGAAAAAATATTGTCTCCCGATACCTGATCATTATTAAGTCCATCATCATAGAGAATCAGTTCAGTCGTAGTTGTGCCATTCACCAAAAAATTAGCAAATGCAGAATCTGACAATTTAATCGAATCTACATTCATAAAATCTGTCACATAATGCCAGCTGAATGATTCGCCACTTTCTGTATCGACGACGTGTGGTGTTGTAAATCCAGAAAAAAAACCTTGACCAAATGACTTTTTGCTTGCATTGGGTTTTTCTGCTGTACTAAAATGAACACCACAATCAAAATGGTGTGGATCATGTTGAGCATTTATTATCAATACAAAAGAAAGAAGGAATAAAAGAAATTGGAATTTTATAATTCGCATTTTAGTTAAATTTGGCAATAGTGCTCTTTAATTGCCAATTCGTTACCCCTAAATAAATTATAATTTCTTGAATCTAAGCAATCCTTGCTTTAATAAGACACTCTCGATTTATCTCACTCAAATTTTTACAACCAGACAATGCCATCGTCAACTCAAAATCTGCCTGCAACTGGCGAATTATCTCTGTGACGCCATCAGCACCTGCAAGTGTCAATGCAAAAATATGAGGTCGTCCTAATCCTACAGCGTCTGCTCCTAAAGCCAGGGCTTTAAATACATCAGCGCCGCCTCTAATTCCAGAATCCATGAGAATGGGTATTTGTCCTTTCACAGCTTTTACAATTTTTGGTAAAGCAGCAATAGAAGAAATAGAACCATCAACTTGCCTACCGCCATGATTTGAAACAAGGACGCCATCCATCCCATATTTAACTGCCAATTTAGCATCATCTTTGTGAAGAATGCCTTTTAAAATAATGGGAAGAGAGGTCTGATCTCTGAGAAAAGCTAAGTCATCCCATGTTGTCGTAGAGTTGTTATATATCCTTGTAAACAGCATGACGCAAGTCTGTCCAAATACTTCCTTGTACTCTGGAGATGTCTTATCTAACTCCGGATGCTCTTGTGCAATCTCCTCTTCCACCAAATTCCTAAACACAGGATCTGATGTATATTGTGCGATTCCTTTCCCGAGTAAAAATGGTAAGTAAGCAATATCCATATCACCAGTACGCCACCCCAATAGCGTCGTATCCAAAGTCAACACGATTCCCTTTGAGCCACAAGCCTCTGCCCGCTGTACAAAACTGGACACCAACGCTCTTGATTTGGACCAGTACAACTGAAAAAAATGTGGCGTGTCGCCCATAGCCGCAGCACAGGTTTCCATCGGAAAAGACCCTTGATTAGAAAAAATATAAGGGATACCTGTTGGGGCTGCTCCTTTCGCTATCGCCAAATCCCCTTCCGGATGAACCATCTCAGCGACTCCAACCGGGCATAAGAAAAATGGTGCTGTCATATCAACACCAAGAACAGTAGTGCTTGTGTCTCTAACATCTACATTTTTTAGCATTCGTGGTACAATCCGATATTTATTAAAATCATTGCGATTGTTGTCTACCGTATGACTCAATCCAGCACCACCATGGATATAAGACCGTGCTCCTTTTTCCATTTTGGCATAGGCTTCTTTTTCCATTTCTTTCCATAATGGAGACAGTAGTGGACGCTTACCATGAAGGCCTTCTCCATAGGTTTTCATCTGATAATCTTGCGCGGTAAATTTTTCCATTATGAATACTTTTTGAAATGCAGAGAAACTTAAAAGAATTCTAAAACTAGTGAAATATTAATTTAAGATTCCTCTTGTGTATTCGATACTTCAAAGATGACTGTATGTTGCGGGACCAAATGCATAGTTGTCAGCAAGAGTCAACGGCCGATTACAACTTAACTAAGTAATGTGCTCCTAGTTAAGTTGTCCAATAGGCATATTCATCTTTCTTTGTCAATCCTTCTTATTATCTGTAACCTGCAGGCTTGATATTTGTGTGTACTCTTGAAAATATTGTTTGTCTACAACAACCTTATTCAAGATAAATCGAATGTTTTTTATGTAATTGTTAAGATAAATTTTGCTGGTAAATGATTGCTTTCTTATTTCAGAATTATATTTTGAATGAAAGATAAATTACTGTAATTTTAGGAATTACTTACTTCATGTAACATATACACAAACCTAAAATAATATGGCAAAGAAACGAATTGCAATCAACGGCTTTGGAAGAATTGGACGGCTTACATTTAGAAACTTGTGGGAAATGGAAGATGTGGATGTCATTGCTATCAATGACCTTACAGATAATTCAACACTTGCTCACCTACTTAAATGGGATAGTGCTCATGGCAAATTTGATCATGACATTACTGCTACTGACCAAAACATCATCATCGACGGCGATAGAGTTGCAGCCTCTTCCGAAAGAGATCCAGCAAAGCTTCCATGGGGAGAGATGAACATCGATACGGTTATAGAATGCACAGGTGTTTTCAGAACTGCTGATGGTGCTAAGAAACACATTGAAGCTGGTGCTAAAAAAGTTGTTATTTCAGCTCCTGGTAAAAGTGATGGTATTGAGACAGTCGTCCTAGGCGTCAATAGCGCTAATATGAATGATGATTCAGAAGTATTTTCAAATGCAAGTTGTACAACGAATTGCCTTGCACCAGTTGTCATGGTTTTGGATCAAGCATTTGGCATCCAAAAAGGCTCATTAACAACAACTCACGCGTATACATCTGATCAGAGAATACAAGATGCGCCTCACAGTGATTTGAGGAGGGCGAGAGCAGCAGCTTATAACATTATACCTACGACAACTGGAGCTGCAGCAGCAGTGGGTAAAGTATATCCACCGATAAAAGATAAATTATTTGCAATTGCCATTCGTGTTCCTGTTATCACAGGTTCTATGATTGAATTAAATGTGATCACTGATAAAGAGCCATCTATCAAAGAAATAAACGAGGCTTTCGAAAATGCGGCTAGTGGTCCTTTAAAAGGGGTGTTAGAATACTCCACAGATCCATTAGTGTCAACTGACATTGTTGGGAATAAACACTCTTGTATTTTTGATTCTCAAATGACAAATACAATTGGCAATTTAATAAAAGTTGTTGCATGGTATGACAATGAAGCAGGATATTCAGCCAGACTTGCAGAACTTGTCGCTAGAGTTTAAATCGCAATTATGTTTCCTTTCGTAGGAATATAAATGATAAAATAAGCCCGCGGTATTTTTAAGTATCGTGGGCTTTTGGTTTTATATAACATCGTTTAAAAATTAAATACTACTACTCTATGGATCAATTTGACTTTAGAAATCAGAGAGTTCTTATGCGTGTTGACTTTAATGTCCCACTAGATGATAAGCACAACATTACAGATGATACAAGAATTCGCAAAGCAGTCCCAACTATAAAGCACATTATGGAAGCTGGTGGTGCTGTTGTATTGATGTCACATCTTGGTAGGCCACAGAAGAAGTTGAATGATGATGGTACTGTAAATGTAGATAAATTCACACTTCGTCATATTGTTCCTCACTTGTCCAAAGTATTGGGCACAGACGTCCAGTTTGCCAGTAATTGTTTTGGAGCTGAAGCGAAGAGTAAGTCTTTCTTGCTGAATCCAGGACAGGTGTTATTGTTAGAAAATACACGATTCCATAAAGAAGAATCCAAAGGTGAAGAAATCTTTGCAGCTGGATTAGCACAATGCGGGGATATATATATAAACGATGCTTTTGGAACAGCGCATAGAGCTCATGCCTCCACAACTGTTGTCGCAAGTCACTTCAAGCCAGAACAAAAAGGTTTTGGATTGTTGATGAAAACAGAATTAGCAAATGCAGATAAAGTATTGAACAGTCCTGCTCGACCATTAACGGCAATACTTGGTGGTGCGAAAGTATCTGATAAAATAAAATTGCTAGATAGACTGACAGAGCTTTGTCAAAATATAATCGTTGGTGGCGGAATGGCTTATACATTCGCGAAAGCAGCAGGTGGAACAGTTGGTAATTCTCTTTGTGAAGATGATTATTTGGACTTAGCAAATGAGATTGTTGCCAAAGCTAAATCGAATGGGGTAGATCTTTATCTTCCTACGGATACGGTAATCGCAGATGATTTCAGTAATAGTGCAAATACGAAAATTGTCCCTACAGGTGAAATTCCTGATGGATGGGAAGGTCTTGATATTGGTCCAGAAACAAGAGAGAAATTTGCTAACGTCATCAAAAACTCTAAAACCATTTTATGGAATGGGCCTCAAGGTGTTTTTGAATTTGACAATTTTGCTCACGGTACTGATGCTATAGCAAATGCGGTTGCAGCAGCGACTGATCATGGTGCATATAGTTTAATTGGTGGTGGTGATTCTGTCGCAGCTATCAATAAGGCTGGGCTAGGAGACCAAGTGAGTTTTATCTCGACAGGTGGTGGAGCTATGTTGGAATATTTGGAGGGTAAAACATTGCCTGGTGTAAAGGCGATCACTGGTTAGACTTACTTTTGTTTCAGATGGGAGAGATTTGTGGCAATGGGCGAATTGTTTTGTAACTTTCTCTTTTTGTAATTTTCCAACCTATCAGATCGTTAGATTTTTAATGTTTAGTAATCCAGGTTCACAAAAAATTAGAGTAGTATACTGCTGTGTGCTTTTGTGCATTGGGTCTATTATTTTCGCACAATCATTCCCAACTGGGGGAGTAACTCCACCTGGATTACAGACGAGCAACATATTAGAGAACGATACATCAAGAGTATATTATTTCCACATTGATGCTGTCAAAGACTTGACAGAATTTTCAGATACCTTGCTGAATGAATTTCACTTGTATAGTCCTATTGAAAAAGGACAATTATACGGGCAATCGTTGGGTAATCTAGGGTCATCATCTAGGCCATTAATGTATGCTGCAAATGGTAATCGTAAAGGATTGGAATTTGGCTATCATCAATATGATCCTTATTTGATGGATAGACAACAGTTTCAATTGATCCAATCAGAGAAAGCAGTTAGTCATTTATTTTTCTCATCATTTGGTCAAGAGGATTTTATTGTAAAAGCTCAGTTCAGTAGGCCGTTTGCAAATAACGTTCAGTTGACTCTTGATTACACTAGGGTGCTCCAACAAGGATTTTATAATTCTCAGAATACTCGGCTGACAAATATTGGGATGAGTATTTCAAAAAAAATGGATAATCGTCAGTGGATTTTCACGGCAATTTCTAATGCAGATAACGAGGCACACAATGGAGGAGTTTCTGATCCAACTCAGTTTGACAATCCTGCTATTTTTCCAGAATTTCGAACAAATATAAGTACTTCCTTAAGTGAAGCTCAAACAAGGAATGCTACACAAGAATATGCGCTCAACAATTACTTCAACTTAAAGCGATTTGAGGGTGTACAGTTTAGACATGAGATAGCTTTCGAAAGAGGGTCCTTTAAATATTCTGATGAAAATTCTGGTAATGAAGACTTTTACGGCGACTTTCTTAATGATGATAGAGGCGTTAGATCATTTCTTGAATATGGTAGTTTGAAAAACTCTTTATGGGCTTCATTAACTGTAAATAAATTTGATTTAGATCTTGGATTTAATTACAGCTTTTACAATATTAATTTGGAAGCGCGGAGAGAAAGAATACATGATTTTGGTTTATTGGCTAATGTCGATTTTGGAATCAGCGATAAATTTAAATTGGCCGGTGACGCTTATTTAGGCATAGGGGAGAATGTTGGAGAATATACAATGAACGGATTTTTAGAAGGGAAGCTAGTAAAAGGAATTAGCTTAAAAGCCTTTGGGACCTTACAGCGCTATCGACCTTCTATTTTAAAACAGGAGTCCTACATCAACCAACAAGCAATCTGGCAAAATGATTTTAGCCAGCCTCTAGAAAATCAGGTTGGTGGTACTTTGGATTTATCCAAATTTGGCTTAGCTGTGACAGTCAAACAGTTGGTACAAACAAATCCAATTTTTATAAATGAAACTCAAAGACCAGAGCAATTTGATGGCTCAATCTTTATTACACAATTATTATTTAATACCAACCATAAGTTATTGTTTCTTAACTTAAAGAACCAAGTAGGTCTGCAGAATCTCTCAGAAAATATTTGGCAATTGCCCTCATTTATTTCTGAACATGAGGTTTATTTGGAAGGCTTTATTTTTAAGAAACGTATGTTTACCAGATTCGGTGGAAGATTAAGAACAGCAGAGGCGTATACAGTTGCTGGGTTTTCTCCGGTACATGGATTATTTCATCAAAGAGAAGGTGCTGTAGAGCCATTTTTCTGGCAAGCAGACGCTTATGTTTCTTTTAAGATAGATCGTTTCAGAGCATTTATTCGTGCAGAGAATTTGTCACAAGCATTTACGGGGGATGTCTTTTATCTTACTAATTTATATCCTGTTTTCGATTTTAAGATCCGCCTAGGAGTAGCTTGGACATTGTATCATTGAGGTATTTATTTTAGCTTTCTTATTATCTCTTCCAATTCTAATGAAGACGGCTTAATATGCTTACTTGACACTATTGTTCCATCCTTGTTAATGAGCATATGAACATTGGTTGTTAATAACCAACTCATGTGAATTTAAATATCAACCTTCTAGCTTGTTCAAAATCTTCTGATTTGGTAATTCTTCAAAGCCCATGTTAAACAAGGTAAATCCAAAAATATCGGCATACTGTTCGATCGTTTTACTGACAGGAGTTCCTGCACCGTGACCGGCATTTGTTTCAATCCGGATTAGGGTAGGGTTGCTTCCAGCTTGTTTTTCTTGTAACTCAGCTGCGAATTTAAAACTATGAGCAGGAACTACTCGATCATCATGGTCGCCTGTTGTGACTAATGTGGCTGGATACTGTGTCCCTTCTTTTACATTATGAACTGGCGAGTAGCTCTTCAAATAGTCAAACATTTCTTTGCTGTCATCTGCTGTTCCGTAATCATAAGCCCAACCAGCACCAGCTGTAAACGTATGATAACGCAACATGTCCATTACACCAACTGCAGGAAGCGCAACTTTCATTAAATCTGGTCGCTGTGTCATCGTAGCTCCAACCAATAGACCACCATTACTCCCACCTCTGATTGCTAAATAATCGGATGAGGTATACTCATTGTCTATCAGATATTCTGCAGCAGCAATAAAGTCATCAAAGACATTTTGCTTTTGTAGTTTTGTGCCGGCGTCGTGCCATTCCTTACCATACTCTCCACCACCACGAAGATTAGGCACAGCATAGACTCCACCTTGTTCTAACCAGATGGTATTTACAATACTAAAAGAAGGAGTAAGGCTTACATTAAATCCTCCATAGGCATATAATAATGTTGGATTTTTACCATTAAGTTTTAGTCCTTTTTTATGGGTGATGATCATTGGGACTTTTGTGCCATCCTTTGAAGTATAAAAGACTTGATTGGATTCGTAGTCATCTGAATTAAATTCAATATCTGGCTTCCAATATTCTGTATATTTTCCAGTTTTTACATTGTATTTGTAGGTAGAACCTGGTGTTTTATAATTTGTAAAACTGAAATAGAATTCATCTTTTTCCTTTTTTCCTCCAAATCCACTTGCACTCCCAATACCAGGTAATTCTACTTCTCTTATTAGTTTGCCATCATAATCATATTGAAGCACTTTTGAAATAGCGTCTACCATGTATTCTGCAAAGAAATAGCCTCCACCAGTATTTGGGCTGAGCACATTTTCTGTTTCTGGAATGAAATCCTTCCAGTTATCGGGACCAGGATTTTTAGCATCACTGGTCACAATTTTTTTATTCGGCGCATTGAGGTTTGTCACTAAGTAGAGTTTCGAACCAGTATTCTCAATGATGTATGTATCACTGTCCTCATTATCTATTATTGGGATGAATTTACTATTAGGCTGTTGTAAGTCTTTTAAAAAGAGTTTATTACCTGAAGTTGAATTGGCTGCTTCAAGCTTTAGGTATCGCTCATCTTCAGTCAAGCTCACGCCAATATAGCGATGCTTTTCAGATGGTTTTCCTCCGAATATAAGTTGATCTTGAGATTGAGGAGTGCCAAGCTTATGGAAGTAAACTTTATGCTGGTCCGTTTTAGCAGATAATTCACTGCCTTTTGGTTTATCGTAGCTGGAATAATAAAAACCTTCATTTCCTTGCCAGGAAATGCCACTGAATTTTATATCAATAAGAGTATCTTCTAGGATTTCTTTCGTTGCTGTATTTATGACAAGCCCTTTACGCCAATCACTACCGCCTTCAGAAATAAGATAGGCTGCTAAAGAGCCGTCTTTAGTAAATCTTAAAGACGATAAGGATGTCGTACCATCCTCGGAGAAAGTATTTGGATCTAAAAATATTTCTTCTGCACCTTCACCTTTTCTTCTATAGAGGACATATTGATTTTGAAGCCCATCATTTTTATAGAAATAAGTATAATTTCCCTCTTCAAAAGGAGAACCTATTTTTTCATAGTTCCAGAGTTTTTCAAGTCTGTCCTTGATCTGTTTTCTATAAGGAATGTTATCTAAATACCCAAAGGTGACAGTGTTTTGCTCAGCAACCCACGCTTCTGTTTCTTCGCTGCGATCGTCTTCTAACCATCTGTAAGGATCTTTAATTTCTGTACCAAAATATACTTGTGATGAGTCAGTCTTCGTAGTTGTGGGATAATTCACTATTATAGCTTCTTTTTTTATTTCTTCTTCACATGAGCTAAGAGAAAACGCAATAATTAATATAAGTAGTACTTTATTCATTTGTTTGTTTTTATGGATTCCTAAAAGTACTATAATTATACTCAGCTAACTAGTTGGAAAACTCTAATTCAATTAACTATTATATAAAAAAGACCTGTCAACAAAAGCTGACAGGTCCTAAGATTTTAAGTTTGAAGAGGCCTATTTTTTCACTAAATCTTTCACTAAAGTCTTTAATTCTTCAATTTGTGATTGTTGCTTATCAATGAGTGACTGTTGTTCTTGCAGTGCTTGAGTGAGTACAGGAATCATCTGTATATAATTAATTCCTTTCAACTCTGTTTTTACACCATCCATTTTTGCTGTTGCAGAATGAGCCACTAACTCTGGTAAAACGTCTTCTAACTCTTGCGCAATAAATCCAAATTGTTGACCTATTGGTAAATCTAAGTCTTCAAAATTTTCATTTGAAAATTCATAATTTACTGGTCGTAGCTTTTGAATAATTGCTGATGCATTTTTAATTTCTTTTATGTCTTTCTTCGTTCGGATATCAGACACACCTAGGATTTCACCAGTCATGCCAATGTCTCCATTCACTTGTAATGTGTGAGCAGGACTAGTAGTGCCAATTCCAACATTGCCACTATTAAAATATGCATTACCACCAGATGGAGTCCATAGAGAACCGTTACCTCCGCCAGCTGTCATAGACACCCAACTGCTTCCAACTCTACCCTCAAAATCTGAACCTGTGTATCGAATTGTTCCAGCTCCATTTCCTGTAGAAGCTCCGATTCGGATGCCGCCAGCTATATGTAATTTTTCAGCAGGAGAAGTTTCACCTATACCTACATTACCGTTATTGGCTACGCGCATTCTTTCTATATCGTTTGAGTTGATGGATACAAATGATTCGCCATCAATAGTTATTGCACCATTTGTTTCATCATTCTCAATAAACATATTTGTGCCATTATACGCAATTGCAGCTTTATTGACACCAGACTCATCAAAGCCATATCTTGAATTTGGAGGAATGGTTATATTGCCGTCAACGTCTAATAATTCAGAAGGTAAACTTGTCCCGATACCTACCTTTCCATCTTTTTTGATATACATTCTAGATATATCATCTGTGTTTAATCTGACTTCATTTTCGCCATCAATATAAATGTCTCCATTTGTTTCATTGTTTTCTAAAAACAGATGTGTGCCAGAATAGTATAAGTAAGCTTTTCTCGTACCAGATTCTTCAAATTGGATATACTCGGGACCATCAAGACGGATATCTTGAGTAATAAACATTCTTCCATTTACATGTAATTGTTCTAAGGGATCTCTAACATTTATCCCAACATTTCCAGTAGAATTTTCGATTGATAAGTGTGCAAAATTTTGATCCGTATCTGGAAGAAAATAGAGTCTATCGTCTAGCCAACTGTAGAGCATTCTCATATCAGTTTGGTCTGTAGCATTTCTCCAATGCAATCCAGACTCCTCTCCTGCGCCAGGAGTAGCAGTGGACAATTTAAATCGTAAAAATGGATTCAATCCTGTAATTTGACTGTCTCCAAAAACTTCTAGAGTTTCACTTGCTGCCGTTAAACTTCCGACAGATAATCTACCACTAGACATTCTTGCCTGTGCGGAGAGATCAAAAATAAATATGCATAGTAAGATAGTTGTATATAAATATTTCATTGTTTTAATTTTTAGGGTTATTGTTCAGTAGAGTTATCAATTACTTTATAAGGTCCATTTGGTTTTATAGCATCTGCTGTGTTAATTTCATCCAAAGAGACTGCTCTTATCGCAGGGCAATCTGCATCATTTCTGATAAATACATTTGCGCTACCATCTACTTCGAATCCATTATTAAGGTCAACTCGATTACCACCATCTAAAGTGACAACTGTAGCTTTTGCTGATTGGTTATCGTAAATACCTGCGGATGATGTTACAGCGTTGTCAGCAAAAAACATTTCTGCAGTATTAGTGACTGTTGCATTGTGGGTTGCATTAACAGTACAAGGAGTGCTCAACCAATCACTTAAGCGACGACGTTTACCTCCACTGTCGCCCCATGAGTCAGAAAATTTGCCATAATAGCTTCTATCGTCTTCTGGGTCTGCGCATTCTGGACCACCAGAACATAAAATAGGTCCAAGATCAGTGCCACCCCATAGTTGACCAATCACTCGACCATTATTATCAAATAAGGCTGAACCAGAGGAACCTCCTTCGGTAGAACTATATTGACCACCTCCATGATTAAATACGACATTCCATGTTAAATCAGGATCACAGAAAGCATTACTGCCCGGTGTTTGACTAAATAGTGAGATTTTTTTGATGTCACCCGCAGGATGGTGGATACATGAACCTCCCGCTCCAGGACTAGTAGTGGCTGACCATCCTAAATAAGTAGGAGAATATCCTGCATCTCTAAATGGATCTTCAAGTAACCAAAATAATGCAAAATCTGAATCAGCTTTATTTGAAATTACCATCGCACCAGAGCTTGTAATTGAAGCTGGCTCTGTAGAAGGATTGCTGCATCCAGTAGCTTCATAATCCCAATAAAATATGGCATTTACATTGTTAGTGCCGTTTGCATCATAAAGGGATTCTATACAATGATTAGCTGTAAGATAATAGGGCTTGAATGGCCCTCCGTTCGCTGTTAATAATTGACCTGTGCACCATCCTGCTCCATCTGCAGTTGTAATTAACATTCGCGAAACTGCACGTTTAGCTGACTGCCATGGATTGCCATCTGGACAGTTAATGTTTACTTGGCACGCTCCAGAGTCACTAAAGTCTTTATACTTTTTAATGTGACTCACGTCTCGATAGGCAAGCATAATCCTTGAAATAGAAATAATGCCTTGATGCTCTACATGATTGGGTTCAAAATATTCTAGTGTCACACTGGAACCATGTACCAATTCAGTCAAAAAGGTACCTGGTGCACTCAAAGAGCCTTTGTTGTTTTTTGCAGTGAATGCACCGATTAAGTTGGACTTGTCTTTATTGTACAAATGAAGTGTTGCCCCTATTGGCAGTTGAAATTTGTCGTATTCTAAGACAGTTGCTTTGGCATTGGTTGTTTCGATGGTTAGCCTCCATAATCTGCCTTTACCTTCTAATTCTTGCCAATGTCCGTGAGACCTCATATTGATATTAGCTTGACGGGCAACTGCAAATCGTAGGTCTCTGTTCTGAGAAGTATTTTGGGTATCCTCTAGGGCAATTCTGTCAAAGTCAAGAGGCTTTACCGTAAATGTAGATACTGTATTTTCATTAGTCAGTTCCCCTAAAAGACTTCTTGGTGGAATTTTCTCTTTTATTTGAGAATAAATTCCGGTTGTGAAAACCATGGAAAATACCACGGCAATAGCTGATAAATAACAATAGCTTTTCATTATTTGAATTAATGTTTAAAAAAAGTCAAGCATGCATTACTTTACATGCACATACGTTGTGGTTAGTGATAACTTATTTTTGAGTAGAACATCAACAGACCACATTTGTGAGGAATTCCTGGTCGATATTTATTACAACTTAAGAGAGGAAAAGTGAATTGACAAATTATAGCAGCCAATCACTGCAAAATTCACTATTTATAGTGATGATTTTCACCATTTATGGGTAGATAAGAAAATTCGAAATCCAACTAAAAATCTAGGATGAATTCGTATTTGGAACTTCAGCTTTAAATCTGATTTTAGAGTCTAAATTGCTAACTGATAAAGAAGTCTTTTTAATTTGGATATAATTGCTTAATTTAAAGACTAAATTTGAAATCAATGAAATTTACATCATTCTTATTTGTTTTATGTTGCTTATTGGTAAGCACCTCAATTAATGCACAAGCAAAATCTTGTTCAAGAGCTGATGTCGCCAAATGTGCCAAAGCAGCTGGCATGTCTATTGAAGAATGCGCCAAAAAGTGTTTTAAGTCAACAGCTTCTATTTCTAAAAGTGAGTCTAAGCTTGTAGATGCAAAACCAACCACATTGACTGCGGAGCAAAAATCTAGGGTTGCTTCAGCACTTTTAGAAAGTGAAGATGTCAGACTGAAAAGTTACAAGTGTGCTGCAAAAGCAAGTTGCACCAAGACTAAAGCTTCGAAAGTTGTGGTTACAAACAGTACACAAAAGAAAGCCGTCAAAGCATAAGTGCGATACCAAATACTTATTTGATAGGTTAAAATTGTTAAACTGTCGAATCTTAGTTTTTCGATGAAAGTATAAAATGAAGTATTCTGTTTAAGAATACTTCATTTGTTTTTAAGGAAAACCTCTGTCCTTTTTCAAACATTTACTATCTTATTATTTCAAAATTCTACACACATGAATAAATCTTTCAACAGACGTTCATTCGTCAAGACTTCTGCTATAGCTGCAGGAGCAGGCTTATTTATCCAAGATGAATTGAAAGCCAATGCCTACATCGATGGTACCGATGCCATAAAAATTGGCTTGATTGGGTGTGGAGGAAGAGGGACAGGCGCTATAAGTCAGGCTCTAAAGTCAGGGCAGAATGTAAAATTAGTAGCGATGGCAGATGCTTTTAGAGACAACTTAGACAAGTGCTATAAACAAATTACAAATCCCGATTATAAAGGTTGGTCAAATGACAAAGCAGAAGATTTGAATGACCGGATCGATGTTCCAGAAGAACACAAATTTGATGGTTTTGATGGGTATAAAAAGGTGATAGAATTATCTGATGTGGTTATTCTGACAACGCCACCTGGATTTAGACCTATACATTTTGAAGCTGCTGTGAATGCTGGTAAGCATATATTTACAGAGAAGCCAATGGCAGTTGATGCGCCTGGTATTCGCCGTGTTTTAAAAGCAGCTAAGACAGCAAGAAGTAAAAAACTAAATGTTGTTGTTGGTCTTCAGAGACACTACCAAAAAATATATACTGAGTGGATAGATGCCATACACAATGGTGCTATAGGTGATATTGTTACTTCTCGTGTCTATTGGAATAGTGCAGGAGTATGGGTAAGGGAGCGCACGGAAGGCCAGACAGAAATGGAATATCAAATGCGTAATTGGTATTATTTTAATTGGCTGTGTGGAGATCACATAACAGAACAACACATCCACAATTTAGATGTGAGTAACTGGGCAAAACAAGCTTATCCTGTAAGAGCAATGGGAATGGGAGGTAGAGAAGTGCGAGATGGGTTAGACCATGGAGAAATATTTGACCACCACTTTATAGAATATGAGTATGCTGACGGTTCTAGAATGTTTAGCCAATGTCGTCATATCGAAGGTTGCGCTAGACGAGTCAGTGAAGCTTTTCACGGGACCAATGGTACAGCACCTAAACCAGGAGTGTTAAAGACCATGAGTGGACATTCGATCATGGATTATGATGATGAAAATGATCCAAATCCATATCAATACGAACACGACCTTTTGTTCGAAGCCATAGCCAAAGGAGAATATAAATTCGATGATTCTGACAATGGTGCTTATGCAACAATGACTGCAATTTTAGGTCGCATGGCGACTTACTCTGGTAAGATTATCGAATGGGATGATGCGCTAAATTCTGATATAGATTTATCTCCGAGTAGATATGCATGGGATGCTGATCCTCCTGTCATGCCTGATAGTAATGGCAGATATAGCATTGCTGTTCCGGGACAAACAAAAACAGTCTAAGGGATGATGAATAGACGATCATTTATTAATACTTCTATCCTTAGTTCTGCGGCTATAGCCACTGGTTGTGCGGCAAGTTCATCATTATTGTCCAGCTCGGCTTCGGGAGTTGATCCATTTAATTTAAAATTTGCGCCTCATCTTGGAATGTTTAAACACCATGCCGGAGAAGATCCAATTGACCAGCTGAACTTTATGGCTGATCAAGGTTTTAGCGCATTCGAGGATAACAATATGCGCACGCGCGAAGTTGCTTTGCAAGAAAAGATGGCTTCTGTCATGGCAAATCGCGGTTTAGAAATGGGTGTTTTCGTAGCACATAAAATCTATTGGAAAGAAGCCACACTTGCAAAAGGAGATGAGGAGTCTAGGACTGAGTTTTTGGATTACATTACGAAAGCAGTTGATGTTGCCAAGAGAGTTAATGCAAAGTGGATGACTGTGGTTCCTGGACACGTAGATTTGCGACAAGACATGGGATACCAAACTTCTCATGTTGTTGAGACATTGAAGAGAGCTTCAGATATATTGGAACCACATGATTTGATAATGGTTTTAGAGCCGCTTAATTTTAGAAATCATCCAGGCTTATTTTTGACAAAAGCGGCACAAGCATATCAGGTATGTAAATCGGTAGATAGTCCTTCGTGCAAAATATTGTTTGATATTTATCATCAGCAAATTCAAGAAGGTAATTTAATTCCCAATATGGAAAAAACGTGGGATGAAATTGCTTACATCCAGATTGGAGATAATCCAGGGAGGAAAGAACCAACGACTGGTGAAATTAATTATCAGAATGTGTTCAAATTTGTTCATGAACAAGGATTCTCAGGTGTCTTAGGAATGGAGCACGGAAATTCTGAAGATGGCTTAGCAGGAGAGAAAAAACTTATTGCGGCATACCGGTCAGTAGATGTCCCTATTGGTAATTAATACTTGAAATAATTAAAGAAGCATTAATCATATACGGATCACTAGCTCCTGGTGAAATCAATCATGCAGTAATCAGCGATATTGAAGGAGAGTGGTTAGACGCTACGATACATGGAAATATCGAAGATAATGGGTGGTCAACTCGGAGGGGTTACCCTTGTTTTCTTGCAGACTCTGTTGAGAAGAAAGAAATTAAAGTAAAAGTATTTGTCTCAGATCAATTGCATCTGTATTGGAATAGGATTGATGAATTTGAGGGAACAGAAGCCTATAATCGGATACTATGGGATTATGTCGATCAAATAGGGGAGATGAGGCAGGGGTATATTTATGCGAAGGTGACTGCAAAACAATAATCTTTAAATTCAAATAATTGAATATTAAGTTAAATGACCAATTATGACATTTGAAGATGACATAGCCGAAAGGATAAATGCCGACTTCGGAGAAAGAGCAAATGCAGCGGTGAAAATTTTAAAAGACGAAATATCGGAAAAAGATCAACTCTATACGAACAGATTAATTCGTTGTATCATCTATTTGGCAAAAGGCAACCTAACTGATTTAGAGAATTACATTAAAGCAGTAACTATTGATCCACGAGATGTTATTTTTTGGGCAGAATACACTGGAATAGAACAAAAGAAGGTGCCTGAACATGTAAGAGATTTTACGAAGACTTTTGATGAAGCTTTAAAGACTTCGGAGAATAAATAGCGAATATGCGAATTGTTTTCAGAAAATGTGTCCCTGCGGATGTACATGATGTAGTCCCTTTAATTTACTCGTCCGGTCCAGCTGCGTTCTCTTATGTTTTCACTACAAAAACAAAATCTGCAACAGGTTTTTTAGAGTACGCTTTTCAGCGCAAAGGTGGAGAGTTTAGTTTTGAAAATCATTTTGCACTTATATTGAATGAAGAGATTGTCGGAGCAGGTACAAGCTTCAATAGCAAACAAGCAAAGGGATTTGTAACTGCAGATGGCCTTAGTATCATTAAATTTTATGGTATAAAATCTTTGCCTGTATTGATCAATGGTTTAAAAACGGAGAATGTGATAAAAGCACCAAAATACAACGAAATCAGTATTGCACATTTGGGTATCAAAAAGGAATTTAGAGGGCAAGGCCTTGGTACTCATTTAATTCGTTTTCTAATGAAAGAATCTAAATCTAGCCCAAACGATAATTTTGTATTGGATGTCTCAGAAGAAAATCCAAAGGCGAAAGCATTGTATGAGAGATTAGGTTTTAAAGTATCAATAATAGAAAGGTCTACGTTGAGAAATAATTTTGGGCATGTTGCGAATCATTTTAGAATGGCCTTTTATTTGGATGATTTACCAGTCCCTATTCTCGCAATTTAATAAGGTGTTTGTTATTCGCATAGGAAAGATATAATACATATTTTGATGAACAATCTTTAACGAAGAATGCCCCATATTATGGATTTGAATCA
>CAYVFU010000084.1:0-19252 GCA_964450495.1 uncultured Saprospiraceae bacterium | reverse complement strand
CATTGGAATAATGAGACAGCACAGTTTGAAGAAGCAGAAGCAAATGCATTTTTAGATGGACAATATCGAGTCTTCTGATTAAACTCAGCATTCTTTACTAACTCACTAGTTAGTTGATTCAATAAATATTAGATCAGTACATTAATTACACCCATCAATATCCGCTAGAAAAATAGCTCCCGGACTCACTTCAAAGCCTTCTGTAAATTCAATAAAAATTGCGGCTTTAAAACTCACATCAGAATTTGGAATGACCGTTCCATTAGAAATAATCCATTGGTCAAGTTGCAAATCTAAATTAGAAGGTATAGGCTGTTCAATCACATAACGCGTAGGATATGGACAGTCATCACAGACAGGACAAGATCCACCACAGTCCACATACTCTTCATCACCATTGAGAATGCCATCAATACAAGTATTCCCAAAGTTTGCGCCATATTTAGGTAATGGTTGACCAAATTCTAAAGCCCCACGATCAGGTGCATTATCGAATACGGATCCTACATTCATATTATCTAACTGATCGCCATTGTCAATTACTGCAGATGAAGTAGTAGGACTAAAGTCACGCTGCGGTGGTGAATAGGAAGTTGTAAATGAGACAGGTAAGGCTATATTTCCAAAATCAGAAAACTCCACTTGAATACTATTTGCTTCTAAAACTCCACTGGCTTGTAAAACAGGTACAGTTGCATAGCGAACATCATCCCATTTAAATTCTTCGGTATTTGTCATACCTCCACGTGTGGATTTGTAAGCGCCATAATCCCAATCATCAAAAAGGCTAGCTGCAACCAATCCAAATTCCTCAAAACAATAACGGCCCGCAAAAATCACGTTGTTACGAAAAAAAGTATTTTGCCATCCTCCTGGAGAACTTACAGCATTCTCAACACTAGCGACTGTGTTGTGCGCAATGATTAGTCCTGAAGGACTACGATTCATTTTAAAAGCTGAATTTTCCATATTGAATAATTCATTTCTAAACACATAAACTGGACCTCCAAAGATGGGTGCCAAGCTAATGCCCGCTCGACCATTATACCCTCGATTGCGATATACTCTCGTATTGGAAATGGTGCCATCAACTTCAATGTGATCATCAACAATATTTTTCATTTCATTATTATGGATATCAAGAGAATAAGATAGCTCGTATGGGGGTCCATCTGTCGAAATAGCATCGCCAAAGTTTTCTATTGTATTGCAACTGACTACATTATTGTTGCCACGAATGTCAACACCTCTTTCTCCTGGAATTCCAACTTGAGGCCAACTCGTATTTCCAATCATTTCATTATTTGTGATGTACTGATCACGTTCAAGCCCATCTTCACGTCGATTGACAAATCCAAAACCAACATTTGTGAATATGTTATTTCGCACCGTGACAAATTGGGTATGCTGACCATCAATACCATATTGACCATCTCTAATCCGAAAGCCATCTATGATAATGTGTGCCGTTGGGTTGTTGTCAAATCGACCAAGGACAATCACTCCTCCTGAAGTACCAGCGCCATCAATTGCTGCAGCATGTTGAGTTTCACTAATAAAACTTATTGGCTGTGCAGCAGTACCATTCACCGTGATATCTACCTGCCCATATACGCCAGGTCTAACAATAAAGTGATCTCCCGGTTGAGCACTATCTGCAGCTGCTTGTAATCCTAAATATGGATTTGTAAATGTACCTGTACCACCACCATTCCCAGAAGCAACATATCTGATCCTTGTAAATGATGGTTGTGGAATTGCTTTAGTTGTTCCAGTTCTTTGTATAGTCTGACTACCGCCATCAGAATCTGTCAGCACAATCTGTAAGTCATATGTAGTGCCAGGCTGCAAGAACATCGCACTTGCAGCATGAAAATTATAACCCCATGTAGCTCCATCAATTAATAATCCTGGATGCGCGCGCATTGATTTTGCTGCAGGCAAATAAGTACTTGCTCCCTGCGCTTTATAAAACAGACTCATAGTACTATTCAAATTATCATCTCCATCAATAGCAACATTTACACTAATGTGTTCGAAAGTCTCATCAATTCTTACCACTTCCAGACTAAGTGATTCCTCAGTAGGGATTTTCGGCAATGCGTAATCCGGTCCATAGTCTGGTACCGGCATGCCAAATTCCAAAGCTCCACGATCAGCTTGGCCGTCCATCACATACGGTGTATTTAAATGTTCAATATTATCTCCCGAATTAATGGCCGGCGAACCAGCGACTGGCATAAAATCTCTTTCACTAGGGTCGTAAGAAATTGTTTTTGCTATAGGAAGAGAAATATTATTGAAATCCGAAAATTCAACTTGTACTGCATTGGCTTCCAATACACCACTTGCTTTTAAAATTGGTACAGTGGCATACCTTAGATTATCCCATTTAAATTCTTCTGTATTGGTCATACCACCTCTGGTTGATTTGTAAGCACCATAATCCCAATCATCATTACTACCTGAAACCAAATCAAATTCCTCAAAACAATAGCGAGATGCAAAGATGACATTGTTTCTAAAGAAGGTATTTTGCCAACCTCCAGGCGAACTCATTGCGTTTTCCAAATTTGAAATTGTATTGTGCACAACCACCAATCCTGAAGGTCCTCGATTCATTTTCAAACCAGATATCCCCAGATTGAACAATTCATTTCTCAATATATAGACTGGACCACCAAATACTGGAGCAACACTAATACCTGCTCTAGCATTGAATCCCCTGTTATTGTAAATGCGTGTATTCGAAATAGTGCCATCTACTTCAATGATGTCGTCAACCATATTGATGATGTCATTGTGATGAATGTCCATAGAATATGAAGTTTCATAAGGTGGTCCATCTGTAGAAACGCCATCTGCAAAATTTCGGATGTTGTTGTGGCTAACGACATTATTATTGCCACGTAAGTCTATCGCCCGATCCCCAGGAATCCCCGTTTGAGGCCAGGTTGTTCGACCTACAAAATAATTATTGGTGATGTATTGATCTCGTTCGAGTCCATTTTCGCGACGATTATATACTCCGAATGTTACATTTGAAATCAGACAATTTCGCACTGTCAAAAACTGTGTGCTTTGCGCATCTATACCAATCGATCCATCAGTGATGATAAGTCCATCGATAATAATGTGTTGTACAGGAATGTTGGTGCTTCCTAAAATAATAATTCCCGTAGCGATTCCATTGCCATTAATGACAGCTGTATGTGGAATTTCACTCTCGAAAACAATTGGTTGGTTAGCCGTCCCATTTGTTGTCATACTAAAGGGCTCATATTCTCCTGATCGGAGAATAAAGTGATCGCCGGCTTGTGCAGTTGCCACAGCAGCCTGGATGCCCTGAAAAGGATTTGCCGAACTGCCTGTTCCACCTCCATTACCAGGAACAACATACTTTACCTGTGCAGATGACGATGGTTGTGGAATCGCCTTTGTACTTACAGTCCTTGTCGTAGTAACACTTCCTCCGTCAGGATCAGAAAGTACTAGCCTTATTTGATAAGTGGTATTGGGTGTAAGAAACATGGCACTGCCAGCATGAAAATTTCTTGTCGTTGCAGCCCCATCAATCACCAATCCAGGATATGCCCGCATTGTCATGGCTGCAGGCTGATACGCTGATCCCGATCCACTTATTCGATAAGAGATGTCCAATGTACTATTGTGATTAGTATCACCAACTATGGAATAGTGAACGCTTATGTTTTCGAAGGTAGGGTCAAGTCTAACTGTACCTGCTGTGACTGCCAACTGAGATATACATATGAAAGGAAGTATACCAATCCATATTATTATAAATAACTTATAGGTCATCTTATTGAGCATTAATTTGTGAATATCATGGGGAGATGAGGAACTTCAAATGTAATTATCTCTTGCAGCTATAAAGCTAGAGTAAACCCTAGAAAGAGTTGAATTTATTAAGTTCGCATATATGTTAAAGGTTTAAAATGATCAAGTCATTTAACATTACGTGTGAATAAGATAAACTTTTGGAATTTTTAGTCTATGATGAGATATCGGGAAGCAAGCATGAAAACTAAAACAATTTGCTTACATAAAACAAATTGCTTACAAAAAACAAATTGCTTACATTTATAAACGCCTAAGACACCTACCGCCATTTTCTTGGAACAACTAAACAATGGCACATTAAAAGATCTCGAAATCCGTTTCTTATTTTTGGAGCTTTCTATCCAAAGAAAGATAGTCAAATGCATTTATTTTAAAAATATCTACTGCTCACAAATGACAATTATTTCACATCCGTCAGAATATGTTGCATATCATCATAACGATTAAATCAAAAATAAAATATCAGAATCAGTAATCCAAACAGGCTGATTTTAATAAAAGCAATTTACTTTCATACTTCAATCAGGTAACATGAAAAACATAAGTATTGTAAACCGCGAGATGACATCCGCCGAATTTGCACGTATGAATACAGGCTTTGATGAACATTCAATTGAAAATAATGTCGCCATTCAACGTTCGAAAAGATTTGGTTTTGTTGGTTTAGATGACGATAAATTTATCGGATGCTCATCAGGTTTGGCGCACAAAAATGGCGATGAATACACGGGGTGGTTTTTCCTGACAGACTTATTTGTAGAGAAAGAATATCGTTCAAATGGACTAGGTACGAACCTATTAAAATCCATTGAAGAGGAAGTTGCAAATATTGGTGTAAAGCACATCTATCTATGGACATCGGGGGATGAAGCATTGAGGTTTTATCACAGATACGATTATTTTAAATTTGCAGAAATGGAACATTGGTATTCAGATGGGAGCAGTCGAGTTGGATTACGAAAAAATTTATAACCACTATTTATTTTACTAAAAATAAATCCTATAAAACGAATAATGATTCAACATTAAGAATAATAAAATGAACAAGATCAGAAAGGTTGAAAAAAGTGACATTCCAGAATTGAAAATCATATTGGATTCACTAGAATTATTTCCATCAGAAATGCTCGATGATATGATACATGACTACATATCCAATCCTAATACAGCAGACATCTGGTTTACTGAGACAGAAAACAATATACCAATCTCAATAGGCTACTGTGCACCAGAAAAATTAACAGAGGGAACTTATAACCTATACGCACTTGGTGTCAAAAATGATATTAAAACAAAAGGAACAGGAAGCAGAATGATGACATTTATAGAAAATCACTTAAAAGAACTAGGCAAAAGACTATTAATCGTTGACACGTCAAGCACAGATGATTTCCAATTGTCCAGAAAATTTTACGAGAAATTAGGTTATATTAAAGAAGCTGAAATCCGAGACTATTGGGCTGATGGTGATCATAAGGTAACGTATTGGAAACGGATAAATTGAATATAAAACGCGTATTAACAAACCAGTTATATGGATTTAGAATGTATTGATGTTATAATGAATATATAGATCGTGGAATCTTGAATTGATCTATATTTTTTTGAAGCCAACATTCCTGCCTTTAGGCTGTTTAACTATATGACTATCGGTCCGAAGTATGAACGTTACACTAAAAACTCAAGTAAAAGGAAATTACAAAAAGGTAATGGCAGCATTTGACCGTAATCTTTTTGAAGCACTAAAACCTCCTGCTGGTGAAATGGAAATAGTGTCGTTTACAGGTTCGCAAAAGGGAGATAAGGTGCATCTGCGTTTTATTAAACCGATTAAGGCAGAGTGGATAAGTGATATCGTAGAAGACAAGATCACAGATGACAAAGCATGGTTTGTAGATGTAGGCACTACCCTACCTTGGCCAATAGCCTCTTGGACACATCGACATATAGTCGAAAAGATTGATGAGCAACATTCCTTAATCATAGACGACATGAACTTTACTGGGTCGAATCCACTATTAACACTTCTACTCAAGCCAGCTATTTTCATTGGTTTCTATCCTAGAAAAAAAGTATACAAACAGTACTTTGATAAACTGTATCTTTCTGGCCAGACTGTGTAACTTTGACGAACAAAAATATATAGTAAATATAGTCAATGAGCAATCCCATAATTATAGGTGCCGGTATATCAGGACTTGTCGCTGCTATTGAGTTAGAGAAAGCAGGATACACTCCACTGATACTTGAGGCAACAGACAAAGTAGGCGGTAGAGTCAAATCAGATGTAGAATTTGGATTACCTCTGGATCACGGTTTTCAAGTATTGCTTTCGGATTATCCAGAAGCACAACACTATTTGGATTATGAGAAATTAGACTTGGTCAAATTTTCGCCGGGGAGTATTATTTTTAAAAATGGCAAAGCACAGAAGATTGGTGATCCTCAGAGAAATACTTCGTTTCTACTTCCAACTATGATGGCAAGCATAGGCTCGTTGGGAGATAAACTAAAAATTTTAAAGCTGGCAACCAAACTTAAGAAAAAGAGTATTGAAGCTATTTTCTCCACACCAGAAACATCTACTTTAAACTATTTACAAGACTTTGGATTTTCTGAAAAAATAATACACAATTTCTTTCAACCATTTTTTGCTGGCATTTACCTGGAAGAAAATTTAAACACTTCAAGTAGATTGTTTGAATTTATCTACAAAATGTTTGGTACTGGATATGCTACAATTCCCCGCAAGGGAATGCAAGCCATTCCAGATCAATTAGCAGCTCAATTATCAAATACCGTCATCCGACTTAATACCGCTGTAAAACAAATTGATCAAAAAACCATAAAACTTGACAATGGTGAATCAATAGAAGCAGATCAAATTATTATCGCTACAGATCTCGGCCATTTATTGACTTCACATAAAAGACAAAAAACAGCATGGAAGTCATGCTACAATATATATCTGGAATCGGAAAAGTCTGTATTCAATGAAGCCATTATTGGTTTGCTTCCAAATAAAGAATTGCTTGTCAATAATTTTCATTTTCTCAACGATGTTTTTGAAGGAGATAAAGACATACTTTCTGTTACCGTTGTAAAACCACATTCACTTACAGATGAACAGATGATAAAAAAAGTAAAGAAAGAATTACTAGATTATTGCAACATTAAGACTAAAGAATTAGTCAAACTTTATCATATTAAAAAAGCATTACCTGATTTGGACCAGTTAAGCTACATTCCAGCAGTTGATGACCTCTTTATTGCACCAGGCATGTATTGCTGCGGTGATCAATTAGCCAATGGCTCTCTCAATGCCGCCATGGCGAGTGGACGATTGGCAGCAGAACAAATCATACAATCATAAATCACATCTTCTGGTTTTAATAAAAAAATTATAAAATGAACAAGTATATTTTCACCCTGACAACTTTAGTTATCACTGTAATTCTATCAGGCTGTTCCAAAAAAATAGTCAATCTATCAGACAACAATTTTACGGTTGCTAATCGAAACATGTCCATCGACGATCTATCAAAAACAATTGTACTAGATGCAAAAGAAGGAGCTGGATTGGCAATATTGGAAGATATAGATTTCGGAGTAGGCACAATTGAATTGGATTTAAAAGGTGAAAATTCACCTGGACAAAGTTTTGTAGGATTAGCATTTAATGTTCAAAATGATATGACTTATGAAGCTGTTTATTTCAGACCATTCAACTTTCAATCCAAGGAAAAAATAAGACGAGAACATTCCATACAATACATCAGCGTTCCTGAATATGATTGGAGGTTCCTCAGAAACAACTATGAAGGTCAATTTGAGGCAGAATATTTGCGCCAACCTTCACCTGATGACTGGTTTTCTATAAAAATAGAAATTGAAGTAGGCAAGATTACCGTTTATGAAAAAGGGACGAATGTAGAGCTGTTATCCGTTAGAAGATTAAATCAATCGAAATCTAAGCG
The DNA here is from genome assembly GCA_964450495.1 of uncultured Saprospiraceae bacterium. Classification (GTDB taxonomy): domain Bacteria; phylum Bacteroidota; class Bacteroidia; order Chitinophagales; family Saprospiraceae; genus CALFUK01. The sequence goes on along the minus strand of CAYVFU010000084.1, from coordinate 11,414 downwards.
GATTGGACTATGGGTAGGAAATAATTCTAAAGGAGAATTTAGAAATCTCTCTTTTACTACAAGAATATGATCGAAAATTTACCACCTTGGATTGATACATTGTTCATACTAATTGTCATAGTTACCATTGTCTTATTCTATTTTTCTAATGGAAAACCAAAGCTTGCAACCCTATTGATAATTGCGTGGAGCCTAATTCAATCTGGTCTTGCGTATACTAATTTTTATCAAGTGTTAGATTCAACTCCACCTCGATTTGCATTTGTCATGATACCGATAGGCATACTATTTATTTTTGCTCTGTTGCCTAAGCAGATAAACAGAATGATAGAAAAGAGAAATTCTATACTCAGTACTTTTTTACATACTATCCGTATCCCAATGGAAATAGTATTATTCTATTTATTTACATATAAAATGCTTCCAGAATTAATGACCTTTGAAGGAAGGAATTTTGATATTCTTGTTGGATTGTCAGCGCCTATAATAGGCTTTATGATGATCAGGCAGAAGATTTCAAAACAAGGACTTTTAATTTGGAATATAATTGGACTTTGTTTTATTTCTTTCATTTTTGTGAATGGGCTTCTATCTGCTGAACTGCCTTTTCAGCAATTTGGTTTTGATCAGCCTAATCGAGCAGTGACATTTTTTCCATACATATTACTACCTGCTGTGGTCGTACCAATCGTTATGTATACGCACATTACAGATATTATCAAACTCATAAGAGAATAGTGATTTCTATAAATAAGTAATTGTATTGTCAATTTGACGCTTTTCTAAAATACAACTTCGCTCTCAAAATAATGTACTTTTGCAAGACATGAATCAAAGTTTATACATTCTATTTATTTTACTTTATTTCTCTAGTCAATGTCACACTCAAAAAGAAATAAAAACGCACATCTTTGGGCACAGCTTAATCAATCATGTCAGTCCAATTACACCCCCAGAATTAACAACTACGCCATACTGGATAAATCAGTTTGCTAATGCAGCAGGTCATCAATATGCGATCAGTGGCCAATGGGGGCAGTTAATGCAACACAGAGAATTAAATGTTCAACCTAATTGGGGAATTGCTGGTGTACCTGGAGCTTGGGATGGGGATGTACAGACCTTTTCTGATGTGGATTTTTCTGCGGTTATTATTATGCCGAGCAATTTTGAACAATACTTACCACCTGACGTAAATTATGAAGGAGGATTTGATTACTCACCTATTGATGCTACAATTGATGTTTTTGATTGGTGTTTAGCGGAAGAGCCTGATCTCCATTTTTATATTTATGAACACTGGCCAGAAATGTCTGGTTTTATTGCAGGAACATTTCCACCTACCTCTCAAGAGTGGATTACATATAATGATTTTCTTGCGGGAGATTACAATCAGTGGTTTATAGAATACCATGATGCTCTTACTCTTCAGTATCCCAATAGCTGTATCTCCATGATACCAGTAGGTCCAATTATTAGCAAACTGCTGTTGATGGCTCCATATGATCAAATAGAGATCAATGACCTTTATGAAGATCCTGATCCACATGGTAGACCAAGCATTTATTTTCTTGCCGGCATGGTCACTTATATGGCTATGTACGAAGAACAAACCCCAGCCTCCTATCAAGTTCCTACAAGTGACATTCTTCCTGTTATCGCAAACAACTACAGTTCAATTAGAGATTTTATATGGACTGAATTGCAAGGCTTTAATTATCCTACCGGGAATAGCCGAACTTTCTGCAGTCCAATAACAACAACAACTGTTGATATTACAGTAGATAACTCAGGCATCTTATTCCATCCGAACCCTTGTGATGATATATTACTTATAGAAGGAGAAATGTCTGGTTATGATATCAGTATTATAGACAATGCAGGTCAGGTTTATGAGACTATAAACAATTCATCAAATCAAAGCTCTTTTGATGTTTCTGGATTACCCAATGGTATTTACTTCATCCGAATAAGAAGTCAATCTAATGATAAAATTTGGGTGGAGAGTCTTATAAAAATTTAACTAGCTGTATTCCTAAACCCTTTCCAACTTAACTGGATAGGTATTATCGGCATTCCATTGGCATATATAAATATTCTTATCGTTATCAATGCAGACATCATGACCATGCTTTATGATAGCTTGATCTTGGATCATTAATTGCAATTGACCATCAATGTATTGAGGAGCAGTGCCGCCTGGGTTAGAGACGACCTTGTTATTCTTATCTAGAATGGTAACGAATCCTGAATCTGGTGTCCGATTAAGATATTTAAGTCTAGACCAACAAACTCCTGCGTATAAATTATCATCATCAATCACTGGCCGACATACAAATGCTCCCGGCAGGAATAATGTCTCTAGATATTGCCCGTCAAGTGTGAATCGTTTAAAGCAATTATGAGCTCGCGATGTAACTAAAAGTGTTGGATTATTTTTATCTCTTTGATCTATAGTGACACCATGTGCTGTTTGAAATTGATCATCATTATCCCCTCTTCCACCACCTATCTTTCTTATAAACTCTCCAGACTGAGTAAACTGCAGAATATACTGAGACCCATAACCATCAGCTAAGTAGATGTCTCCGTTCGGAGCAATTGCACTTTCTGTAGGTGCAAAATTATCTCCTTCTTCATAGGCTCCATAGGTAGACGGGTGTCCTATTCTCATTAATTCTCTCCCACCTAGTGTTGTTTTTATCAATGTTCCTGTTGTATCACAAATAAATAAAAACTCTTCACCTCCAGCACTCCAATGTGTCAACCCATGTCCACTGGTATAACTTATACCCCAATGGTCCAACAACTTACCTGACTTATCATAAATCAATATATTATTATCAGTATGATCACCTACCATTATCAATCTGCCTTTGTCATCCATAATCATTTCATGACAATTCTTTACTGGCGTTTTTGTAGGATCTAAATCTCCCCAAGCTTTGTGTACCCTATACCGAAAGTCACCGTGACCAACTATCTGCTCGCTCAACTTTGGTTTTGATTTACTAATATAAAAGGAAGGAATGACAAGTGATCCAGCCAATACATTGCCCGAAGTATTAATGAATCCTCTTCTATTGATTTTATTTTGTGACATAACGTGTGACTTTATACTTTCAATTTAGAAAGATAATCTTGTTAATCGAGTTTCTAAGATAGAAAATATTCTTGTTGCTGCAATTCCGTTTTACCGTTTATAATTATCAATAGAATTAAAAAATGTAAACGAGCTCAAACAACTAAAAAAATTCTAATTCATTTTCTGAACCTCTATATAAAAGGCATTGCTCTTGGTACCGTCTTCCATATCAAAATAAGCCACCAATTCTGTCTCTCCAGGATTCACTTCCATTTCCAAACTTGCTGATGGTAAAGAATTATCGACTTCTACTTCTTTTTTCAATTCACCAATCTCTAGATATGCTTTTTTAAATCGCATAGCCTTCCCGTCAATACTTGCGTTGGTATATGCAGTTGCTTCACAACCATCCTGAATGGCATCACCTATTGGAATCTTACTTTCTGGGGGCCATCTGCTGAGATTAAACCGATAAGTTCCTGATGTTGTAAAGTTGACTGTAAAGGGAGCAGGCTCCATAGGCTTTCCAGATCGGATCATCTGTTGATTCCATGGTGGATAATAATCTATGGTACGTGCATCGTGGCAGGTCAACACTTCCTTCTCATCAACCCCCAATTTAATTGTTGAAAATTTAGTTTCTTTTATGACATCTTCCCACCATGACTCATAAAAGGCATTCATCAAATTCACACGCGTTGGATAATCACTGGCAAGATTCCTTACTTGACCAGGATCAGAAGAGATGTCGTACAGTTCGTCTCCATTTACTAATCGCCAATTACCGTCCATGACACAACTTCGCCTACCCTTTATTGGCCAAGGGACTCGTTGAGTGTCTGTAACCAACATTCTGTTAGGTGCAGGTGAGTCACCTTTTATATAAGCACTCATATCATTACCATCCAATTGCTTAGTCGTACTAAAGTTTATTCCAGCTAATGAGGATAGCGTAGGTAAGATGTCAACATGCGCAACTAAGCCATCTAATGCAGAGCCGCCTCCTATCTTACCATCTGGCCATCGAATGATCATAGGCACTCGATGCCCTCCATCGTATTCGCTGCCTTTGGTTCCTCTCATGCCTGCATTGTATCCATGTACAACATCATTATCGTCCTTCATAAAACCTCTAGCAGTACCATTATCTGTAGTGAAAATCACAATGGTATTATCTGCAATACCGAGTTCATCAACCTTCGCCAATAACTTTTTAAAGTTATCGTCTATGTTGGTGATCATCCCATAAAATCGCTTTTGAGTTTCATTGATTTCAGTTTCCTCTTTATACTTATTGTAATATTCTTCAGGCACATTAAAAGGACCATGTGGAGCATTAAGGCTCAAGTAGCAGAAGAAAGAATCGTCTTTTTTATTTTCTATGAATGTAATGGCTTCATCAAACCAAACATCTGTACAATACCCTTCTGTTTTTTCTGGAACACCATTTCTAAAATAGGTATCGTCAAAGTAATCGTTCTTCCAATAATCAGGTGTCTGAGCAACTCCTCCTCCACCGTGGTAAAACGATTCATCAAAACCTCGATCGTGTGGCAAAAACGGATGATTATCTCCAAGGTGCCATTTGCCAAACATGCCAGTTTTATAGTCATTTGCCTGAAAGACATCTGCAAAGGTTACCTCTTCTTCATTAAGTAATGAAGCACCCATGATGGTATGCCAGACGCCATTCCTATTGCAATTGCGACCTGTCAATAATCCGGCACGAGTGGGAGAACATGTTGTCCCTACATGATAATTTGTTAGGTTAAGAGATTCTGCTGAAAACTTATCTAAATTTGGTGTCTGTATGATGGTATTTCCTGTGTGACCTAGATCGCCATAACCTTGATCGTCGGTAATGACGAAAATGACATTGGGTTTAGTATTATCAGTATCTGTTTTCGATGATTGGCTACTGTTACTACAAGAAGAAATAAAGACAATGACTGCCATACCCCAGAAAAGAGATGTGGCATATAGATTGTGTAAATATGTTGGTACCAAATAAGTCATTTGTTTACTATTGAAATTTTCTCAATACACCCATCAAAAGAATGTGTCTTAGTGATTTGAACACTGGTTAGATTAACACTTAATCAACTTGTTCAATCTCCTTTGACTAAAAGATATGAAAATTCTAATTATCCCTAAAATTAGTTCTGTGTTTGCTCCTATGATTGTTGAATATGTTTGGATAAACCATCAATCTGATGACAAGTAAAGTAAATTCGAAATTTTAATATAATTGAATGTAGGGGCAAATTCTTGTCTATATTGAGTTATCCTATGTGATGTGAGATGATGGTTGAATAAATTGATTAATGAGCAGATACTTTTTATCATTACTAAATAATGTGACTCTTCATATGATTAAATCATGTATAGTTTTTTTTATTACGGTTCTACTGTCTATTGGTCAAACAAAGGCACAAGAACAAAACTTGCATTACGATCATACCGTTTTTGGCGTTAATAAACTCAAACCTCATGCAGATTTTTTCGCTTACGAAACTGAAATTTTGGCCGATAAACATAAAATGGAAAATTCTAATCGCTTCCTTTCATTAAATGGAGACTGGAAATTTCATTGGGTAAAAAACCCGAAAAATAGAATTCGAAAATTTTACAAAGCAACCTTAGATGACGCTAATTGGGAAACCATCCCAGTGCCATCTAACTGGGAAGTTGAAGGGTATGACCACCCTATTTATTTGGATGAGCGATATCCCTTTGAGACGACTTGGCCAGATGCTCCAACAGAATATAATCCAGTAGGCACGTACAGACACACATTCAACATACCGAAGGATTGGCAAAACGATGACGTCATCTTACATTTTGCAGGAGCTAAATCAGCAATGTACCTATACATCAACGAACACTATGTCGGCTATTCTCAAGGCTCTAAAACACCTGCAGAATTTAATATCACTGATTACATTAAACCAGGTGAAAATTTAATTGCCTTACAGATGTATCGTTGGAGTGATGCCAGTTATTTAGAAAGTCAGGACATGCTTCGAATGAGTGGTATCGAAAGAGAAGTCTACATTTATGCTAGGCCCACAGTATCAATTAATGATTTTCAGGTCATTGCTGATTTAGACACTACTTATCATCATGGTATATTTTCGACTACTGCAGAAATTGTAAATAACAGTTCACATAATACAACTCAAACACTATACGTCAAGCTTAAAGACGATGGCAATGAAGTAATGACAATTAAAAAAATAATCAAGATAAATGCAAAAGATACTGCGACTATAAAACTTGAAGAAGTTATTGAGAATGTCAAACAATGGTCGGCAGAAATTCCCAACTGTTATGCATTAGAGATACAATTAATTGATGTGGCAGATGAAAAGCAAAATCAATACATTCGGAAAAATATTGGATTTAGAAATGTCCATATTGAAAATAACCAGCTTTTGGTAAATGGCAAAGCTATTTATATCCGAGGCGTAAATCGACACGAAACAGATCCGTATAAAGGTCATGTGATTTCTAAAGAAAGTATGGAGTTGGATATTCAGTTGATGAAACAAAACAACATCAACGCCGTAAGAAGCAGCCATTACCCTAATCACCCTTACTGGTATGACCTATGTGATAAATATGGCTTGTACGTGATTGATGAAGCGAATATAGAAAGTCATCCATTAGCGATTGATGAATCAACACAAATCGGCAATGAACTCACTTGGCTTCCAGCGCACCTCGATCGCACACAGCGTATGTATTATCGAGACAGAAATCATCCCTCGATTATTATTTGGTCTTTGGGTAATGAAGCGGGAGAAGGAGATATTTTCAGAGCTACATACAAATGGCTAAAAGAAGCTGACTCTACTCGCCCTGTCCAATACGAACCTGCTCTCAAAGAAGCATACACAGACATCTATTGCCCCATGTATCCACCTGGTGAGCGTTTAGAAAATTATGCGACTGGCAATCCTACCAAACCAAGTATCATGATTGAGTATTGTCATGCCATGGGAAATTCCGTAGGAAATTTGCAAGACTATTGGGACATTATTGAAACACAACCTGAATTGCAAGGCGGTTACATTTGGGATTGGGTTGATCAGTCATTAGAATATATTGATGAGAATGGAAAACCCTATTTAGCGTACGGACATGACTTTCATCCCGACTTACCGACAGATGGTAATTTCTTAAATAATGGATTGGTTGATCCGTATAGAAATCCACACCCACATTTAAGTGAAGTGAAAAAAGTATACCAACCAGCCAATTTTAGTTGGGATGCTTCGTCAAATACAATCACTATATTAAATAAATATTTTTTTGCTTCAATAGACAATGTTGTGTTGGATTGGTCTCTTATGGAAAATGGAATTCGCATACAACAAGGAAGTATTGAATCTATAGATATTCCTGCCCAAGAATATCTTGACTTGTACTTACCAATTAGCTCCTACAATACTCAAAAAGAAGTGGTATTGACAGCTTCAATCATCACAAAAATTGATCAGCCATTAATTCCTAAAGACCACGAAATTGCTTTTGAGCAATTTATTTTAACTGAATTTAAATCAACCGTTATTCCTGCCTTGAAAAATCAGTCACTACAAATTGAACGTAAACAGAACTTGATAACCATATCAAATCAAAACGTCCAGTTGAGTATTGACAACAATTCTGGTGAAATAGTACATTGGAGTTATGATGATGCCTTAATTACAGACAAGCCAATCCGACCTAATTTCTGGAGAGCGCCAACTGACAATGATTTAGGTAACGGCATGCATATCTGGGCAAGTATCTGGAAAGAGTCAACTGAAAAAGCAATATCGTCATTGATCCAAGCACCACACCCAACAGCTGAAGGAATTACATATAGTGTTAGTTATGAAATGCCAGAAGACATTGCACAACTTGCTATTGATTATACTGTGAAAGCTACTGGACAACTGTTAGTTGAGTATAACTTTACCCCTTTGCATGATTCGCTTTCTAATATTCCAAGAATAGGTATGTCTGTCCACTTGCCAAATGAATATACACAAACCTCTTGGTATGGCAAGGGGCCCCAAGAAAGTTATTGGGACAGAAAAACAGGTGCAAAAATAGGTGTGTACAGTGGCGCTATTCATGATCAATTTCACCGGTATTCTCGTCCACAAGAGACTGGCAATAAAACTGATCTCAGATGGATGAGTGTTGAATCCAACACACTAAAAATAACGGCACATTCTACAGAGAATACACTATTAAATGGAAGTGTTTGGCCATTTACTACTGATGAACTGGATTTTGTAGCAGGAAAAGATGGTGGACAATCGGCCTCAGGATTAGTACCTGTCACATCAAAACACGGTGCTCATATTGTTGCTGGAAAGCAAGTGCAATGGAATATTGATTTATTACAAATGGGGGTCGGTGGTGATACATCTTGGGGCAGACAAGTGCATAAAGAATATTGTATTGCGCCGAAGAACTACAGTTATTCATTTGCTATTCAGCCCAATAAAAAAGATTCTTCGCATTGAATTTCTCTAGAAAAAATGATAAGAATGAAAAATACTTAGGTTATCATTTGACTTGAATCAAAATAAGCAAGCAACATAATTAAGATACTGAGAGAGAAAATGTTTTTTTGGCTGAGGCTTACCGCAGAAGGACCACTTAATATAAAGATTTATTTTGGAATCACTTCTCGAGTTGAAATTAATTAGTAATCAATTAGAGACATCGTATTAATAATATAAATTCATATGAAAGACATCATATATGATATATTAGAAATTCAACTTAGTAAAAAAGTAAAAGTAATTTCAGAAATCATTGGACTAGGACAAGTAAATAAAGTATATGATGTGAAATGTCATAATGAAAATTTTATCGTGCGGATAAATACTGACTCTGATAAAATGTATGAATTTTATAAAGAAAAATGGTGTATTGAAAAGGCATTAGCATTAAACATACCGAGTCCTGAAGTTATTCAAGTAGGGGTCAATAAAGAGTTACCCTATATGGTATTAGGCAAACTCAATGGGCTAAATGGAAGTACATGCACTTATGAACAAAAAGTAACTATTTGGAAAAACTTAGGAAGTTATGCAAAGAAATTTCATGCCATCAAAAAAATTGATACTCTTAAAGTCGAAACTGATGAATTTCACTCTAGTTGGTCTAATAAATTGGAATATAATATAATTGAATTATCCAAAAATAAATCATTGATTGAAAGAGGCGTATTTTCTGAAAAGCAAAATGAGTTTTCAATACAAGTTTTAAAACAATTAAAAAATACAGCATTTAATCAAGGCTTAATTCATGGTGATTTATGTCCAAGGAATGTGATATTTGAAAAGGACTTAATTTATCTTTTAGACTGGGGCTCATCTAAAATTGATATTGTACCTCATACAGAAATAGGAATTGTTCAAACAGACAACAAATTAAGCGATGAAGAATTTGGCTCCTTTTTATTAGGCTTAGGACTGAGTAGAATTGATTATGAAAAAATAGAAGCCGAAATTTCTCAAATTAATTTTTTAAATTGTTTAGATGTATATAGGTGGGCAGAAGGACATAATTTACTGGAAACTAATGGCTATTCTGAAAAATTATTAAGTGCCTTTGAAAATATAATACATTGAAAAACAAGATCATTATTTCGTTCCATGTGTTCTACCATAACGATTATCATTTTACCCAAGATTTATTTTGAAACTCCTTACATCAATTATAGAATAGAATTCTAAATAAAACCACGATCTTGCTATAGCTCGACGGCGTAAATCGCTTTCAATAAATGTTTATACATCTTGCATCTGGTAGATTACAGCAACCTGTTGAATACCAGGTGACAAAAGATATCTATAATACTATAATCTATGCTACTGTACAGAATTAATCAGATCTCAAAGAAAATAATTAAGTGGTTTGCGCGTATTAGTTACTATCCTCAATAGTATTAATTAAAAATTTTGATAGTATTGAGTCTGTACAAAAACCAATGAAATAAGCGAAATGGAAATTATATGTTACAGTTGTGGTCGAGGTGAAAATCCAGAAAATTCTTTACAAGGAATAAGACATTGTCAATATATAGATTCTAATTGGAGAATTGAAATGGACATACAAATTACAGCTGATAATAAACTTGTTCTCTTTCACGATTATGAGACTATCCGTACTACCGGAAAAGTATCACGCATAGATAAACTAACACTAAGCGAGACAGCAGAATTGAACATTGGATACAATTTTAGTATAGAAGGAAATTTTCCTTATAGAAACAACCCCATCAGATTACCTGAATTAGTAGAAGTTTTTCGAGAATTTCCAAATGCTAAATTGATATTGGATATACATTCCAACAGTCAAAATATCTCCCAAGTATTTATAGATCTTATCGAAAAGGAATTTAAACTTGGTGATTTTATAGTGGTCAGCGAATACGATGAAGTAATTAAACAAATTAAAAGTAAAAAACCTAATTGGACATTTGGAGTTCCCGCAAAAGAAGCTAAGAGACTTTTATATAGTAGTTATTTATATTTGGATGATTTGTTTCCGATAAAATCAGATGTTTTAATGCTCCCACAAAAATATGGAAATATTAATGTTCTATCGAATCGTATTCTAAATCATGCCAAAAAAAGAAACAAGGAATTATGGGCATGGATTTATGAGTCAAAGGATTTAGATACAAAAAAGTTTAAAGCAGTAGAATCAATTGAAGAGTTTGAAGAATTGAAAAAATTAGGCGTCTCAGGAGTATTTACAGAATATCCACAAAGATTATTTAATGAACTTGACAAGTTTACAGATTGACATGCTGAGAAGCTAAAATAAAATATCTGGTTTCCTGATTTATTTCTTTTTAAGAACCTGTTTGCTTTAATTTAAATACTTCTGAATCCGTCCTCGCCATCCTTAGAATTAATTCCGTACATTTTATATCTCTGGACGGGCAGCAACTATATTTCCCATTTCACTTAAATCTTTAGATAAATCATAAAGTTCTACGGGGTTTTCAGGATAACACCATACTTCACTGCTTTCCTATCCCTTTTTCTGATTGCTAGACGACCTACTTTAGCTGTTCTGATCAAATTACGCTGTAGGAATGACATGTAGTCTAAGTTGTTCGCCAATTTTGGATGGTGAAACAGCAGTCTATCATTAGAAGATAAACTGCAAATAAACCCTTTAGAAAATTTCTGTTTGAGTTGGAATTAGATGCAAACAAACACAGTATTATTTGTGTAAGATGCATAGAAAATGAAATTTAATCAATATATAACTAGCTTATAATCTACAAGTTATAACAGTGTAAATTAAAACA
>CAYVFU010000083.1:0-20223 GCA_964450495.1 uncultured Saprospiraceae bacterium | reverse complement strand
ATTAAACTTCCAACTCTATGACTGCAAGAATCATAAGCTTTGTTATACTTTTTTCTGTCGTACAAAATATAAATGCACAACCTGTAAATGATAATTGCAGTGCAGCAATAATGCTATCATGTGGTTCTTCAATAATTGACGCATCTACTGTAAATTCTTCAAATAACGGAGATGCATTAGGATGCTCAACAGGAATAGGTGTATGGTATAAAATCACTCCCACTGTATCTGAGACATACGAACTCATTATCAGTAATCCCACCTTTTTTTACCAAATTGCATTTGTGCAAGGGTTGAATTGCGATAGTTTTGAGACTATATTATGCCAAAATGGTTCAAGCTCATCTGAAAGAACATTCTATTTCTATGGTGAAGCCAACAAAGAATATTACGTATACATTGGGGATAATGATGATAATGGTACTCAAAATGGTACATTCGATATTTTATTGAATTGCCTTACTCCACCGGCTAACGTGGTTTGTAATTCAGCGAGGGCTTTATCTTGTGGATCTAATTTAATTGCAGAATCTTCAGTTGGATCAGTTGACTCAGCTGATGATTTAGGTTGCGATAGTGGAATCGGTATATGGTATACATTTATCCCTTCTTCTACACAGACAATAGAACTTTTTATTGATAACAGTACATTTTTATATGATATTACTTTAGCAGAAGGCAGTTCATGTGGTAATTTAACTAAGCAGAGCTGGGTAAAGAGTATTATATCTACATAGGTGATAATGATAATGGTGGACAAGCTACAGGGACATTTGATATACGCTTGGATTGCCTAAATCCAGCGGTCAATTATCAGTGCTCAAGTGCAATCGTATTAAATTGCGGAGATGATTTAATGGGAGAAACTACAATTGGTGCTGTTGACAATAATGATTTATTAATTCCTTGTTCCATAGGTGTAGGTACATGGTATACATTTACTCCTATCACTTCAGAAACCATCGAATTAGCGTTTACAGGTTTTGATTTTACAGGTGAAGTTGCCGTAGCTGAATCAAATGTATGTGGGAGTTATACTGTCATAGATTGTAGACTCATTTTTCAAAGCAGTCTTGAACAAAAAGTGGTGTTTTCAGGTGTGGCTGGTCAACAATACTACATTGTTGTCGGAGATCAAAATCCAATTGGAACTAATACAGGCACATTCAACATACAAGTCAAATGTTTACCTGCACCAACAAATGATTTATGTGCAAGTTCAACTGATTTGATGTGTGGTTCTGTATTGACAAATGAATCTTCAGCAGGAGCTACAGATAATGGCGATGACACTGGAACGAGTTGTAATACTGGAGTAGGAGTGTGGTACAGCTTCACAGCTACGAGCGTAGACCCACATGAGATTGTAGTTGAGAATGCCAGTTACGACATTTACTATATCGTATCATCTTCTTCAGATTGTCAATCATTTACTAGCATGACGTGTAGGACAGTTAATGTCGGTCAAAGTAATACATATATCTTCCAACCTACAATCGGCGTCACGTATTATGTCTATATAGCAGACAGATCCAATGGTACAGATTCTGGCACGTATGATATATCACTTCAGTGCTATGCTATTGCTTCCAATGCAAGCTGCAGTACACCAAAAACAATCCAGTGTGGAGATCAATTCGTAGCTGAATCAACAACAGGCGCGATTAGCTTTCCGACGAGTATCTCACCTTGCTCTCCAGGTCTCGGAGTCTGGTATAGATATTCAAATACAGAGTCAAAGACTTTACAAATGGTCATTGAAAATTTAACTGGGTCGATAGAATATGTCGTTATGTCATCTCCTGATTGCATCACCTTTGACAGAGTAGCTTGTAGCACTGCCATTGTGAATAATTTGCGTGAAGTCATTTTCTTTGCAGAGCAGAATCTTGACTACTATATTTTTATTGGAAACATAAGCAGTACTGTTACCGCATACTTTGATTTCGACATCAGCATAGACTGCTTTGAACCAGCTAGTAATATTGACTGTGAAAGTGCCAAACCGATAGATTGTAATATGCCACTGCTCAATGAGAGTACATCAGGGAGTATCAGGACTAGTCCTTCTGGTACTTTTGCTGGAGTAGGTACCTGGTATACTTTTACGGCGGAAGTGACTGAAACTGCCACTGTACGCATAACCAACGCTACTGACGATTTTGCAATTATCAGTAGAACATCAACCAATTGTACGTCTTTTAGTGGTGGGTCCGTAAGTTTATCATCAACACCCGAAGATTCTATACTTTTCGTAGTAGAGGCAGGACTGGATTATTACATCTACGTAGGTGATCGCAGCAAGCAAGGAACAGACTATTTTGATTTCGATATAGAACTGTCGTGTAATTCTTCTCTAGAAAATAATACATGTGAAACAGCAACAACTGTACACTGCGGTGATGTTTTGTTACAGGAATCTACTGTCGGTTCAACTGACGATATCTCTGGATTGAATTGTCCAGTAGGTGCTGGTGTTTGGTACTATTTTTCATCTACAGATTTTGGGACTGCGGTTGTAGAAGTGACACCAGATGCTAATTATGATCCTTCTGTATTAGTATCAACTTCTAACGATTGCCTTACATTCTCTGAGGTCTCGTGTTCAAGAACAGGAGGTGATGGTGTCAAAGAGGTATTTGATTTTCCTTATGAACCTGACTCTAGCTATTATATATATGTGGGTGATAAGTCGGGCAATAATTTTGGGACCTTTGATTTAAGCATCAATTGCACGACGTGCCCAACTGGTAACTATGCAGGTCAGAATGCATTAATGGAAACCCAATCAATATCTGCTGACTATGAAACAAATGGCCTAATAGAATCAGAACAGATTATAACAGGAGACATAAGTGTAGATTACGACTCGCGTATTGGTGTAACGTTAAAAGAAAATTTTTCAGTGGCAAAAGGATCGATATTTCAGGCATTCATTGATGGGTGTGGAGGAGAAAATTGAGCCTGAATTTTCTTTTAGTAAGAATTTGTTCTTAACAATTTCTGTTTTCGTAGATGGTTCTTTAGGATTTACTATATTACAATATTACTTCCTTTATAAAATTACACATATGCATAATAAGAACACACGACCAATAAACCCTAGCCTTGTCGTTGTTTTTACCTGTTTACTCTTTAAAAAGTTATGGTCAAATTGGACCCCAACTTGACACTGCTTTATTCCCTAATACAAGCCTCACAACTAATTGTCTGAATATAGCAAGTGATTTACAATTTATTATCGGTGAGATTGAGAGTACTGCCTTTTTTCAGATTGTCCAGGAAATGAATTTAATTTGACTGTTACTAAAGATTGCAACATTTGTGTGCTAAGTTGTAATCAAACATTGGTCATTACGTTTACGGTAATGGATATCTGTGGATTGTCTGCTGATTTTCCATTTTCCTTTACAGCAGATGATGGCGATGGAGTACCAGCAATACAAGATAATTGTCCTGATGTGTTTAATCCCGGTCAAAAAGATATTGATAGTGATGGAATTGGAGACGTCTGCGATCCTCAAAATTTACCTGACGAATCATTAGAAGTGCAGAGTAATATATATTTAAATACCACAAATTCTGGTGCAATATTGAAAGCACAAGACGGAGGCTGTTGGTTTATTACTGTAGGCAATGATGGACAGATTAGGTCTAATTAAGTTGTTTGTCCAAACTAATTTATTCAGTCCATAATACATATTAAGCTTTTATTCAGAGCAAGAGTAAGATTCAATTTTCAAACTGTTTAGGTGATTACTAGCTAATTCTAATTCTTGAGCAGATTGATTTTTACATAAGTATCTGATAAGAATTAATCCTTTGTCAGTTGGGGAATGTAATGATGCTTGTGCGCAGGTTTTTTGATCCAGGATTATGTCAAATGAACTGCCATTAAATTCTTGGTCATTTTTAACAAAATAATTTATAGTGTTTGGGGAATAAAAAGCAATAGACCAATAAGTTGACTTTGGAATTGAACCACTAATGCGTAATGGCCCTTCCTTTAGATTGTAAAAGGCAATACCATAACTAAAGTCAGGATTTGGTTTGACGACAGCTCTGGCATTTTCATCTGGACTAAGTAACATGAAAAACTTATTTTCCTGCCTGTCAGGTGCTTCTAATGATTTTGTGTAAAATCGGTTGTAGATAAAGTTTGGTAAAAGTGCAAATGTTGCTTTATAGCTGACGAATGTAATAAGAGAAATAATTGTAAAAATTAATAATTTTTTGGTCATTCCTCTGATTTACTTTTCTCAGACCTATTGAAAAATTCAAGAGCAGTATACAATCCAAGATGAAGTGCATCACCATGATCTTTATCTTCCATAAATGAAAAACCTACCTTTGTTTCATCTCGTATCTGTTGTAGAATAGAGACATATAATTTCATTGCGTTGGATTCCATATTTGGACCTTCTCTCCCTACCGCAATAAATATAGAAGGATTATTTTCGAAGTTTGCAGGTTGTTTATCAAACAGGGAGCCTTTGTCCCACCACATACTTGGACTGACAATCACATATTTATTAAATAAGGCCGTTTCGGTAAATAGAATTTCTGTAGCCAAAAGGCCTCCCAGCGATTGACCAACTAGCGTTTTACTATCAGTAGTCCTATATTTTGAATCAATGGTATGTATAACTTCTTCTTTTAAAAATTGTATAAAAGGTTTAGAATGTCCAGTTGTTGGAAATTCTTTTATGTCTCGTTCATCTGAAGAGGGAAACGTAAAGTCTTTTTTTCTGTCAACATTTGCAATGCCAACAACAATTGATTCAGGCACAAAATTAATCCAAGAAAATGAGCCGAATTGGATTAACCCAACTACGTGTAGAAAATCCTCATTAATTGTACCATCTAATAAATAAATTACTGGGAATTCTTTATCTGTGGCTTCATTATAACCATTTGGCAGATAAATATTGAGTATTCTGTCTTCTTTAAGTATTTCACTTTCTAATGTAAGTATTTCTCCAATCGTCAACGGATTTAAATCTACTATTTTTTGACTATTCAAAGATGTGGATATTAGAAAAGAATATAGAAGTACTAGAATGCTAATTGGCTTAGTCATATTATGAATTTAAATACGGATAATTTCTGGTAAAGGAATAGTTTTTAGATTCTTATATACATCGGGTGATGGATTATACATACGTAGTGTGATGGCAATTTTATTATTATCTCCAGATGGTAGCCAATTCTTTTCTTTTTTATCTTTTGAAATATACATTTCGTAAGTATTTGCCTTCAAATTATTCATTTCTGGATTTAATGAGTCAATTGGTTCATAGCTAATGGTACTTGCATTATATCCATATACTTTATCAGAATTAGGAATTAAAAAATCATCTTCTCCATAAATAGTGTAGCTCCAATATCTGGCTTCTGGCACACTTCCAATTAATTTATAATCATAATCAGAACTCAATTGGTCTCCATTGCTGTCTACCGTAGCCGTATAATAAAGAACTTCTGATTCTCGAAGTGCAAATAAACCCACAAGTGAAATTAGAGCACGTTGTTTGTCATTTTTTAAATCCATTGATGGGTTGACCCTCCAAGGACCATTCCATTCCATAAAGTCTACAGATTTGCTAATTGAGCGAAGTTCAATTAGTGCAATACTGCCACCCAGTATAACCGACAATACGAATCCAATAATATATTTTATCATAAATGATAAATCAAGCTATGTCCTTTACAGCTGATTTAAACTCTTTCCAGCTTATTTCCTCATCTGAACTTTCATCAAATTTTTCAATTAATTTGGAAGAAACAATTCCACGTATGAAACTACTGACTTTTGCAGATTTAAGCAAAGCCTTTACTTCATCTCGATTGAGATTTTTATCATCGTTCTTGTCAAAAAAATCAAATGCTTCTTCAGGGTCATCAAATTTTTGAGTAAGCAGTATTTTTATCTTTTTGAGTATTTCTTTCTCTTTCTTGGATGCCATAATTAACGTATATCAAACGAATTTAGCATCTTTTTTTGGATGCTTAAAATTTAAAGGTGACTACTCCTTTTAATGAGAGTGGAGTACCTGGTATGAAGTGTATTTCTTCTACGGCGGCGGCTTCATTTTGTAATCTTGATAATGTAGCAAATTGTGTTTCTTTCCATTCTACATCAAATAGATTTTGTATTTGAATACCAAAATTAACCTTGTTCCATTCATAGCCTGCATTCAAGTCGAATATAGTATACCCTTCAGCAATAATCGAATTATCTTCAGTAGCTGGTCTGTCATCAAGATATCTAACATTTAAGTTGCTATACAAGCCGGATTTATGATTAACTGTTAGTCCGCTTATTAAGGTGAAATCTGGTGCTAATGGTATAAAATTATTCCCCTCTTCTTCATCCAAAGATCTCGGATGGGCAAAATTTGCATCAACATTCCAATATATCCAATCAAGCGGTTGATAGCGAAAACTAAAATCTAAACCATATCGTACTGTTCGCCCACTTGGTTCGACTATTCCAGCATCGCCGACATATACAAATTCTTGTTCTAAAAATAAATACCAATAGGCAATATTGATAAATGTGTTCGGTAGTGGTTTCCAATTTAATCCCAAATCAATACCATATGCGGCAGGTAATATTTGTCTATCAGTTTCGGCAACGACTACTCTTGAGTCATTAGAATGGAAGCCCTTACCCATTTTTAAATAGAATTGAAGATTTTTAGTCTGCTCATACGTTATGTTTATTTTGGGTGAAAGTATTGCTTTACTGTCAGTGAGTTTGTTCCTAGGGATACCGAGGGAATCTTGATATTGATAATTGAAATAGTCAAGTCTTAGAAAAGTGTTAATTGTCCAATTAGACATATTGATTTCGTTCCCTACATATGTTCCAAGGTTGAGTTCACTTACATTTCCGAGTTGAATGAAATTTAATGTTTCTATTTTATTACGGGTATTTGAAAGTTCATTCCCTGAAATAAAATCTTTTCTTAAATATGAGCCTACTGACCAATTACCAGTGGCATTATTTATACTGTAAAAATTATTATACTCGTTGTCGAATCCATAAATCACTCTTTCCTCTTTCTGTTTTATTTGGTCACCATTTATTGGATCCTCTAAGAAAAAAGTAAAGTTTGAAAATAATAAGAAGTCATACTTTGAGAAAAATATATTTTGATGAAACGATGATTTTTCACCTGTAATTTTAGTATATTTTACAGAGGCGTTTGATCTGCTTGTCATGCCTCCTTCTGTATCGTCAATTGCTCCGAATCTACTAATTAAGCCTATATCAACAGCACGTTGTGGGATTTGTCCAGAGGCATCCCAGTCACTTGTGAAATGTGATAACTGTACATTAATTTTATTGCTTGTAGAAGGCTTGAAAGTATATTTACCAAATAAGTTAAATCTATTCAAGTTTTGAGGACTCTCAAAAGGACCATCAGAAGTTAAGTACTCACTCGCTATATAAGCTGAATTTTTCTCATTATTAACAACATCATAAATACCGAGGATTCTTTGTGTGTTGAATTGACCTAATTCAAGTTTAATTGTATTAGATGTAACACTTTCTTTTGTTTCAAAGTTTACATATCCCGCAGTATTAAAATTACCTTTATCTCCATAATAAAGTCCTTTGCCAAAATCTATTTTATCTATAGTCTCTGGAATGATGAAGTGTAAATCCGCATATCCCTGTCCATGGGCATGAGAAACCATATTAACAGGGATTCCATCAGCAGAAATTGCTACATCCGTCCCATGATCTATATCGAAGCCTCTCAGAAAAATTTGTTCTGCCTTTCCACCCCCAGCATGTTGTCCAATAAAAAGCCCTGGTATTCTTTTTAATATATCCTGAGATGAGTTGACTGGATTCAATTTTATATCTATTTCTGAGATGACCTTAAAAGGATTTCTTCGATTTGTAATTATTATCTCATCAAGAGAAATGAGTGAAGATTCTAAGTAAATTGTAGGTAGACTTACAGAATTAGTAACAACTATATTTTGAGACTGGTAGCCAATATGCGAGATCAAAAGTGTATCCCCTATATTTAGATTGGCAAACTCAAAAATACCATTTTCATTACTGATTGTACTTTCGAGTGAAGAACTGTTATAGACACTGACTCCTACTACTGGTAAACTATCTTCACCTATAATTTTTCCTTTAATGGACTGCGCGTAGCATGAGGTATTAGTAAGAGCAATGCAAGCCAGTATTAATAGGAATAGATTATGTTTCCTCACAGTTCTATTTAGACGTACCAACAACTACAGTATTAGGAAGAAATTAGAATAGAAAATATTCCTAAACTGTATAGATCGTTGTACATTTTTACAAGATGTAAACCCCAAATATAGCTAAGAGTTCAAAATTATAGAACTATTTTTATAAGCTCTTTATCATATACAGGATATTATGTAGCATGTTCTAATCCGACGCGCTGAAAACAGTATTAACCAAGTAATATGAAATATATAAGTTTGAATATAACCTTTAGCATTCGTTTGATATAGGTCGTGAATATCAATTTGAAGTTGACCTTTATCGTAACTTTTGCTTAGCTTGATTCAGTTCGTCGTTAGTATTGACATTTGTTAAAATTAGGTCATCCTCAATCGGTATGACTTTAACATCAGAGTTGATGATTACTTTTCTTGGGCAGGCATAACCTAGAGCTAAATAGGATAATAAGTGTTGGTAAGATTTGGGTTCCCAAATCGTAAATAACGGATCGGGGAATTCACTGTCTGATCGGATGAAACAAGTTGCAATTTTACTTCTGTCTCTTTGCTTCGATAATTGATCTATGGAATGTGAGTCAACAAAAGGTAAATCGGTAGCTATCGTTAACCATGCTGCATTTGTATCAGTATTAAAAGCAGATAAAATACCTCCAAGTGGCCCCATTCCAATAAAGCGATCATCAATTCTTTCTACATCAAATTCATTAGTCTGATCTGCTCGTAAGGACACATAGACTTTATCACAAACATTCTTAAGTAGTCTTGCTAAATGATTTACTTGTGAATCTCCATGATACTCTATTTTGGCTTTATCAAAGCCCATTCTTTGGCTTTTACCACCGGCTAAAATAAGTGCATTAAGTGATATTTTTTTATGGAAATCTTCGATTAGAAATTCTGATAAACGTTCTAATTCATCTATTGAAATGATACGAGTGTCTGAATGAATAAATTCTTTGAGGAATGACCAAGGTTCTTTTTGTTCATGTGTTGTGATAATATACCTAAGATTTGTAAGCCTATCCGTTTTTTTTGACAAGGATTCTTCTTTACTACCTAATACTACAATCTGTTGTTCTGCAAGAAAATGATTGCCATTGATTAATTGTATGTCACTGTCATTTAGTAAAATTCGATTATTGTATTTGTTTGCAGGTTCATATCTATGTGTTTCTACATGATTGTCGTGTACAGTAATTGATAACATTCTATCATTCTCATAGGAGTCACTAGAGTGAGAAGCATCCATATATGCAAGACGCAATTGAGGTGAAATATGCTTATCTATAGCACACACTAATGCTGTGATTTTATCGCAAGCTGTTCCAAGTACAGCATATTCCGACCTTCCCCAGCTACCCATTTTTGGACGATTCAATAATGCGTGTTTGTTGTGTTTTTTCATTTGATGAAATTAACGTTCAAAGTCTGATTTGCCTCCAGATTTTGTTAACAAGCGAATATGTTGAATAGTTATGTCGTGAGACAAAGCTTTGCACATGTCGTAAATGGTTAAGGCTGCTACAGAACATGCCGTTAGCGCTTCCATCTCAACACCAGTTTTACCTATTAGTTTTGCGATTGATATTATTTGGACTTTTTGATCATCCATCATATTGATATCCACATCTACTTTGGTCAAGGCCAGTGGATGGCATAAAGGAATAAGATCACTTGTTTTTTTAGCAGCTTGGATTCCAGCTATTATGGCTGTTTGAAATACAGGACCTTTTGCCGATTGTATTTCTTTGCCATTTATTAGCTGAACAATATTTTCAGGTAAGTGCACAATAGCTTCAGCTGTTGCTGTACGTTCAGTATTTGACTTGGCTCCAACGTCAACCATTGTCGGTTTGCCCCTAGCGTCTAAATGTGTAAAATCTGCCATGACGCCAAGTTACAAATACCTTTATAAACTACATGAGAAAGCCTTGATGCAAAATGTGACGGTTATTCCTTATAAATAACCAGCTGCTGTGTGAGACTCGTAGTTATTTACGATTTTTGCAGAAATCCTATTTAAATGTTCTAAATCATCTTCATTTAGTTCTTTCCAACCAATTTGATAACTGGAATCAATTTCTTGCTTGGCTTTCAAAACAAGATGTTTGCCTTCATCACTAAGGATGATCTTATGCTTTCTCTTATCTCCCCTAAAAGGTTTTCTTACGGTAAAATTCTTTTTGCAGAGTAAATCTATGATCCTGGAAATTGTAGGTGCATCTTTGTTAGTCAGCTTTACAATGTCATTTTGTGTCATTCCTAGGTCAGTCTCTTCAAGTATTTCGAGCACAAACCATTGGTCTGGTGTAATATTCAATCCTAGTTTTTGGAAACGTTTTATAAGATCAAGTCTTATCGCCTTAGATGCTTGGTCAAGTTTATGACCATACGAATACACATAGTTCATGTTGGTAGTTGCAGTCTAGTATTAGAAATTGCAGTAAACTTATTGAAAATATTTCAATTAGGCTTAACAAAAAGCTGGTTTTGAACGTTGAACTACCATTATGGTTACAAAATTTAGTATAAAAACAAGTTGCTTGTGAAAAAACTGGTACTAATGCTTAAAATAGCATTATTTCTGACTTTAGTAATTCAGATGTCATATGCTCAGAATGAAAAATATACAATCAACGGATACATAAGAGACGCAACTAATGGAGAGACATTAATTGGTGCTAATGTCTTTATAACGTCGTTAGAGACAGGGACAGTTTCTAACGAATATGGCTTTTACGCCATTTCCTTACCTGCAGGAAATTATGAAATAGTCTATTCTTACCTCGGTTTCGAATCACAGAGTAGAAGTATAACTCTAGATCAAAATCTTAGTGTGGACATTGAATTGGGTTTTGAATCTACCGAACTGACTGAAATAGTGGTCAGTTCGAAAGCAAAGAACTCAAATGTTAGTGATCTTGAAATGAGTGTCAATAGTCTGGATATCCAAACTATTCAAAAACTTCCTACCTTATTAGGTGAGGTAGAAGTGCTTAGAAGTATCCAATTATTGCCTGGCGTCAGCACTGTAGGTGAAGGTGCAGCTGGATTTAATGTCAGAGGAGGCAGCATTGATCAAAATTTAGTATTGCTTGACGAAGCTCCTGTTTATAACTCATCACACTTGTTTGGGTTTTTCTCTGTGTTCAATCCTGATGCTGTTAAAGATGTCAAGTTGTATAAGGGTGGCATACCTTCTCGTTATGGAGGCAGACTCTCTTCTATTTTGGATGTCAGAATGAAAGAAGGTAATTCGAAACGACTTTCTTTAAATGGCGGAATTGGTGCGATCTTTAGTAGATTGTCTGTAGAGGCTCCGTTGATAAAGGATAAAGCATCTTTTATCATTGCGGGTCGCAGATCTTATGTGGACATACTAGCTAAGCCTTTTTTGGATGAGGATTTGAATGATTCTGTTTTGAATTTTTATGACCTTACTGTAAAGACCAATTACAATATTAATGAGAAAAATAGAATCTTTTTATCCGGCTATTTGGGTAGAGATAACTTTGGTTTTGGAGATCAAGCTGGATTCAATTGGGGCAACAGAACGTTAACTTTCAGATGGAATCACTTGTTTAGCGAAAAATTGTTTTCAAACATTACTGTATTCGCAAGTGATTATGATTACGATATTAATTTTGGAGACGATGCACAAAATAGTTTTGATTGGAATGCTTCGATTCTTAATTACAGCATTAAGCCTGAAATGAGTTTTTATTTGAATCCAAATAATTTAATCAGATTTGGTGGGCAAGGGATCATATATACTTTCGAGCCTGGTAATGCTGTAGGTGTTAGTGAGGGAGAAGTCCAAGATTTAAGTCAGGATCCAAAATATGCAATAGAGACAGCAGTGTATATTGAAAATGAAATGAAAATTGGTGATGCAATTGAAATAAATGCTGGTCTTAGACTTACCCATTTTAATTATACAGGTGAAGGAGAAGCATATACTTTTGGTCAGTCAGCGCAAGGTACCAGAAGGCCAGTTACAGCTTCTGAAAGTTTTGATCAGTGGGAGTCGATCCAAACATATACTAATCTTGAACCCAGACTATCACTTAAATATCAAATGAATGAATCTAGCTCAATAAAAGCAAGTTACATGCGGACAGCACAGTACATACATTTGATTTCAAATACTGCTGCTTCTACTCCCGTGGATATATGGACACCAAGCACAAATAATATACAACCCCAACTTGCTGATCAAGTTGCCTTGGGCTATTTCAAAAATTTTAATGACAATGCTTTTGAATTTTCTGCTGAAGTCTATTACAAAGATTTTGATAATCTCGTTGAGTATATAGATGGTGCAGATATTTTATTGAATGATTTTATTGAAGGAGATCTACTGGAAGGCGATGGAAGAGCATATGGATTAGAGATTATGTTGAAGAAAAATGCTGGTAGATTCTCAGGTTGGTTGAGTTATACGTTGGCAAGAACAGAACGTTTAGTGGAAGGAATAAATAATAATGAGTGGTATCCCTCAAGATTTGATCAGACTCATAATTTAAGTTTAACAGGTTTTTATGAAATAAGTAAACGCTTCTCAGTCAGCGGTAATTTTGCTTTGATTTCTGGAACACCAGTTACCTTTGCGACTTCGAGATTTGAGCAACAAGGATTTATAGTGCCACACAATTTAGAAGACAGTAGAAACAATGTTCGTATTCCGACCTTTCACAGATTAGATTTGTCAGCAACATTAAAAGGCAAAGATAAACCTGGCAAAAGATGGAAAGGGGAGTGGGTCTTTTCTGTGTATAATGTGTATAGTAGGCGAAATGCTTTCTCAATATTTTTTAGACAAGATTTGGGTGCAACAGAACCTGGAGTTCCAGTAAACACAGAGGCCATTAGACTTAGTGTTATTGGTAATTTTATTCCAGCAATTTCTTATAATTTCTCATTTTAGAATATGAAGCAATTTACATACTTAATCATACTATTGATCTCAACGGTTTTTATCCTAGGTTGCGAAGATGTCGTTGAAATAGAGCTTGATGAATTTGCTCCAGAGCTTGTTGTTGATGCATGGGTAAATGATTTGCCAGAACTTCAAGTCATCACTCTTTCAGAAACAGCTAATTATTTTGATCCTAATGAAACGCCCAGAGTTAATGAAGCCACTGTGGTTATAGTAAGAGACGACAATCAAGAATTTAATTTCCAGTTTACAGAAAATGGGCGATATGTTTATGACGCAAGTGAATTTGGTGTCCTTGGTGATGTTGGTAACTCCTTTGAATTACAAATTCAATTTTCAGGACAAGAGTTTTGTGCGCAAACTGAATTAAACAGAGTACCTGAAATCGAATCTATTGAACTTGAATTTAGAGATGAAATATTTTTTCCAGAAGGTATTTACGCACAGTTTATAGCAAGAGATTTTAATGGCTTGGGAGATGCTTACTGGATAAAAACCTTTAAGAATGGTGTGTTTCGCAATAATCCGCGAGAGCTAAATATTGCCTTTGACGCAGCTTTTGATGCTGGTTCTGGTGTTGATGGTTTGGTATTTATACCTCCTGTAAGAGACTTAGTCAATCCTGTTGATGAAGATTTCACACCTATACCTTGGTTGCCTGAAGAAACCATCAAAGTTGAAATACACTCTATAAGTAATGACGCATTTCAATTTTTGGAAATCGCTAGGGACCAAATGCAAAATGGAGATAATGGCATTTTTGCACTACCTCTGGCAAACACACGTAGCAATATATCAAACTGCTCTTCTGGAGAATTATCTATTGGATTTTTCAATGTCGCCTCTGTATCTTCAGCAAGTCGAGTAATTGAGTAAATATTGATTATGCCCAACTCTTAGGACTCAAGGGATTGGTTGTTAAAATTTAACACTCAGTATTTTGAGGAGTTATACAATGATGATATGCCAACGCAAGCTCTCTAATCAATATCATATTTAATACGTAGGGATCGTTACTTTCTTATCTCATATTTAGTCCAGTACAGTGACGCTTTAGTGTTTATTGATTTTGAAGGAAATAATAATTTTAATGCATATTGAATATTCCGCTCTATATTTTCAGGACCATAGTTATTATTGAGTAAGGAATAATTCTGTTTGGAAGACAACAACAAATGAGTCAAGTTATTTATATCAATGCTGAGTTGTGTTTGTTCTTGAGACGAATTTAATTTATACAGATTATTAGACTGCAGTCCGGTAAAGTCTTCTTTGTGATTATACATCTGTAATTGAGTTTTTTCTGTTGGTCCAATAAGTGACTGTAAGAAGTTGTCAAGATGTATTTCAAAATCATAAACAATGATTAGTGCATTTGATTTACCTATAGTATTAAGCTTATCTAATACAGATTGCGACTTAGCATAAAACAAAGAACCTGCAAATGTTATGAGATCAAATTGATCATCCTCAAATACCAATTCGTTTAGCGACCCTACCTTATATGTCGTTTTGGCATGTTGCCTAGCTGAGTTTATCATAGCAACACTTGGATCCATACCTATTACTTTATCGCAATATTTGCTTAATGCTAGTGTTGAGTGACCAGCACCACAACCAATATCTAAACCAAGAGGATAAACTTTATCTGCCAGTATACACTTAGAGAGTATCAGTTCATGTAAAGAAGGTCTATACATTGCATAATGGTGGGCAATTGTCTCGTCGTATTCATTATGATTCATGAGTTAGATTGTAATCTTTACATAGTCTCAAGTCAGTAGCTTTTGATTATTGCCTTACATTTTACTCAGTCTTCTACCTGCTTCTTCTAACAAATCATCTGTTTTTGCAAAACACAAACGAATGGTACCCGTTTGTTTCTTGCCAGAGTAAAATGGAGAAACAGGTATTGCCGCCACACCATGTTCAATCGTCATTCTTTTAGCAAAAACAGTATCAGCTTCATCAGAGATTTGATCATATCCATACAATTGAAAGAAAGTACCTTCAGATTGCAATGGAGTGAATCTGGAGCCACTTAGGGAATCTATCAGTAAGTCTCTTTTTCGTTGATAGAATGATGGTAAATACTCGTACGTTGAAGGATCCTTCAAATAATCAGCAAGCGCATATTGTAAAAAGGAATTGACACAGAATACATTCCATTGATGGACTTTTCGGAATTCATCCATGAGGTAATCAGGCCCAACACAATAGCCTAACTTCCAACCAGTACTGTGGAATGTTTTACCGAATGAAAATACAGCCAGTGATCGTTTGAATAAATCCTCATATCTCAGCACACTTTGATGTTCTTGTCCGTCATAGATGAGGTGTTGATATACCTCATCACTTAACACTAGGATATCAGTATTCTTGGTTAACTCTTGTAAAGCAAGTAAGTCAGTTTTCTTTAAAGTTTTACCAATAGGGTTGTGCGGTGTATTGATGATGATCATCCTGGTTTTAGATGATATAAGTCTGGCAAGTTCATCCCAATTGATTTTGAATGCAGGTCCTTCCAGATCATATGAAATAGCAGTGGCCCCTACCAGGTCGATTGTAGGTTTGTAGCAATCATATGCCGGTTCAATAATGATTACTTCGTCTCCTGGATGAACGAATGCGTTGATTGTAGTAAATAGCCCTTGTGTTGCACCAGCAAGAATAGTTATCTCCGTTTCTGGGTTTAGTTTACAGTGATATGATGCGGATAATTTGTCGGCTAAAGTTTGTCTTAGGTCATACAAGCCTGCCATTGGACAGTATTGATTTTTACTGTCATTGAGATAATGCGAGACCAAGTCTTTGAGCTTGTCCGGTGTGTCAAAATTCGGAAAACCTTGACCAAGATTTATGGCATTATGCTTTGTAGCTAAGGCAGACATGATGGTAAATATCGTGGTCTCCCCTCCAGGTAATTTGGAATGAAATACTGGTTTGTAAGACATCAGAATCGTTTGACTATAAAGCTAACTGATTATTTTGCTTTATTTGACATCATTCAGACCCCAATCGTAATCTAAGTAAGAAACTTTTTTATTAGAAATATCTTCGGAAACAAACTGTTGAATGTATTCAGTCAATGAAGTATCCTTAGTGAAATCTACTTTATACCAATTAAATATGCTAGAAAGTTGGAGTTTATCACCTTCAAGTCTATTCTTAGTTTTGTCATATAAAAAGACTTCTGCTGTTTTGTTTAATTGAGCCTCGAGCTTTTCAGGGGTAAATGCTTCATTAAATAAATTTGGACAAGAAATTGAGGCACAATTGATTGCAAAATGAATCTTCGGTTCGTTAAATGATTTTCTCAAAATCCCATGTTCAATGTTTCCGAGACTATAGGAAATTCCTTCTATGGAAATGAAATCGATGTCCCAAACAGAATTTATAAATGGCACGCCTTTTTTCACTTTTTTTATACTTTCAACAGGGTAGTTATCCACTATTAATTTTACTGTAAACGCATTGTAAGCATTTATCCAATAAGCTAGTGTTTCATCCTCAGACCAATTTTTGTCATTGGGATGATTGTTTTCAAGCAATGTGATAAAGGTATTGAAGTCTTCGGCATCTTCTTTGAATCCCTTGTAATCAACAAGTCCATTTTCTTTTACATGCTTATTTAGAAGGTTGTCCCAAATAGCATAGTCTATAGGATTTGAGATAGAGTCTTTTGACACTGGATTCTTTTTTTTAGTCAATACATTGATTAATGAGCTGCAAGAACTTGTAGCGAATAAAACAATAATTAGTAATGCTAGGTATTTCATAAAACTTGCAATAAATATTCAAGCATACATAACAATACCTTAAAATGTATTGTTTCACAAGACCTAATTAGGTTGATGTTATTGTTAGGCTAAAGACAAATTAGATACGATACTTCGCACCAAGACTGAATGAAACGGATCTGAGCTGTACGTTCCTTGGACCTAAGGTGGATGCAAATAAGTTAGTTGTGTATTGGCTTTCTGCAAATACTTTTGTTCTGTTGAATTTTCTTTCAAAACCAACACCTAATACAGCTGTCAAGAATAGATTATCTCTATAATTACCTCCTTCTATGATTCCTTCTTTAAAGTCTTCGCTTTGAAATTGTGAAACTTCATCCCGATAAAATTTTGGTCTGGCGTTACCTAATCGACGATCATCTTTTTGTTCATAATCCGTAAATAGGACAACATTCGTTGATAGACCTCCAAACGCGTATGGATGGAACTTGGAATCATGATTGAAGTGTCTTCTGTATTGAAATGGTAATGATACGATGTCATACTTTTCAAGTGTATGAGATCTGTCATAAAGGCTTATTTCTTCTTCGCCATCTGTATTTGTGATTGTCACTTCAAGAGCATCTACTAATCCGGGGTTAAATGTTTTCGAAGAAAATGACGCACCCATTAAAAATTCATTAG
The DNA here is from genome assembly GCA_964450495.1 of uncultured Saprospiraceae bacterium. Classification (GTDB taxonomy): domain Bacteria; phylum Bacteroidota; class Bacteroidia; order Chitinophagales; family Saprospiraceae; genus CALFUK01. The sequence goes on along the minus strand of CAYVFU010000083.1, from coordinate 2,619 downwards.
CTCCTTTTTTGAACCCATAACTTATCCCTGTAGAAGCGCTTAATTCGAATAACTCACTTGTTGATTCTTTAAATGAATTAAAATTAGGTGCTTTTAAGAAATTGAGATCAACACCAGATATCAATCCTATCCATCGTTCTTTTTTTGCTTTGCCTAGATCATAGACTGCTGGAATAATAAATTGATTGTCATTAACTGCTAAAGAGGTAAGGACAGTTGATGACGCCAAGGCTTCAATGTTTACGACAGAGCGCAATTCATCTAACTGATTTTCATCTGTTTGTCTTAAAGCTGTTGGTTGAGAACCATGATTCTCCTTATAGTGGCTAGGATCAACATTAGATTCTTTAAATTTTTCATTAAATGCTTGTCTAATGAAGACTGGTAAAGCTAAATGAATAGTAGGTATAGCTTTAACTTTATTCTGGATCGGAAGAGCAGTAACTCTAATCAATTTTGATACTTGAGTTTCTCCAGCAGAACTTTCAAAAGATTGAACCGCAGAATTGGCAGTCAATTCATTTTGTTTATTGTAGCTAATAGAGTTGTTTCTGGCAACAGTTTGATTAAAAACAACATCTGTATTTGACTCGGTTTTTTCGATTATTTGAGTGTTGACATCCAGCTGTAAGTCTTTCGATATCTGTTTTTCAAGAGCAGGTAGAAGCGTATTTGTCTTATTTGCTGTTTTATTGAATGCATTAAAGGCAGATGAGTTTACATCTTTTTTAACTAATGGATTTAGTCCTCCTTTATATTCTTTTACTTGATAAGCACTAAAGACCAATAAAAATAAAATGACTACTTCAGCTATCTTGGAAGTAATAATTCTTTGCTTTAAATTTCTTTCTAATTCTAATTTCTCTTTTAGAATCTCCCAGTGTGAAGGCTCGAAAGGCACCTCATGCTCTTTCAGTCTATTCCTTATTTCAGAATCAACTTTCACATCTTTATCTGCTTGATTCAACGCACTTTGCATCCTACTCCAATCCGGGCCCACAGTTGGATATTCGTATCCCTGCAATTTCTCTTGTAGTAGTTTATCAAAACTCTTATCCTTCATTCTAATATTCTCCGTTTATATAACAAAGCTTTCAATTTAGCTCTAGCTTTCACCAAATTTGATCTAGACGTACTTTCCGTAATTCCTAAAGATTCAGCAATTTCCCTATGTGAGTAACCTTCTATAACGTACATGTTAAATACTGTTCTATACGCATAAGTCAAATCTTGTAAGCACCCTATAATTTCTTCAGCTGATATTAAACTGATAATATCTGGTTCAAGATATTTTGCATCATTTACTTGATCTAAATCTTCGGTACGTCTTCTTGTGTTTTTTCTATAAGCATCAATGGCTGTATTGATCATAATTCGACTTAGCCAAGATGTGAATGATGTGCCAACTTTGTATTTTCCAATGTTTTTAAACACCTTGATGAATCCCTCATGTAGAATGTCAAGCGCATCTTGCTCATTCTTTGCATAACGCATACATATAGCCATCATCCGCGGATAATGCTCTACATACAACTTCTTTTGCGCCCACTGCTCATTTGCTACACAAGCCGCAATGAAATCATCTTCGCTATGGTTTATACTAAATGAGTAATCCATATAGATTAAAAGTAACCCATTATTCATCAAAAAACAAAACCTCAGTCTAGAAACGTATGAATCTCTGATTATGCTGTCGCCATGGCTTCACAATACTTCGATATCTGTTAATTGTGCTATCATTTAGCAAGAAACTATTCAAATTGGTACTAACTCTCTGGACTTAGAGTACATCTAGTACTTAATTGTGCAGTATTCTAAGACTTGATCCAAATTTTATTTTTGTCACTTGTTGCAACCTTTTCTAAACGTGTTACGTCTTTAGTCAAATTACCAAACTAAAAACGTATTACCATGAAGTACATTTCTACATTATTATTTTTAGTCATAACAGTATCAATTTTTGGACAACGAGAAGAAACTATTTTCAATAGCAGAGGAATTTATCTTTCTGGAATTTGGGGAGGAAGTACCAATGGCTTAGTCAGCTTTGGAGAAGAGTTTAGTTTGAATAATGGTGGCTTCTTCGCATTTGAATTAAATGACAATTTCTTAATCGGCTGGTCAGGCTATGGAAGTGGTGAAACATTGGCTGATGGTACAAATGTAGATATCAAAGGGAATGACTTGCTTCTTGGTTACACCTTTAATTCTTACAAATCTGTTCACCCTGCTATATACCTTAAAGGTGGACGTGGCGGTTTAGATGTTGGTGAAGAACCGAGACAAAATGTCTCAGTTTTTGAGCCGAGTGCAGGTATTGAAGTAAATGTGTTCAGATTTATGAGAGTTGGATTAGAAGGTGGTTATAGATTTGTAACCGGTGTGAATGGATCTGTGGTTTCTGGTTCAGATTTGTCCTCACCAGTCGTAGGGCTTAGATTAAAGTTTGGCTGGTCCTGGAAGTAAAAGTTAGTTATAAATACAATGAGGGTGCCTGCTGATTCTTTGAGTTAGCAGGTTTTTTATGTGAAAAGTGAGGCAAAGGTCTCCGCACCTCTTGCCGTATTAAGTGAAGCAAAGTCTTAATACCTCTTGCCGAATTAAGTGAGGCAAAGGTCT
>CAYVFU010000082.1:0-20811 GCA_964450495.1 uncultured Saprospiraceae bacterium | reverse complement strand
CTCAACACCTATTCCATCAACCCCACCTGAGTGTACTCAGCATTATTAATCACAACCTTTTTTTCTTTGATATCTTTAGTCTTGTAGTATGACTTCTTTTTAGTCTTTTTATTATAAGTTTCACCTTCAAGCATCATGCCTTTCATAGACGTTAATTCAGTATTGTACATGCTTGGGAAATACTGTGCCATGTTTTTAAAAAAGTTTTCATTAAAAGAAAATGGAACTTCTGTTGTGACATAATATTCAGAAATGTCATCTTCAGTTTCTACTTTATATAGACTGGCAGTATAGCCTTGGATCTTTTTAGTCTTGCCGGGACCATCAATAGTCATATTGTCCATATGATCTTGAAATTCAGTACTGCTCTCGACTAATGCACCAGCCATTGACATCATCGAAGGTAATGCTTGAGCTGTTTTCTTGCCATCTCTTTCTGAATACATAACAATGTTGTCATTTTTCATATCCATGATGACGAAAGAATTAGGCTGGTCTTTTTGTAGGATACCCATAACGGCGTCATCCGAACCTAGCCACATGGTCGCCTCGTTTTTATCCCCGTTTTCTTCTTTCGTTTCTATTGTGTATTGAAAATCAAATGTATACGTTGGAGGTAAATCGGCAGCAGTATTCATGGCTTCCAAAAACTGGGTGTAGTTAGAGCCAATTGAGTTCATCAGTGAATCTATTTGTTTGTCTGAATAGTCTTCGCCATATTCTTTGCGATAGGATTGCCTCAAAAAGGAATCAAAAGCCTTATCGACAGGCTGCATTGCTGTTCTTGCGATTTCTTCTGAAAGCTCTTCCACAACCTTTTCTTCGAGTCTGTTTTCAATTTTGTCCATGGTACGCTTTTTCAATCTATTCAATAGTTGAGCGTTCGAAACTGTAATGGAGGTGAGGGATATAGCAATTATTAGGAGATAAATTCTGATTGAAGTCATGTTCAAGTGTTTTTACAAATTTATATTATTTTCTTCCACTACACCTCACTAGAAATGGTGATATTATTTACCAATATGTAGAAAAATCGTAGAGAGTGTATAGTGCTTCCATGAAAATATGAAAATTTATATAGCTGATTATCAATAGGTTAGGTTTTTTGTAGTCAGTCTGTAGTCAAATGTCAAGCATTTGTATAAAAATGTATATATGTTTGCACTGTCATTTCAACCGTGGGCGTCATTTATTGTATAAATAATACTTTAAATGATGCATACTCTAAAATTCCGTACTTCTCTTTTATTAGCATTTGTCTTTTTATGCTTGTTTGTAGTTTCTGCTACAGCACAACATGGTCAAATAGTATTTAAAGTCAAATCCACTAATCACAAGTCAGCTTGCATCAACTCTAAAAACTTGTGTTCGGAATTTGAATCTTCATTACACTTATCGTCACCATTAACAAAGAAAAAAGCGATTGCTCCGAATCTATCAGAAATGATCTTTTCTGCACAAGTGGATGAGAATGATGTGAAGGCTACTATCGAACAAATGTTAGCTACTGGTAAGTTTGAATATGTAGAGAATGATTTTGTTGCTGAGCCACTTGCATCGAACCCTTCTCCGACTTTACCTAAAGACTCAAATTTTAGCAAACAATGGATTTACAAGAATGAGGGAAACCTTGACTTTATTTTTTCAAAGAATGATGCTGATATTGATATGGAATACGCATGGTCTATACAGCAAGGAAACAAAGGAATTTCAGTAGCCATTATTGATACTGGAGTAGACTACTTACACCCTGATTTAGCAAACAGAATGTGGTCAAATGTTCACGAAATTCCGGCTAATGGTATAGATGATGACAACAATGGGTATATAGACGATGTACGTGGTTACGACTTTGCTGAGAATGACAATGACCCAATGGATTCAAACGGACACGGGACTCATGTTGCAGGTATCATAGGAGCTGAAGCAGGAAATGATACTGGATTTATCGGCATTGACTGGAATTGTAAACTGATGCCGCTTAAAGTGGTAAAAGACAATAATACATCTACCTATAGCGATTATGCGGCAGCAGTATATTATGCAGTTGCAAAAGGTGCCAAAGTCATCAACCTATCATTGACAAGTTATAACCCTTCTGCAGTTTTGGATGGTGCTTTTGAATATGCCCATAGCCAAGGTGTAGTCATTGTAGTAGCAATGGCAAATAATGGTAATACAACAACTCATTACATGGCACAGAATCCTTATTCTATTGCAGTTGGTGCAACAACGCCATCTGACAAAAGAGCGAGTTTTAGTAACTACAATAACTATATAGATGTCGTTGCACCTGGGTCAGTAATTTTTGGTCTTAATAAGTTTGATCATACGGACAACAATTATACAATGAACGGTACTTCACAAGCTGCTCCTTTAGTAAGTGGACTTGTCTCTTTACTGTTGGCTCAGGATTTAACAAGAACTCCAGAGCAAATACGAGAAATATTACACACATCTTCTGAAGACCAAATAGGGCCATCTCATGAAGACACACCTGGATTTGATCATTATTTTGGCTATGGTAGAATCAATGCTTTTGATGCTTTATCTCAGTATTTTGAACAGTTTGTAACCATCGAATTTCATGCAGAATCAGCTGCAGAAACGCAAGAGGTTGAACCATGTCAAACAGTTGTTGAATCTGATTTTGATGACAACACAAATCAGCAGTGGGTATTAGGCAGCGCAGTTGAACTAAGCACGTTATATGGTGCTGATAATAGCCCATCAATTCGCTTGAGTGACAATAATGGAATTGAGTCTTCTATTACAACAACAACATTAAGTTTAGAAGGTAAAGATATGTTGACCATTGGCTTTAATTGCTATCCTGTAAGTATGGAAAAAGGAGAAGATTTTTTCATTGAGTATTCGGTTGATGGGGGAGAATCTTTTGAGCAATTGGCTTCTTTTGTATCAGGAACGGACTTTGAAAACAAAAACATGTTTAAGCATGTGCAAAGCTTTTCTGATTTAGCATTGAGTGATCAGACGATGATTCGTTTTACTTGTAATGCAAGTGCTAAATCTGACTTGGTTTTTCTTGATGATATTAAAATAGAAGCTTGTGAGAAGGCAGGGCTTAATTGTGAAGTGGGGCAAGCTTGTGATGACAACAATCCGTGTACTACAAATGACGTAATCACAGACTCTTGTAACTGTGAAGGTACATATGAAGACAAAGATAATGACGGTGTATGCGCAGGTGAAGATAGTGACGATCTAGACTCTTGTGTCCCTTTCAATGTAGGATGTGAAGATACTGCCGGTAGTCAGAATAATGACTGTAAGATCCTTCACATAGAGAGTTTTGAAACAGCAGATGCCTTATGGACTGTTGGTGGCAATCACGCGAAGATGGACAGAAGATTTGCTCAGTCAGGAAGTTTTAGTGCAATGTTGCAAAGTGGAAAAGGAGTCGAGTCATCTATCAGCACAAGACCTGCTAGTTTTATTAGATTCAATGAGGTGAGTGTATCATTTTCATATACTGCGGTAAATATGGAGAAGGGAGACGAGTTGGTATTTGAAGTATCAGCTGATGGCGGACAAAATTTCCAGATTGTACAGGCTTGGATTGCCGAACAAGACTTTTCCAACAACACAAGCTCAGAAGGCAAGGTGTACGTACCAAATCAGTTTTTGGCAGACAGCAACGTCTTTCGGTTAAGATGTAATGCAAGTAACAGCTCAGATCGCATCTATCTTGATGATATTGCAATTGAAGTATGTGGTTCTTCTGATGTAGAGAATTATGGTGTGGCAAGTATGTCTAATGACATAGCTGAAGTCTCTACGACTGATCATGTAGACTTTATAGAAATAAATGCTTTTCCAAATCCGACAATAGACAACATTACGTTAGATCACCCAATTTTTTTAGAGCAAAATACTGAAGTCTTTATTTTTTCTTCAAATGGAGCTTTAGTAGACAATATTCAATTTTCTGTGGAAGATGAAGTTAGACTCGATGTCTCTGCACTTCAGGGAAGCTCAACTTATTTTGTAAAAGTTGTTGCTTCTCAGTCTGCTTCATACACAACGTCTTTTTTTAAGCATTGATTTGAATTCTCTGTGACGATCCACAGAAGAAGATACAGCGATCAATGAAGCAGGATGTCAGTCACGGTGGTGGCTGGCATTTTTTTTATTGTAGATAAATTGAGTATGTCTAAGAAGTATTCTTTAAAAAGTGTGGTCGATTTGTATATTATATGAATGAAATTAGTGCAACTGTAGACAATCTGTAATCAACTAATTTTAGTCTATGTACCGGATAGGCCTGTTCTACAAAAATCATACAAAAGATATTTGTTTGACAAGCACTGACAATTATTTCAAATTTTGAGTTGATGCTGGTCGAATGTGATTATATTTACAAAATCATAATATGACTGCAGAACAAATCATAAAATCGCTCAAAAAAAAGGAGTTAGCACCAGTGTATTTTCTAGGTGGCGAAGAAGCGTTTTATATCGACAAAGTGATCAAAGTCGCAGAGAACGAGTTGCTAGAAGAAGGGGAGAAGGCTTTCAACCAAATTGTGCTTTATGGCAAAGAAGTCAATTTCAAACAGGTCGTTGACAATGCTCGCCAATTTCCAATGATGGCTTCCAATCGAATTGTCATTCTAAAGGAAGCTCAGGCCATGAGAGATTTTGATAAATTGGAAACCTATCTCAAGCAGCCTGCACCGCAGACATCCTTATTCATCTCATACAAGCATAAAAAGCCTGATGGTCGAAAAGCCATATTTAAAACCCTTAAAAAAGAGGCCGTTTATCTTGATGCCAGTAAAATAAAAGATTACAAATTAGCAGATTGGATTTCTGGATATGTCACACAGAAAGGTTTCTCCATTTCTACCAAGTCTAGTCAATTGCTAGCAGAATATCTTGGCAACGATCTTCAAAAAATTGAAAATGAAGTTAGCAAAGTAACGATTCATTTGGCAAAAGGTGCAGAGATCTCCGAAGAGCTCATTCAAGATAAAATAGGCATCAGCAAAGAATTTAATGTCTTTGAATTGCAAAAAGCTATTGGTGCCAGACAAAAAAGTCGGGCGTTGAAGATTGCAGATAATATGGCCAACAACATTAAAAATAATCCAATTCCAGCTGTCAGTTCTTCTTTGTATCGATATTTCACACAGCTGTTTGTTGCTGCCCAGCATCAGCAAGCGTCAGACGGTGAATTGGCCGGTAAGCTCAGAATAAATCCTTATTTTATAAAAGAAATAAAACAAGCAGGTAGATCTTTTTCAAGCGATCAATTTGTAAACATCTTCCAAATTCTCAAACAATACGACCTCAAAAGTAAAGGTGTCCATAATCGTCAAACCACGTCGCCAGAATTATTGCGGGAATTGATTTATCGCATACTTTATGTTTGAAGCAACCAAAATTAAGTAGATTTTATCGGTAGGATTAGTCGAAAATTAAGAACAAAAGCGTCAGACCATATTCATTACTTGCGCCCTCTTAATACAACATCTCTCATCTTCAATCCCAAATGGTTATCAGCTAAATTCTCCTTCACAATTATTTCAGTTTCAAACCCAACATTATTCATTCGCTCAACTAACCCTTCTGCCGAATACACTCTCACATGATCTTTTTGTCCAAAGTGCTGCAATCGATCTGCTGGTTCAACAATGGAATAATCTTCGTAAATCTTTCCTTCTTTAAAGGGAGTTTGGATATAGACTTCACCACCATTGGCTAGAACTCTAAATAATTCGGTCAAAGCTTTTTTGTCTTCTATGACATGCTCTAAAACATGATAGCAAATGATTATGTCGAAAGATGAAGAATCAAGAGCCAATTCTTCGATGTTTAATCTCACGTCCGCAGTAAATTCATTTTCAAAATCAGTAGTCAGGTAACTAGATTTATTATGTACTTGTTGGATAGCAGTTCGCAAAGATGGAGTGGGAGAGAAGTGTAGTATGCGCTTATCAGCTAATTCTGGTTGAAGTATTTTCCAGAGACTTCTTGTTCGTGGAAGGCTGCCACATCTTGGACACAATAAATCGTCGTTTTCTAGTTTGATGAATTTTCGTAGCGCTTCACCACATACATTGCATTGGTAATTACTACCTTTATAAATGACAGTTAAAGCTTTTCTGATAGCCGCTTCTCTTTTAGTAAGAAAGCCATCAGGCAGGATTTTCTTAGCTATATTTTTAACTAATTCATACAAAACCTAGTACCCCATTGCATGATCGTCGCCTCGTTTATCCGCGACTACTTCCAAAGTCCCATTGTCATTGATATAGATAACTTCTACTCGTCCAATATTACCTCGTTGTTTTAATTCATGTCCCATATTTGTCAAGGACTGTCTTACATTATCAGACAGACAATCTTCTTCATGGAAGACAAGATTTGGCTTCCATTGGTGGTGGAATCTAGCTTGTTGTACTGCTTGATTTGGACTTAATCCGAAGTCAAAAATGTTCAAAATGGTTTGATAAACAGATGTGATGATGGTTGATCCGCCTGGCGTGCCTACCACTAATTTTAATTTGCCATCTTGCTCGACGATTGTTGGTGTCATCGAGCTGAGCATACGTTTTCCTGGCTCTACTTTATTTGCTTCTGCACCCAGTAATCCAAAGAAATTTGGTACACCTGGCTTTGCACTAAAATCATCCATCTCATTATTTAAAAAGAAGCCAGCACCACCGACAACAACTTTATTTCCAAAACCAGTATTAATAGTAGTTGTTATGGATACAGCATTCCCATCCTTATCGACAATGCTGAAGTGCGTTGTTTGTTCGCTTTCAGTAAAATCACCTGCAAGTATATCGTCACTGTTGGTAGCAGATGTTGCATCAAAATCACCCATTCTTTCTTTTATGTAATCTTGGTCCATTAACTCGTCCAATGGCACTGGATAAAAGTCCATGTCACCCAAATGCGTCGCACGATCTGCATAAGCACGTCTTTCTGATTCAACGATTAAGTGAACAGCTTCTGCGGATTGTAAGTCATAGTTGCCAATGTTGTAAGGCTCTATCATATCGAGCATTTGGATTAAAAAGACACCACCACTTGATGGAGGAGGCATGGAGATAATTTTCAAGTCTTTATATTCGCCAATAAGAGGATCTCGCCAAACGGCTTTGTAATTTTTCAAATCGTTGTGAGAGATAATGCCATTGCCTCTAGTCATTTCATCTACTATTCTATCTGCAACCCATCCTTGGTAAAAACCTGCTCTTCCATTATCTCTTATCGCAGCCATTGTATTACCTAAATCTTTTTGTACCAATTTATCTCCTGGCTTCCAGACCTTGTCAGTGTTAAATGCATTTGGTGAGGTATTGTATTTTTTAAATTCATCTTTTCTATTATTGAATTTATTTGCTTGAGCCTCGGTTATTTTAAATCCTTTGTTTGCTAAATCTACAGAAGGTTGTACAAGTGTTTTCCAATTTTTGAGTGTAGAATATTTTTGAAAAGCTTCCCACATGCCAGCCACACTTCCAGGTACACCACATGCTAAGTGACCTGCGCGACTTAATTCAGAAATGGCATCTCCATTGTCATCTAAATACATGTCAGGGTAAGCCTTAGAAGGGGCCATCTCTCTGAAATCCAGTGTGGTAGAAAAACCATTTTTATCTCTATAGACCATAAATCCTCCACCACCGATATTACCTGCGACAGGATAACAAACAGCTAAAGCAAATTGTGTAGCAATTGCTGCATCTACAGCATTTCCGCCTTTCTTAAGGATGTCGTAACCTATTTGAGTCGCCTCAGGATGTGCACTCGATATACCTGCTTGAGAGACATTAATACTCTTTTTAAAATTGTAAATAGGAAGTTGTGCAACCTTACAAGATACACATAAAAGCGTGATCGTTAAGAAAGTAAAGCTTATCAATTTTTTCAATGAAATCATAAGTCCATTATTCGGTTAACCGTAAGATAAAAAAGATTCAGTGTTCCCTTTAGTCTTGCACAAATAAAAAAGGAAAGGCCGATATGACCTCTCCTTTTTTTCTATTGTTGTGCATAAAAATTACTAATGCTGCACACTGAATTTTATCGTTTTTGACTGTCCATCATTACTGGTAACTGCGAGGACATATATCCCAGAAGAGAAATCAGAAACATCGATCAGTTCAGATATTAACCCTTCGTTTTGCCACATCACATTGCCAAGTAAATTAATAATTCTGATACTTTTTACCTCTGAATCTAATCCTGCAACTTGAATGGTATTGCTTGCTGGATTTGGAAATACAGTTAGGTCAGAAAATGAAGTATTCAGATTACTGCCACCACATAAATCATCATTTGGAATAATTGTAAATACTTGCTGATTTGAAGTCGGATCGCAAGTTTGATTCTCAGCAGTATTGCTAGTCGTTAATGTTATGGAATACGATTGCGTTTCTCTTGGAGCTACCTCTAATACTCCTGCTTCTAAATCTAACATAATGACATCATCTTGAGGCTCTATAATCACATCAGTGACAAAACCACATGGGCAAGGAAATCCTGGAGGACACTCCAAGTCCTGACCATTTTCTGAATTGAATGACCCAATGGGTGTGAAATTTATCACAACAGATTCTTCTGGGCAATACACAATTTCTTCATTAAATGTACTTCCATCAGTGGTGTTTGAATCATCTGCATTAGAATCATTTGATTCACAATTCCAAACAATACTTGGATCGCTTAGACCGTAAGTTGCCCTACAAGATAATGTTGGACTATCGGTACAATATAAATTTCCATCTTGATCATACAAGACTGCATTTTCACCGTTATCATAATACACAAATGCGTATCCCGGAAATTCGAACACTTCATAAAATGCACCTTCCTGACATGATGCTAATTCTATTCTATCTGCCAACCAAGTATAATCACCTAAACCAGGAAGTTCATCTGTATTTGATGTAATCTCTTCCATGCAAGTGATTGCCACTGCCTGAATATCATTTCGACATGGTGAAACGAAGTCTGCAAATTCAAAATTAAATTGAACGGTCATTCCTTCCATTGCATCAAACGTAAAATTTGCAATAAAATATGGATCCAAGACAATACCATTTGGCCTTCGTAGGAGTAAAGAAAATCCATTGCTTGTGCAGTCGTCTCTGAAAAACGTACCAGTCGTGCTTGTACAGTCAATGCCAGTAATGTCGGTAATGCAAGTCGCTACAATGGCTTTATCTGCTATGCTGCATGGAGAGTCAAAATCAGCAAGTACGTAATCAAAACTGACTTCTTGCCCTCTAAATACTTCGAATACAATTCCATCATCAAAATACAAATCCAGCAGTTCACCTGTAGCAGTACGCACAAAAAAGAAGGTGCGACCGTCATCACAGGCTTCAAAAACGATGGTACCGGTATCTTGGCTGCAGTTGTCTTCTTGTTGCGGTATATTGGTGATGCAAGTTGCTACGATTGCTCGGTCTGCAATACTGCAAGGTGATTCAAAATCTGCCAGCACATAGTCAAAACTTACTTCTTGCCCTTCAATGACTTCAAATTCAATTCCATCATCAAAGTATAAGTCAAGTAGTTCTCCCGTAGAAGACTGTATAAAAAAGAAGCTGCGACCATCATCACATGGTTCAAATATTATGGTGCCTGTATCTTGACTGCAGTTGCCCACTTCTTCAGTAATATCAATGATGCAAGTAGCTATGATTGCTCGATCTGCAATACTGCAAGGCGATTCAAAATCAGCTATCCTGTAATCAAAAGCAACTGAACGCCCTTCAATGACTTCAAATTCAATTCCTTCGTCAAAGTATAAGTCCAGAAGTTCGCCCGACATAGTCTGAATGAAAAAGAAACTCCGACCATCGTCGCAAAAGTCGAATACAATGGTACCTGTCTCTTGACTACATTCTTCATTGAATGGGCATTCTCCTACACTTACGATTTCGATTCCAAAACAATTAGCTTCGCATTCATTTGAATACGTAACGCCGTCTTCTCCGCAGACTGGAGCAAATACATCGTCGCAAGTGCAAGAATCACATTCTCCTGGTTCAAAATTCAATACGCCAGCACATATGGCAAAACATGAATTGCTATAGGTAATACCATCTGTCCCGCACACAGGCTCGTATTGCTCCGTACAAAGACAGGCATTACATTCTCCTTGGGCAACGATATCTACACCTGCACAAGCAGCAAGGCAAGCATTGCTGTAGGTATTGCCATCCATTCCACACACAGGATCATATTCGGCTGTACAAATACAGTCAATTTCACATTGCCAAAACGCAAGAGGACCTGAAAGTTGATTGTTCTCCAAACATCGGGTGTTATTAATTTCTTGACAATAGAAACTCCCATCTGATGCGTAAAGTGTACTATTGATTTCAGTCTGTATATAAATGAAAAAAGTCCCATCAGAAGATGTGTATACACCAACACTTTCGCCTTGACAATTTGATTCATCAACCAATTCGGTTATAAAAGGAAATCTGGAAGAGATGGCTTCAAAATCATTGGATACACATTCTCCTTCTGAAATAATATCTACGCCAGCACATGCTGCAAGACAATCATTGCCATAGGTATTTCCATCAGATCCACAAACTGGAAATGCTACTGTTGGACAAATACATTCGTCTTCACAGTCAGATGGATCTTTGACAACTATGGTGTAAGTTTCTTCAAATGCTTGAGCTATACAAGGAAGATCTGGTGCAGGAATTGCCGTTCTTGCTGTAATGGTATATGTTGTTGTTACTGTTGGTGCAACTGTGAAAAATTGACCATTGATGAGTTCTGATACGACACCTTCTTGTGGACTAATGGTTACGATTCCAATTTTATCACATAGGCAAGTTGGAGGAGGAGAACCTTCTGGGCCTGCTGGTCCACAAATACGACCTTGGCCTTCGCCAACTGCAAATCTCGCTTGCAAATTTGGCAATGGGTCACCTGCACAAATTGTGGCAAATACATCATTTGGACATATCCATTCATCGACAACATCAACTAATCCATATGTTTCCAAACAAGAAAGTGTGTTAGAATCGGTACAATATAGAGTGCCATCAGCTAAGTAAAGTCGTTTGAAGTCAGCTGTCTCTACGTATAGAAATAAATTGCTATTCAAATTGTATACAGTAACTGATGCACCCGAACAGTCCGAAGCATCAAGGACATCGTTTAGAAATGCATATTGGTCAAAGACATCTTCTGGAAAAGGAAGGGAGGTCATATCATCCTCACAAGCATTTGGGTTAATAGTGTAAATGAATGATAAAGGAGCACATTCTGAAGTCTCAGCAGAAAGAGTAATGGCATATCTAGTTTCTGTGTCAGCTTGTATCGTTATGCTTTCTTCCGTTTGCTCTATAAGATCATTGGGTGTGATTCTAAAACTATCGTAATTGCAATTCTGGTCTGGAGGTAATCCAGGTAGGTTTGGATATTCAGCTCTGGATTTAGGCAGTGAAAAGCTCAGAGGAGTTGCATTGCAGTAATCAATTTTAATACCGTCAGAGTCGCATGGATCTGAGAAAACAAATCGTCTTTCTGTTGCCTTTGTCAAGTCAAGTCCCAGGCCATTAAGAGACGCTTCACAAGGTAAAGGTCTGTCAACTCCATAGGTACAAATAATATCTCCTCCACAAGACAAGAAAATTCCATTATAAGCCTCAAAACCTGGAGGAAGTGGGTTGCCATTGTTATAATTCGGGCAAGCATTTCTCACTTCATAAAAGTAGCCTACTTCTTCTCCGAAATGTTCATATACTGTAAGCCCATTTTCACCATTTCTAAATTGAACAACTAGATTAGAGATTTCTTGATTGGTGAGGCTGAACACGCAAGTCTCTTGTGCAATCAAGGCTTGGAAAATAAATAGGGCGCTTATTATTAGTGTAAAGCAAAGTCTAAACATGGATTTAATTTTGATGTTTACGTTAGTATTTCTTCCTAGATAGACACAAATTTGGCAATCAACGTTGGTCTAGGCACAACATTTATTGAAAATACGGTCTTCATGTAGAATAGGTCGACTGAATGTATGTTAAATGTCAGTTGTAAGTACTTGAGAGACTAATACTAAAGTCAAAACAGTGGAGGTTTAAGGTTCTTAAAATGCCCATTCATTTCAACTTTTTTGCGCAAGGTTTCCATTTCTTTTACCACAGGAATTAGTTCGGTCAAATGATTTAATAGAAAATCCTGTCTCTTTTCTTCAGCATTTATCGTTAATAATTGAAATTCTTGCTCTTTACTCAAGCCGACATGGTGTCCGACTAAAAATGAAAAGAGTGGAGATTGTATCTCTGGAATTGACTTATCTATCCTCATGAAAGAGTATAGCTCGTCTATTAGGTCACTTAATTTTTGGGTCGTACTTATATCTGGATTACTTGATTGTTCAATGTACTCTACAGTAGCGTAGCTGTACATTAGATCATTAGTATTTTTATGGATTTCTAAAATTTTAAATACAGCTTTACCCAGATTTTTAATGTCCATTTTACCATCATCATATACTTTGGTAATTGACAGTAATTCAGCCGAACAGCCATATTGCATTTGTTGGTTTCTCTGATAATAGGGGATACCATACTCAACTTGATGCTCTTGCACGTCTGTGATTAATTGTTTATACCTTGGTTCGAATATATGGAGGTTGAGTTTTTCTTGTGGAAACAGAATGAGTTCTAAGGGGAATATGGAAATTTTTGTTGCCATCAACACAATGTTCGTTTATCTAGTTGTAATCTCCTAATTTTGTGAAAATTCTTGACATATGCCAATCAATATTCCAGAAACTGATAAAGAGCGTATTGTAGTCGTAGGTGCGGGATTTGGTGGGTTTATGCTTTCGCGTAAATTATTGAAGTCCGATTATCAAGTTGTCTTGATTGACCGAAATAATTTTCATCAATTTCAGCCTTTATTTTATCAAGTCGCTATGGCTGGTTTAGAGCCCTCTTCAATAGCCTTTCCTTTGCGCAAAGCATTTCAGCGTGCAAAAAATGTGCATTTACGCGTAGCTGAAATGGAAAAAGTAGATACAGACGCGAAGCAGATATACACTGATTTAGGCGTACTCAATTATGATCATCTGGTTTTAGCTACAGGTGCCGTCACTAATTTTTTTGGGAATAAAGAGATGGAAAAATATGCTTATTCGCTAAAGTCGATTGGCGAATCTTTGCAATTGCGTAATGCCATATTTGAAGATCTGGAAAGAGCCTTGGTGACAAGAGATTATGAAGAACGACAAGGGTTTATAGATGTGGTCATTGTGGGAGGAGGCCCTACAGGTGTGGAGTTGGCTGGTGCTCTAGCAGAAATGAAAAAGTACATTCTACCAAAAGATTATCCAGAATTAGATCAAAAAGAAGTAGATATATATCTTGTCCAGAGTGGAGATAGATTGTTACCAAGCATGTCAGAGAAAGCGGGTAGAAAAGCACTTCAGTTTTTAGAAGAATTGGGTGTCAAAGTGGAATTGGGAACCAGAGTAACTGCTTTTGACGGCCAGTATGTTCAAACAAAAGATGGACAATCTATTCGAGCTCACAAGGTAGTTTGGGCCGCAGGAATCGTTTGTGGTAAAATTCCCGGTGTAAGCGACACATGTTTTGCAAAGGGAAATCGGCTTTGTGTCAATGGTCATCTTGAGGTCAATGCTTTGAAAGATGTGTATGCTATAGGCGATGCAGCTACTTTGATAAGTGATGAGTACCCATATGGACACCCACAGGTTGCTCAGCCTGCAATCCAGCAAGCTAAATTTCTAGCCAAGCAATTTAAGAAAGGTAAAGGCGATGCATTCAAGTATAAAGACTTAGGCTCGATGGCAACAATTGGAAGAAATAAAGCAGTTGCTGATTTAAACAAGCGAAGTCTGACTGGATTTATCGCTTGGGCTATGTGGTTGTTTGTCCATTTATTTGCTTTAGTCGGTGTGAAGAATAAAGTCTTTGTTGTACTCAATTGGACTTGGAACTATTTTACCTACGATCAGTCACTGCGATTGATCATTAAGTCTGAAGCAAAGAAAGACTCAGTTTAATTTTTATTGTTAATTTTGAATGGTGCGAAATTGTTTGGTCTTCATCGCTAAAAGTGTAATAACGTTTAGGCCTTTTTACTGAATATCAATAAATCGGTTAATATTTGCCATTGGGAAAGGCAGGTTTAAAATTCACATGAATATGCTTATACCTCTCATCTTTTTAGTACTCGCGACAGCTTTTGTAGCAACCTTGCTCCGCGGACTCATGCTGTTACTGAGTCAAGAATTCAAAAATGCAGATGCTTTGGGTGGACAGATTTGGTCAGCTTTTAAAACTCCCATAATCATTTTTGTCTTCTTTTTGATCTTTGTTTTTTATCTTCTACCTCGTCTTGAAGAAATGGGGTATTAACTAAAGGCTAATTTTAAATGGATATACTAATCCGATGCACACCAGGCAGATAGGTCTTCTTTAATAGACTTTCTACTGTCTCAAAGTGACCTTCATTATGAACAAAATCAACGGAACTAACGTCGAGAATAATGACAGGGAAGGATAAGATATTTCGGAAATATTCGAAGTAAGAATCTTGAATAGTCTGTAAATATTCTTCTTGTATTTGTTGCTCATAGTCCCTGCCTCTAATATCAATATTTGTAATCAACTCTGGAATGGACCTATGGAAATAGACTAAAATATCTGGACTAGGAAATGAGCCTCCAAAGGCATTAAACATTTGGGCAAACATTCTATATTCTTCTTCATTTAAATTCTTGCGAGCAAATAATAAGGATTTTACAAAGGCATAGTCGGCAACCGTAAATGATGAGAACAGATCT
Organism: uncultured Saprospiraceae bacterium; assembly: GCA_964450495.1. Lineage (GTDB taxonomy): Bacteria > Bacteroidota > Bacteroidia > Chitinophagales > Saprospiraceae > CALFUK01. The sequence continues at coordinate 5,985 of CAYVFU010000082.1, read as the reverse complement.
TGGTTAATCAAATTTCGTTGTAATTGCTTGATCCGTTCAGTCATGAAAAACAATTCTACCGCAAAGGCAAATCGTTCCTGATTTTCATAAAAATAAGGCAGGAAAGGATTCTCATCAAATTTCTCCAAAATAAGCCTACAACCATATTTGCTTTCAAGTCTTTCACAAAATGAAGTTTTACCAGAAGCAATGTTGCCTTCGATGACGATGTAATTGTATGGAAAGGGGTTATTTACCAATTCTTCTTACAGCTGATTTATCCGAGCTGGAAAGATATAATTCTTCAATGGTCTTTTGTAAGATTGGATGAATAAACATATGATTAATTTCCTTCATAGGAGTTAATACAAAATTTCTCTCTTGAATCAACGGATGTGGAATAGTCAATTTCTCAGTCTGCATGCAAATGTCATCGTAGAAAAGAATATCAATATCAATAATACGTTCTCCCCATTTTCGTGTAGGCAAACGACCCATGCTGTATTCAATTTTATTGATCAATGACAGTAGGACATGAGGATTTTGGAATGACTCAACTTCTACCACACTGTTGACAAAATCATCTTGATCAGTAACGCCCCAAGGTGACGTCGTGTAGTATGAAGACTTATGTTTTACGTCTCCTATAAACTTTTGGATAAAGGTTACTGCCTTTTTCAGATGCTCAAGTTTAGCCCCCACATTAGAGCCTAAACCAAGGTATACCTTTGCCAAACTTAGCTTCCTTTCTTTATAGCGGTTAAGTATTTATTGAGCTCCTCTTTTACAACAGGAAATAAGAAAAACAAGCCTATCATATTCGGAAATACGAGCGCGAGAATCATCGCGTCAGAGAAACCCCAAATGACATCCATACTCGCAGCTGCTCCTATGACTATAAATACTAGAAAAATAGCTTTGTATGATAAATCCGCTGCTTTGCTTCGACCAAATAGAAACTTCCAAGATTGTAATCCGTAGTATGACCATGAAATCATTGTGGATATGGCAAATAGTATGATAGCAATAGTCAAAACGTAGGGAAACCAAGGCAAGACTGATCCAAAAGCTGCTGAAGTCAATGTCGCACCTTCTAATGATTGACCACCTATCTCTACCACACCACCAGGTGCTCCATATTCAAAATAGCCACCACTGTTATAAAAAATAATGACTAGCGCTGTCATCGTACAGATTACCACAGTATCAATGAAAGGTTCTAATAAGGCAACCAAACCTTCTGAAGCTGGATATCTGGTTTTTACGGCTGAGTGCGCTATTGCAGCAGATCCTGCACCTGCTTCATTAGAAAAAACAGCTCTTCTAAATCCTTGAATCAATACACCAAAGAAACCACCAACTGCTGCATCTGGACTAAACGCTTGCGACACGATTAATCCAAGTGCATCATCAATGTAACTGAAGTTAGCTCCAACCACTATCAGGCATGCAATGATGTATATACCTGCCATTAGGGGGACGATCTTTTCTGTAACAGAAGCAATTCTTTTGATTCCTCCTATTATGACAACTCCAACAATCACAGCTAGAATAATTCCTATAATAAAACCTGTGCTGCCACCTTCGAGACCCATTAAGGAGGCTAGCTGTAATGCTGCTTGATTTGATTGAGCAGCATTGCCACCACCAAAAGAAGCACCTATACATAGGATCGCGAATATTACGGCTAATATTTTTCCAAGAGTTTTGAAACCTCTTTCTTCTAGACCTTTAGATAAATAATACATTGGTCCACCATATACAGTGCCATCAGGGCCCACATCCCTATATTTTACACCAAGTGTGCACTCTACAAATTTTGTTGACATGCCAAGAAGACCGCAAATGATCATCCAAAATGTTGCTCCCGGACCTCCTATGGTTATCGCTGCAGCCACACCGGCAATATTACCTAATCCGACTGTACCACTCACCGCAGTTGCCAAGGCTTGAAAGTGAGTCACCTCTCCCTCTTCGCTCTCATCCCGAATAGTATCAGGGATATCTCCATCTGCTATATTTACAGCTGCTTTTTCCGCCGCACCTTCATGTCCTTCTATTTCATCATATTTACCTCTGACAACAGAGATAGCAGTACCAAATTTTAGAATATTGGGGAACTTAAAAAATAATGTAAAGAACAACGCACCTGTTACAAGCAGGACAATAACCGTAGGAATATCCGTGCCAGGAAATGGATAAAAAACCAACCATTCCCACCATTCAGCAACAGGTCTGAATGACTCATTTATTCGTTCATCTAATCCTTGGCCATAAGCGAAAGAAGAAAATGGTAGTATACAAAGCACATATAGGAGTCTCTTCATGATTGTTTTCATTAATCTGAAAGTCAAGGTAGTGATATTCTTGAATACAGAGTAAGATTGAATTCAAATTATGTGTCGATAATATTACGTATTATTGTAATATGTTTTCTAAATTATTTTGCTTCGTATCATTGGTCGTCTTCAGTCTAGTATCCTGTCAACAAAAGGATAAAGTAGTGATGAAAGAAGACGGAAGCTTTGAAGTGGTGGTAGAGCATGTTGCAGGAGATAACTATACATATGAATCAGAAGATACTACGATTTCTTATATGAATTATCCTTTTCATGTTGGCTATGTACGCGGATATAAATCCGAAACTGTCAAATGCATCGTGATATCAAAATCAGTGTCTGCAAGGAGTCGCATTATGGCAAAACCAATTGGTCTTTTGAGTACAATTGAGAAAGACACACGAAATAGTTATATTATTGCAGTGCCGTCTGATTCTGAAACACGCAGTCTAGAAATGGATAATTTTTCGGATTTAGTAACAAAGTACAGTTCTGTAAAGAACATTATAGAGTATTGGTTATTGAATAAATGCGGTTTTGGTTGCGTGAAAAGTGAAGGATGGGGAAATGAATCGTCAGCAACATTCGTTTTAGAAAAACTTAAAGAATCATAGCCATATTGGAATGTACATCTAAAAAGAAGAAGAAAATCGAAACTGAGAACAAAAACACTCAGAGTCAAAGCCCTTTCGTACACCACTCACAAAAGTTTGACAACGAATTTTCATTGGTTCTCTTTGATCAATTAAAGACCGCTCAAGAAGACTGGTTAAGGTTAATTCCTGATAATATTTTCTTTTCTGTTCCCTTTTTGGAAATGATAGAACAAAATCCACCAAAAGGAATCAAACCATTGTATGCTATTTTGAGTCAAAACGATACTCAAATAGCCGTTTTATCTCTTCAGCTTAAAGACATAGACCTTTCTGAAAGTATGAATTTCAATGAAGGGTTTAAAAATGAGAATGCGATTCAACGGTTTGGCTCCGTTGTAAGAAGAAAAGCTGCAGGTATTGCAAAGTTCACGACACTTATTTGTGGTAATGTCTTGCTGACAGGAGAATATGGATTTCACTTTGCCGATAATACAATTCTGTACAAGGATCAATTTGGTATTATTGAAAAATCACTGGATACGATCGTAAAGTTATTGTCAAAAAATGGATATCCATGTGGACCAATTTTGATGAAGGATTACTACAAAGACAAAGAGTTATCTATAAATAATGTGGAAAGTAAGTTTACTGAATTTGCTGTTCAGCCAAATATGATCCTCAATATTCGTGAAGAATGGAATGTCTTCGAAGATTATCTGTCTTCTATGAAATCTAAATATCGAGTGCGGGCAAAACGAGCGTTCAAGAAATTGGGTGAGGATGTGGTCAAGAAAGAGATGACAATTGAAGACATCCAGCAGAACGAACAAAAGCTCTTTGATCTCTATATGGAAACAGCTAGTGAAGCTGATTTTAATCTGTTTACGCTTCCTGTAGATTACTTCACATTACTGAAAAAACAATTAAGAGATAAGATCAAAGTAGTTGCCTATATTCTTGAAGATGAGATCATTGGTTATTACACTATTCTATTCAATACAGAGTATATGGAAGCCCATTATTTAGGTTATGATAAATCTAAAAATGGTGGTCGACAGATTTACCTCAACATGTTATATGATCTAATTAAAGAGGGTATCAATGCTCAAGTAGATAAAATACAATTTGCACGAACAGCCTTAGAAATCAAAAGTTCCGTCGGTGCTGTGCCTTATGATATGCTCGTTTATTTGAAACACAAATCCAATTGGAAGAACAAGTTGGTTCCAAAATTACTAGGCTTTATGGTACCAGATAAGGAGTGGGTACCGAGATCGCCTTTTAAGTAGAGGCTGTAGGTTTTTTTAGCTCTCGTCGCTGTAGACGTCCCGCATCAGCAAAGACGATTGAATCCCACCCATCCGATAATTTGCAAAGCGATTAGTTTTTCGCATTTTCGTTTAACTCATCCTGAATGCAAGTAAGATCAATATATAACTCTATCATCATACTTCTCTTTTTGGCTGCACCACTAAGTAGCCAAGAGTCAAAACAAGACTCTATAGCTAATAAATTTTCCGCAACGATACCAGCCCATTTCTTCATCAAGAACAACGAATATTTTAATCCATATACAGATGGCTTTACGAGTATAGGCGTCATTGTACAACCTAGTGCCTCCTATCATTTTGATGAAAAAAGTAAGCTAACAGCAGGGCTTCATGTCTTAAAATATTCTGGCTTGAATTCTTTTTCAGAAATTATACCATTGATACGATTTGAATCTCAATTACTAAAGTCTTTAAAATTGATCGTTGGAAACATTGATGGTGCAAGTAAGCATGGATTGTCTGAACCGCTATATAGATATGACCTTGATTATCAGAATCGGGTGGAGTATGGTGTACAAATTTTACTAAAATCCAATACCATCACATCAGATGCATGGTTGCATTGGGAGCAGTTTATTGAGAAAAATGATCCATTTCCCGAAGAGTTGTTTGTTGGTAATATGACTAAATTTAAGTTGGTAAAAAATGATGTATTTAAATTTAACATTAACACTGAATTTTTACTCTCACATGTAGGTGGCCAAATAGATCAAGCTTCAAATCCAGATAGGACACTATTGAATTATTCACTTAGCACTTGTATTGGTTTTCTCCGAGATGATTTTACATTGACAATAAATCCAAGCTATTATAATTTTTCTATCCTTAATGGCAACCAAATGAGCAATGGCCAATTGTTTTTAGGGACAGAAAATGGAACTGGTTTTTGGTACCAACTGAAAGCAACAATCAAACAGTTTGAATTGTCAATTGGTTATTGGGATGTGACTGATTTTTATTCCCCAATAGGGGAGCCGTTATTCTTTTCTTACAATGATCAAAATAGAAATTTAATATCAAGTGATCGATCTTTGATGACGTCAACTATTCATTTTCCATGGCAACCTTTTGATTATTTAAATTTAGATGTTGGATACCGAGGCTATTACGATACTGATTCTCGACAATTCGATTATGCAATTTATTTTAATTGTTTAGTTAGCTTATATTTATTGAAATGAAGTAACTATAAAGGCACTTCATTTCCATTGTGTCATGACCCATTGGAGGAATTTTGAACTAGCAAGAGGAACGGTGTACTTTGCCTCAGTTAGTTTGAGTAATTAGTATTGGTATCTGAATCGAAGGTCTGCGTATCTCTCAATTATTTTACCTCATATTTATTAAAAAGAAACGTGATTCAAATCAAACGGGTCATGACCCAATGGAGAATTAAAAGAAAATAAAACATTAACCTATGCCCCAAGTAAATTTCTACGTAATCTTCATCACAGCTTTATTTCCAATAATCTTAGGCGCAATTTATTATAATCCTAAAGTGCTTGGGAAAGCGTGGATGAATGCTTCAGGAATATCTGAAGAATATGTCCGTGGTGGAAACATGATAAAAACCATTCTTTTGAGCTATCTTTTTGGGTTGTTTTTATCTTATATTTTGTTTCTATTTGGTGTACATCAAAGCAGTTTGTATCAGTTGTTTTTGCATGAACCAACATTGGCAGAACCAGGATCCGAACTGAATACAATGATCACCAATTTTATGAACGAATATGGTGACCG
>CAYVFU010000081.1:0-20930 GCA_964450495.1 uncultured Saprospiraceae bacterium | reverse complement strand
GGTCATGACCCATTGATGGGTTTTATGTTGTGAGATTAATAATGGTAATTTAGAATAATCATATGGAATATTTATCTACTGTAAAGACTCACTCCTTCATTTCTACAATTTTTAATTCCTTGAATGGATTAAATTCAATTGCGGAAATTTCATTGACATAGGTTTTCCAATCACCTGAAATATATGTATTTATTCTTTCAACGGCATCCTTAATTTTATGCTGAGTCTGCTCCACAATTTTATTGGCATTTTCACCTGGTTGAGACCATGCACTTCTCAAATATCTACGTGCACTTCCGATTTCATTATTTAATTTAGATGGATCTCTTTGAATTCCTTTACTCGATTCTGTAGAGGTGAATATTTCTTCTAATTCTGTTATTTGTTTTAAATGAGCTTTATTTAAATCCTTAATTTTTGTTTGCGTAGAATCAGAAACATTAACCATCATCTTTTTGACTAATTCTATGGAAGCTTTTGCCTTTTGTATTTCTTGCAGAGCATCTGCTGCTGCTGTAATTGATTGATTAAAGTTTTGGATTGCCATTTTTTTCTTTTTCACATCAGTTTCTGTTACCTCAACTCTTGGATCCATTCTCACATCTACCATTGTGGAATCAATATGCCCTTTGTACTTAAATATGGCTTTATACTGACCAGGCATAACTTGAACATTTGAAGAAGGTCGGTCATCCTCTTCTCTGATCTCTCGACTTGGAAAAAATGTACCTTCCTCTGTTAAACGCCAAGTCATATTGACCAATCCTTTTTCTTTAAATTTTTTCGATGATCGACTAATGGTATCACCTATTTCATTCAAAATAAACATATGGACCTTACCATCGTCTTTTTTCTTTGAGGCTGATTCCTCTTCGGCATCTTTCTCTTTTTCATTTTTATCGGTACTTGCCTCCTCCTCTTTTTTGAGATTATTCCAAATAGAAAATTGAGCACCATAAGCTTTATTTTCACCTGCAAACATGCCTTGTGCTGAAAAGCGAATGCCATCATAAGATCTGCGTGAAGTTAGATAAGCAACCGGACCATCAAATACAGCGAATTCTTTATTGAGTATTGATCGATCAGCTGCCATTTCCCGCAAAGGACGTATATCATCCATAACCCAAAACGACCGACCAAAGGTACCAATCACCAAATCATTCATGTCAGATTGAATTTTCATATCTCTAATTTGTACTGCTGGAAACCCTTCCATCCAGTGTGTCCAATTGCGTCCTTTATCTAAGGACACATACAAACCCACATCTGTTCCTAAAAATAATAAATTGGATTCCACAGGGTCTTGCGTAATCGCATTCACAAAGCCTTTGATCTGTCTGTCATCGGCGATCCTTGTCCAAGTTGCTCCGTAATTTGATGTATGATAGGTATACGCTGACCAATCGTTTTGACGAAAATTGTTTAGCACCACAAAGGCTTCAGCAGCGTTGTCGCTAGACACTTCGATTTGAGGAATCCAAGCGTGTTTTGGTGCACCAGGCAACCTAGTATTTACATTTGTCCAAGTTTTACCACCATCTTTGGTGAGCTGTACATTCCCATCATCAGTACCTACCCAGATGACATCCTTGTCCACCGGACTTGGTGAAATGGCAATAATTGTTGTGTGATTTTCAGCACCTGTAACATCAAACGTCAAGCCTCCACTAAACAACTGTTTTTGCTTCATTGTGTCGTTGGTGGTAAGGTCAGGAGAAATGACATCCCATGACAAGCCACAGTCTCTGCTGTAGTGCACAAATTGGCTTCCGTAATACAGACTGCAATCTTCAAAAGGATCTTGTGCTAGAGCTGCATTCCAGTGATAGCGAAGTGTTTCTCCATCAGGATGAGTTGGCTTTAAAAATTCATTTCGTCCTGTCAATCGATCATATCTGCCAAGATTGCCGCCTTGAGACATCGCATATCCATATCGATTATCAGTAGGCAACGGACTCACATCAAAGCCATCTCCAAACATCACTTCCTGCCAATCGGAGTTGCGGATTCCACCCGACTTTAAGACAAAGCCTGGACCTACCCAAGAGCCATTGTCCTGCATGCCACCATAGACATTGTAGGGAAAATCGTTATCAATATTTACGTGATAAAATTGACCAACTGGTAGATTTTCAACAAAGCGCCAAGTCTCTCCGCCATCACGTGAGATATTCATGCCACCATCATTTCCATCCAAAACAAAATCTGGGTTATCGGGCGAGATCCATAAGGCGTGATGGTCAGGATGGACATCATTACCATAATCGGCAATGACCTCAAACGTGCGGCCTCCATCTGTACTTTTGGAAACATAGGACCATAAGCTGTAGATAATATTTTCGTTACTCGGATCAGCATGTATCTCATAATAATAGAATGGCCTATTGCCTATATTTTCGTGTGTGGAATGTTTCTTCCAGCTAACACCACCATCCATTGATTTGTACAGCGCATTTTCTTTTGCTTCAATCAATGCATAAACAACATTCGAGTTAGCAGCTGACATCGCAAGACCCATTCTGCCCAAATTACCTTTTGGCAATCCATCTTTCTCTGAAAGTTTAGTCCAGTTTTCACCTGCATCATGAGATACGTATAAACCAGACCCTTTCCCACCAGACGTAAAGTCCCAAGGTGTCCGTCGAAAATCCCACATTGCTGCAAATAATTTATTGGGATTGTTGGGATCTGCAATTAATTCGGCTACGCCAGTTCTTTGATCGACATACAAGACTTTTTTCCAGTTACTACCGCCATCTGTAGATTTATATACTCCACGGTTTGGGCTATCTCCCCATGCCGAACCCATTGCTCCCACAAAAATGGTATTGCTTTCATCTGCTTTAACGATGACCCTGTGTATCAACTTCGTCTCTTCAAGCCCTTTTGCCATCCAATTTTTTCCACCATCAACAGATTTAAAGATACCGGCTCCACTGTTGTGTGAATTTCTAGGATTGCCTTCACCCGTACCTACCCATATTTCTGAAGGATTGGCTTGATTGATTTCTATGGCTCCAATAGATTGAGTCGGTTGATCATCAAAAATTGGAGTCCATTCGATACCTCCATTTATTGATTTCCATACACCGCCAGATGCGGCACCTGCATAAATTATGTCTTGATTTGAAAGATTGACATCAATAGCTGTGATTCTTCCAGACATACCAGCGGGACCGATATTCCTGGGCGCCATACTTTCAAATTGAGAAGGATCGAATGTTTGAGCCTGACCCAACGTCATTCCAATCATTACAGAGGCAATTACTAAAATCCATTTAAACATAAATCTCTATTTAAGCCTCCAAGCTACAATATTTTGGCTTTGGCAAAAAGTGTTGAGTTATGAATTTGCTTAAAGGTAAATAGTCTTATTTAAGGAATTTAGGTTTCAACAGAACGATGCACTTAATTTAAAACTACAAACTTGTCATTAGACGTATCAAAAATTACATTCTATTCGATAGTGTAATACGCAATCCCCGTATCCACTAACGACCCAAAATAAATACGCCCTTCATGTTCCGTCACACTCGTAATCTCCACAAACTTAGGATGCGAACTTTGGTAGTTGTATTTTACTTTCCCATGTTCATCCAAGCCAACAACGCAAGCATAATGTGTTGGTGCTGGTTGAATTGATTTTGGCAATTTCATGATTAACTTTCTAATAAAAGGTTTAGGCATAATGTCATCGAGAGATTGTTGCCTGGGAGAAACAAGTGTCAACCAGAATATACCATTTGTTCCACAAGTAATGTTGTCTGGAAATCCGGGTAAGTTATCATTTACAAATTCACGTGTACCAGCCTTTGGACCTTTTAGCCAATATTTTGAGATGCTATAATTGCCAGTTTCATTAATAAAAAGAAAAGATTCATCCTCTGCAAGAGCAACGCCATTTGCAAAATATAAATCGTCTAATAACAATTCCGTTTTATCTGTGGCAGGGTCAAAAGAATACAAAGCACCATGTGGTCTGCGCTCCATTAAATCCTCTATCACCTCATTCATACCATACTTTGATGAGGCATCAGAAAAATAAATCACACCGAGAGAATCAATATCTAAATCGTCAACAAACTTTAGTTCTTGGTTATTGTATGATTTAGTCAACAATGAAACTACACTCGACTTTAAGTCTAGGGATAATAAACCTTTGATCCCATCAGCAATAATCAAATTACCATTTGGGTGCATTTGCATACCTAGAGGACGACCTCCTGTATTCGCAACAACTTCTGTCTCCCTTGTTTGCAAATTGACGCGGATAATATCACCATCATCCTCACCAGAGTATACCACATTTGCAGTTGTATCAAATGCCAGATCTTCACAACCGACACAATCATTTTCAATCAGAAATGACATATTATCTAAAGCCCCATTTGCCTCAAAATCACCAGTAAATCCTTTGTCCGTAGGTGGATCCCAACTAATCGGATCAATAGGAGATGGAAGTATCAAAAAAATTATAAATGATAACAGAATAGCTACTATAAGAAAGACAAATATCTTCTTCATGGAAATGCTTTGACCTAAAATAAGAATAGCTACCAAAATACACTATTAGTACACATAGAATATTAAAATACTATTTAGCCAAAAAAATTCTTCATTAATCGGAAGTAGTCAAATTCTACAAAAATTTATTTTGATTATATTAAGTTGCCAAAATATGTAGTTGATAATCCTCAATCCCTTTTGTATTCTATCAGTTGTTGAGTATATTCATTGATTGCATAATCCATTCACTAATCACAAAATAGATAAATGAAAAAACTATTTTCTCTACTGAGTTTCTGCTGTTTAATCATTGGATCCACTTATGCGCAGAAAACAATCAGCGGAACAATTACAGATCCTAATGGACAGCCACTCATCGGTGTCAACATTATGGAGGAAGGCACAGTAAATGGCACCATTACCGATATTGATGGATCCTATCAATTAACCGTAAGCGAAGATGCCAACCTTGTCTATAGCTACACTGGTATGAAAAGTCAGAAAGTGGCCGTCGCCTCTACTACTAACTATAGTGTGACGCTTGTAGAAGATTCGCAACTAATTGACGAAATCGTTGTCACTGCGCTCGGATTTACACAAAAGAAAGATGAGACGGGTTCTACATCTGTCTCCGTCGACCCTGCAAACATTCAACGATCAGGGGAAGTAAATCTTTTAAATTCACTTGGTGCCAAAGCATCGAATGTGCAAATCAATCGGTCTAATGGTGATCCAGGTGCTGGATCCACAATTAAGATTAGAGGCGCAAATACAATAACAGGCTCCTCGTCTCCTCTAATCATTCTTGATGGTATACCAATCAGTAACTCGACTAATTACAATAGTGGTGTTAGAGGAGCAGGTCGATTTGGTGGTGTTTCACAACAATCCAGACTTAATGATATCAATGCCAATGATATAGAAAGTATTCAGGTATTGAAAGGGGCATCTGCCGCTGCTTTATGGGGCTCACGTGCCGCAAATGGTGTGTTGGTGATCACGACTAAAAGTGGTAAAGCAGGTAAACCAAAGATCAGCTATAAAGCAACCTTATCAGTCGATGAGGTAAATAAACGATACCCACTCCAAACAACTTGGGGACAAGGAAGAAATGGTGTATTTGGTGCTACTAGAGCAGAATCATGGGGAGATTATATCCCTGACAGAGCAGGAGGCGCAGATGAGTTTGATACCTCTGGACAATTTTTCGAAGCTGATGACGGCACGCTTTACTATCCTTATGAGTCAAAGAACTCACAAGACGTCTTTGTAGATTCAAATTGGGATGCAGCATTCCAGAATGGTGGATTCGCTCAGCATGATTTATCGATAAGTGGAGGAAATGAAAAGTCCAATTACTTCTTTAGTTTGGGTAGACTAGATCAGGATGGAATAATTAGAAATTCTGATTATGATCGTACTAATTTGAGACTAAACAACAAGTACTATTTCACAGACTGGTTAAATGTGTCATCAAAAGCAAGTTATTCTAATATAAACTCTAATCGAATACAACAAAGCTCAAACACTGCTGGTCTCCTTTTGGGATTACTAAGAACACCTCCGGATTTTGATAACAGGGATTACAGAGGCACCTATTTTGCAGAGCCTGGTGTACCAACATTTAATCGCCACAGATCATACAGAAGGTACTTAGGTAATAATCAAAATCCGATTTATAACAATCCTTTATGGACTATTTTTGAACAAGAGTCATCATCAGCAGTAGACAGATACATATTTGCTCCTGAGATTAATATTTTACCAACTCAGAATTTGACGGTAACGCTCAGAGGAGGTATCGATACCTATAATGATAAACGACTTTATTACTTCCCTATTGGTTCTGCTGGCAACGGATCAGTTGGGGACTTAGGAGAAGATTTGATAAGAAATCAGGAAGTTAATTTTGATGCGATTGTAAGAGGTAATTTTAAGCTGACTTCCGAAATAGGATTACGAGCTACTGTAGGCTGGAATATTAACGATCGTCGATTCAGAAGAAATTCGCAAGGAATTAATGGGTTCCAAGTAAATACAACAAAACAAACCTTTGACCTCAACTCTTCAGCTGAGGCTTCTACAGTAAGTCGCTTTTTATCTAATAGAAGAACGAATAGAGGTTATGGAACATTAAGTTTTGATTTATTTAATCAAGTGTATGTAAATGTGGGTGGTGCATTAGAAGCAGCATCTACAGCAAATAAAACATTCTTCTATCCCTCAGCAGATGTTGCTTGGCAGTTTACAGAATCTGCAGGATTAAATAATGACGGTCCGTTATCTTTTGGAAAATTAAGAGCATCATTTGGTAGAGTGGGAATTGCTCCACCAGTTCATGTAGCGCAGACATTGGCAAGAGGTGGTTTTACGTATACCACATATAGTGATCCCTTAAATATTAGTCTATTTGGTGGTGGGTTTAGACTAGATGATGACAGAGGTAACCCAGACTTGAGACCAGAAATCAAAACTGAATGGGAGATTGGTGCTGATCTTAGATTCCTCAATGACAGATTGAGTGTTAGTATGACTTATTATCAAAACAAAATCGACGGCATTATCATTCCTGCGCAATTGACACCATCATTTGGCTATGACACACAAAGACTTAATTCCGCGGACATGGAGAATAAAGGATTTGAAACAGACATAGATTATTCTATTCTCAGCAATGAAGATTGGGATATAGAGCTGTATGCAAATTGGTCAAAAAACAACAATTTAGTGACTAATCTTGCAGGTACAGAGACAATTGACTTATCTGGTGGATCTGTCAGTTCCAGAGCTATTGAGGGCCATCCGATTGGCGTTCTATATGGGACAGGTTCTCAGACAAATGATGATGGGTCTTTCATTTTAGATGATAATGGATTTCCTCAGATAACCCTTAGCCCTATTGTATTAGGAGATCCTAATGCTGATTGGAGAGGTGGTCTTGGAGTAAGAGCCAACTACAGAGGATTTAACATTAATATGCTTGTGGAGCATTCTCAAGGTGGTGATTTCATGCCAAGAACCTTACATGTCTTAAATAGATTTGGCACAACAGAGATCACAGCTAATAGAGAAACATTGACTCAGGATTTAGTGAATTTCGAAGGTGAGGTAATCCCAGCTGGTACAGTGGTAAGAGGTAATATTGAAAATTTTGGAGCTGGAGATGTGTTACTCGATGAGTCTTGGTATCGTACTGGTATCGGTGGAGGATTCGGTGATGGACAAGCCTATAATTTCTCTTTATACGATGCTACATTCACAAGATTCAGAGAATTATCCATTGGCTACTCACTTAAAAGTGATTGGTTGCAGAATACAGCAAAGTTAGGGTCCGTAGATTTTTCATTTGCAGGGCGAAATCTGGTTCTGTGGGATAGCATTCCTGGTGTCGATCCAGAGATCAACCAAACAGGTGTAGGTAATGGTGCAGGATTGGATTATTTCACTAATCCTAGTACACGATCATTTGTTTTCTCTATCACTGTTAATTATTAATCAAGACATGTTTAAAATAAAAATCATGAAAAATATTTTAAAAGGAATATTTGTTTGTATAGCCTTCTGCATGGTGTCTTGCGAAAGTATCGTAGAAGGGATCAATGACGATCCTAACGGTCTCGTTATTGAAGAGGTAGATGCCGATTTATTTTTAACAGGTGCGCAATTAGCAAACGCTCTTGCTCAAGCAGGCCATGCCAATAGGATGGCAGGAATGTGGAGTGGGCAGTTAGTTGGTTATGCTTCTGTTTATGGAAATGCCTATGGCTATAATATTTCAACTGCTGAAGCGAATTCTACTTGGAATAGGATATACATCAGCACCATACCTCAGATGAGGCATATTGTTCGTATTTCTGAAGCAGATGTTTTACTTAGTGGAATTGCTAAAGTTATGGAAGCACATGCTATTGGTACAGCAGCGTCCATATTTGGCGATGTGCCATATTCAGAGATTAACCAAGAAGAAATTGATGACCCAGCGTTTGATGGCCAAGTTTCAGTCATTGATGCCGCTATTAGTTTGTTGGACGATGCAATTAGTGATCTAAATGGAACTCCAGGTAGAAGTTTATCTCAGGATATATACTATGGTGGTGATTCAGGAAAATGGATTGAAGCAGCTAATACGTTAAAAGGCAGATACCATATGTATAAACGAGATTATTCTGCTGCATATGCTGCAGCATTACAAGGGATTTCTAGTTCTAATAATACAATGAGCTACAAGCCTCTAAATTCGCAGACAGGCGACCAAAACTTGTTCTATACCATACTTGATGGATCTAGAGCAGGTGATATTGGAAGTGTTGGAAGTTATTTGTCACAAATTTTGGCAGACTCTACAGATGTGTATAGAGGAAATACAAAAACGATAGAGATTGCGAGAGGTGCTTATTACACAATAGATGAAAGCACAGCTAGTAATAATATGGGCATTATCGAGGCTGGTGAGCCACATCAACTTGTCAGCTTTGAAGAAAACCATCTGATGCTTGCTGAAGCAGGTGCACGAACGGCAGGATTTGATACCGGCTTACAGCACCTCAACGAATTTAGAGCTTGGTTGAACAGCGGTGGTAGACTTAATGCAAACTTCTCTGATATGGAATATCTGTATGAAGACTATGACGCATCAGACTTTGCTGATGGCGGCATGGAGAATGCAGATGGAATAGCAGATGACAGAGCTTTATTGAGAGAGATCATAGAAGAAAGATATGTCTCAGGATTTGGCCAATTTATGCCATTTGATGATGCAAGAAGATTGAGAAAATCTGACACTGATGTTCTTGTCCCATTTCCATTAAATGTAGCGACAGCTTCTGCACATCCTGAAAGATATCCTTATGCTGATGGAGAATTAAATGCTAATTCAAATGCACCGGGAGAAGATCCTGGAATTTTTAGTAAAACTGCAGTTAATCAGTAAATTTAAAATCTAGTCAATAAATTTAGGCGGTTCAATTAATTTTGAATCGCCTATTTTTTTAAGAGAAAGTTCGCTTACCTGTCGCTATTGTTTCAATGCCATTTAGTTAAGCTCCAACGCTGCCCAATCAACAGCTACATGCGTAGGGCGTTACTGGGGATTTATGATAAACCTTTTGGCACTTGTCAACCTGTGGTTAGGTATTTTTGACACATCAATGATGGCGAAAATATTTATTACGTTACATTATAATCAGATAAACGACAAATTATAACCATTGTCACGGTTTTTAAACCAAAAACGCGCGCCAATAGAATTTACATCCCAATCCCGTCTTGCGACATTGCTGTGGAACTATTGATGTGACATCGTTGGTATCCATTAACTAGCAAATTTTTAATTTAACGATACTGGCTATTGTTCTCTTGAACATAGAGTATTAAGCGTCTTACCATTCGCTCATGCACTTAGTCACCTCCACGTATTTTATTAATATTGCCTATGAAAACTCTTGACTTAATCTCCAAACATTTAAAGGAATTATACTTTGGTAATAATTGGACAGGCGCTTCCTTCCCAACTGTTACAGAAGGTATTGATTGGAACCTTGCGGTAAAGCAAAGAGATGGGTTTAATTCTATTGCGACATTAATACATCATATGAATTTTTATGTAATTGCAGCCATAGATGCCATTAATGGTGCGACTAGTATTCTTCCAGATAAGGCTAGCTTTATTAATCCAATTATCCAGTCTGAAGAAGATTGGACCAATTTAAAGCAAAGGTCATTGGATGCTGTCACACAATTGTTGGAATTACTATCACAACAAGAAGACGACCTTTTATTAAAAACATTTGTTGTAAAAGCACACGGTAATTACTACAGATTTATTCAAGGTTTGATTGAACACAGCCATTATCATCTCGGTCAGATTATGATTCTAAAAAAGCTTGGTTAGTTCTTTTTGTTTAATTCGCTTTTTACGGAATGTAGTTTGTGGATTAATGGTACTTAGGCGATACAAATCTGCAATATTAATATCGATAGACTGTTGACATCTCAAGCTATACTTGCCAATATTCGCTGATTCTTTAGCTGGCCTGCCTTTAAGAAATGCTTGAGGTAAAGGAATGCCCATCACCTCAACTATGCGAATGCTGATGTACTCAACCATAAATAAAATTACTAGCGGTTCACTAGAATCTAAACTCTGATCTTGGATTTGAAGAAAGACAGTTCTTCCTTTTAGATCACAGATCTGATAATAGATGGAAAGTGCTAGGTCATTAGGCAACCATTCTGCAACTTCCTTTAAACGAGTTTTTGAATTTGGTATAATAGTATCTTCTTTACCAAGAATGATTAACCTTCTTTCTGACGGTATTCTCCAATGACTGAACTGTTCGATGATAGTAAGCACGATTGTGATATTTTACAATAAATATCTGTAGTAGCGTGCAATGATTTTACATCATTAGGCTTGATTATGGTATATCAAACATATAACAATTCGTATCACTAAAAAGCTTCAGGGGTATATACATGATTGAATAGTGAGCAGATAATATGAGTTAGTTAACAGCTTTAGATTTTGCAACAATCTGTGTTTGGATATTCTTAATGTATTCTACGAACTCTCTTTGTTTTGTCTTATTGGCAATTGTATTCAACTGAAAATAAAACTCATCCTTTTTTAATTTAAAAATGACATGGTCTAGGCCAATCCGAATGTAATCTACTTCGCTGTATTGGACTTGTTTCTTTTTAAAAAATAGCCTTCTTTTAAAAGTAAAACCATCCTCATTACCATGCACAAATATCCTATTCATCTTTTTTACATTTGGTTTACCTTTCAGCATATATCGTTTATAAGAGTCGAATAGAAAAAAACAAATTAAACACACAGAGGCTCCAATAATAAGATAACTGCCAGTATGAAAAACACCAGAATCCAAATAATTAATTGCCAGGAATATTGGATATATAAAATATAGCAAAAGACCTAGCATATTATAATCATGTGGAACGTCTCTCTCAAAATCATATGAATACTCCAATGGCATAGTCTAAAAATATTTCAAATTTTTGAAAGTAAAAAGCAATTCGATTTAATGCCAGTTATCTTTCGACGAAAAGATCTATCTAAACTGATAACTAAGGCTTATTCTTACATTATCATCAGAATACATGTAATCGATCTTGATTGTTTCTCAGGTATATGTTCATTTAAACTATTGGTTGTTACTGATAGAAAGAACGCCATCAATTTAGCATTAGTATAAACTCAACTAACCCGTTCACTTAGAAACGTAAGCAAGGTTCTTTATCATTTTGACTGATGATACAAGCTTTCTTTTGTTTTGGTTTCAGCGTTTCTTGTTCCACATTTTTACACAATTCATTAATGCAACAATATTGCATTAATGAATAATTCGTTTATTTTTGCAACATAATTGCATTAACACACACTTACAATGCTTATAAGCTCAATTCAGAAAGACAAAGTTGGCATAATTGCAAGTACACTATGTATGATACATTGTATTGCTACACCATTTATATTTTTAGCAAAGTCTTGTTCTACAACTTGCTGCGAATCCTCACCAATTTGGTGGAGTTCATTAGATTTCTTGTTTCTTGTCGCGTCATTTTTTGCAATACATCATTCCAATAAAACCACTTCCAGGCTATGGGTAACCTATGCACTGCGGGTTTCTTGGGTATCGTTATTAGCTTTTCTTTTAAACGAAAAATTACTCCTTTTTTCACTTTTTAACGGTGCCATTTATTTACCTGCTTTAGCACTTGTCGTGTTACATCTGTACAACTTAAAATATTGTAAGTGTGAAACTGACAACGCTTGTGCACACAGCTGAAGACGTTGCAGGCAATCATATTTTTACAAATATTAAAAGTCCTTGACTGTCAAACTATTTAAAAAACCAGATCAATATAGACTAAAAATATTCAACTTAAGTTTTCAAAAATTGAATAAATATCTGTGCAGATAAATAATGAAACTACCTTATAGTTGTCGTGCTACTTTGTAGGATACAAAAAATACTTACCCAATATTTGGCATACAACAACCAAGCTGAAACGTAAACATCATTAAGAATGGAGTTGGTAAAGTTTATGTTGATAGCTTTAAGAAAATCGCTCAATAATTTAGCTTTATCACAATGAATTAAGTAAAACTGTTAACGTATTTCAAAAATTGAACAGACTTTCCTATATTCGTCTCACCGTACACAATTTTTTAACAGTAAATGCATACACAATGGAAGAGAATACATTCTTCTCGATCTGGCTTCCACGGATTCAAATTCTCTTGATCTTCGTCCTTCTGATTCTTTTTATTTTGAATAATACCTTTGGATAAAGTTAGGTTACTGCTTGTGTTTCTTTAAGTTTCATTCCTTTAAAGAAATCAGATTCACTACCTCCTGTTACTTTTATTCCTCCCCTATTATTTCTTAGTGTTCTAGAATACAGGGATAAATCTTTGTCAACCAACCATCTCCAAAGCAATTTAGACCACGATGTGTGGTATACCAATGTATCATAGTACTCAGGAGCAATAGCTCTAATTTTTGGCAGATTATTCCATGGCACGTAAGAAAAATCGTGATGCTCGTTGTGGTAGCCCACATTAAACGACAATAGATTCAGTGGTCCATAGTAACTGTAAGTTTCTTGTGGAGCCGCCACTAAATAATGTTCTTGAATCCACCTTGCCCCTACAGGATGTAGACCTACTGCAAAGAAAAATGAAGCGATAAAATAAGCAATTGCACCCCAGCCAAAAGTGTATACCATAAGTACATCAAATGCGAGTACGAAAAAGATATTTATCCATATCCACTTATTTGCAAACTTTATTTCCTTCAAACGAGGTGGTCGTAGACCTTGAAATATTGGAAAGAATAACAACCAAGCTGCTTTGCCAATAAAACCATTACCAATTAATTTTGCCTCCCATTGGCTTGGCAAATCCGCATCTAAATCATAGTGCCCTTGGAATGCGTGATGTTTTAAGTGGTACTTTCTGAATCCAACTGATGTAGGAAAGCCTGCTGGAAAATCACACAATATACCAGTCAGCATATTAGCAGTCCTGTTTTTGAACACCATATTGTGTGAGCATTCATGAATCAGCACAAACAAGGAATGATTGGCAAAAGCGCCTATACACCAAGCAGCTATGAGAATCACCCACCATGCTTGAGAGCTTACGAATCCTGCTACTGCAATTTGTAAGGCAACAATACCAACGATAAAAAAGAATGTGTTGACATTTCTTCCCATCAACTCTTTTATTTCTGGGTGTTTTTGTATGATTTCCTTAGTTCGAGCTATATGCGGCTCTGCATCATGCGTATGTGTGAAATCTTGAACAAAAGTGCTCATAATGCTAAATTGATTTGTCAACAAAATTAGGCTTTTTTTCTGTATCCGTATGACACATAACTAGTGATTTCTAGATTGTCTATTGAAATCCAAGCCATTAAGAATAAGTGTACTCACTTTTGTGTACATTCCAACTCTGCCATTTTGTCACTTATTTAAAAAAGAGCGTATCTTTGCATTCTTATGTATAATCAAAATCCAACACTCGAAGACGTCGGCAAGAACATCGACGAAAAAAGACAAGGTGAAGCACTTGTGTTGAATGAAAACCAAGGAGGCAAAAAATTCTATATAGAGAGTTATGGCTGCGCAATGAACTTTAGCGATTCAGAAATCGTGGCCTCCATACTTTCCAAAGAAGGCTATTCATCCACAAGAGTCATGGAAGATTCAGACTTGATCCTTATTAATACCTGCTCCATTAGAGAAAAAGCAGAATACAATGTCAGACAACGACTGCGTGAATTCGATAAAGTAAAAAAGAAAAATCCTGGAACCTTGGTCGGGGTTATGGGCTGTATGGCAGAGCGACTAAAAACAAAACTATTAGAGCAGGAAAAGTTGGTAGATATTGTAATAGGTCCAGATGCCTACAGAGATTTACCAGGGCTCATCGCTACAGCAGAAGACGGAAACAAGGGGGTCAATGTCTATCTCTCTAGAGAAGAAACTTATGCAGATATTTCTCCATTACGACTCGGTTCTAATGGGGTGACTGCTTTTATATCTATCATGCGAGGCTGCGACAATATGTGTTCATTTTGTGTTGTTCCTTACACAAGAGGAAGAGAAAGAAGTAGAGATGCTTATTCCATTGTAGCCGAAGCATCAGATTTATACGAAAGAGGATTTAGAGAAGTGACACTGCTGGGGCAGAATGTGGACAGTTACAAATGGGAAAGTCCTGATCAATCGGAAAGCATAAATTTTGCTCAGTTGTTAGAAAGAGTTGCCTTAGTCTCACCAGAATTGCGCATTCGATTTTCTACATCACACCCTAAAGACATTACTGATGAAGTTCTTCATACAATGAAGGCTCATGAAAACATATGTAAGTACATCCACCTTCCTGTACAATCTGGAAACAGTCGGATATTGGAATTGATGAATCGTACCTACACTCGGGAATGGTACATGGAACGTGTAAATAAGATTTATGAAATTATGCCTGACTGCGCAATATCAGCTGACATCATTACAGGCTTTTGCACAGAAACAGAAGAAGAACATAAAGATACACTTAGCATGATTGAATTTGCCAAATACTCTTATTCTTACACGTTCTCTTACTCTGAAAGACCAGGTACTCCTGCGGCTAAAAAGTATGAAGACGACATACCTTTAGATGTAAAAAAACAACGACTGGCAGACGTCATAAAAGTGCAACGAAGAGTTTCTGCTGAACACAATGAAAAAGATTTAGGCAAAACATTCAAAGTATTGATCGAAGGAAATTCTAAAAAATCAGAATTGCACTTTAAAGGAAGAAACAGTCAAAATAAAATGATTGTATTCCCTAAACAAGAAGGATTAGGGCCTGGAGATTATACTCATGTAAAAGTCAATGACATTACTAGTGCCACATTAATTGGTGAGATAATCAATATATGAATTCAACTTTACAAGGCATAAAAAGACGTTTCGGTATTATTGGTAATGCGGATAAACTCAATAGAGCCTTGAGTACAGCAATGCGTGTATCTGGAACTGATCTTTCTGTCATGATCAGTGGAGAAAGTGGTGTAGGTAAAGAAGTTTTTTCAAAGATCATTCATCAAATGAGTCCGCGAAAACACAATCAATTTATTGCCATAAACACAGGTGCCATTCCTGAAGGCACGATCAACTCCGAATTATTTGGTCATGAAAAAGGTGCCTTTACTGGCGCATCAGCTGAACGAAAAGGATACTTCGAAACTGCAAATGGCGGCACAGTCTTCTTAGATGAAATCGGTGAAATGCCCTTGGACACACAAGCGTTCTTGTTGAGAATACTAGAATCAGGTGAATACATGAAAGTAGGATCATCCAATGTACTCAAAACAGACGTGCGTATAATTGCAGCGACCAACATTAGCCTAGAAGAACAGATAAAGAAAGGTAAATTTAGAGAAGACTTATACTACAGACTCAATACCGTTCCCATTTTTGTACCATCACTGAAAGAACGTAGAGAAGATATCTATCCTCTGTACAGAAGATTTGCAATCGACTTCGCTGAGAAGTACAGCACAGAAGTTATCGAACTTGACGACAAAGCAAGATTGTTGTTTGAGAATTATACCTGGCCAGGCAATGTCAGAGAGCTAAAAAATATAGTTGAACAACTGTCCATCTTAACTGATGAAAAAGAAATAACTGCAGAACAACTATTGGATTTAGTCCCTCAGATCACTCAACGGAATCTACCTAGTTTAAGTAAAGGGACATCCAGTAGCGATATTCCTCAAGAACGAGAAATACTTTATCAACTTCTCTTTGATATGAAAAAAGACTTGAATGATCTTAAGTCACTTGTGTTTGAGTTGATAAAATCAAATGACTTACGCATTCCTGACATGAGTCGGCTAAACAGTTTGTCAGCAGCTACTCCACCAGCAGAAGTTGTCTATGAACCTTCTTATACAGCACCTTCATTTGATAGAGACGTTATAAGTACAGCAAGACCAGTCATTATTAATAAAGAGCCAGAATTTCAAACTACAGAAGTCGTTGAAGAAAACCTTTCACTAGAAGAAATGGAAAAAGAGATGATAGTCAAAGCCTTGAAGAAGTATAGAGGCAGACGCAAAGATGCTGCTGTGGAATTGGGTATATCTGAGCGAACATTATATAGAAAGATAAAAGAATACGAATTGTGATGAAGTATCTTTCTATAGCTTTGATATCCGTCTGGCTATCCGCGTGTTATAGCTTTAAAGGAATCAGTATCCCTCCCGAAATCAACACCTTTTTTGTAGAAAATTTCCAAAATAGAGCAGGCAATGCACCTGCAGGCTTGGAAATTGAATTCAGGGACGAACTGGTTGATAAGGTGAACAATGGTTCGAAACTGACAATAGATGACACGGATCCTCATATAGAGTTTAGAGGAGATATTTCTCGGTTTGCAGTAGAAGCAGTCGCACCTCAACGAAGTGATGATCAAGCTACAACGGCTTTCAATAGACTAACTATTGCCGTAAGAGTAAATTACATCAATAATCTAGACAAAGATGAAAATTGGGAACAGTCGTTTTCATTTTTTGCAGACTTTGAAAGCACAACTGACCTAAGTAATGTACAAGATGATCTAATTGATATTATCTTTACTCAAATTCTTGAAGACATTTTTAATAAAGCGTTCACAAACTGGTAATTGACACTAACTGACGTTACATCTGTTTTAAAAAATTCTTCCTCTATTGATTCTTTTTCAATGGAAGAAATCACCGCATTGGCTTCGCAACATCCAAATATACCTCAAGTAAGGGCATTATTACTTCGAAAGAGAATAAATGCTGGCAAGGAGTTTCCAGTAGATTTTATGGATACAAATTATTACTATCCGAGTAATCAACATTTCATCAATGATGTATTTAAAATTGAGCTTCCAACTAAAAAGCTAAAAGACATTGACAAAAAGCCTAGTGTTGTATCGGAACAGTTGTCAGACATCAATACCGTTGATAAGTCTGTGGGAATAGTAGACAATAATGTCATTCCACCAGAAATAAGCAGAGATGATAAAGCAGAAAGTATGGTAGACTCCGATAAAGGAAACAAAATAGATGAAGTCGAAGAGATGAATAAGCAGCAATCTGCGAACCCAAGTCGTCAACTTTACGAACGTCTAGAAGCTTCTCCATATGCCACATGGCTCCTAAGTCTGAAACAAACGAATCCATTAGCAACAAGTCAAGAACGAACAAAATCTATCCAACAGGACCAACTAGAAGAAACTCTTCAAGAAAATACAGATTCTAATTCACCTCCAGATGTAGCTGTAAAAGAGCTTTCAAAAGAAGATCCTGAAAAGCGATTATCGGATGAAAGCTCAACATTAAATAAAGAAATTGCATCAGAAAGTCTTGCTGAATTGCTTGCAAAACAGGGACATCAAACAAAAGCAATAGATATGTATGAGAAGCTTAGTTTGATATTTCCAGAAAAAAGAGCTTATTTTGCATCTCAAATCAAGAAAATTAAAAGAAAATGATTACTCTTCTTACAATCTTGACCGCAATCGTTTGTATCCTATTAATGGCAGTGGTTCTTATTCAAAATCCTAAAGGTGGTGGAGTTGACTCTACTTTTGGAGGAGCTGGTGCTAACCAAATGTTTGGTGCAGCTAAGTCTACTGATTTGGTTGATAAAATTACATGGGGATTAGCGATTGCATTGTTTGTGCTTTGTATCATCACTGCTATCATGGTAGGCGGTGGATCTACAGGTGGAGGCGCTCCGTTAAGAACCGCACCTAATGGTTTCTTCTTATTCTGGTAAAAGCCAGATCGTTTAGATTCAATTTTATTTTTTCAAGTTAAGTTACTATAACCTCTTATAGGTTGAAAGCTGTACAGGTTTATCTAAGACAAATTACAATGTGAATCATGCATTGCGGTTGAATTCTCAAACCAATGCATACCTGATTATAGGGTCTCATGTCCCCTCGGACTGCAGATCATTCCAGTAAACATGGAAACAATGTCCATTTTACTAACAAATCTCCCTTATTTGCTTACTTTTGCACCTCATTTTGAAACAACGGTGTCAAAATGACACTAACTCTGAAATTAATTCAGTCAACTATTCAAATATTAACTATTAAATGTAAAAATGTCAGAATCTGGCCATTGGCACAGACTATGATATAGGTAGTTAGTAATATTTTATTGTCACACACTAAAAATTGTAGTACAGATATGAAATTGAAGCCTATAAACGACAGAGTAGTAGTTCAACCTGCTGCAGCTGACGAAAAAACTTCAGGAGGAATTATCATCCCCGATACTGCCAAAGAAAAACCACAACGTGGTAAAATCGTAGCAGTAGGTCCAGGAAAGGACGATACTAAAATGACAGTTAAAAAAGGCGACGTTGTCCTTTATGGAAAATACGCTGGTCAAGAACTTCAGTATGAAGGTAAAGACCTACTGATCATGAGAGAAGATGATATTCTCGTAATTCTTGGTTAATCTATTTTAACCAACTCATTCTTATTATTTAACCCGAAATCTAAAACTAGAAAATATGGCTAAACAGATTAGCTTTGATTCTGATGCAAGAGCGAAACTAAAATCAGGAATTGACGCTCTTGCCAACGCTGTAAAAGTAACACTAGGACCAAAAGGTCGTAATGTTGTTATACAAAAAAGCTTTGGTGCACCTAGCGTAACGAAAGATGGTGTAACCGTTGCTAAAGAAATTGAATTAGAAGATCCAGTAGAAAACATGGGTGCTCAACTTGTGAAAGAAGTTGCATCTAAAACTGCAGATGCTGCTGGTGACGGTACGACTACTGCCACTGTACTTGCACAATCTATGGTAACTGCTGGTATGAAGTATGTTGCTGCTGGCGCAAATCCTATGGATTTAAAACGAGGTATTGATAAAGCTGTAAATGCTGTTGTTAAATCCCTCGAAAAGAGCAGTACTGTTGTTGGAAATGATTTTAGTAAAATAGAGCAAGTTGCTTCTATCTCTGCTAACAATGATTTCGAAATTGGTGCTCTTATTGCCGACGCAATGAAAAGAGTAACTAAAGATGGTGTCATCACCGTTGAAGAAGCAAAAGGTACTGATACCTATGTTGACGAAGTGATGGGGATGCAATTCGACAGAGGATACCTATCTCCTTATTTCGTGACTAACACAGAGGATATGAAGACAGAGTATGAGAATCCTTTGATCTTAATCCACGATAAGAAAATTTCTAATACAGCGGACTTAATTCCAATTTTAGAAAAATCATCTCAGGCAGGAAGACCACTATTAATTATTTCAGAAGATGTAGAATCACAAGCTTTAGGGCTATTAGTGGTCAACAGATTAAGAGGTGGTTTAAAAGTAGTTGCTGTTAAGGCACCAGGATTTGGTGACAGAAGAAAAGCAATGCTTGAGGACATAGCTAACTTGACAGGAGGTACAGTTATCTCGGAAGAGAAAGGCTACAAATTAGAAAACACTGAATTGGAGCACTTAGGAAGCGCTGAGAAAATTACTGTAGACAAAGACAATACAACTATCGTCAACGGAAGCGGTAAGAAAAAAGTGATCCAAGGAAGAATCAACCAAATCAAACAACAAATCGAAACTACGACTTCTGACTACGATAGAGAGAAGTTACAAGAAAGATTAGCTAAGTTGTCAGGTGGTGTGGCTGTACTTTATGTAGGTGCATCTACGGAAGTTGAGATGAAAGAAAAGAAAGACAGAGTTGATGATGCTTTACACGCGACAAGAGCTGCGGTAGAAGAAGGTATCGTTACTGGTGGCGGTGTTGCACTTGTGCGTGCTATTCCAAAATTAGCAAAATTAGAAGGAGACAATGAAGACGAGAACATGGGTATCCAGATCGTTAAAAAATCTTTGGAAGCTCCGTTAAGAGGTATCGCTGAAAATGCTGGTGTTGATGGTTCTGTCGTTTTGCAAAATGTATTGAAATCAAAAGGATCTCAAGGGTACAATGCTAGAACGGACAAGTATGAAGACTTGAAAAAAGCTGGTGTTATCGATCCGACTAAAGTAACGAGAATCGCTATTGAGAATGCTGGTTCTATTGCTGGAATGGTATTGACAACAGAATGTGTTGTTAATGACAAGCCAGAACCTGCTGGTGGTGACCACCACGGACACGGCATGCCAGGTGGCGGAATGCCAGGAATGATGTAGTCTGAAGGCTTTTAGCCTTAGACAAGCATTTTCCCATGAGGCGGGACGCCTACATGGGCATAGAGAGAAAAAACCGATGTGTATCTACGCATCGGTTTTTTTTGTATGTTGGATTTATGGATGAATCCAAATCACTAGAAAACATATTTGATGAAGAAGACTTCCGATCTAAAGGGCATGAACTAGTCAATATCCTAGCCGATTACTTA
>CAYVFU010000080.1:0-21033 GCA_964450495.1 uncultured Saprospiraceae bacterium | reverse complement strand
AGCTACCACGCCGGATAAGTGGTGGCGAAGCGCCTGTCCCGAAACATTTTCGGGAAGCTACCACACCCTTAATGAGGATAGCGAATCGCCTACCTTATTTTTTCTTCTTGCTGCCTTTGCTAGCAATCTTATCTGCTAACTCATCGTCAATTAAGACGCGTCCGCAGTGCTCACAAGCAACTACTTGCTTGCGCTGTCCGATTTCTATACGGACTTGTGGCGGTATCCTTGCAAAACATCCGCCGCAAGCTTCTCTCTTGATTGTCACGACAGCTAAGCCGTTACGGTATCTTTCACGGATACGTTGGTATGAAGCCAGTAAACGTTCTTCAACGTTTTTTTGCTCCGCCTTTGACGCTTTGATAAGAGAAGCCTCTTCTTTATTTGTTTTGCTTAATATCTTTTCAAGTTCAACTTTTTTGTCTTCAAGATCTTTCTTCTTTTGGTCAATCTTCTCTGAAGCAGCTTTTTTTGTTTCTGCTTTCACATCTTTAATCTTATCTGCCTCTCTGATCTTTTTCTCAGACAACTGAATCTCTAATTTCTGAAGTTCGATCTCCTTTGTCAATGCATCGTATTCCCGATTGTTTTTCACCTCCTCGAGCTGCTTTTCATAACGCTCGATCAATTGCTCGGATTCTTTGATGTTTGCTTTGTGCTGTGCGATTCTGGTTTTAACCTCATCAAGACCACCAGTGGTTTTCTCAAGTCTAGTTTCAAGACCCACAATCTCATCTTCTAAATCTTTTACCTCGATTGGAAGTGCACCTTTAAGAATCTCTATCTGATCAATTTTTGAGTCTATCAATTGAAGACTATAGAGTTCAGTTAGCGTGCCTTCTATGCTTTTTAATTTCGTAGCCATATGGTTGAAATTTAGAAATATTTTATTGGATTAGTTGCAACTGATGTACAAAAGAGTGCAAAATTACTAAATTTTTTCTTCAAAATCTCGTACAGAAGATCAATTGTGAACTGTTCGCTCTCAAAATGGCCAATATCTGCTATAATTATCTCATTATTGCTCTCAAAGAACTCATGATACTTGAAATCTGCACTTATATACATATCAGCACCCTGATCAATGGCATGAGACAGAAAGGAAGAGCCAGAACCCCCACAAACAGCTACTTTTTGGATACTTCGCTGTAATAATGTGGTGTGCTTGATGGTACCTGTTTTCATCTTATCTTTGATGTATCGGAGGCATTCTTCTGCAGAAAGTGGATTTGGCAATACTCCTATTGCTCCCAAACCAGTTTCCATGGTCGAATCAGCCTTTTTTGCCAATATTTCAACATTATTGAGCTCCAATCGCTTACACATCTCCATCGAAACCCCATTTTTGAGCACATTGTCTAGGTTCGTGTGGATGGCATATAGCGCGATATCATGCTTTATGGCTTTGATTATGGCTCTTTCTATGTAATGATAGCCATTTACCCGTTTTAGACCACTGAAAATAATCGGATGATGTGAGACAACTACATTACATCCTTTTTCAATGGCTTCCTCGATTACAGCTTCTGTTGCGTCTAAAGATATCATGACGCCTTTGATGTCCCATTCATATTTTCCTGTCAGTAAGCCAGCATTATCGTATGACTCTTGGAGGTGGAGTGGGGCGATGGTTTCAAGATGGTCCGTTAAATCTTTAATCTTCATGAGGTAAATTTTGAATACGATGAATGATGTCGCTCGTGCTAATGTCTTCTTTAAATGAAAGAATATTCACCTTTCCTCCTTCTTGTTCGATAAAGTCCTTGCCTATCATTTCGTTTATAGTGTAATCACCCCCTTTGACAAGCACATCAGGAATCAGTTGGGTTATGAGGTTAATCGGCGTTTCTTCAGAAAAAGAAATGACCATATCTACAGATCTCAATGCACACAACACTGCTGCTCTTTCTTGCAGTCCTTGGATCGGACGACTATTTCCTTTTAACTTTTTGACAGATGCATCTGAATTTAAACCAACAATGAGGCGATCGCCCAACTCTCTGGCTTCTTTCAAGTAGGTGGTATGGCCAGCATGTAGTATATCAAAGCAACCATTGGTAAAGACGATTTTCTTGTTCTGTTCTTTCCACTTGTCTACCTGAAGTTTTGCAAGTGTTACATCCGAAAATAGTGTTGCATATGTCACGGCTACTTTCTATTTAGTATTGGAATGAAAATTAAAGATAGGATACCAAATACAACATTTCCAAAAACCATAATAGCGAAATAGATAATGTTTGCAAATGAAAACCCTTCTATCGAATCTACCTTGAATATGCTTAATGCTTCCATCACCATAAAATGATAACTCCCCATTCCTCCAGGTGAAGGAAACAATATACCAAGTGTGCCGAAAATAAATGTAATCAAGCCTTCACGTGGTCCCAGATGTGCAGTTGGTTGGAATGAATAAAAAGTCAAATAAGTCATTAGATAATAGCACAACCATATTCCGATGGAGTAAAAAATAAACCTTGGAATAGACTCTATATTTTTAATGGAAATCAATCCGTCTTTAAACCCTAAAAACAAACTTTTCACCTTTTTAAAAATGGCTGATTCCAAAAACGCTTTGCTTCTCAAGATGAAAAATAACAATGCGGCAAAGATGGCTATTCCAATAATAATGTATCTGAGATTAACTGAACCCATTTTCTCTTCTAAGTTTAAATTCTCAGATACATAAGAACCTAATGGGCCGATTGAAAAAGGGAGAGTCACAATAAGAAAAACCAATAAACAAAGTATATCCACAAGCCGATCAGAAACAATCGTACCTAAGGTTTGCTCCAAAGGCACATTGTCATATTTAGAATAAAAACCTGCTCGCATGACTTCTCCAAGTCTGGGAATGCCTAAGTTGCCAAAGTAACCTATCATGATGGCCATGAACGCATTTTTAAAAGTAGGTGTATGCCCCAAAGGTCTTATGAGCATTTGCCATCTCCAAGATCTGAATACATTGCTTAACATATAAATAAACAGAATGGTAAATAGCCACCACCAATTGGCAGTACGGAAATCTCCAGCTACTTTGGACAACAAACTACAATCTGCTTCAGCATTCCCACGAGACAAACAATCTTCTAAATACTTCGCTGACTGACTTTGATACAGAAAATATAAGATGATTGCACCCACAGATGCAAATACTAAAAATTGAAGAATGTTTTTTAAGGTCTGATTCAATTAGTCTTCTTCGTTGTAGTAGAGTTTATAAAATTTTCTGCCATCATCATCAACTCCTCTTTCGATCATATTCCGATTTCCATGAATATAGACATGGAAGTTTTTATCCAATTTCAATACGCTTTTAAATACGCGGGATTGATTCTTGACAGCGGCATTGCTTACTGCAAAGTCTTCTTCCAACCGAACGTTTCGTTCATTTTCAAAATCTTCTTTATAGTCTTGAAAATCCGCTATGACTCGTTCATCTTTGAAGATTTTCCGTTCATACTCTTCAGCATTAAAATCTCCTTCATGGGTCAAATAGTCTAAGGATCGATTCATGATGGTTGCCTCTTCTGCCTTATCTGTTTCATAGATAGGCTTCATGCGGTCTTTGATAAATTCTTTAGTCGCTTGAATGTAATTTTTAGTGTGGTAAAAATCATCAGTACGTTCTTTTAGACCAAGAAAATCAGTATTCCAAAATAGTGCATCACTTCCTTTATTGACATTGTCTACTGCGCATATTTTATAACCTTGTTCTTTTTCTGTATTGAAGATTACACAACCTTTATCTAGCTTTGAAGAAGCTATTCCTTGAAGCACTTTCACATCTATATTGTTCTCGCCTGTAGTTAGCGAAAAAATTGACTGAAGGGTTTCTGCTTTTACCAGACAGATGGCATCTACAAGCTCATCTTCGACCAATACATCTTTGACATACGACACAAAGAGATCTCCATCTTTAATGTTGGGATGCTGGGATGAATCAAAAAGCAAATTCGCAATTTGTATTGACTGAGTGACGATACTGTCGGGGTGTTCAAATATTCGATCTATACAAGCTGCTAATGGTGCATGGTGTTGTTGCTGATCGAATGTGAAAAACGAGGGTTCCTTATAATGGTCAAGCATCATCCCAAGCAGTAAATCTTCAGTATAAGATTCATTGATTGATGTCAGTTCTGCCGAAAAATGACAAGACTGTTTTTCAACGGGATCTATATGATGGATAATGAGTGCCTCTAAAGCAGCATCTATCCGGTTAATCATAAATTTTGATTGTAATAATTAGAAAAATAAGAAGATGACTAAAGCTGATATCACAGATAAGCCTAATCCTGTAATGAAAATATTAAACGCATTTCGTACGGTAACCATTTTCTGACCGAGTCGTTTTCCTGTGTAAAATAAATCATCGGCCATAAACTCCTTTATGTCATCCGCGTCCGTGAGTGCCTGCTTCATATACGGATAATATTCCGAGCGTTGCATGGTGAATATATTACCAAAAAAGAAAGGGCTAAAATTTCTGCCCTGTTCCATTTTCTCTTTTCGAATGATTTCAAAATTTCCAGGCTTTAAAACAAGCGTTGCCATGAAAATGGTAATAAGACTAGTAATAATCATAATGGCTAATGGTACACCTAGCCGTGATTCTAAGACGAAATCTCTATTCGCAGATGCCAAAGGCAATAGGAAAGTTACCATTAAAGCGTTTAATGTCAGTAATGTATTGGCTTTATTGTCGGCAATATTTGTCAGCTCTATATTGTTCCGTAAAGCGGTCCTAATGATGTTCGTAACATCTTTTGAAGATCGTATGGTTGACTTTTTGGTTTTAGCCATGATGCAAATATATGCATCGTTCAGTTCTTAAATGCAAAAGAGGAGTTGCTTCCTAAGAAAACAACTCCTCTTTTCTATATTAACACAAAGAATTTATATCATTTTGCTATTGACAACCTTGTATAAAGGCGTGGAATATAGCTTGTGTCTCCACTTCAAATCCAGGAGTGAGAAGAATATATTCACCAGCATGGTGGTCAATTGTTGATCCAGCTGCTATTATCCGATTTGTTTCTATGCCTATCACAGCTTTGTCAGTTATAGGAGCAATTACATTATCTGTATGGATTTGATAGTCTGCACAAGGGTCAGAACATGAGCGCAAGACGATATTGTCTAAAAATATCTCATCAGCATTCAAACTACCATTAGACACAAATCTTATGACACTAGTTGAGGTTAAGAGCGAGGCGTCTACTTCAACACTTTCCTCATATATAACATTATTGACAAAATCTGTACCTTCTACCCATTCATTAAGTATCGTGAAGGTCGTACCACCATCATTAGAAAATTCTAAAAAGAATGATTGTGGAGCAGTAAATCCACTAGATTGATATTCCCAAGAAATGGTAAATATAGGCACTTGAGAAAGGTCTAGAACTGAAGTTTTGACTGCTGAATTAATTCCAGAATCGTCTCTAATCCTCATCGAATACATACCTTGAGGACTTAGCGAAGACATCACTCGTTCAGCATCAAGATTTCCAGAACCTGCTGGTGACCATATGCCACTACCAAGTTCAAAATTTTCGATATCAATAAACGTACATGGTTCTTCAGACAAATCACAAATATCATTCTGATTTAGATCTACATCCACAGTACCACATCCGCATAAACCAGGGGTAATTTTGAGTGCGTCATTCGGACAACCATCCTGACAATCAATAGTACCATCTCCATCTGAATCTATAGTGTCAGAGAATCCACAACCACAAATACCAGCAGAAATTTTAAGAGGATCATTTGGACACCCGTCTTGACAATCAATGGTACTATCTCCATCTGTATCTAAGGTGTCAGAGATGCCACAACCACAGATGCCTGCAAGTATTTTGAGAGGATCGTTAGGACAATCATCAATACAATCTGGTGTGCCATCTGAATCAGCATCTGCCGAGTCCGAGATCCCACACCCACAAATTCCGGCGGCTATTTTTAATGGATCATTCGGACAATCATCGAAACAATCAAGGGTGCCATCTGAATCAGAATCCGATGTATCTGACAACCCACATCCACAAATACCTGCGACTATTTTAAGCGGGTCATTAGGACATTCATCATTACAGTCTGGAGTGCCATCGGCATCATTGTCTATGTCTGAGGTATTGCAACCACAAATTCCTTCAAGTATTTTCAGTGGATCAGTTGGACATTCATCATCACAATCAGCTGTACCATCTGCATCAGAATCTACATCAGACGAACCACAACCACAAATACCTGGAGCTGTTTTAAAAGGATCATTCGGACAACCATCTGCGCAATCAGGTGTGCCATCTGCATCTGCATCAGCTAGATCAGAAACTCCACAACCACAAATGCCAGGCGTTATTTTTGCAGGATCTGTTGGACAATAATCGATGCAATCGACAGTACCATCTGAATCAGTATCCAAGGTGTCAGAAACCCCACAACCACAAATTCCCGGCTCTGTTTTCATTGAATCGTTCGGACAACCATCCAAACAATCATCTGTACCATCATTATCTGTATCTGTCGGAGGTAACAGTGTGCCTACGCAATTGCATGAAGCATCAACTATATCGTCAACTGTACAAGGATCTCCATCGTCACATGGAAAACCAAAATTTCCTTTTTGAATAGAGAAAAAGTCATCAATGGCTCCTGTATTTCGAACAAATTTTATATCCATTTGACTTCCATCAATTTCCAGAACAACTGATCCTAAAGATTTAGCAGAATAATGAAATACTGGGTGGTTTAAACTTCCATTTCCAGTTATTTTACCTGCACTTCCAGTAGTAATGTATGCACTACCTGGTGAACATAAATCTTTTTGATACGTACCATCGCCTGAGATTTGACCATCACCGTATCCGTTTGGACCTACAACATGAACGTTCGAATCAAAAGTTGTTGAATTTCCATAGTGACCGTTTACAAAATATGATCGTTCGTAAGAGTGACTGTGGCCAGACAACACTAAGTCAATGCCATTTTGCTCTAACATCGGCAGGAAATTTTCTCTCATATCATGCATTCTTCCTTGTGAGTCAGATCGGTTATCAGAATTGTGAGATCCTTTTGTATATACAGGGTGGTGCCAAAATGCCACTATCCATTCTTGCGTAGTGTTTTGAATATCCATTTCTGCCCAATTGTACATGGCTCCACCTACATCACGGTTTGTGTCATGAGAATCTAGAATGATGAAATGTATATTGGCGTAATCAAATGAATAATAGGCTTCAGTTCCTGATGCAACACCTCCTGCTTCTCCGTTTGTAGGGAAATCAAAAATCTCATAGTAATTTCCAGTCTGAGAATCAGAATCTGCTGTATGGCCATCGTGGTTTCCGAGGCATGACCAGGCTACTGTATTCTTTAACATGTCTTCATACATGTTTTCAAACATTGCGCCTTGATATTGTGCATCAGTACCATCATTATAGGCATTATCACCTAAGAACAACATCATGTCTGTATGATCCGTACCGATATAATTATAATACGCATCTCTAACAGCACGCGCATTATTATTACCTGTTCCAGGATCCCCTAAAACCCATGCAGTTACAGGTTGTATAGTGCCGTGAGGTGGCGCAGTGATAAAATGTAGATCCGTTGCGGCTGGTAATATTGTAGATGTACCGTCTTGTAATAAGTAAAAGTATTTTCTGTTAGAATTTAAGCCAGTAATTTCTACTTCATGATCAGTTTTTAAAATTGCATCAGACTGTGTATTTACTGCTGTATTAACGGATAAGCCATATTTGACCACAGATTCAGCTGGATAAGATGTTCTCCATTTTACAACTGCTGATGTTGGTGTAAGTTTCTGAATATAAGGCCCTCTGATAATAGCAGGCTGTGTGGTGACAGACATGTCAAAGCTTATATCAGAACTGTCATCTGTACGCTGATGAACTTCAACAACCATGGTATTATTTCCAGCTACTAAATCAGATGGAGCGAACTGAAAACTGCTCAATACATTGTCTCCATTATTAGCGTCGGCGAACGTAGAGTAATTCTGATTTGGCGTACTTATATTAACTCTATGAATTTCAACGCCATTCAGATAAACAACAGCACCATCGTCATATATTAAGTCAGCGTCATACATTGGGGATGCCCCAGGATTGCTAACATTAAAATCTAATCTGAAGTAGGCAGTTATTAAATTAGTACCATTCGCTGTATCATTAATTACCGTAGCTTCATCAGCATCACCATAACCAAGCTGCGCAGGGCCAGATGCCCAACTGCTATCGTCATAGTTGCTGTCAAAATAGTCGTTCCCCATAATCTTTGGTGGTTCGTCACCTAGATCATAGTATTTCCATACTGAGCCAAAGTCGAAAATAGTGGTTTGACCATAAAGGCCAAGAGACATTAGGAAAAAGAAACTTGTTAAAAGGCGTAGTTTTATCATCTTGGATTCAGTTTTTGACTAAAAGAGTTCAATTCAGTTTTTAGTTCTTTCATTGGATTAGAATGTGCATACCGAGCTGGTAAGCCATCAATCTCAAATAAAGCGGAATTAATGTCCTGCATTGATTTATTAAATTCATTTTGAGAGTAATATAACTGAGCTCGTTTGAACAGAATTCTTTCTTTTCTATTTGATTTATTTAAGAGTGTAGTTGTCGTTTTTATGGCATTTTCATAATCTCCTAGTTCGATGTAGAGATCTATAGTT
Organism: uncultured Saprospiraceae bacterium; assembly: GCA_964450495.1. Classification (GTDB taxonomy): domain Bacteria; phylum Bacteroidota; class Bacteroidia; order Chitinophagales; family Saprospiraceae; genus CALFUK01. The sequence goes on along the minus strand of CAYVFU010000080.1, from coordinate 12,341 downwards.
TTATGGAGGAACAACGGCAGTTCGCCCAAGTCATTTTTACCTCTTTGTAACACTTGAATAGCGGTCTTTTTTGAATCGGTAGTAGCGATAGAATCTAAAGCTTCTATGTATTCAGTGTAATGTTCAGTAATGCGTTTTTTACTTTTATTTAATGTTTGCTCCGCGTTTGAAGCAGCACCTACAAAATCTTTCATGTCAAAAAGAATTTTGCCTTTCAATCTATAGGCAGTAGCACTTTCAGGATTTAGGTCAATGGCATCATTTACACTTTCTAGTGCAAAATCTAATTTCTCTAATTTGTGCCAAGCTTTAGCATAACTTATATAAACAACAGTTGAAGGACCTGATAACTCTTCTACTTTTTCAAAGTCCCTAATTGATTTCAAATAGTCTTCGTGTTGAAAATAAAGTGTTCCTCTTTTTATGTACAAGCTATCAATATCTGGGTTGAGTTCTATTTCAGCAGAAACTGCTGCAATGCGAGTATCAAGCTCTCCATGAGCCAAAACATTCAATTGACATTGAATAGAAAAACACAGAATGAGGATATACGGGGAATATCCTGTTATGGTCTTGTATAACGACACTAAAGGATTACAATTTATGCATTTCAAAAAAAAACTCTTACAAGGTGCAAATATCAACATAAAGACGATAAATATCTCAAAACCCACTTAACTTAAGTTAAACCTTGACTTAAAATAGCCAATTTTGTCAATAATCGTCAAAGGTTTAGACGAATTCTATTGTGATAGTAACATATTTAGAAGCCGGAGTTTTGCTTTCTTTAGCTATATGATCTATTGGTATTAGGACATTGGCTTCAGGGAAATAAGTAGCTACGCATTGTCTTGGAATTGAATATTCAACAACCATAAATCTCTCTGCTATCCTTGTTTTTCCCTTTGACTGCTGTTTTAAGTTAACCAACTGCTTATTTGAGAATCCATATTCATTCATATCCGCCTTATTCATTAATACCACACGACGCTCATTATAAATGCCTCTGTATCGATCATCCAGACCATAAATAGTGGTGTTATATTGATCGTGACTTCTGATTGTCATCATCGCGAATTCTCCTTCGCGAAGAATGTTTTTTGGTACATCAATGACTGAAAATTCTGCTTTACCAGAGGCAGTGTTAAACGTGCCCTCTCTTGCTCCATTTGGTAAATAGAATCCACTTCCTTTTCGGACACGTGTGTTGTAATTTTCGAAGCCTGGAATGACTTCTTCTATTTTATCTCTTATAGAATCATAATTATTTTTGAAGCTCATCCACTTAGTAGGAACTTTATCGCCCAACGTTTCTGCAGCCAAATTACAGACAATATCAACTTCACTCTTCAGTTGCTTGGAAGCTGGGGGTAAAATTCCTTCAGACGAATGCACAATGCCCATTGAATTTTCTACACTGACAAACTGCTTTCCATCTAGTTGTTTATCAATTTCTGTTCGTCCAAGACACGGCAATATCATAGCAGTTTCGCCATGAATCAAATGAGATCGATTAAGTTTAGTCGATACATGGATAGTCATAGAGCACTTGCGTAAGGCTTGTGCAGTATAAAGGGTGTCTGGTGTGGCACTCAAAAAATTTCCACCCATAGCAAAAAACACACTTGCCTTCTTTTTATGCATTGCTTCTATGGCATCTACCACAGCATACCCATGTTTTCTCGGTGCTTCAAATTGAAAAGTCTCTTCCAGATTATCTAAGAAACTGTCCTTTGGTGCTTCCCATATTCCCATTGTTCGATCTCCTTGGACGTTACTGTGTCCTCGCACTGGACAAGTGCCAGCTCCAGGTTTGCCAATGGCTCCCTTCATCAACAGTAAATTGACTATCTCTTTTATGTTGTCAACGCCATTAATATGTTGAGTCAGTCCCATTGCCCAACAAATAATGATTTTACTTTTGTCTTTTATTAGGTTTACAACCTCTTCAATTTGTTCTTTTGAAATTCCAGAGTTCTCTATTAAAATGTCATAGTCTTCATCAAGTAGTTTTTTCTTAAATGCTTCAAACCCATTGGTTTTTTCTTTGATAAAAGTATGATCTAGAATTGGTTTAGTTTTAGAATCTAATCTTATGAGTCGTTGCATAATTGCTTTTAATAAAGCGACATCTCCATTTAACTTTACCGGAAGGAAAACATCTGTCAATTTGGTTCCACCTGTCAACATTTTTGTTGGTTTTTGCGGATTGACAAAGTTCATTAGACCTGCTTCTGGCAATGGATTGACTGTAACTATTTTACCACCATTCTCCTTACATTTTTCTAAAGCACTCAGCATTCTAGGGTGATTGGTGCCAGGGTTTTGGCCCATCACCAAGATGACCTCAGCTTCATACATGTCTTGCAAAGTGACGCTACCTTTTCCAATACCAATGGTTTGAGAGAGTGCCGTCCCACTTGATTCGTGACACATGTTAGAGCAGTCCGGGAGATTATTTGTCCCAAATTGTCTGACAAACAGCTGGTATAAAAATGCTGCTTCGTTAGAAGTACGACCGCTTGTATAAAAGATAGCTTCATCAGGAGAATCTAGGTCATTTAACTGTTTGGCAATTGTCCGAAAGGCATCTGACCAACTGATTGGCTGGTAATGATTTGATCCAGGTTTTAGGATAAGCGGCTCTGCCAAACGCCCCATTTTTCCTAACTCAAAATCTGATTTTAGCGAAAGATCATACACGGAATTTTTCTTAAAAAACTTGGCACCTATTGTCTTTCGTTGAGCTTCTTCAGCAATGGCTTTAATGCCATTCTCGCAGTACTCCCCAATCTTGGATCGATCATCATCTGGATCTGGCCAAGCGCACCCTGGACAGTCGAAGCCGCCTTTTTGGTTCACTTTAAACATAGTCTTTAGCGCTTGCCTAGCAGACATATATTTGGATAAATGTTTGACTGAAGAAGATACGGCACCTACACCAACTGCAACTTCCGGTATGTCTTTAATGACAATTCCAGTTAATTTTTGAGGTGTTTCTTCTTTTGGTTGCTTTCCCATTTCACTAAGTTAGTCAATTCGATTGGGGTAAGTATATACATTGAATTTGGAATCGCTAAGAAAGCCAACTAGGGTGATGCCAACTTCTTGAGCAAGATCTATTGCCAAACTTGACGGCGCACCAATTGACATTAATATTGGAATTCCTGCCATCCAAGCTTTTTGGACAAGTTCAAAACCCGCTCTTCCACTTACAACAATGCCATAATTCGTTAATGGTATGTCTCCAGATTTAATGGATTTACCAATTACTTTATCCATAGCATTGTGTCTGCCGACATCTTCCATCATCGTGATGATTACTCCGTCAATAGTTACCAGAGCAACGGCATGATTACCTCCTGTTTTACTGAAAATAGACTGTGCATTTATTAGCGTTTTGGCCAATTGATACATGATGGCTTTTTTAAATACAGGTTCTGATTTGGCAAACAGATATACTCCTTGTTGCTTTGTCATTTCTACGGACGTTTTGCCGCAAACACCACAACTGCTGGAAGAATAAAAGTGTCGTTCCATTTTTGCTTTATCGAAAGGTACATTTTCATGTAAATGTACAAGCACTGATTGATGTTGTTCTTCAATATCTTGCTGGCTAGAAGCGTAAGCTATTTTGGAGATGTCTGAATAGTTATGAATAATACCCTCTGTAAAGAGAAATCCAGTAATCAAGTCAAAGTCTTGACCTGGAGTGCGCATGGTGACTGATAAATCGTGCATTTTTCCTTTGTGAGAAAGCTTGATTTCCAGTGGTTCTTCAATGACAATATCATCATTCACAAGAATTACAGTTTCATTCTTATGTCTTTGAATAGAATATGATTGTGTCATTTTCATAAGTACCGTGTCTATTGACAACAAAATTTTACCTTTGCAAGCTAAATTAAATGTATGATAAATATTACTCTTCCGGATGGTTCGGTCAGGCAATATGAAATAGGGACGACAGCAATGCAGGTTGCCACTTCAATATCTGAAGGTTTAGCACGTAATGTCTTGTCTGCAACTGTGAATGAAGACGTATGGGATGCCAATAGGCCAATATATGAAGATGCCAATCTTACTCTACATACATGGAAAGATGATGATGGCAAAGCTACATTTTGGCATTCATCTGCTCACTTGATGGCAGAAGCATTAGAAGCATTGTATCCAGGGACGAAATTTGGTATCGGTCCAGCGATCGAACAGGGATTTTATTATGATATAGATCTTGGCGACAAGGTGATCAGTACCAACGATTTTACAGCTATAGAAAAGAAGATGCTGGAGCTCGCTAGAGAAAAAAATATTTTCAATAGAATCGATGTTAGTAAAGATGAAGCAATTTCTCATTTTACAGAAAAAGGAGATGAGTACAAACTTGAATTGTTAGAGGGCTTAGATGATGGTTCAATTACATTCTATCAGCAAGGTAATTTTACAGATTTGTGTAGAGGTCCGCATATCCCTTCAACTGCACCAATCAAAGCTGTCAAATTAACCAAAGTAGCTGGTGCGTATTGGAGAGGGGATGAGAAAAGAAAGCAGCTGACTCGTATTTATGGCATTACCTTTCCAAAGCAGAAAGAACTTACGGAGTATCTGCACATGATCGAAGAAGCTAAGAAGCGTGATCACCGTAAACTCGGCAAGGAATTAGAGCTTTTTATGTTTTCTGAAAAGGTAGGTGCAGGTTTGCCAATCTGGTTGCCTAAAGGAACGGCATTAAGAACGCGGCTAGAAGATTTTTTAAAGCAAGAACAAATAAAAAGAGGATACACACCTGTCATCACTCCTCACATCGCAAAAAAAGATTTGTATGTGACTTCTGGGCATTACGAAAAATATGGCGAGGATTCTTTTCAGCCAATTACTACACCTAGAGAAGGAGAAGAATTTTTCCTCAAGCCAATGAACTGCCCACATCATTGTGAGATTTATGGCAACAGACCAAAATCCTACAAAGACTTACCAGTAAGAATAGCAGAATTTGGTACAGTTTATCGTTATGAGCAAACCGGTGAATTGCATGGATTGACAAGAGTCCGTGGATTTACACAAGATGATGCACATATTTTTTGCATGCCAGATCAAGTAAAAGCTGAGTTTTTAAACGTGCTGGATTTGACGATGCATGTGATAAAAAAATTGGGCTTTGAGAATTTTACAGCACAGATTTCACTTAGAGATCCTGACAATAAAGAAAAATATATCGGTACCGATGAGAATTGGGAAAATGCTGAGAGAGCCATTATTGAAGCGACTAAAGAAGTTAATTTGGAAACGACCATAGAGTTAGGAGAAGCAGCTTTTTATGGACCTAAGTTAGACTTCATGATTAAAGATGCACTTGGGCGTCGATGGCAGTTGGGTACCATTCAAGTTGATTATACGTTACCGGAGAGGTTTGAATTGGAGTATATAGGCGCGGATAATAAACCTCATAGACCAGTCATGATTCATAGAGCGCCATTTGGTTCTATGGAGAGATTTATCGGCGTATTGATTGAACACTGTGCAGGTAAATTTCCATTGTGGTTAACTCCAGAACAATACGCGATTTTGCCTATAAGTGATAAGTATTTAGACTATGCGAAAGAAGTCCAACAGACATTGTCCATGCATGATATCAGAGGATCTATCGATAGTAGAACAGAGTCTATAGGTAAAAAAATACGAGATACGGAATTGAAGAAAATTCCAATCATGCTGATTGTTGGGGAGAAGGAAGCTGAAGTCAATAAGGTGTCTGTACGAATGCAAGGTGATGGAGATAAAGGAGCGATGACTGTGGAAGAATTTACATCGTATTTTCAAGGGTTGCTTGGTTGAAGTCGTTAGGATTTCTGCCAATAAAAAATTAGTATCAATACAAATAGACATGTGGCCAATACAAGCGGAATATTTATTTTCCGTTTAAACGATAGTGCGTTATCATTACCATATATTCTGATTCCTGCCCAATAATAAGGGTGCTTATTTTCGTCACTAGCAGTTTGTAAAAAGTCCAATTTTGCCTTGTGTAGTGATGAACTCTTAGATTCTCCCTTTTTTAAATACGTATAAAAGGCATTAGAAATTTCAGATGAGGATTTATCATTGACAGCCCACATAGTGCTTTTTACTGATTGTACGCCACTATAAAGCAAACCTCTGGATAAGCTTGATATGCCTTCACCATACAATATTTTTCCACTTGCGGTATTACATGCAGCAAGATTGATAAATGGTGAATCCGATCTTTTATTGTATAACTCCGCAAGCGTTAATTTGTCTGACAATGCTGATGAATTTGAAAAGGCTAAATATGATTTATTATTGTCCTCTTCATTTAAAATTGCGTGTCCGCTAAAGTGAATTATTTCTCCCTGCTCGAGGCCTTTAATAAACTCATTTTTTGTCGAACTCTTTGTGCTTTTAAAAAGACCAATTAATGTTTGTGATTCTTCATCTGCAAAGGGTAGGGGAGTCAAACCTGTGCTGTTTTCTGAATATTCATATTCTGGAATGATATGCTTGACGGCAACAGGCACATTATTTGTGCTGTTTTTTTGGAATAAAAAACTACCAGAAAGGACATACTGAATAACTAAGTGTTTGATTAGGAAATCATTATTTTCAGTGGAAACTTGCAGAGCTTCAAATGGCAGTAAGGCCAGTTCTTCATCTGTTGAAATGATTATTTGATTACAAGTTAAGTTTAAGGGTTCAACCAATAATTGATAAAGCTGATGAGATAAATTATCTATTGCATTTAATTTATTTTCATCAAATGAGGGCTGTTGTAGTAATTGTAAATAGCTATTTAATGTCTGCTTAATTCTTGTAGACTTTTCGAGTTGAATTATATTTTCTCTTTGGTCATTTACTATAAGAGCGTATAAAAACTGTTTTCCAAATTGGTATTGTACAAAGCAATTATTTGATATTTTATTTTTGAATGACTCATAATCTGTTATTTCTATTTTATCAAAAGATGTTTCATTTTTTAATTGTTCTAATAATTCGACTTGATTTTTTCTGTTATTGGCGATTAATTGTCTGACAGAATCTTTTTGAATAGTATCAAGATTGCCCTCAAGTGCATAATCGAGCTGTATTTCTTTTTCTTTGATTTGTGTGAGCCTGTTTTCATCTGGACTTTGCCATTTTGTTTTTGTCAAGATGGCATCGAGTAACAATATATTTTTTGACTTTTCACTAAAATGCCAAAAGGCGTGAAGATCATTCGCCTCATAAGACAATTCTATAGCGTCTTTATAATAATCATGATATTTAGTCTTGAGATTAATGGCACTCGATTCGAAATAAGTCTGTTTTATATATTGGTCTAGTATACCATCCATCTTACTTAAATTTTTTATCGCTTCATTTAAGCTATTTGATTTAGAATCAATGGATCTAGCTACTTCAATTTTACTTTTATTAAACAGCAAGTCTATGTGTTCCTTGTACAGACTTACTTGTTGCGATGTGTTATCGTCCACGAATTCAAGAGCTTTCGAATTATAATATTCTGCAGAATCAATTTGATTATTTCTGAGAAAGGATAAGGAAAGATTATCCAAGATTAAAAGATATCTATCAGGATGCAGGCTAATCATTGAATTGCTAAATAAGCTTTTGGCTGTTCTTGCTTGATGAAGTGCGGATTCTGTTTGATTCGTTTGTAGTAAGTTGTATGCAATATTAGTGTGTAATACGGAGAGACCTAAAAGGTCATTTGGACTTTCTTTTTTTGCAAAGTCAAGTGTTTGTTTGTACAGTTCATTGGACTTCCAGTAATTGCCTGATCTGTCTTCGATAAATGCAGCTTGCAACATCTGATATAATCGCCTACTAGGACTTCTCCAGGTATTTTTTTCAATATTAAAATTTGAATCTATGGATAGTTGTAATGCTTGCTTAGATTTTTCAATTTCAATAGAGTCTAGATTGGAATAATTAAGAGATAATACAAGCATTAATTTTGAGTAGTCTTCAATATGAAAATGTTCTTTGAATTGATCTACATATTCAATTAATTGGATTGCAGATTTATATTCACCTCTTGACAAGTAAATTTCTGCTGAAACACGAACACCATTAGCTAATGCATTATATCCTTTGCCTTTTAATTCAAGTGATTCAATTTTTTTATAAGTCTCTAAAGCCTGATTATATTTTCCAAGATTAAAGTAGGCATCACCTAGTTTGGAATAAGCATATGGCAATTGGTAGCCTTCAAAATCAATGTCATGGAATAGACGTATAGCATCTTCAGAATGTTTAATCGATTGCCTAAAGAAGTTTAATCTTTCATATCGATGACCTAAATAGTAATGAATAAACGCACGATCAATTTGGCGTATATCATCTCGCTTTAGTGCTTCAAATAAAGTTACTTGTTTTGTATAATCAAATCCTGATTGTCTAATGGAGTCAATTTTATGGGCTACATCTTCTTGGCATTGCATGGCACCACTATAAAGCAACAGAAAGAATATCTGAACAGTTAGGAGAAGATGGAAATATGTTGTTGTACGGCTAATAATCTATATTGCATTACTGACAATTGTTAAGATAGTAAGAATATTGATTCTTGTCTGGATGTATTCTTTTTGAGTTGGACAGCATTGCATTTTTGGTTGTACTAGCACTATTGTTTATTTGTCTTGCCAAACCAGCGGCGAATATCGGAGCAGCATATGATGTTCCATTTATTTGACAAGCGATTTGATCCATTGAAGATAGCTTTGCATTCACCAACTCTTGTGCATCCACTGAGGGTTCAGCAAATATTGTGGTAGCAAAATTTGACAATTCCCACAAAGCAAGATTAATTGCTTCTGTGCCACAAGTGTCTGTTATTGTTCGACACAAGCCAGCGATTTCAAAAACATTCGGATCGGAAGTTACAATCGGACCTGGGCTACCATCATCATTTATGTATCTAAATTGTCTAGCATAACCAGAAGGAAAATGTTCCACCATATTTAGATTAAGCCCGTTGTTTCCGGCAGAGCAGACTACTTTGATTCCTTTATCTGATACTTCACTAATAGCTCGTTGCAATTGGCGATCATTTCTGTAAGTTCCCCAGCTAGCATTAATGATGTCACTATTCACCCCAGCTGCATATTGTAGGCCGCATACAGTTGAGTAAATACTGCCAAGACCGCAGTCGTCTAAGACTTTAACTGTCAATATCTCGACCTGCGATTTTGGTAATGAGGACAAGCCTTTTACAGCTTCTACCATATTTAATGTGACCAATGTGCCATGTCCTCGATCATCCCGGATATCTGGGCTATCGTCTACAAAATTCCAACCAAAACTAGATGCAATTGAAGTGAATTTTGGGCAACTATATTGTGGTCCATTGTGCAATACTCTGTCACTTAAATCCATAAATTCTGGCTCCAAACCAGAGTCAAGAACTGCTATCACGATATTTGTTGGGTTCGGATTTTCATATAGCGAAAACACTGCAGAAGGCACAGCGCCTACAAATGGAAATAATTTTGGAAAGTCTGGTTCGACAGCATGATTTAGAGTGTATATCCCTCCTTCGTCTTCAGTACCTGCCCGGCAACTGGCTTGACCAATCCCACTTTCTTCCATGAGGATGTTAGTGTTTTTATATCTGTAAATATTTTTATCACACAGACATTTTTCTGTTCTTCCATTAGGAACGTTAGGAGGGAGACCATAAATATTTTTGACAAGCGTATCAAGATCTATTGCTTTGGTTTGGCCATTTTGCAATTGGACGAAAATGATATTATCGTTGAGCTCTTCTGTCACTTGTATGGAGTCTGGGTAAGTGATGATCATTTCATGTGCATAAAACGGGAACCCTGCATTTGTGGTTAGGGTGTCATATACTGTTTTACACCCACCATCAATACATGGATTCACACTTGGGCAAGTTGGTTCACACCCTTCTATGTAAGCATGGAAAAAACTTCCGCTATTGACTTCAAAGTCAGGTAAAAGCCTTATCTCATTACCTGCAGAAAAAAGCACACTGTCCGGTGGATTAACTGTACCCGATGAACCAATAGTGTTTTCTGCAAAGAATGAGTCTTGCGCTATTGGATCATCAGGAATTGACTTATTGTAATCACAATTTTGTGAAATTAGAGAAGTTTGTAATCCTATCCATAACAGAAACAGGATTCGGAAGTTAGCAACTTGTTTCATTAAGTTCTTTCTGTTGACTAATTGGTTGTCAAATGTAATGGTATTATTTAGCACACACATAATTTTAATTTGTAAAATCAATAGTTTTCAGCTTGCCATTACAAATGGAATGGGCACAAGTTGGCGTTGGAATGCGACCCGGACCATGCCTGCTGTGTTTCTGACGCTAAGTTTCTTCATCATGTTTTTTCTATGTGAATTGACAGTTTCGTAACTCACATGTAATAAATGGGCAATTTCCTTTGTTGAATACTCCTTAATAATAAGTATTAGGATTTCTCTTTCTCTATTGGAAATTACACGTTTTGTGTTAGATGATAAATGTTGAGTTTTCATGTTAATCATTTTATATAATTACCCTGATGTCGGGTTGGTTGATATTTCTTACCTATTTTACCTTAAATTTTATTTGTAACTCATTTCAAATGATAAGCAAAGAGCAATATATCGAAGGAGTAAGAACAGGTGATCAGCTTGTGTTGAAAAGAATTTACCAAGACAATCTTCCTTATTTTATCACTTGGGTAAAGCAAAATTCTGGTACGGAGGACGATGCTTATGACGTATTCCAAGATGGCATGGAAGCGGTTATGCATCTAACCTTCAAGGAGGATTTTGAATTAAAGGTGTCAATGAATGCCTTGATTTCTCGTATTTGTAAAAATAAGTGGCTGGATATATTGAGAAAAAGAGCCACGGAGGATAAGGTAAGAAATGTCCTTGCATCACGACATACTGAAAATGCTGTATTGATAGATACTGTTGAGCAGTCAATATCTCAGCAGCAAATTCAAGAAATGTTAAATGAAAGTTTTATGAATATATCCTCATTGTGCCAGAAGGTTTTGTCAATGTTAACAGAGGGTCATAAACCAAGTGAAGTAGCAAAAGAGTTGGGGATGAGCAATGCTAACACAGTGTATAAGCGAAAATTTTCTTGTATGGAAGCTTGGCGTAAACACATCGAGGACCATGCATATTATCCAAAGTGGAAAAATAGTAAAAATGAGTACTGAGCAATTCGAAAAATACTATAAAGGTGAGCTTATTGGCAAAGAAAAAACAGATTTCGAAACTTTGCTTGCAGATAACCCTTCTACCAAAGAACAATACGAAGTGTATGTAATGCAACATTCATTTTTGCAGACACATCAACAAAAGGCTATGACTAAACAGTCAATGGATAGTGTCTTAGAACAATTTAAACTGGAACACCAAGATAAAGTACATGACTTGTCTAGTAATGTCGGAATACCTTCAACAGAGCAGAAAAGACAATCAAAAATGGTTTATTTCATTCCAGCCGCAGTTGCTGCGATGTTGGTTCTTGGTTTATTTATACGCCCGCTTTTTGATAACGCAACAACTTCGACAGACAATCTGTACGCTAACTATTTTAATCCTGAGTCTATTTCATTACAGACAAGATCAACTAATGATTCATCGGCGTCAGAAGCAGAAAAGGCTTTTAATGATACAAACTATGATTTAGCTTATCAAAAGTTTGAGAAGCTGGTGGCTATCACAGAAAATACGGATCCTCAATTACAATTTTACCAAGGGGTCAGTGCTCTCGGTGCTAACAAACTGACTGAGGCAAAACAAACATTGGAGCCACTTTTATCACATTCTGTTTTTGGTGCGGGAGCCAATTATTATTTAGCACTATTAAACATTAAACAAGACGACATCACTAAAGCAAAAAACTTGCTTGATCAGATCCCTTCGAGTTCTTCTTATTATAAAACCTCTCAAGAGTTATTGAAAAAGCTGTGACTTAAAATGTGATTTAGCGTTTAGTCCAGAGTTATTCAGATTCTTACATTACTATTGTTGTTTTAATTGGTTAAAGCAACGTGGACTTAGTATGTGAAACATTTAAACCAGATTTTTAACTGCTACTTAATTTTCAGTTAGAGAATAGTAAATCATTGGTAAGTCTGGCTCCAATAATACTTGCAAACGACACGATTATGAAGTCTAGAGTTATGTGTTTTTTAACGTATCATTCGTTTAATTTGATAAAACAACATGGACTGTGTTTATATAACATTAATACCTCGCACATACTTATCAGGCAGATGCTGATCAACGATTGGTAGGCGCCCCATGAAAGTTAGTTACAAACTATACAAGTATAAAGACTAAGGTTA